>NZ_BAAAKE010000003.1:0-548538 GCF_039527585.1 Saccharothrix xinjiangensis | reverse complement strand
CCACCCCCCGGATCATGCCTTCGACTGGGGGCGTAAGTCATGCCGGACCCGGCGACCACAGCTCCTTGATCAGGAACCACGAAGAAGGTAACGGGGGTCGCGTTCGCGATCGTCGCACCGGGCTGCTGCGCGCGGCCCAGGCTTTCCGTCCTAATAGGACCATCCGGGTGTCGGCGCGCTCCGCTGCCCGGCCGTGCCGTCCGCTGTTCGGCGCAGCGCGTCCCGCCCGTTCGGCCGCAGCGGGAAGACGGGTTGTGGGCGAACCACGACCCCGTCACGTGCGTAGCATGGCAGCGCCAACAAACACACGAAGCTCGTCGGCGCCGGTAGGTCGGTGGAGTGCGCCGGTGTGCTCGCCTGGTCGCGAGCACGGCCGGTCCGCCCCCGCGCGGCTCCGCGTCCGCTCCCGGGACCAGGCCCGTCCCGGAAGGACCACGAGACGTGACCACCGACCACTACGCACCCGACCCCGACGCCGACACCGCCGCGGTCGTCGACGGCGTCCTGGAGCACCTCGCCGCAGTGGCCCGCGAACGCGGCCTGCCCGACGACCTCCCCGCCGCGGTCCGCGACCGGCACGAGCGCCTGGTGATCGCCAACCGGCGCCTGGTCGTGGACGAACCCGCCCGCCACAACCTGCGCATGACCCTGGTCCTGGTGGCCGCCTGGGAGCTCCTGCGCCCCCACCTCGGCGACGACGGGGCCGTGGAGGTCGTGCGCGCGGCCTTCGTCGAACCGCTCGCCCCCGTCGTGCGGGAGTCCGTCCGGGCGGCCCTCGACGCCGAGCCGGACCCGTACCGCGCGATGGTCGCGCTGGCCAAGTCCCGCGAGACCACCTCGTTCGGCGCGGGGTTCGCCTTCCGGCACCCGGTCGACGACGACCGCCGGTTCCACGCGGACGTGCACCGCTGCTTCTACTACGACGTGCTCGTCGCGAACGCCGCGCCGGAGCTGGCGCCGGTGATGTGCGAGTTCGACCGGAACTGGATCGACGCGATCGACCCGGACCGGCACGGTTTCCGGTTCGAGCGGGCGACCACCATCGGCACGGGCGGCACGCACTGCCCGTTCCACTTCAGCCGGGTGACCGCCGAGCGGGACTGACCTCCACAGTGGAGCGCGAGGTCGAGCGGCAAGTCCCACCGCTCCTCACGCCGGGTGGGCGGGACCGGGCGACAACCCGGCCCCGCCCACCCGGCCCGGCTCAGCTCCCCGGTCGCTCGGAGCGCGGGGGCTGGTCCAGGCCCAGCTCGCGCGCCTCCTCCGCGTCCGGGAACTCCGGGTTGCCCCACTCCTCGACGCGGGTGGGCCCGGCGGCCCGCAGCTCGCTCTCCACCTCTTGTTTGAGCTGGTCGTCCAACACGGGGCCGTGCTGTGCGCTGCCTCGTTCCACGGTGGCTCCTCCGGTGTCATCGGTGCCTGTGCGCACGGTGTACCCGTTGTGCGCCGGATTCCACCCGACCGGGCCGGGCTTCACCGGTCCGTCCGGCCGGCGCGTTCGACGGCGCGTTCGTCGAACGGATTCGACAACGCGTCGAACGCGCGGGCGCCATTTCGAAGCGCCGGGTTGACGCCGCGCCCGCGCCCAGTCGATTTGAGTCGAAACCCTTGTGCCGCCTGGGCGGCGCGGTCAACATCTTGCGAGGCAGCACCGGAACACGCCGCAGTGCCCGGTGGCAGACGCGCGCTCGGTTCCCTCCTCCCCGCTGCCCCCTGCGACGAACGAGGAGCACCATGGCCGACTTGCGCGGCAGGACACGAACGATCCGCTGGTGGCTCGGCCTGCTGGTGACCGGCGTCGTCGCGGTCGTCACGGGCACGGGCCTGGTGGCCGCCACCAGCGCCCAGGCGGCGGCGGGGTGCCGGGTGGCGTACACGACGCCCGCGCAGTGGCAGGGCGGGTTCACCGGGAACGTGGCCGTGACCAACCTGGGCGACCCCGTCGACGGGTGGCGGCTGACCTGGTCCTTCCCGTCGGGCCAGCAGGTCACGCAGGCGTGGGGCGCCACCGTCACCGCGTCCGGGGCCACCGTCACCGCGGCCAACGTCGGCTACAACGCCAGGATCGCCACCGGCGCCACCGCCTCCTTCGGCTTCAACGGCACGTGGACCGGCGCCAACACGGCGCCGTCGGCGTTCGCGCTCAACGGCGTGACCTGCACCGGGCAGACCACGACCACCACGAGCACCAGCACGACCACCACGACGACGACCACGACCACGACGACCACGACGAACCCGCCCGCGGGTGACGCGATGGCCGCGGTCGCCGCGATGGAGCCGGGCTGGAACCTCGGCAACTCCTTCGACGCCACGGGCGACGACGAGACCTCGTGGGGCAACCCGCGCGTGACCGAGGCGCTGCTCGACAACATCAAGGCGCAGGGCTACAAGAGCATCCGCATCCCCGTCACCTGGGGCCAGCACCAGGGCGGCGCGCCCGGCTACACCATCGACGCGGCCTACCTGAACCGGGTCAAGGAGGTCGTCGGCTGGGCGCTGGCGGACGGCTTCTACGTGATGATCAACATCCACCACGACTCGTGGCAGTGGATCGCGGCCATGCCCGCCGACCGGAACGGCGTGCTCGCCCGCTACAACGCGACCTGGACGCAGATCGCCTCCGCGTTCCGCGACTCCTCCTCGAAGCTGGTGTTCGAGAGCGTCAACGAGCCGCAGTTCACCAACAGCTCCGGCGACGCGCAGAACGCCGAGCTGCTCCACCAGCTGAACACCTCGTTCCACTCCATCGTGCGCGGCTCGGGCGGCGGCAACGCCACGCGCCTGCTCGTCCTGCCGACCCTGCACACCTCGGCCGACCAGGCCCGCGTGGACGAGCTGAACGCCACCCTCGCCACGCTGAACGACCGCAACATCATCGCGACCGTCCACTACTACGGCTACTGGCCGTTCAGCGTGAACGTGGCGGGCGGCACGCGCTTCGACGCCACCGCGCAGCAGGACCTGGTCGCCGCGTTCGACCGGGTGCACAACGGCTTCGTCGCCCGCGGCGTCCCGGTCATCCTCGGCGAGTTCGGCCTGCTCGGCTTCGACCGGCACACCGGCACCATCCAGCAGGGCGAGAAGCTGAAGTTCTTCGAGTACCTGGGCCACTACGCCAAGGCCAAGAAGATCACCACCATGCTGTGGGACAACGGCCAGCACTTCGGCCGCACCTCGTTCCAGTGGAGCGACCCCGAGCTGTTCGCCCAGGTCAAGTCGAGCTGGACGACCCGGTCGGGCACCGCGTCCACCGACCAGGTGTTCACCGCGAAGTCGAGCGCCATCACGGCCAAGACGATCACCCTGAACACCAACGGCACCTCGTTCTCCGGCCTGCGCCACGGGAACACCGAACTGGTGCGCGGCACCGACTACACGGTGTCGGGCGACCAGCTGACCCTCAGCGCGTCCCTGCTCACCCGGTTGAGCGGCGCCCGGGACTACGGGGTCAACGCGGTGCTGCACGCGAGGTTCTCGCAGGGCGTGCCGTGGCGGATCAACCTGCTCACCCACGACACCCCGGTGCTCCGGAACGCGACCGGCACGACCGCGTCGTTCGCGATCCCGACGGCGTTCCGCGGCGACCTGCTGGCCACCATGGAGGCCAAGTACGCCGACGGCTCCAACGCGGGCCCGCACAACTGGACGTCGTTCAAGGAGTTCGACCGCACGTTCGCGCCGAACTACACCACCGGCGTCACCACGCTGACCTCGGACTTCTTCGCCGAGGTCACCGACAACGCACGGGTGACGCTCACGTTCCACTACTGGAGCGGCGCGAAGGTGACCTACCACGTCACCAGGTCCGGCGCCTCGGTCACCGGCGCCACCGCCTGAGCCGCCGCGGGCCGGACCCCCACCCGGGGTCCGGCCCGCCGCGTCAGGACCCCTGCTCGCGGAACCTGTCGAGCACCCGGCGCTCCCGCTTGGTCGGCCGCCCCGCGCCCCGCTCCCGGCGGGCCACCGGCACCAGCGCCTCGGGCGGCGGCTTGGGCGTCCGGTCGATGAAGCAGGCCACGGCCTCCGCCGCACCCACCCGCTTCTGGATCACCCGCACGACCTCCACCACCCGCGTGGTGGTCCCGACCCGCGCCCGCACCTCGTCACCGGGCACCACGGTGGCGGAGGGCTTGGCCGGTCGGTCGTTCACCCGCACGTGCCCGCCGCGGCAGGCGTCGGCGGCGTCGTTCCGGGTCTTGGTCAGCCGGACCGCCCACAGCCAGCGGTCCACACGGGTGGACTCCACGCACCCATCATGACCGCCCGCGCGCCGGGACGCGGAGCCGGGTGCCGCCTGTCCTAGGCTTGCGCGGATGGACGCGGAGCGGATTGCGCTGCTGATCGGGGTGCCGCACGCGCCCGACGCCTCGTCCCGGTTCGAACCGCTGGACGAACCGGTGCGGTCCGACCTCGACGGGATGCGAGCGGCGCTCGCGGAATCCGGTTACGACGTCCGGGCGCTGAGCGGGGCCGGTCGGTCGGAGATCGGCACGCGCATCTTCGAAACCGCCCGGGACGCGCCCGAGGGCAGCACGCTGCTGATCTACTTCACCGGCCACGGCGTGCGGATCGGGGACGAGGACTACCTGGTCCCCGCCGACGCGCGAGCGCCGCGCGAGGGGGAGTGGACCCGCCCTTACCGCGAGTCCCTGCTGCCCGCCGACATCAGCGACTACCTGGAGGAATGCCGAGCGGGCACGGTCCTGTGGCTGATCGACGCGTGCCGCGACGTCGAGCACGGCCGGGAGGCGGCGTTCGGCACGCGGATCGAGCGCGGAGCACCGGCCGGCCGGTTCGCCGTCCTGGTCGGCTGCGGTGTGGGCGAGAGCTGCGGCTACTCGGCCGACGGCAGCTTCTTCACCCGGGGGCTGGTCGAGGCGCTGTCCGCGCTGTCGGCCCCGCGCACCGTGGAGGAGGTCCACCGGGCGGCGCGGCTCGCCACCGAGCGCCTGGCCCGCGGGCACCGGCTCACCCAGCACGTCCAGATCCGCTACGGCGCCGACCTGGAGGCGGAGACCCGGGCCGCGGAGATCTGCGACGGGCGCCACCTGCTGGAGGAGTGGCGTGCCGCGGTCGACGACGAGCGGCTGTGGGCGCTCGCGCAACCGTGCGGGGGACTCGTGCCGCGCCTGCGGGAAGGGCTGCTCGCGCTCGTCGGGACCACCGCCAGGGCCGCGCAGGACGCGCACACCCGGTTGCCCGACCCGTGGACCGACGACGACTTCGTCCCCCGGCTGCTGACCCGGCTGGAGGAGCTGGCCCCCTCACCGCCCCGGTTGTCGGCGGTGGAGGTGGCGGTGCTCGTCGCGGCGGTGCTCCTGCGCGAAGCGGCCTGGGCGGCGCTGCGCGGCCAGGCCGCCGAGGTCGACCCGATGCGGCCGGACCGGGTGACCGGGGCCGGGCCGCTCCGCAAGCACCTGGAACAGGTCTACGACCAGCACGCCCACATCACCGACAAGCTGGCTGCGGGCCGCCGCGGTCTCGCCGACCGCCAGGCCGTCGCGTCGTGGCTGGTCGACCAGTGGATCGCGGAGCGCTTCGAGACCGACGACCAGCCCGTCCCGCGCGCACCGGCCGCCGCGTTCGCCCGAGCCGTGCTCGGCGCCGACGAGGGGCAGGCGGGCGAGCTGGCCGGCGTCCTGTGCAGGCTGGCCGCCGGCATGGGGGTGGAACCCCCGCAGGACCGCCCCGACGGCAAGACCCGCAAGGTGTGGCTGCCGGAGGGGCACCAGGTCCTCCACGAGTCCGCCCTGGCGGCCCTGCTGCGCGCGGCGAGCGCCCTGGCGGTCGACGTCCGGGTCCTGCCGGAAGTCGTCGCCGAGCACCTGGCGGTGTCGGACAAGGTGGAGCCCAAGGACGCGATCGCCCTGGTGCGGGACTCGCTCCACTGGCACCCCGACGAGCACGGCTGGCACATGGACGTCTCGTGCCCCCACCAGGCCCTGCACGCCGCCCTGGAGGAGCTGGCCGACCGCGCCGACCGCCTCGTCGTGCGCACGCACAAGCAGGTCGGGCCGGCGGAGGCGGCGCTGCTCACCGGCGTGCCGAGGCGCGTCACCGCCGCCGAGGTCCGCCCCCGCGAACTGGACGGCGACCAGACCGCGTACGACGTGCCGCTGCTGCGGTTCAGCCTCGCCCAGACCGAGGTGCGCGGGCTGCTCATGGGGCGGCAGCTCTACGGCGACCCGGCGCTGGCCGTCCGCGAGCTGTACCAGAACGCGATGGACGCCTGCCGGTACCGGGCGATGAGGTGGGAGTTCCTTCGCCGCACCGACCGGAACCCGCAGGAGTGGCGGGGCCGCATCGTCATCACGCAGGGCGAGGACGAGCGCGGTCGGTTCATCGAGTGCCGAGACAACGGCGTCGGCATGGGGCTGGAGCAGCTCACCAACACCTTCACCCGGGCCGGCAGCCGGTTCGAGCGCTCCAAGTCGTTCCGGCGTGAGCAGGCGACGTGGCTGCGCAAGGCCCCGGACCTGCGGTTATACCCGAACAGCCGCTTCGGCATCGGTGTCTTCAGCTACTTCATGCTCGCCGACGAGATGACCCTGGTGACCCGGCAGGTCAGCGTCGACGGCGTCCCGGCCGCCGAGGCGCTGCGCGTGGACATCGCGGGCAGCGGCAGCCTGTTCCGCATCCAGCCGCACACCGGAGGAGGCGACAACCTCACCGGGGGCGGGACCCTCGTGCGCCTGTACCTGAGGGACGACCCGGACCTGGCCACCGTCTCGTGCGTCGCGACGCTGCGCTCCCTGGTCAAGCTGAGCGAGTTCGAGCTCCAGGTGGGCGAGGACGACCTCGACCCCGTGACGTGGGAGCCGGGGAAGCTCCAGCTGGACCGGACTCATGGGAGCGAAGCGCAGCACGAGGCCGTGCCCGGTGTGCTGTGGTGGGTCAACGGCGCGGGCGCGATCCTGTGCGACGGCATCAAGACCGACCAGGTGACCTACGGGTACGTCCTCAACCTGACCGCCGAGCACGCCGGCACGCTCAGCGTGAGCCGCAACGAGTTGCAGTCTTACGACGAGGAGTGGGCGCGGCGGAACTGGCGACAAGGCGCGCGGCGCCTGCCCGAGTGGCCGGGTTTCACCATGCAGTGGTTGTGGAGCTTGGCGGAGAAGAGCCCGGTGGCCACCCGAGAGCTGTGGCAGGAGGTGCGCGGCAAGGGGCTCCAGGTCCGGGAGAGCGCCACCGGCGACACCCTCCGGGACCTGGACGTCATCGGCATCTTCCCGGCCGACCGGTTGGTGGTGCAGAGCCGGACATCCGCTCTGCCTCAGGGCTCGACGCGCTACGTCTCGCCGTGGCGAGTAGCGGTGCTGGGCAAGCGGCCGGGGACCGAGTCGTGGGTCGCTCCGGAGTCTCTCACCGGTCACCCTTTCCCCGAACCGGATGACACCGCTTTGATCACGGAATACGGCTTGACGTGGATTGGTGTCGTCGGCCAGGCGAGGCTTCGGTCCATGACGGTCGCCGAGACGGTGCGAAGTCTGCGCCGGCTCCGCATCGCCCATCCCATGTTGGCGCCGCCACCGGTCAGAAGCGGATATCTGAGTTGGTGCCCGGACAAGTTCGACAAGGAATTCGTCGAGCTCCTGGTCGGTGATGCGATGCGGCACGGCAGAGTGATCACCAGGAACCTGGTGTTCGCTTCCCAGCGCTTGAGTCGTCCTCTGGGCTGGTTGGTCGAGCGCTTCGCCCGGTACGCCCCATTGCGCCAAGTGGTCATCCCCGAAGTCCCACCGTACCACCGGCGTCATGTCTGCACCGCAGATGAGGTGGCGATGTTGTTGATTATGGGCAGTGGAGCGCCCATGCGCCCCGTGGGAAGGGTCGAGCACGCCGCGGATGTACGACAGATCTGCGTGGAACACGGCTTCGAGGTGGGTGATGTCCTCGACTGCCTGCGCCGTTTCCAATGGCTCGGTTGGCACGTGCCCGATGCCGAGGAAGTTCGGAAGTTGATGGTGCTGGAGGCCGATCTCGTGCATCTCCTGGTCGACCGGAACGGTGAGATCAGGGAGCAGGGTTGGGGAGACGTCCTGTACCTGGCGGCAGGCAGGAACATCACGCTCGGTGAAGCGGAGGAGGTGCTGGCCGGCGCGGCGGAGGAGGTGAAGACCCGCTGTGCTCGCCGCTGGAGCGGGTCGGACCTCGCCGGTGCGGTGCTCTCGCCGGCCGCCGGGGCCGTGGTGCGGAAAGCCCGTGAACTCGATACCGCTGTCGAGAAGGGCTTCGGCTTGTGGGAGTTGGCGAGCGCGCTTCCCAGTGATTTCGACGTCAAGGAAGTGCCTGGACTGGTCGACGAACTGCGGCGGACGGGTATCGAGATTCAGGGGGACATCAGACTGATCACGGAGTGGGACGGGCTCACCATGCAGGCCAGGTACGCGCTGAGCGGTGTCAACCCGGCCTGGGCGTCGAGGGGGATGATCGCGGCGCCGACTTCAAATGCGCTGTTCTCCGCGGCTGTCGGGCTGGGGCAATCGCTGGGGGGCGTACGTGAACTGGTGGCAGCCGAAGCCGTGCATTTTGGGTTTCCCGTTCCGGTTGTGCCCGACGAGCTTCGCGGGATCCGGCCAACCTGGCGGGAAGAACGGGCGTTGCTCAGCAGCGGGAAGGAATCCTACGAAGATGACGAGGTCCCGGTGTGGCTTCCGGTTACCGCGATCGACCTGGCCCTCTACGCGCGGACGACCGGACTGGACGTCGGAACCGCATACGAACGGCTGGAGTCGTTCCGACCGATGGGCGCACTCCTCCCCGAACTCCCGCCGAGGATGGTCGACGACCTCAAGAAGATCACCGTCGATGCCCGGGACCTGCTCGCACTCGACGACGAGTACCGCCTCACCCGGTCCGACGAACCCCTGCTCCCGCTGGACCTGGTCAGCATCGCGGCCCGGCTCGGCGAACCGATCAGCCGCACCTGGGATCGCATCCGCCCGTACCTGGAGCTGATGCCCGAACCCCGGGTCACCCACTTCCCCGACGAGATCCCGCGCTGGCAGGACCTGGCGATCCTCTCCCACCACCTGGACGGCAAGCTCCCCGCCATCACCGGCGCGGTCGACCCGGCCCACGTCACCTTCGTGGCGGACGAGGTGGGGGAGTCCGAGGAGTGGGTGGTGGACCGCCTGCGCCACTACGCCGACATGTTCGGCCTGGACCTCTCCGCCCCGGACCTCTCCGCCCTGTCCCCCTCCGCTCCGACGCACGAGGAAAACCGATCCCGTTGACCGAGCACGACTTCACCCTCGCCTACCGCCGGCAGCGCCTGGGCCCGGTGGCCGAGGGCTTCACCCGGCACGAGGACCGAGAGACCCGCACGACCACCGTCACCGGGCGCTGCCCGCGCTGCCAGGGCCCCACCACCACCGAGTACCCGTGGGGCGCCCCGGGCACCGGGACCAAGAGCTTATTCTTCCGCAAGAAGCAGGAGGAGCCGCCGGACCTCCTCTACTCGGAGCCGCTGTTCTGCGAGTGCGGCTACGCGCACGACGGCATGCCCGCCGACGCGGTCCTGCGCGGCTGCGGGGCGGAGTGGCGGGTCGAGCGCCCCGAGGGCGACTCGTGAGCCTCCGCACGGTCCCGTCCCGGGTGGTCGCCGCGACGCCGCCGGCGAAGACCTGCCCCTAGCGCACCCACCCGAGCCGCAGGAACACCGACTCGCCCGGCGCGTCCTCCAGCCCGTCGTTGTCGACCGCGCCCACGAGCCGCCCGCCCACCACGGCCAGTCCCTCCGGCTTGTCGTGCGCCACGCCGCCGCCGGCGGTCAGGGCGGGCAGCAGGTCGCGGACCAGCCGCTTGGCCACCAGCGGCTTCGGCCGGCCGGCCGGGGTCGGCGCGAGGCCGGTCAGCTCCACCCGGTACACCTTCTTGGTCCGCGCCGCCCCGCCGCGCTGGTTGTCCCGCTCCAGCACCAGCAGCGCGCGGTCGCCCAGCGCGGTCACCTCGGACAGCCCGACCCACCCGGTGGCGGCGGCGTCCAGCGGGTACGCGGCGAACGCCCACTCGCCCGTCGCCGGGGTGAAGCGGGCCAGGGTGGCCTGTCCCGGCACGTCCGCGCGCCACTCCCGCTGCACGGCCAGCCAGACCTGCTCGCCCGCGCCGCGCCCGGTGGTGGTCACGCCCTCGAAGCCGTTGCCCGTCGCGGTCGCGGCCAGGTCGGCGGGCAGCGGCACCTCGCGCGTCACCGCGCCCGACGCGGCGACCTCGACCAGCAGGTTCGGCAGGGACTTCCCGTCGCCCTCGGCGGCCAGCCAGTACCCGCCGCCGTGGCGGGCCGCGACGCCCTCCGCGTCGTACCCGACCGGCTCCCCGCCGCGGGTGAGGGTCAGCTCGCGGTGGACGCGGGCGGGCGCGGCCAGGGTGTCCACGGTCAGCACGCGCGTCGGCGCGTAGGCCGAGTCGGTCACCGCGACCGCGTCGCGGGAGTTGCCGGGGATGCCCGAGAGCCCGGAGAGCGCGCCGAACGCGATGCCGTCCGAGACGATCGACGGCGAGCCCTGGTTGCGCGCCAGCGACACCGGCAGCGGCAGCCCGGTCAGCCGGTACGAGGTGAGCGAGGACCGCACGCCGTCGTCCGCCGCGTCCTCCTCGGCCGACACCACCAGCGTGCCGGTGGCCGGGATGGGCAGCAGCCCCTCCGGGCCGACGCCCGTCGGCAGGGCCTGCGCGAACCGGGGCCGGCGGGGGTCGGTCACGTCGTAGACGGCGACCAGGTTCGCCCGCTCCAGGCCGACGAACGCGTACCGGGTGCGCCCGAACGTGGCCACGGCCAGGCCCTCGGGTTCCGCGCCCTTGTTGTCGGACCGGCCGTCCGGGTACTGGCCCTGCCGGATCGCCACCCGCTCCAGCTCGTTGCCCGACGAGAACACCACCCGGCCGGACGCCGCGTCGAACACCGTCCAGGTCCGCGAACCGCCCACGTAGTCGCCCTCGTCGGCGGTGGCGAGCGTGCGGTCGTCCAACCAGGCCACGGCGTCGGGCTCGCGCGCCGCGGTGATCGTGCCCGTCGGGTCGACCCGGCCGTCGTCGGCGGTGTCGACGCCCCGGACGGTCACCGCGCCCGCGGAGAAGTGGTTCACCACCCGGGCGGAGCGCAGGTCCACGATCGCGACGTGGTTGTTCTCCTGCAACGTCACGGCGGCCTGGCCGCGGCCGTTGACGCTCACGTACTCCGGTTCCGGGTCGCCCGGCGCGACCTCGGCCAGCCCGGTCAGCTCCACGCGCCGCGCCCGCCACGCGGAGGGGTCGCCCCGGAGTTCCACGACGGCCAGGAAACCGGCCGGCGCCTGGGGGATCGCGCCCTCGGCGACGTCCTCGTCGCGCTCGTTCTCGATCGCCACGGCGGCGTACCGGCCGTCGGGGGCGACGTCGATCGAGTCCGGCTGCCCGCCGAGGTCGTGCCGGGCCACCACGGCGCGGCGGTCGACGTCGACGACGAGCAGCGCCCCGGACGGCTCGGCGCGGGACGCCGAGGTGTTCACCGCGACGAGCGCCAGCCGCCCGAGGACGTCCACCGAGGTCGGTTCACCCGGGACGTCGAGCACGCCGGTGGGCCGCAGCGCGCCCCCGCGGTCGAGGCCGGCGAACCCGATCCGCCGGGCGGGGGAGTCGGTGTAGACCACGGTCCGGCCGTCGGCGGTGGCCGCCGCGATCTCCGCGGCCGTGTGCTGCTCCGCGGAGCTGTTGGCGTGGACGGGCATGGTGTCGACGCGCTGGAACCGCTGGTGCGCCGTCGCCGTCGCGGGCGACGTCAGGAGCGACGTGGCCGTGGCGCAGGTCAACAGCACCGCGACGACGCGTGCGGGACGGGCCACCGGGGGCCTCCAACCTCGTTCGGGGTCGGCGCATCCTGCACCGCCCCGGCGACCCCCCGGTGAACGCCGGGTGGCGAACACCGGGTGGCGCGGCGACTTCTTCGGCTGGAGCTCTCCAGCGGGAGCGCCGTGCCCCTCGGCGCCGTGTCCCTCAGCGCAGCTCGCAGAGCGCGTGCTCGACCAGCTCGGAGGCCGGGTCGCCGTCGAGGGCGGGCGCGCCCGGCTCCGGCACCAGCGAATCCGTGTTGACCGACACGACCACGCTGCGCGACCCGTCCGACGTGACGCCGTTGCGGGTCATGAAGCCGTGGATGTCGCCGCCGTGGAACCAGTGGCCGCCGCACGCGTTCGGCGCCCACATCAACCCCAGGCCGTACCGCGCGCCCGGCCACACCGGGTCGAACCGCGTCGCGGGCACGGTCCTCGTCATCTCCGCGAGCAGGTCCGGCCGCAGCACCTCGCCGCTCATCAGCGCCCGCAGGAACCGGTTGGCGTCGTCGGTGGTGCTGATCATGTCGCCCGCCGCGCCGCCCCACGACGGGTTGTAGGTGGTCACGTCGACGGCCTCGCCGTACCTCGGGTCGTTCGGGTCCGCGTCCATGCCCTTCTCCGCGAACCGCTGGTACGCGGTGGCGTGCGGGCGCGGGATGAACGGCGACGTGCCGGGCAGGGAGGTGTCGCGCAGGCCGAGGGGCCGGACGATCCGGTCGCGCACCTCCTGCTGCCAGGTGCGCCCGGTGACCCGCTCGACGATCATGCCCGCCAGCGCGTAGCCGGTGTTGGAGTAGCTCCAGCCCTGGCCGGGCCGGAAGTCGGGCGGCCCGGCGACCGCGCGTGCGACGACCTCCTCGGGGGTCACGGTCTTGAACCGGTTGCGCAGGAAGGCCTCCTCCAGGGCCAGCTCCGGCATCAGCCCGGTGTAGTTGCGCAGGCCGCTGGTGTGCTGGAGCAGCTGCCGGACCGTGATCCGCGACCCGTCGTTGCCGTTGCCCGCCACCACGCCGGGCAGCCACCGCTCGACGGTGTCCTCCAGGGACAGCCGGCGCTCGCCGACGAGCTGGAGCACGGTCGCCGCCACGAACGTCTTGGTGTAGCTGCCGATGCGGAACTTGGCGTCCCACGGCACCGGCGTCCTCCGCGCCACGTTCCCGTACCCGCTGCGCACCCGGACCTCCCCGCGCGGGGTGTCCACTTCGACCAGCACGCCGGGCGCGCCCTGGGCGAGCAGCGCGTCGGCGTGCCGCTGGAGGGTCCGGGAGCCGGGGTGCGCGCTCGCCGCGCCGGCCGTGGCGGCGCCGAGCACCGCGACCATCAATGCCACCGTGAATCGCTTCATGCCGCCCAAAGCTAGGGGCGCGGGCGGCCGCGGTCGTCGCCCCGGGGCGGCATCTTCGCCTACCCCCGAGGGGGTAGCGCCGGATCAGCCCCCGGGGTGGCGACGGCGCGCACGCGGCGCGGCTAGGTTGGCGCGGTGCGCGCCGAAATCAGAGCGATCCGCCTGGACCTGCTGCTGGCGGCGGTGCTGACCGGGCTGACCGCGATCACCGTCGACGACCACGGCGGAGGGCTGCTCGTCCACGTGCTCGCCGCGCTGACCGTGGCGCCCGTCGCCCTGCGCCAGCTCGCGCCCGTGCCGGTCACCGCGGTCGTCCTGGGCGCGCTGCTGGCGTACAGCTGGTTCGGCCACGGCGGCACCTACCCGAACGCGGGCATCGGCGCGCTGATCGGCGTGTTCACCGTGGCCACGCTGCGCCCCCGGCACGTGGCCGCGGTGGTGTCCGCGGCGGCGGCGCTCGTCGTGGTGCTCACCTGCGTGCGGCTCGTGCCGTCGACCGGGTGGTCGGAGATCGGCCAGTCGGTGCTGGTGGTGCTGGGCGCGTGGGCGCTGGGCGAGGGCACGCGGCGCTGGGCGGAGCGCGTCGAGCGGCTGGCCGAGCGGGCGGCGCGGGCGGCGGCGGACGAGCGGGTGCGCATCGCCCGTGAGCTGCACGACATCGTGGCGCACCACATGTCGGTGATCTCCCTCCAGGCGGGCGTGGCGCGGTACGTGCTGGACACCGACCTGGCCACGGCGCGGCAGGCGATCGAGACCGTGGGCGAGACCAGCCGCGAGGCGCTGACGGAGCTGCGCCGCCTGCTGGACGTGCTGCGCGTCGACCACGGGGGCGCCCGCGCGCCGCAGCCGGGGCTGGCCGCCCTGGGCGACCTGGTGGAACGGGCGCGCGGCGCGGGCCTGCGGGTGGAGGTGGCGGTCCGCGGCGAGGCCCGGGACCTGCCGCCGGGGCCGGACCTGTGCGCGTACCGGGTGGCGCAGGAGTCGCTGACCAACGTGCTCAAGCACGCGGGTCCGGCGAGCGCGCGCATCGACCTGCACTACGGCGAGCGGACGTTCGCCCTGGAGGTCACCGACGACGGCGCGGGCGGACCGGCGGACGCGTCCCCGGCCTCGCACGGCATCCGCGGCATGAGGGAGCGCGCCGAGCTGTACGGCGGGGTGCTCGCCGCGGGACCGCTGCCGCACGGCGGGTTCGGCGTGGTGCTGCGGCTGCCGGTGGGTGCGGCGTGACGGCGATCCGCGTGCTCGTGGCCGACGACCAGGCGTTGATCCGCGCCGGCCTGGTCGCCCTGTTCACCGCCGCGCCGGGCTTCGAGGTGGTCGGCGCGGCCGAGGACGGCGAGCGGGCGGTGGCGCTGGCCGCGTCGACCGCGCCCGACGTGGTCCTGATGGACATCCGGATGCCGGTGCTGGACGGCATCTCCGCGACCAGGCGCATCCTGGCCGCCGCGGGCGAGGACCCGCCGCGCGTGGTCGTGCTGACGACGTTCGACCTGCCCGAGTACGTCTACACGGCGCTGGGCGAGGGCGCGGCCGGGTTCCTGGTCAAGGACACGCCGCCGGAGCGCATCCTCTCCGCGGTCCGCACCGTCGCCGCGGGCGACATCCTGATCGCGCCGCACATCACCCACCAGCTGATCGAGACCTACGCGCGGCACCACCGGACCGCCGCGGTGGACGTGCCGTCGCTGGACGCGCTGACCGCGCGGGAGACCGAGGTGCTGCTCCTGGTCGGCAACGGCCTGACCAACGCGCAGATCGCCCAGCGCCTGGTGCTCAGCGAGGCGACGGTGAAGACGCACGTCAAGCGGATGATGGGCAAGCTGGGCCTGTCGAGCCGGGCGCAGGCGGTGGTGGTGGCCTACGAGAGCGGCCTGGTCGTGCCCACGTCCCCTGACCGGCCCGGCGGGTGAGCTCCGCGGACCGGGCCGTCCTCTTCCGCTGCCGCCCGATCAACGGCAGCGACCCGATCAACGGCAGCGGCCCGAACAGCCACAGCGTGGACACCGCGATCGCGCACACCCCCGTGGACAGGCTGCGCCACCCCGCGCGAGTCGTACGCTCAGGACCACCGTGTCGTACGTTCAGGACAGGTGAGTTCTACATTCGCGCGCTCTCAGGCGCGCACCGCCGCCCGGCGTTCGACGACCACCGACAGCCCCGCCACCGCCAGGCCGGCCAGGCTCAGGACCACGCCCACCCACGCGGTCGAGGTGTAGCCCCAGCCCGCGGAGATGGCGACGCCGCCCAGCCACGCGCCCGCGCCGTTGGCCATGTTCAGCGCCGAGTGGTTCGACGACGAGGCCAGCGACGGCGCGTCGGGTGAGGCGTCCATCAGCCGCACCTGCAACGCCGAGGCCAGCACCTGCGAGGTGAACCCGAGCAGGAACACCCAGGTGATCGCGAGCACCGGCGACGAGGCGGTGAGCCCGAACCCGATCAGCACCACCGTCACCGCGACCAGCCCGCCGAACACCGCGCCCATCACGGACCGGTCCACGAACCGCCCGCCGAACGTCGCGCCGAGCGTCATGCCCAGCCCGAACACCGCGAGCACCCACGGCACCGCGCCGGCGGGCAACCCGCCGACCTCGGTGGTCAGCGGCGAGATGTAGGAGTAGACCGCGAACATGCCGCCGAACCCGACCGTGCCGGTGACCAGCGCGAACCACACCTGCGGCCGGCGGAACGCGCGCAGCTCGGCGGCCACGCCCGCGTCCCGGGCCGCGGGCACCCGCGGCAGCCACCGGGCCAGCGCCACCGCGGTCGCCAGCGCGACCACCGCCACCGCCAGGTAGGCGACGCGCCACCCGATCCGCTGGCCGGCGGCGGTCACCACGGGCACGCCGACCAGGTTGGCCACGGTGAGCCCGACCATGATCCGGGCCACGGCCGTGCCCCGGCGCTCCGGCGGCACCAGCGCGGCGGCCACGACCGCGGCGATGCCGAAGTACGCGCCGTGCGGCAGGCCGGCGACGAACCGGGACACCATCAGCAGCGTCCCGCTCGCCGCCGCCGCGGACAGGCCGTTGCCGACGGCCAGGGCGATCGTCAACGCGATCAGCAGCCCCTTGCGCGGCAGCTTCGCGGCCAGCCCGGCGATGAGCGGCGCGCCGACGACCACGCCCAGCGCGTAGAGGCTGATGGCGTGGCCGGCGGTGGGGATGGACATGTCGAACGTGTCCGCCATCTGCGGCAGCAGGCCCATGGTGGCGAACTCGGTGGTGCCGATGGCGAACCCGCCCAGCGCGAGCGCGCCCACCGCCCCGCCCCGGTGGATCGCGGCGGGCTCGACGGTCGTGGCCATGCGGAAGACTCCTGTCACCTGTACCGAGTCGACGGTGACCGGACAATTGGTTAGCAACCAAAACGATCCTATCGGCCGCGCCCGGCCTGGACCCGCCGTGACCGGGTGCCGCTGCTCACACGGCCGCGTGCTCGCTCGCGCACAGAGCCACGCGTGCTCCTCGACCACGGTGCGGATGCCCACCGGCGGCCGGTGCGCGGTGCGCGGTGCGCGGTGCGCGGTGCTCCAAGGGTGGGCGCCACGGCTCTCTCCTGTTCAAGCGGGAACAGGGAGCGCTAATAGATAGTTTTTTGCAGAAAATCTTCCTCGGTTCTACTTGGTGCTCTCGCGGGCCCGCCGGGCGTTCGACGGCGCCGCGACCGGAGTGCCCAGGTGGCCGGTGACCAGGCGGTTCAACGCCCGCAGGAGCACCTCGTGCTCGTCCTCGGGCAGCGCGCCCAGCGCCGCCCGGTGCACCCCGTCGACGATCTGCTGGCTCCGCTTGGCGACCTCGGCGCCCTTCGCGGTGACCGCGATGATCCGGGCCCGCCGGTCGGTGCCCGACGGCCGCCGCTCGGCCAGGCCCGCACCCTCCAGCGCGTCGACCGTGACGACCATGGTGGTCTTGTCCATGTCGCCGATCTCGGCCAGCTGGATCTGCGTGCGCTCCTCTTCCAGGGCGTGCACGAGCACGCAGTGCATGCGCGCGGTCAGCCCGATCTCGGCCAGCGCCGCCGCCACCTGCGTGCGCAGCACGTGGCTGGTGCGGTCGAGCAGGAACGACAGGTCGGACTCGGTGCGCGCTGGGGCCATGGCGGACATGACCCCAGCGTAATCGCCCGTGTCGCACCCGACCCGGCTCACAACGGCGGGTGCGCGTTCGCCAGCAGCTCCCGGAAACCCGCCGAGTGCCACTGCCCGGCGGGCGGCGTGTTCGGCCACGCCCCGGTCGGGCGGTACGACGCGCCGGGCCAGCTGTTGTAGTTCGGGTCGCACATCCGGTTGTGGTTCTCACCGGGGTAGGGCAGCGGGCTGCTCGCGCCGTCGGACTCGCCCGGCGGCTTCACCCACGCGTACGCGTCCACGCCGGGCACGGGCGACGCGACGGGCCGCTCGCCCAGTCCCGCGCCGACCTGGTTGCACCAGTTGTAGATCCACAGCCGGCGGTCCAGCCGGCCGGAGTTCACGTAGGTGTCGACGTCGAAGGTCGCGTCGTTCGCCCGGGTCGGGCGGTTCGGCCCGCCCCACCCGTTGCGCGAGGTGTCGACCACCACGCCGACACCCGGGTCGAACCCGGCCGCCACCAGTTCGAGGCGCAGCGCCTCGGCGTAGGACAGCTCGTCGATGAACGGGTTCCAGTCCACCCACCGGCTCTGGAGGATCGGCCGGCCCCCGACGGAGGTCTTGGTCAGGTGGACCTCGTCCAGCACCGAGTAGTTCGACGTGTTGGCCACGAACCCGTGCACGTCCGCGAACGTGCTGCCCGCCGTGCCCGCCGCCCGCGCCAGCACCTGGACGAACGCCGCGCGGTAGTCGTCCCAGCCCAGGTTGCCGTGGTGGCCGACGTCCAGGTAGCTGTAGACGTTGGGGATCGCGCCGAGCCGCGCCAGCGCGTACCCGATCGCCTGGTGGTACGCGTCGGACGCCCTGACCTGCTCGCAGAGCGAGGTCCACTCGGAGCTCGGCGGCACGTGCGTGACCATGAACGGCAGCGAGTTCGGCTCGACCACCGCGACCACCCGCAGGCCCGCGTACGCCGGGTCGCGCAGCACCTCGGCGATCGGGTCGACGAACTCGGCGCGGTAGGTCGGCAGCTGGTCGAAGGCCAGTTCGCCGTTGCTGCTGAGCCGCCCGCAGTCCCGGCCCGGGATGTCGTAGAGCACGACCTGGACCAGGTCCGCGCCCTGGCGCAGCGCCTCGTCCAGGTGGTCGCGCAGGCCCATCCGGCCGTTCGAGCCGTGCACGGTGGCCATGCTGTCCAGCCACACGGCGGTGGGCTGGTCCGCGACGGCGGCCCCGCCCGGCTCGGCGGCGGCCCGCGCGGACCACTCCGGGTTCACGTAGACCCGGGCGCCGGCGTACGGGTTGTCCACGCGGCCCGTGGCGTTCGCGGTGCCGGTGAGCCCGAACGCGAGCAGGACCGCGACCAGCGCCAAAGGCAGCCGTCCGCGCGTGGAAGATCTCATGGTGCGTACCCCCGATCACGGCGTTGTGCGGGTGGCGGCACTTTCACGTTACAGCGGCCGTGAGCGGCGGTGCAGCGCCGAACGGCGGCCGGCCGTTGCTCGTGGACAGGTGGTGCGGGCGGGCTCAGCCCTTCCAGACCACCGGGTCGTCCTTGTAGTCGTCGCTGTCGGTGAAGCTCGCCGCGACGACCTTCGAACCCTCGCGGGCGGCCTGGAGGACGCACGTCTCGTACTTGGCGCCGGCCGTGGTGAAGTCGCGGGCCGCGGTCTCCGACTCGCACCGGTCGGTGTCGCCGGTGATGATCACACCGGTGCCGCGGCCGTCCTCGCCGAGGCCGCGCAGGCTGAGCGAGCTGTAGGACAGGTCGGTGCCGCCGACGTTCTCCACGGTCACCCGGATGTAGAACGGCGTGATGCCCTTGGCCTTGTCGCCGAACTTCGCCAGGTCGGCGTTGTCGCCCTGCTCGATCGCGGTGACGGTGAGGGCGATCGTGCCGGTCTTGGTGGTGCCGTACTTGAACGGCACCACCGCTCGGTCGCCGACCGCCAGCTCCGCACCGGGCGCGGTCACGTCGCCGCCGGCCTGCGCCGCGGGCGCGGACGGCGTGGTGGTCTCGGTGGTCTCCTCGGTCGTGGTGGTGGTCGTGCCGGTGTCCGAGGTGGGCGCGGGCGACGCGGTGCCGTTCGTCTCGCTGCCGCAGGCGGACAGGAGCAGGGCGGCCGCGCAGGCGGCGACGAGCGGGGCGGTGCGGGCGTGCGTCAAGACGGGTCTCCTGGCTGAGCTGGGGATCGCCGCGACGCTAACCCCGCCCGCCCGCCGGCGCTGTGGGTCGTTCGCACCACAACCGGTCAGAGGTCGTCGACGCCGATCAGGCCGTCCTGGATGGCCCGCGCCACCAGCGCGGCCTTGGTCGGCGCCTCCCGCCCGATCAGCGCGTACTTGATCCGGATGCGCTCCAGGTGCGAGTTGACGGTGCTCAGGGAGATGCCCAGGCGCTGCGCCACGAAGTCCTTGGACTCCGACTGGAACCACTCGACCAGCACCTCGACCTCGCGCGCCGACAGCGCGGGCCGGTGGTCGGACCGGTCGCCCGCCAGCGCGCCGGCCAGCGACGGCGGCGTGTACGCCCGGCCCTCCGCCGCCGCCCGCGCCGCCCGCACCAGGTGCTCGGCGCCCTCCGCCTTGGTCAGGTAGCACAGCGCGCCCAGCTCCAGGCACTGCAACGCGATGTCGTCGTCCGCGCGCATCGAGTAGACGACGACCCGCCGCCCGGCCTCCACCAGCCGGCGCAGGTCGCCGAGGGCGGGCGTGGGGCCGCCCAGGTGCAGGTCGAGGATCACCACGTCGGCGTCCGCGCCCTCGCCGAGCCACGCCGCCCGCACGTCCTCGCCGCTCGCCGCGACCCGGATCGGGGGTGTGCCGGTGGACAGCCAGTAGGCGACGCCCGCGCGCACCGCCGGGTGGTCGTCCACCACCACCGCGCTCAGCTCGCCCGCCATCGGACCTCCATCCGGGTCTGCCCACCGTACGTGCCGGTTTCGACCTCCACCGACCCCGGCGCGGTTCCCTCGTGACCAGGGATCACCGCATCGGGGATTACGGCGTCGGGGAGCACCGCGCCGGGGATCACCGCGTCGGAGATCACGGCCACCCGGACCTCGCCGTCGGTCCGCAGCAGGCTGACCCGGGCCCTCGTCCGCGCGGCGGCCAGCGCCAGCTCGACCGGGGCGGTCACCGCGCGCCGCACCTCGGCGGGCACCGGCACCGCCACCCCGCTGACCGCCAGCGACACCACCACCCCGCGCTGCTCCGCCACGTGCGCGCACGCCGCGACCTCGTGCACCAGCGGGTCGGGCACGTCGTCGTGCTCGGCGAACAGCCTGCGCAGCTGCGTGGCCGCCAGCGCGCACCGCAGCCGGGTCTCCTCGTCGCGGGGGTCCAGCACGCCGTCGGCCAGGTCCGCGAGCAGCGGCAACGTCGTGCCGAGCCGACCGGCGAACCGGGCGCGCAGGTCCTGCTCCCACTGCTCGGCGACCGCGGCGCGGGTGGTCGCGCGCTCCTGCTCGGCGGCCATCCGGGCGGCCTGGCGGCCGGCGCGCGCCAGCACCCGCATGATCACCAGCGTGCCCACCTGGAAGCTGGTCACGCCGAGCAGCACCACCCCCGCGCCGCCCACCTCCACCCGGTCGGGCGCCCCGGCCGACACCCACTGGGCCACGCTCACCGCGACGTGCGCGGACAGCGCGGCCAGCAGCGGGCCGACCCGGTCCGCCAACAACAGCAGCAGCTGCCACCCCACCAGCCCGAACGACCAGTGCGCCGGTCCGAAGTGGTCGTCCGGCGGCAGCGCCCACGTGGCGGTCGCCGACGCCGCGAACACCGCGACCACCCCACCGGCCACCACCGGGCCCGGCAGCGGCTCGCGGCGCAGCACCCACACCGCGCACACCAGCGTGACCAGGGCGAACAGCACGTACGCGGCCCACGCCGCCGGGTGGTGGTCGTGGTCGAGGAGCGGCGCGAGCCCGAGCCCGGGTTGGATCACGGCCGCGACGGCCAGCAGCACCGCCCGCGAGTGGTCGGTCACGGTCGCGGCCACCCCGCCCGCACCGTCGTGCCGCCCGGCCCGGACGTCACCTCGGCGTACCCGCCGACCGCCGTCACCCGCCCGACGATCGAGCCGCGCACCCCGCGCCGGTGCTCCGACACCGCCGCCACGTCGAACCCGCGGCCCTCGTCGGACACCACCACCTCCACACCGCCCCCACGGGCCGCGACGACGACCCGGGCCCGCCCCGAGCCGGCGTGCCGCTCGACGTTCAGCAGCGCCTCCCGCGTCGCCCGGACCAGCGCCAACGCCACCGGCACGGGCACGGGCACCAGCGCCTCCGCCCAGCGGGCCTCGACCTCCAGCGGGCTGCGCTCCACCACGGCCCGCAGCGCCGCGCCGACGTCCGCGTCGCCACCGACCGCGGCGCCGGGCGCGGTCAGCAGCTCCAGGTCGCGGCGCGCGTAGCCCGCGACCTCGGCGGGGTCGGCGTCCCGCCCGTTGACCGCCACCACCAGGAACGTGGCCGACGCGGTGTCGTGCAGCAGCGCCAGGTACTCGCGGTCGCGCCGGTGCCGCTCCAGCGCCACCGCCTCGGCCCGCTCCAGCGCGGCCCGGCGGGCCCGCAGCGCGTCCACCCGCCGCGTGGCGCCGAGCAGCAGCCGGAACGCCAACCGCGCGAGCGCGCACTCGACCACCACGCGCAGCACCGCCGAGCCGTCCCAGCCGACCGTCGCGACGTGCACCGCCAGCAGCCCGGCCGTGACGGGCGCGGTGACCTTCGGCGGCCACTCCCACTGGATCGTGATCGCGGTGGTGGTGAGCACGTTGAGCGGCCACTGCGCGGCGCCGCCGAGCTGCGCCTGGGCCACGCACACGGCCGCCACCCGGACGCCCGCGAGCACCAGGGCGGGGCCCCGCGGCCCGAAGTCGGCCACCGCGCCGACCAGCACGAGGGCGAACACCCCCAGCGCGGCCGGCAGGGCGTCACCCGGCGCCGACAGCACGCCGAAGGCGCTGAGCAGCACGATGCCGGTCCCGCGGACGGGTCCGGCCGACCGCGCGATGGCGGCCAGGAACTCCGACTCACCCCGGCCCGGCACCCCGCGACCCTAACCCGGCCACGCCGGTGACCTGCGGGTGACGTGCCGGAGAACGGGGGAGAGCGCTCCCATGACAACCGGACAGGAACACCGCCCGCACCTTCCGGCCGCCGGGTCCCGTTGGGTAGACCTCTGGTCATGCGGGCTCTGATCACAGCGGGCGTGGCGGTCGTCCTCCTGGCGGGCGCGGTGACGCCCGCGACAGCCGCGGCGGGTGTCCGTGGACCGGCGGCGGTGCGCGACGCCGTCGGGTACGTCGACCCCCTCATCGGGTCGGCGAACGGCGGCAACACCTACCCCGGCGCGGTCCGGCCGTTCGGGATGATCTCGTGGAGCCCCACGACTACGCGCGGCGACCAGACCAACACCGGAGCCGCCAACGGCTACGCCCACGACGCCACCCGCGTGCGCGGCTTCAGCCTCACCCACGTCAACGGCGCGGGGTGCCACCCGGGCGCGGCCGGCGACGTGCCGATCATGCCGTTCGTCGGCGAGGTCGCCGGCTCGCCCACCGCAGACGTGCGCGACGAGGTCTACGCCGCCGACTTCCGGCACGAGGACGAGACCGCCACGCCCGGCCGCTACCGCGTCGGCCTGTCCTCCGGCGCCACGGCCGACCTGAGCGTGACCACGCGGGCGGGCGTCGGCGACTTCACCTTCCCCCGCGACGAGCCCGCCGCCCTGCTGTTCCGCGTCTCGAACTCGCTCAACGGCAGCGAGGACGCGGCGGTCGCCATCGACCCCGACCGGCGGACCGTGTCCGGCTCCGTGCTCACCGGCGCGTTCTGCGGGCGGCGCGCCAACGGCGGCGCGAACAACAAGAAGACCTACTACCGGCTCCACTTCACGGCCTCCTTCGACCGCGCCTTCTCCGGCGTCGGCACCTGGGTGGACGGCGAACCGAGGCCCGGCACGACGACGGCCTCCGGCGGCGAGGGCTACGAGACCGGCGCGGCCAGGCAGGGGCGGGGCTCCGGCGGCTACGTCACGTTCGACACCTCCACCGACACCGACGTCCGGGTGCGCGTCGGCATCTCCTACACCAGCGCGGAAGCCGCCCGGCGCAACCTCGACCGCGAGATCGGCCCGCACGAGACCGTCGACTCGGTCGCCGCCGACGCGCGCCGCGAGTGGGCCCGCCAACTGCGCGCCGTGGAGGTCGCGGGCGGCACGGACGCGCTGCGCACCACCTTCTACACCGCGCTCTACCACGCGTTCCTGCAACCCAACGTGGCCAGCGACGTCGACGGCACCTACCTCGGCAGCGACCAGCGGGTGCACCGCCTGGAACGCGGCCAACGCGCCCAGTACGGCAACTTCTCCGGCTGGGACCAGTACCGCGCCCACACCCAGCTGCTGGCCCTGCTCGAACCGCGCACCGCCTCGGACTACGCCCAGTCGCTGCTCAACCTCGCCCGCCAGAACGGCGGCGTGTGGGACCGGTGGGTGCACGTCAACGGGCCCACGCACGTGATGACCGGCGATCCGTCCGCGCCCGCCCTGGCGGGCATGCACGCGATGGGCGCGCGGGACTTCGACGTGCGCGGCGCGTTCGAGTCGCTGGTCGACCAGGCCACCGCGCCGCACCCGGACGGCCTGTCCGACAAGGGGTGCCCCGGCCAGTGCGAGGGGCAGCGCCCGAACCTGGCCGAGCACCTGCGCCTGGGCTACGCGCCCCAGGACACCTGCCACTGCTGGGGCGGCGCGGCCGAGACGCTGGAGGCCGCCGCGGCGGACTTCGCGCTGGCCGACTGGGCCGCGCGGCTCGGGCGGACCGACGTGCGCGACGCCCTGCTGCCGCGCGCGAGCTGGTGGCGCAACACGTTCAACCCCGCCGCGGGCGACACCGGGTACCAGCAGGCGCGGGGCTCGGACGGCACGTGGACGTGGCCGTTCAGCCCGTCGTCCGACCTCGGTTTCGCGCAGGGCACCAGCGCGACCTACACGTGGATGGTCCCGCACGACGTGTCCGGGCTCGCCGCGGCGATGGGCGGGCGGGAGCAGGCGGTCCGGCGGTTGGACGCGTTCTTCCGCGAGCCCGACGGCTCGTGGGCCACGGGCGGCGACCCGCTGCGCTACGACCCGACCAACGAGCCGGGCATCCACGCGCCGTGGCTCTACAACGGCCTGGGGCAGCCGTGGAAGACGCAGGAGACCGTGCGCGCCATGGCGTCGCTGGTGTACCGGACCGGATCCGCCGGGCTGCCGGGCAACGACGACCTGGGCACGATGTCGGCGTGGTACGTGTTCGCGGCCCTGGGCGTGTACCCCCAGACGCCCAGCCGGGCGGAACTCCTCCTCTCCAGCCCCATCTTCCCCTACGCGCGCCTCAACCGGACCGGCTCTCCCGCCATAACCATCAAGTCCCCCAAGGCATCCGACACGAACGTGTACGTCCAATCCGTGGAGGTCGACCACCGCCCGCACCCCGCGTCATGGTTGTCCGAGAGGTTCGTGGCACGTGGCGGAGAGCTGGTCGTGGACGTGAGCGACACCCCGAACACCTCGTGGGGCGCCGAGCGGCCGCCCGTCGACCACGTGCTGCCGGCGACCGGGCCGGTGCCGAACCTGCCGGCCGCGTGCACGGTCTCCGGGCCGTGGTGCGCACAGGACCTGGGAGGTCGGTACGACGTGGACGGTGTGGCGACCGCGGACGCCAAGCAGCAGGGCGACCTCGACGGCAAGGGCTGGAGCTTCCCCGCCGAGCAGCTGCCCGCACCCGGCACGCGCCCGGTGGGCGACGCCGCGTTCACCGTGCCCGGCACGACCGGCACGGCCCGGAACTTCCTCACCGCCCGGGGTCAGCGCCTGCACCTCACCCCGGGCCGCCACCGCGCCCTGGAGGTCCTGGCGACCGCCGTCAACGGCGACCAGGGCCTCACCCTCACCACCTCCTACGCCGACGGCGCCACCACCGCGACCGGACTCCCGATCACGGACTGGGCCGCACCGGCGGCGCGCCACGGCGAACGCGCCGCCGTGACCGCGACGACCCGCTACCGCACCGCTCGAACACCTCAGCCGCAACCATCCCGGCCTGCTCGGCGTCTTCCAGGTCCAGGCTCTGCGGCAGGTGCTGGTCCAGAACTACTACCGGGACACCACGGGCCGCCTGCGCTGGCGTGAGGACGAGCAGGGCAGCGGTCTGCCGCCGTCGGCGCTCCGGATCGTCTCGCCCTACGACCCCACGGTGCGCTACGCGCGTCGTGGGCAGGTCACCCGCCGGCAGGGGTTCCTCGCACACGTGGCCGAGACCTGCTCCGGCGACAGCCCGAACGTGATCACCGATGTGGCAACCATGCCCGCCACCAGCACCGCAAGGGCGAAGGCTTCGCCCGCGACGACTTCGACCGCCGCCAGGTCACCTGCCCACAAGGCCAGATCGGCAGAGGCTGGCACGGCCCCTACCCGACATCCTCGCCGACCGCGGCCCCGCTGATCGTGGCCCGTTTCACCAAGAGCCAGTGCCAACCCCCGCCCGGTCCGAGCCCGGTGCACCACCTCCAGTGCTTCCTCGCGCAGCGTGGGCTTCCCTCCGAAAGAGCTGCTCGAACTGCAGCTGCGCAACCGCGCCGAACGACAGGGACCGTCCTGGCACAAGTGCTACGCGGTGCGTTCCGGCATCGAGGGAACCATCTTCGAGATCACCCACGGTCATGGCATGCGCCGCTACCGCTACCGAGGGCAGAGCAAAACCCACCTACAACACGTGCTCACCGCCATCGCGGTCAACATCGAACGCCTCAGCCGGCAACCTCCCGGCACAAGCGCGCCCGCACGACCACAGACGGCCTTCCAGGGCCACCTCGATCAGCAGGACATCCCGCGCCTGCGTTCCTGGCGAGCCGCCAGCTGACACCGCAGCGACCAAGATCACCGACAGGGTCAAGCTCAGGCAGGTCGTCGGCCCGACCGGTCCGACTCGCCTGACAAACTGCGCAAGGGGAGGTCGGATGAGGAACGGTGTGGCGCTGGCGGTGCTCGCGATCGCGTGCCTGGGCAACGGGCTGGCGATGGACGCCTTGCCGGTGTGGCGGCAGTTGCTGTTCGTGGTGCTCGCGGTCCTCGCCTACCTCCACGGGCGGCACCTGCCGGTGCGGCACGGGGGAGTGGTGCTCGCGGCCGTGGGCGCGGTCGGGGTGGTCATCGCGGCGGTGTGGTTCTGGGAGGGGTTCGGCGCCCTGGCGTGCCTGGGCCTGTTCGTGGCGCTGCCCAGGCTGATCGGCCTGTTCCGGGCGCAGCAGGCCGACCTGGTTGAGGCGGGGCGGCAGCGGATCGACCGGCTGGAGCGCGAGCGCGAGTGGGTGGCCGAGCGGGCGAGGCTGCGGGAACGCGGTCGCATCGCCGCGGACGTGCACGACTCGCTCGGCCACGAACTGGCGCTGATCGCCCTGCGGGCAGGGGCCCTGGAACTGACCGCCGACACCGAACGCGGCCGCGAGGCGGCGGCCGAACTGCGCAAGTCGGCGGTCACCGCCACCGACCGGCTCCGGCAGGCCATCGGCGTGCTGCGCGAGGGCGCGGCCCCGGTGGAACCCCCGGACGAGGACGTGGCGGAACTGGTGTCACGCGCCCGGTGCGCAGGCCTCCAGGTCACCCTCATCGGCTCGCCGGGCCCGCTGCCCGCGCTCGTCGACCGGGCGGTGCACCGGGTGGTCCGGGAAGCGCTGACCAACGCGGCCCGACACGCGCCCGGCGCACCGGTGGCCGTGCGAACCACGCGCCACGCGGCCGAGGTGGTGGTGACCGTGGAGAACCCGCTGGACGACACCTGGCCGAGCAGCCCGAACAACAGCCGACCAGACGACCGCCGACCGGACGACGACCAGGCGGGAGGTGCCGAGGCAGGCGAAGCCCGGCCGGCCGAGAGCACTGGCAGGCCGACGCGGCGCGAGCCGTCGCAGCGCGGGGCATCGGAACACGGGTCATCGGAACGCGGGTTGGTGGGGAGCGGTAGCGGTTTGGCGGAGTTGACCGAGCGGCTGCGACTGTTGGGCGGCACGCTGCGCTCCAGCGCGACGGGTGGCCGGTTCACCGTGACCGCACACCTGCCGATCGATAAGTCCACTGTGGAGCGTGTTCGATGATCAGGGTCCTGCTGGTCGACGACGAGGCGCTGGTCCGCGCCGGCGTGCGCGCCATCCTGGACACCGACCCCGGCATCGAGGTGGTCGCCGAGGCGGGTGACGGGCACGAGGCGCTCGACCTGGCCCGCCGCC
Source organism: Saccharothrix xinjiangensis (assembly GCF_039527585.1). NCBI lineage: Bacteria > Bacillati > Actinomycetota > Actinomycetes > Pseudonocardiales > Pseudonocardiaceae > Saccharothrix > Saccharothrix xinjiangensis. Next base: position 521,031 of record NZ_BAAAKE010000003.1, on the reverse strand, counting down.
ACCGGCCGGACGTCGTGCTGCTCGACATCCGCATGCCGCGCCTGGACGGCCTCGCCGCCCTCCCCGAACTGCGCCGCGCGGTGCCGGGTGTCGCGGTGGCCGTGTTGACGACGTTCGACGAGGACGAGTTCGTGGTCCGGGCCCTGGGTGACGGGGCGAACGGGTTCCTGCTCAAGGCCGCCGACCCACGCGAGTTGATCATCGGCGTGCGAGCGGTCGCCGAGGGCGCCGCCTACCTGTCGCCGAGGATCGCCCAACGGCTCGTGGCCGAACTGCGCGGCGACCGACTGCCCCGCTTCGACGGCGCCCGCTCCCGCATCGACGCGCTGACCGCCAGGGAGCGGGAGGTGCTGGCGCTGCTCGGGGAGGGCCTGTCGAACCAGACCATCGCCCGCCGCCTGACCCTGTCGGAGGGCACGGTCAAGGCGCACGTGAGCGCGATCCTCCAAGCACTGGAGGTGGAGAACCGGACGCAGGCGGCAATCCTGGCCCACGACGCCGGCCTCACCCGCTGACGACTTCCCCAGCCCGCCCCTGCGCTGTCCCGTCCTGATCTCCGTGCCGCCGGCGCCTACCGATCCTGCCCGCTCGGTCGACCTTGCCGACCGGGCGGGCAGGTGGCCGTCAGCTCGTGACCTGTCAGCTCACCACGGCCCGGCCGCCGCAGAAGACGACGTTGACGAGACCGCTCAGCGCCTTGTGGAACTCCACCGCCGGGTCCATCGCGGCGTCGCCGGTGGTCACCGAGGCGGTCAGGGTCTTGCTGCCGTCGGGGGTGCTGTACATCATCGCTCCGTATCCGCCGGGGGCGCTGCCGTTGTGGTGGACAACGGTGACGCCGCAACCCAGGTCCTGCACGAACACCCCGAGGCCGTAGCGGTGGACGCCGCTCTTCGGGTGTGGCGTGCGCATCTCGGCCAGCAGCGGGGCCGGCAGGAGGTCGCCGCGGTTCAGCGCGGAGAAGAACGTGCGGAGGTCCGCGGTGGTCGAGATCATGTCACCGGCGGCGAACACCAGGGACGGGTCCTGGCGGGTGACGTCGATCGTCTTCCACTGGCCGGCGTCCTGGTAGCGGTAGTAGCCGTGGGCGTGCGGGCCGGGCAGGCCCGACCAGGACCCCGGCGCCACGGTGCCCTTCAGCCCGAGCGGCCGCAGGATTCGCCGGCCCACTTCCTCGGCGTACGAGCGGCCGGTGACCGACTCGATCAGCAGGCCGGCCACCGTGTAGTTGGTGTTGGAGTAGCTCCAGTCCGTCCCCGGCTCGAACCGCGCCGGCTTGGCCAGCGAGAACCGCACCAGCTCCTCCGGCCGGTAGGTGCGGAACAGGTTGTCCACCCAGTCCTTGCCCACCGCGGGGATCCCCAGCACGATCGTCCCGTCCGGGTAGTGCTCACCGGTGTAGTTGAACAACCCGCTGGTGTGGTTCAACAGCATCCGCGTCGTGATCCGCCGGTCCAGGCCGAACCCGGGCAGGCGGTCGGCCGCCGGGTCGTCCAACCCGATCCGGCCCTCGGCCACCAGTTGCAGCACCACGGTCGAGGTGAAGGTCTTGGTGACGCTGCCCACCCGGAACCGCCCGTCCGTCGGCGGCTTGGCGGTCTCACCCAACTTGCGCACCCCGGCGCTGCCGACCCAGTCGCCCCGCTGGTCGCGCACGCGCAGCTGCACCCCGGCGAAACCGACGTCGACGAACGCCTGCGCAGCCTCCCGCAGCTCCCGGCGATCCTGCCCGGTGACGGCCACGCCGGCGGCGGCGGCCACCTCAGGCGCAGCCATCCCAAACGCGGACGTCCCGACCAGCAGCGCGACCGCCAACGCCGCCACCCCCGCTCGCCGGAAGCCCCGCGACACCCCGGCCCTGCTGTTCCCCGCACCCACGGCATCCCGGGCCCCCACATCCCGGGGACCCACGGCACCCCGGGCACCTCCGGAGCCCCCGGCCGCTCCCGGAACCTCCCGCCCGACACCGTCGAGCACGGTCTTGTCGCGCCACACCTCGCGCGGCTCCGAGGCCGCCTTCCTTGAACCGGTCATGGCGATCACGATCACCGGCCGCCCTGACACCGGTCGGCCACCGCGCTGACACCGCACCTGACACGAGGTCACCGCGACCCCGCCGCCTCTCCCTCCCGCCCACCTCGCCCGACGAGGTAGCGGTGGAGCGCCGCCGCCGCTTCCAGCATGGCCAGGGCGTGCGCGGCCAGCTGCACCTCCCGGTCGGCGATGGCGGTCCGCAACGCCTCGGCGCCGCCGGCCGCGCGGAACTCGTCCATGATCGGCTTGATGCGCGGCAACGGGTAGCGGGCCTGGCGCAGCATCGCCACCAGCCGCGCGTCGCGCACGTCCGCCGTCCCGTAGACGCGGTGCCGGTCGGTGGTGCGGTCCGGCGCGAGCAGGCCCGCCGCCTCCCACACGCGCAGCGCCGACGGCCGGACGCCGAGCCTCGCGGCCAGCTCGCCAACGCGCAGGCCGGACCGGGGCACGGTGTCCGGTGGCCGACCGGCCACGGCCGCCAGCGCCTCGGCGGTCGCCTTGAGCGCCACGCGCCGCTCGTGCGCCGCCGCGTGCGCCGCGTCGACCGCGGCCAGCGCCGACACCTCGTCACCGCCGTGCACGGCGCGCATGATGGCCTTGGCCGCGACCCAGCCGTACCCGCGGCCGAGCAGGCGGTAGGTCAGCAGCGCCTCGTGGTGCCGCCGGTCGAACAGCCGGTAGCCCGCGGGGGAGCGGTCGGCCGGGGGCAGCACGCCCGCGTCGAGGTAGTTGCGGACCTGCTGGGTCGAGATGCCCGCCGCGCGGGCGAGGTCCACCGGTCGCAGGAGCGGCCTCCTTCACCAACTATTTGAGGGTTCCGGGACGAAGACCCCAGCCAGCCCCGACCGATCTTCGGCAAAGTCTCAACATAGCACTTCAACGTTACGGTTGAAGTCATGACAAGCGCTGGTGACCGGGCGAAACGGCCTGTGGTGGAAGTGCGCGGCCTGCGCGTGCGCTACGGCCCGCGAGACGTGGTGGACGGGGTCGACCTGACGGTCGCCGAGGGTGAGGTGGTGGCGCTGCTCGGCCCGAACGGGGCGGGCAAGACGACCACGATCGAGGTCCTGGAGGGCTTCCGGAAGCGGTCGGCGGGCGAGGTGCGCGTGCTGGGCGTCGACCCGGAGCGCGGTGACGAGGCGTGGCGGGCGCGGCTGGGCGTGGTGCTCCAGTCCTGGCGCGACCACGGCCGGTGGCGGGTGCGGGAGCTGTTGTCCTACCTGGCGGCGCTCTACGCGCCCTACCGCCCGGACGTGTTCGGCGCGGACGAGCTGCTGGCGCTCGTCGGCCTGACCGACCACGCGCGCAGCCGGGTCGGCGTCCTGTCGGGCGGGCAGCGGCGTCGGCTGGACGTGGCGATCGGCCTGGTCGGCAGGCCCGACCTGCTGTTCCTGGACGAGCCGACGGTCGGGTTCGACCCCGAGGCGCGCCGGGAGTTCCACGAGGTGCTGGGGCGGCTCTCGGCCACCGCGGTCCTGCTGACCACGCACGACCTCGCCGAGGCGGAGAAGCTGGCCGACCGGATCGCGGTGCTGGTGGCGGGCCGGGTGGTCGCCGACGGCACCGCCGCCGAGCTGGCCGCGCGCATCGCGGGCGACACCGAGGTGCGCTACCGGCTGCACGGCCGCGAGCACGTGCTGTCCGTGGCCGACTCCACCGACTACGTGCGCGAGCTGTTCGCCGAGCACGGTCGGGCGGTCGACGACCTGGAGGTGCGCCGGGCGAGCCTGGAGGACGTGTACCTGGCGCTGGTGCGCGAGTCCGAGCCGGTGAGCGCGTGAGCGCCCGCGCGGTGGCCGTGCGCGCGGGCGTGCGGCGGGGGCGGATCGAGTTCACCCAGACCATGACCAACGTCGGCGAGCTGATCGGCTGGCTGTGGCTGCCGCTGGTCGCGCTGGTGGTGGTGCACGCGTTCGGCGACGACCCGGCGCCCGGCGCGGACTTCCCGCTGGGCGCGCGGGCGGTTCCCGGCATCCTCGGGGTGAACGTCGTGTTCACCGGCTTCCTGGCCCTGGTCATGGCGCTGGTCGCCGACCGCGAGGACGGCACGTTGCTGCGCGCCAGGGCCACCCCGAACGGGGTGCTCGCCTACGTCGTCGGCAAGGTCCTGGGCCGGGCGGCGCTGACGGGCGCGACGCTGGGGGTCGTGCTGGTGCCGGCGGTGCTGCTGTTCGACGGCCTGGAACCAGGCCGGGTGCGGACGTGGGTGGCGTTGGCCTGGGTGGTGGCGCTGGGACTGCTGGCCACGTTGCCGCTCGGCGCGGTGCTGGGCGCGGTGTTCGGCGGCACGCAGTCGCTGGGCCTCGTCACCCTGCTGGTCATGGCGCTGGTGGCGGTGTCGGGCGTGTTCTACCCGATCACCGCGCTGCCGGCGTGGTCGCAGTGGGTGGGCCAGGCGTTCCCGGTCTACTGGCTGGGACTGGGCCTGCGGTCGGCGCTGCTCCCGGACGCGCAGGCCGCCGCCGAGGTCGGTGGTTCGTGGCGGCACGGGGAGACGGTGGTCGCGCTGGGCGCGTGGGCGGTCGTGGGGTTCGCCCTCGCAACCGTGGTGCTGCGCCGGATGGCACGGCGGGAGTCCGGCTCCTCGGCGCAGGCCCGCCGGGAGCGGGCCGACCGGCGGCCGGCCTGAGCCGGCGCCCGGCCCGACCGGCCGCACCGACCCGGCCGCACCGACCCGGCGGCGCTAACCGAACAGCGTCCGCAGCTCGCCGCGCTGCCAGGCGCGCAGCGCCCGCCCGGCCACCGTCCCCGTCCCGGCGGGCACGAGGACCCGCACCACGCCGGTCTGGTCGGCGGGCTGCTCGGCCCGCGCGTCGGGCAGCACGGCCGACCACGGCCCGCCGCCCGCCGAACCGTTCTCCAGGGTGTCCTGGACGCGCCCGGCGAGCGCCTTCGGGTTCTCGTCGGGCACGCACACCACCTCGGTCGCCTCGCCGTCGGGCGTCGCCCGCACGCCCACCGCCACCGGCAGGCCGGTCTTCGGCTTGGTGACCACCGCCACCGCCACCCCGCCGAGGCAGCGGGCCAGCTCGCCGATCATCGGGTCGTCGGCCAGCGTCCGGTCGCCCGGCTCGGTGACCCACCTCAGCGCCTCCCCGGTGGTGGCGTGGGCCACCGAGCCCGCCTCCACGCGGACCCGCTGGAACCCGGTCACCACGCCCACCCGCGCCAACGGGCTGCCGGGGGAGACCTCCCCGTCGCCCGCGGTGGTCCAGTCGCCCTCCCCGCCGCGCTTCCCGCCCAGCTCGGCGAGCTTCGCCTCGACCGCGGCCACGTCGACCTCCGCCCGCAGCACCGAGGCCCGCGCCACCTGACCCACGCTCAGCGCCGACGTGGCCCGCGACGGGTCGAAGCCGACCACGTCCGGCAGCCGGTCGCCCGCCGCGGCGACGCGGGAGTACCCGTAGCCCACCAGACCGCGGAAGCGCTCCGGGTCCCGGTCCGCGAGCGCGCGCACGGCCGCCACGTCGCCGTACTCGACGAACTCGGCGGCGCCGTCGTCGGCCCGCACCCCCGCCAGCGCGCCCAGCAGGCCGGTCGGGGCCGGCTCGTCGTCCGCCGCGCACCCCGCCAGCAGGACAGCCACCAACGCCACACCCCAACGCCAGCTCACGATCGGATGTTAGGGCGGCGGCCGGTCCCGCACCCCGGTTTTCCGCGCATCGCCCCCGCGGACCGGGGCCGGCCCGGGGCCAACCCGGGAGCAGCCCGGCGTCAGCCCGGGATCTCCACGGCGATCTCCTCGCCCAGCCGCGCGCCGCCCAGCAGCTCCAGCTCGTCACCGCTCCAGAACCGCCCCGGGTCGTACCAGTTCGCCCGCCGCCCGGCCGGCAGCAGGCCCATCGCCTCGTAGGTCACGGCCACCACCTCGGCGCAGTACGCGGTCTCCAGGGTCGAGTCGACCTTCCGCCGCAGGTTCGGCACGCGACCGCGCAGCCACCGCGTGGCCAGCCGCGCCGTGGAGGGGAACGGCGTGCCGTTGAGCCGGGCGACGGTCCTCAGCACGGCGTCGTCCTGCTCCCCGGTCGTGGGCGCGTCCAGCTGGCGCAGCCACGCCCGCTGCCCGTACCTGCGGGCCCACACCAGCACCGCTTCGCGCAGGTCGTGGAGCTGCACGCCGCGGTGGTGGGCGCCGGTCCACACGTCGGGCAGCGAACGGCCCAGCTCGGCGTGCCACATCAGGGGCGGCAGGTCCTCGACCGCCACGGTCATGCCCACGTGGTTGACGGGGCTGTTGGTCGTCACCCGGATCGCGCGGTCGGCGACCGAACTGCCGCGGAACAGCCACACGTCACCGGTGCGGGTCAGCTCCACGGCCTCGTCCAGACCGATCTTCGTTCCAGCCATCCCGGTAGCCTAGGCAGATGAGGTGGTGGAAGCTGCTCGGCCTGGCCGGTGTCGCGGGTGTCGCGGCGACCGGGGCGGTGATCGCCCGCGCGGAGCGCAAGCGCCGCGCCTACACGCCCGAGGAGATCCGCGAACGCCTGCACGCCCGCCTCGCCGGGGCGCCACCGGAGATCCCGGAGTAGCGACCTTCGGCGGGTTGACCTGGTCGGCGCGCGGGTCTGGGCTGGACCTCATGCGATCCCTGCTCGTGGCGCTGCTGTGCGTGCTCGTCACCGCACCGCCCGCCCTCGCCGACCCGCGCCCGGCCCTCGACCTGGACGCGGCCACGATCCCGCAGCTGGTCCGCCGGATGGACGCGGGCACCCTCACCGCGGTCGAGCTGACCCGCGCCTACCTGCGGCGCGTCGACACCGTGGACCGGCGGGTCCGGTCGGTGCTCGCGGTGGAGCCGGACGCGCTGCGCCAGGCGGCCGAGAGCGACCGGCGGCGCGCCCGCGGGCAGGCGCGCGGGCCGATGGACGGCATCCCCGTCCTGCTCAAGGACAACATCGACACCCGCTCGGGCAGCACGGCCGGCTCGCGGGCGCTGCGCGTGCCGCCGCGCGACGACGCCGAGCTGGTCCGGCGCCTGCGCGCGGCCGGCGCCGTGGTGCTGGGCAAGGCGAACCTGTCGGAGTGGGCGAACTTCCGCTCCACGCGCTCCACGTCCGGCTGGTCGGGCGTCGGCGGGCAGACCAACAACCCGCACGTGCTGGACCGCAACCCGTGCGGCTCGTCGTCCGGCTCGGGCGCGGCCGTGGCGGCGTCGCTGGCGCAGGTCGCGGTCGGCACCGAGACCGACGGCTCGATCGTGTGCCCGGCGGGCCAGAACGGCGTCGTCGGCCTCAAGCCGACCCTGGGCAAGGTCAGCGGCGACGGCATCGTGCCGATCTCCGCGCGGCAGGACACCGCGGGGCCCATGGCGCGGCACGTCGTGGACGCCGCGATCCTGATGTCGGCGCTGGAGGGCCGCGGCGCGGACTACGCCCGGGGGCTCACCGCGGACGCCCTGCGCGGCGCCCGGGTCGGCGTGTGGCGCAAGGCCGGCCGCAACGCCGAGGCGGACCGGGTCGTGCGGGAGGCGGTGGACGTGCTGCGGCGGCGGGGCGCCGTGGTCGTCGAGGTGGAGCTCCCCTACCAGGACCGCATCGACGCCGTCGAGTTCCCGGCGCTGACCACCGAGTTCAAGCACGACCTGGAGGGCTACCTCAAGACCAGGCCGGGCGCGCCGAAGACGCTGCGCGAGCTGATCGCGTTCAACGAGGCCGACCCGGTCGAGCTGAGCGAGTTCGGCCAGGAGCTGTTCCTCGAAGCCGAGCAGGCGCCGCCGATCACCGACCCGACCTACCGCGAGCAGCGCCGCACCGCGACCGAGCTGGCGCGCCGGTCGATCGACGAGGTGCTGGCCGCCCACCGCCTGGACGTGATCATGGCCCCGACCAACGGCCCCGCCTGGAAGACCGACCACGCCAACGGCGACGCCTACGAACTGGGCTCCTCCACGCCCGCGGCCGTCTCGGGCTACCCGAACGCCACGGTCCCGGCGGGCTTCGCGGGCCCCCTGCCGATCGGCGTGTCGTTCATGGCGGGCCACGGGGCGGACGCGGAGGTCCTCCGGTTCGCGGCGTCCTTCGAACGAGCGGCCCCGGCGCGCCGGGCCCCCACCTACCTGCCCACGCTGCCGTGACCTGGCCACGGCTCGTGTCGTGCGGCCCCGGGTAGCCGGTCGGGCGTTCACCACCTCTTCCGAGTGCGCCGCCCCCGCACCGGTGAGATCTTGTCCCCATGCTCGTAGCACTGCTGGGAACCGGTCTGATGGGCGCCGGCATGGCGCGGAGCCTGCTGCGCGCCGGCCTGGACGTGGTCGTGTGGAACCGCAGCGCCGACAAGGCCCGTCCGCTCGCCGAGGCCGGCGCCGCGGTGGCCGAGGACCCGGCCACCGCGGTCCAGGGCGCCGACGTCGTCCTGACCATGCTCTTCGACGCCGACGCGACCGCCGAGGTGATGGCCGCCGCGCTGCCGTCGCTCAAGCCCCTCAAGCCCTCCGGGGCACGCCCCACGTGGGTGCAGTGCGCGACCGTGGGCCTCGACGGCGGCGAGCGCCTGGCCCGCCTCGCCGCCGAGCACGACGTCGGCTTCGTCGACGCGCCCGTCCTCGGCACCCGCCAACCGGCCGAGCAGGGGAAGCTGACCGTGCTCGCCGCCGCCCCGCCGCGGCTCCGCGCCGGGGTCGAGCCCGTCTTCGAAGCCATCGCCGCCCGCACCGCGTGGGCGGGCGAGCGGCCCGGCGACGGCCAGCGGCTCAAGCTCGTCGCCAACGCGTGGGTCCTGTCGATCACCGCCGCCGCCGCCCAGTCGGTGGCCCTGGCGCGCGGCCTCGGGCTCGACCCGTCGACCTTCCTGGACGCCATCGCGGGCGGCCCGGTGGACAGCGCCTACGCCCAGGCCAAGGGGCGCGCCATGATCGACCACGACTTCACGCCCTCCTTCGGCGTCGACGGCGCGGCCAAGGACAGCTCCCTGATCGCGGACGCCATGAACGCCGCGGGCACCGACGACCGGCTCATGCGCGTCCTGCTCGACCACTACCGGACCGCCGACGACGGCGCGCCCGCGGACATGGCGGCCGTGGTGCGGGCGTTCGGCAGGTGACCGGCGCGGTGGTGGGATTCGCCTGCCAACCGGGTACCTGCGGGGGAGAGCGGCTGGAGGAGGCGACGTGGTGGGGACCGGTGGTGTGGTCACGGCGGCCGTGCTGGCGGGCGCCGTCGCGGCGGGGGCGGGCGGGCTCGCCGCGCCCGCGGACCCGGACGAGATCTGGCGCGACTCCGGGCTGCGCGTCGTGGACCGGGCCGAGCGCTCGGACACCGAGTGCGCGCCCCACTCGTTCGGCCAGGTCCAGCAGCTGCTCGCGGCCACGCCGTGCGTCGCGCTCGACCGGGCCCTGTTCACCCTCACCGACGACCGGGGCGGCACCATCGTGGTCTCGGTCGCGTGGGTCGAGTTCGGCGACCCCGACGTGGCGCGCGAGTTCAAGCGGGTCGAGGACGTCCACGGCACGGGCGACATCGCGCCGCTCCCCGGTTCCCTGCTGCTGATGCCGGACGTCCCGTTCACCGCCCACCACTACGACTCGGACACCCTCGACGGCACGACCGTCGTGGTCGCCGAGACGGAAGCGGTGGAGGGCGGGTTCACCGCCGAGTACCTGGACGACGTGGCCGCGATCGCCGTGCGGACCCCGCGCCCCTGACCTTCAGCCCCGAGCCCCGAGCCCGGGGCCCGAGCCCCAAGCCCGGGGCCCCGGGCCTCAGCCGCACGAGGCCAGGGCGCGTTCCAGCGCGGCCCGCTCGGCCGTGGTCACGGTCAGCCCGTACTCCGCCTTGACCCCCACGTAGACCCGCCCGTACTGGCACGCGTACGCCTCGTTCGGCGGCATCCACTCCTCGGGCCTCTGGTCGCCCTTGGCCTGGTTGACCCGCCCGGCCACGGCGATCAGGTTGCGCAGGTCGTTGGCCGCCGCCACGCGCCGGTCCTGCGGCCACCCGGCCGCGCCGCTGCGCCACATCTCCGCCAGCGGCACCACGTGGTCGATCTGGATCTTCGACACGCCGGTCACGGTCTCCCCGGTGTACGGGTCGAGCAGCGTCCCGGACTCGACGCCGCACCGGCCCTCCTTGCGCCGCACGTCGGTCAGGTCGCGGGCCAGCACCTGGCTGCGCTGGTCGCACCCGTCGCCGTCGGTGTCGACCCACGGCCGCCCGAACACGCACCCGGCGCCGTCGTCGCAGTCGCGGGCGTAGCCCTCCATCCGGCCGGGCTCGGCCACCGGCAGGCCCGCCAGCAGGGTCCGCGCGGTCGGCGCGTCCGCGGTGCCCTGCGGCACCCGGTCCACGGTGCCGCCGCCACCGGGCGCGACGTCCGGCAGGCCGCCCACCGCGTCGCAGCCGGTCACCGTCAACAGCAGCGCGGCCAGCGCGGCCGTGGTCCGCCGGAACATGGGTGTCCTCCGCAGTCGTCGGGTGAGCACCCCTTACCCGTGGCCGCACCGCGGAAAACGCCGCCGGCCCACGAGGAGCAAGCGGCGCCCGCGCCCGGCGGTCGCCCCCGGCGGCCCGACGGCGCAATGATCCGGGAGGGGGCGCGGTGGTCCGGTGATCACGGCGCTGACACCGGCACGGGCACAGCCGGCGCCGAGCGGTGGGCGCGGCCGTCCCCGGCGCCGGGCCCGCACCTCGCGCCGGACCCGGTCGTCGCACTCTGCTATGTGAAACGAGACACGGATGTTTCGCACCCACTCTTCCGGGCTACCCCGGATCGCGCCGTGAGGACGGCGTGATCCACCGGTGGTTCGGGGGTGCGCGATGGACTGGGAGTTCGACGAGAACGCGATCCGTGCTCTGCGGGCATATGCCTTGCGGGTGACCCGTGCGCTCGGGCTCACCGGCGAGTCCTCCTACGTGCAGGAGGACACCGCCTACCTGGCCCTGGACGGCAGGCTGCCCGGCTTCCCCGACCGCGACGTGGCCCTGCTGTGGGACGCCGAGCGCGGCTGGGCGGTCGCGGTGGAGAGCGACAGCTCGGAGCCGCCGTTCGTGCTGGCCCGGCTGCGCGGCCCGGTGCGGCCGGAGCCCGCCGCGGTGGCGCGCTGGGTCGAGGGCCTGGACCTGGTCGTCGACGACGGGATGCTGGCGGCGAGCTGATCCGAACCGGGTCAGCGGGCGAGCCGGGCGGCCGGCGCCTCGACGCCCTGCCCGCGCAGCTCGTCCTCTGCCGCGCGGACGTGCCCGACCGTCCACTCGGGAGCCGTGAACTCGGTGCCACCGGTCGGCGCGTCGTGGATCGCGGCCCGCCCGGAACCGCCACCGCACGGCGGCCGACCGGCCCCGGTCCCGTCGTTTTCCCGGTCCCACGAAGGAAAAGGGGTCGCAGGCTCGTGCCTACGACCCCGTCGGTGGGTGCGTGCCGGGGGTCACCCGCCGGCCGGCCGGAGCTCGCGGCCGGAGGACGTCAGGTGCTCCCAGGTGCGGCCCCGCTGGCTGGGCGGCGCGGAGCCGTCCGCCGTGCAGGTCGGGTACACCAGGCCGAAGGGTACGGGTTGGTAGAACTCGTCTCCGCTGCGGATGTCGACCAGGTCGCCCACGTGTGCCATCACGACCTCCCGCGCAGTGTGGTTGAGGTGCCCATCTTCGCGCTCCTCGGTGAAACCGGGTGGGGGAGCTTCGGATACCCTTTCGCCAGGGCGAATATGCTTGGCACGCTGCGACAACAGGGTGAAAGCGTCAGCGCTCGACAGAAAAATCCACTGCTCCGTCCGGGTGGCCCGGTATATCCTCGGCCACCCCTTCGGACAGGAGTGACCGGTGTCGTTCGACGAGGCGGAGCTCGACTACCTCCGCAACCGCCCCTTCGCCCGCTTCGCGACCGTCGACGGGAGCGGCCAACCCGACGTGGCGCCGGTCGCCTGCGAGTTCGACGGCACGTACTTCTGGGTCGGCGGTCCGGGCGAGTCCTTCCGGCGCACCAGGAAGTTCCGGAACGTGGGCGCGGGCAACGACAGGGTCGCGCTCGTCTTCGACGACATGGTCTCCGCCCACCCGCTGATCGCCCGGGGCATCCGCGTCTACGGCCGCGCCGAGCAGCCCTTCGACCGGGTCGGCATGATCGGCCCCGGCACCTACGTCCGGATCACCCCCGTCACCTCCTGGAGCTGGAACATGGCGGGCGAACCCGCGGGCGAGGCCTGGTACCCGACCCGGCGGGCCGAGCACGCCGCGCCCTGAGCCTCACGCCGCCGGCCGCAGCAGCGTGATCCGGTTCGCGCCCAGCTCCGTCACGTACAGGAACCCGGTGGCCGGGCTCTGCGCGATGTCCAGCGGCTGGTTGAACCCGGTCATCCCGGTGGCGCCGGTGGTCCGGTTGGACAGCGCGCCGTTCGCGGCCACGTCGAAGAACTGGACGTCCTGCCCGGAGGAGTAGCGCACCACCAGCAGCCTCCCGTCCAGCCGGCCGCCGAACGCGCCGCCCCGGTACTCGACGACCCCGTTCGCCGAGGCGTGCACCCCCGCGTCGTAGGTGCCCGCCAGGTCGAAGTTGCGGTCCGGCGGGGTGCCCACCGGGTAGGCGTCGGTCTGGAACGGGTCCGCCGCCGACGTCGGGTTGCCGCCCGCCAGCACCCACTCGCAGCGCACCGGCGCCGGGTGGCCGTAGTACTTCCCGGGCTTCACGTCGAACACGTAGTCCGTCTCGGCCTGCGGGTTGTTCGTCACCGCGGGCACCGGTGGCCCGGTGTAGGGGCCGTCCGGCCGCGAGGCGCACGACGCGGGCAGCGGCGACGGCGTGGCGGGCGCGTTGCCGCCGGCCGCCGATCCGTTCGTCGGCACGTACAGGTGCCCGTTGCGGTGCCAGGCCAGGTCGTAGGCGTTGCGGACACCCGTGGCGTGGATGGTCAACGGCGCGTTGGCCGCGTACGGGTCGTAAGAGCCGCCGGCCCCGGTGCGCACGTTCACCGGCAGCGCCGCCGGCAGCCGCGACGGGTGCAGCTTCAGCACCGCCGCGCTCAACAGGTGCTCCGGCCGGTCGCCCCACGTCGAGTCCTGCGCGCCCATGGCGTTCATCGAGCCCTGCGTCAGGTACAGCGCGCCGTCCGGCCCGAACGCCAGCGAGTTCGTCTCGTGGTCCTTGATCGACCTCGGCAGGTCCGTGACGACCTCGGTGTAGGTGGCCAGGTCCGGCCCGCTCAACCGCGCGACCTTGCCCGACCAGTCGGGCGCGTTGGACGTGCCGCCGAAGTTGTCGGTCACCCACAGCACCGGCGCGGACGGCGTCGACGCCGGGTCGAACGCCAGCCCGATCACGGTCCGGTTCGGCGCGCCGGGCAGCCCCGCCGCGACCGCGTGGGCCCGCACGGCGTCGATCACCGTCGCGGCGCCGAGCGTCCCGTCGGCGTTGACCGGGTAGCGCCTGATCTGCCCGGTGAACGTCGCCGCGTACAGCCTGCCGTCCGGCCCGAACGCCACGCTGGTGAACGGCGCGCCGGTCGCCACCCCGAAGACCTGCTGGAACGCGACCGGCCCGCCGCCCGGCGCGGTCCCGGTGGTGAACACCGACGAGAACGGCCGGAACGCGTTGCCCGCCACGTCCCGCACCCCGTCGGTCACCGCGAACCGGTACGCCGTCGAGGCGGCCAGCGGCGCGAGCGGCGACGCGTTGACCACGTCGCCGCCCCCGCTGGTGATCACGTTCACGGGCACCGCGGCCCCGTCCGACACCCTGGTCAGCCGCACCGTCGTCGAGGACAGCGTCGCCGGGTCCACCGCACCCGCGGGCAGCCGCAGGTCCGCCACCACGGCGGAGGTCGGCGGCACACCGGTCGCCAGGTTCGCCGGCGTCACCGCGCGCACCGACGGCGACCCGTCCGGCAGCCCGTCGACGTCCACGTGGTTGAGCTTGGTGTTCGACCCGCCGCGCGGCGACAGCGTCAACCGCCCGTCGGTCACCACGACCACCCGCGTCGCCGACGCGTGCTTCGCGGTCGACGTCGGTTTGAACGCCGCCACCGCGTTCTGGTCCTCGACGTTCAACCAGTGCGCGCTGTCCACGGCCGTGCCCGCGTCACCGACCGACACCGTCACGCGGTACGCCCCGGCGGGCACGGCGATCTCCCAGCTGCCCGGCGTGGGCACGCCCGGCGACGACGCGGGCAGCTGGGCGTGCACCAGCGTCGCCAGCCGCACGTCACCGCCGCCACCGCGGTTGCGCCCGTTGCCGACCAGCGACAGCGGCGTCGTCGTGCCCAGCGCCACCCAGCCGTAGGTCTGGCCGTTGCCGCGCGGGCCGTAGGGCTCGCCGAAGTCCCGCGCGTACCCGGCCGGCGGGGCGGTCGCCACGTCGGAGAAGTTGACCCGGGCGGTGAGCGTCGCGGCGTGCGCCACGCCCACGACCTGCGAACCGAGCAGCAGCGAGACAACCAGGAGTGCGCGCACACGGGCCTCCTCGACGACGGAGACCCAGCGTCGCAAAGGCCCGACCGGCGCGGACCGCCGATCGGCGGCGCGCCCCTGCGGACTGCCGAACCGCCGGCAGGACCAACCGAACGGCCTGTTGTCACCCCGTGACCGACCGCTTACGGTCGGTTGACCGACCGATCACCCAGTGGAGGCCCGCCGTGTCGAGGAAGCTCTGGGCCGCCGTGACCGGCGCCCTCGTCCTGGCCGGCGGCGCGCTGGTCACCATCCCCCTCACCGCGGGCGCGGTCGACGACCGGCCGACCGCGGTCGTCTCCCTCGGCGACAGCGCCATGTCCGGCGAGGGCGCCGGCTCCTACGAGGACGGCACCGAGGGCGAGAACGGCAACTGGTGCCACCGCTCCACCGTCGCCATGGTGCACCGCACCCGGCTGGCCGACCGCACGGTCAACCTGGCCTGCTCGGGCGCGGACTCGGCGAACGTCTCGCTGGCCGACACCGTGCACTACACGGAGGGCTCGCAGGCCCGGCGGTTGATCGACGTCGCCCGCGAGTTCCGGGTGACCGCGGTCGTGGTCCAGGTCGGCGCGAACGACGACCCGGAGTTCGCCGACACCATGGTCGACTGCGTGATCGCGTGGGCCAACCCGTTCGGCCCCGCCTGCCGCGCCGAGCTCGAACGCGAGTGGCCGGGCAGGCTCGCCGCGATGGCGCCGAAGGTGGAGGACGCGCTGCGCGACGTCCGCGCCGCCATGGGCTCCGCGGGCTACGACAACAGCCAGTACGACCTGGTCCTGACCTCCTACGCCTCCCCGGTGACCGAGCGGATGGACCGCATCCTGCACGGCCCGCAGGGCTGCCCGCTGCGGCTGGCCGACGCCGGGTACGGGCGCACCGTGGCCGTGCCGCAGCTCAGCGAGGCGCTGCGCGGCGTGGCGTCCCGCGCCGGCGTGAAGTTCCTCGACCTGTCCCGCGCCACGGAGAACCGCGAGGCGTGCACCAAGGGCTCCACCACCAACGGCGAGTGGCAGCGCAGGCTCACCGTCGACCCGAACGCCCTCGTCAACGGCGGGCTCGACGCCATCGGGCTCCACCTGGCGCAGCAGTCGTTCCACCCGAACGCCGCGGCCCACGACCAGCTGGGCGGCTGCCTCACCGAGTTCGTCACCAGCGGCGCGGGCAGCGCGCGCTGCCTGGAGGGCGCGGACGGCAACCTGCACGCCGTGCAGTAGGCGCGGGCAACCCAGCCACCCCCACCGGCGTCATACCGGTAAGTTGGCGAGATCATCGCTTGGGGGGATCGGTGTTGGACAACGCCTTCGTCCGCGCGTGCGGACTGGCCGCGGTGGCGCTCACCGCGGCCGCGTGCACCTCGTCCGGGTCCGAGCCGCTGAACCCGGACCTGGCGCCGCGCGGCACCGTGCAGACCACGGCCAAGCCGACCAGGCAGGACCTGTCGAACGAGGTCAGCCTGACCGGCACGGTCACCATGAACCCGGTGTTCGGCATCGCCTCGCCGGTCGCGGGCCAGGTGCGCTACCTCACCGTCCCGGAACCGGCCGGCACGCCGACCAAGCCGACCCGCTTCGCCACCGTGTGGGACCGGGGCAAGCCGAACAACGTGGACGTGCCCGCCGGCGCGACGTTCGGCGGTCGCCTGGTGGACGACCGCGCCACCGTCACCGCGGGCATGCCCATCGCCTCGGCGAAGTACGCCGGCTACGGCATCGTCGCCGACATCAACGGCGAGCAGGCCTACCAGATCTCCGACGCCGCGCAGGGCACCGTGCAGGCGCAGATCAAGAACGGCCCCGGCCCCTTCGCCTGCGCCCTCCTGGGCACCATCGCCGCACTGCCGCAGGGCACCGCGCCCGCGCCGCCACCGCGAACCGACCCCACGGTGGACACCGAGATCCCGACGCAGCCGCCGGACGCGCCGCCCGACTCGCCCTCGGAACCCACGGGCCTGCGCCTGGTCTGCACCGCGCCCGCCGACGTGCGGCTGATCAACGGCGCGACCGCCACCCTCGAACTGGTCACCGCGACCGCGCAGGACGTGCTCGTCGTCCCGATCGAGGCGGTCGCGGGCGGCCAGGGCAAGGGCAAGGTCGACGTGGTCGGCCCCGACGGCGCCAAGCGGACCAAGGACGTCGAACTCGGCCTGACCGACGGCAAGGTCGTCGAGATCAGGTCCGGCCTCACCGGCGACGAGACCCTCGCCGTGCCCGGCCCCAACCTGCCGCGGGCGGCCGGCGAGTGACCCCGCTGCTGACCCTGACGGGCATCACCAAGACGCTCAAGGGCCAGGAGGAGCCGCGCACCATCCTGGCCGGCGTCGACCTGACCGTGCACAGCGGCGACAGCGTCGCCATCCTCGGCCGCTCGGGTTCGGGCAAGAGCACCCTGCTCAGCCTCATCGGCCTGTTCGACCGCCCGGACGACGGCCGGTACCTGCTGGGCGACCAGGACATCACCCGCCTCCCGGAACGCCGGGCCGCCGCGCTGCGCAGCGCCGAGTTCGGCTTCGTGTTCCAGCGCTTCTTCCTGCTCAAGCACCTCACCGCGGCGCAGAACGTGGCCATGGCCCTGGTCAACGGCCAGGGCTGGCTGCCCCGCCGCAAGCGCAAGGCGAAGGTCCTGGCCGCCCTCGACCGCGTCGGCATCGCCCACCTGGCCGAGCACAAACCGCCCAGGCTCTCCGGCGGCGAGCAGCAGCGGGTGGCCATCGCCCGCGCGCTGGTCAGGGAACCGCGCGTCATCCTCGCCGACGAACCCACCGGCGCCCTCGACACCGACACGGGCAACCTCGTCGTGGAGGTCCTGCGCCAGACCACGGACCAGGGCTGCGCCTTCGTGCTGGTCACCCACGACCGCGACCACGCGGCCAAGATGGGCCGGACCTTCCACCTGACCGAGGGCGTGCTCGCGTGATCAGGTTCTCGGGCCGGCTCCGGTCGTCCCTCATCATCGGCGGGCAGGGCATCAAGGCCCGCAAGCTGCGCACGTTCCTGTCCATGATCAGCCTGTTCATGGGCGTCCTGGCGGTGGTGGCCGTCCAAGCGGGCTCGGTGATCGCCAACCGGGCCATGTTGGAGGACGTGGAACTCCAGCAGGGCAAGGACGGCACGCGCCAGGTGTACCTGTCCCCGGAGGGCCGGACGGTCCCGGTCGCCCTGGAGGTCCTCCGCGACCGCACCGACGCCGTGGCCATGACCGCCACGAGGGCCATCATCGGCGAACCGGGCGTGAAACCCGTCAACGAGGGCGGCGGCCCCGTCGACGAACCCTCCTTCGGCCCCGCGATGACCTGCGACGCCAACGGCTGCCGCTCCGTGGACGCCGGGGACGCCGACAACCCGCCGGGCCAGGCCGTCGAGCTGGAACTGGTGGGCCTGACGGGCGACATCCGCCGGTTCCGCCCGTTCCGCCCCACCCAGGGCCAGTGGCTGGACTTCACCGGACCACCGTCCCTGTCACCGGAACTGGTCCTCAACCACCACGCGGCCAAGGCCTTCACCCGCTACAACGTCCCGGCGGAGATGCGCCTGGACGGGGCCACCGACAACCCCACCCCCCGGTTCATCGGCGTGGTGGACGACGGCGGCTACCGCCCCACCGCGTACGTGCGCTCCGACGAACTGCTCAACTGGCTCCCCGCCGCCGACCTGGCCGACCCCCGGAGCGGCCAGGGCCTCCAGGTCCTCATCGCCCCGACCGCCACCGAGGTCGAGCACACCCTCAGGGCCAGGCTCATCGCGTCCGGCACCCGCGAAGAAGCCATCGCCGCCACCACGGTCGAGACGCTGGAACGCATGTCCACCCAACTGGCCCTGATGCGCTGGATCTTCCTGGGCATGGCGGCCCTGGTCCTGCTGATCGGCGTGGCCGGCATCCTCAACGTGGGCCTGGCAACGGTGGGCGAACGCGTGGAGGAATTCGCCCTGCGCCGAGCCGTGGGCACACCCCGCCTCCTCCTGGCGGGCATAGTCCTGGCGGAAACCCTCCTGACCGGCCTCCTGACCGCAGCCCTGGCCATCGGCGCGGGCGCGGCAGCGCTACAAGCGGCGAGCACCCTCTTCAGCTCCCGCTTCCCCTCCCTGACCGACGTGCAGTTCCCCTGGCAAGCAGGCGTGGCAGGCGTCATCGCGGGCCTGGTGGCCGGCATCCTGGGCGGCCTGATCCCAGCCCTGCGCGCAGCCAGGATCCCCATCGCCACCGTCATGCGAGCCTGACCGACCCCCATCACGCGAGCTGGACTCCACCCCACCCCGCGAGCCCCTCGCACACCACCACCGAGCTCGTGTCCTCCCGTATGGCCTGGGCTGCGCCCAGGCCATACGGGAGGACACGAGCGGAAGCAGCTTTTCCTCCCCGGAGGCCTGCCCAGCGGCGAGCGACCGCTCTTATCCCGAAAACCATTTGCCGCACCGCCCAACCACCTATAAACTCACGCCCGTGACTGCCGGGTCGGCCTTGAGCCAAGCACGAGAGAGTCACCCGGCAACGGCGTGACCACCGGGTGGGCCCGAGGCCCACCGCCCCCTTTGGGTTTCCGCGCACAGCAGTGCCTTGCGTCGCCTCAACGCGACCACCTGCGACCCCAGCGCACCCCTGCGCCCACCTGCGCGACGTACCCACACCAGGGCGTTCACCAAGGCGTTCACGCGCGTTCTCAGCACACCCGCCTGAACAACCGCCCCAGCGTGCCCAGCGCTAATGCGCCGGCACCGCGCTGACACCACGCCACCCCCCGCAACACCAATCGCACATCAGCGCACAAACACGGCTGAATGAATCCGTGGCACTTCCGCCACGCCCAAAAACCCCAGGAGCAACCGCATGGATTTCAACCAGCAGGTGATCGACGAGTTCCGCGCCAACAACGGCCGCGTGGGCGGCCCGTTCGAGGGCGGCAGGCTCATCCTGCTGACCACCACGGGCGCCAGGTCGGGCAACCGCCACACCACCCCGGTCGGCTACCTGCCGGACGGCGACCGCATCCTGGTCATCGCCTCGGCCGGCGGCGCCCCGCGCCACCCGGCCTGGTTCCACAACCTCAAGGCGAACCCGGTCGTCCAGGTGGAGGACGGCGTCTTCACCTACGACGCCAAGGCGACCGTCCTCGCGCGACCCGAACGGGACGAGATCTGGGCCCGCGCCGTGGAGGCCGACCCGGGCTGGGCCGAGTACCAGACCAAGACCACCAGGCCGATCCCCGTGGTCGCCCTGGAACAGGTCGCGGGCGGCCCGCCGAACGCGTCCAGCTGGGGCGCGGCCCTCAGGCTCATCCACGACGCCTTCCGCCGCGAACTCCGGACGATCCGCCGCGAGGTGGCGGCCTCCGGCAACACCCTGGGCGCGCAGCTCAAGGTGAACTGCCTGACCGCGTGCCAGGGCCTGCGCTTCCACCACACCGCGGAGGACACCGGCACGTTCCCCGCGCTGGAGACCAGGTTCCCGGAACTGACCCCGACCATCGACCGCCTCCGCCAGGAGCACGAGCGCATCTCCGCCCTGCTGACCGAACTCCAGCAGACCCTGGACCGGAACGACCCGACCACCCTCCGCGCCGACGTCGACCGCCTGATCACCGACCTCGAAGCGCACCTCACCTACGAGGAGGAACAACTGATCCCGTTCCTGGACGCCTGACACGCGCGCGTCCCCGCTCCGGCATCGCGAACGCAGAACTCGGGGGTCCCGAGCGTTCGACACGGTGGACCGGAACGTACGACTCGCCCGGCCGGAACGTACGACACGGTCGACCGGAGCGTACGACTCGCGATGTCCGAGTGGAGGACACGCGATGCCGGAGTGGAGGACACGCGGGGTCAGGCCCGGTTGCGGCCCACGTAGAGGTCCCGGGCCCGGTAGAGGGTGTCGGAGGTCGGGCCGGAGCCGCCCGACGACCCCTCCATCTGGAGGTTGATGATGATCCACATCGGCTTGCCGACGAAGTTGGCGCCCCGGTGCTGCCCCACCCACGTGCCGTCCAGGTAGTAGTGGACGTCCACGTCCGTGGCGCTCACCTTGGCGATCCAGGCCCGGTACTCGTGCCAGGACCCGGGGCTCGCCACCGGGCGGATGGTGTTCGACCAGCCGCCGCCCGCGTTCTTGTAGGTGTTGAACCAGTTCCGGGCGTCACCCTTGTACTCCAGGATGTCGCTCTCCGGCGGCCACGAGTTCACGCCGGTCAACCAGAACGCGGGCCACGTCCCCCGCGCCGACGGAGCCTGGAACTGGCCCCTGACCTCCCAGCTCGGGAACTGGTCGTCGACCAGCACGTGCTGCTTGGCGTGCACCGCGCCCGAGTGGTACCGGATCGGCAGGTGCGGGTCGGCGGAGCTGTTGCCCTCGTCCCAGTTGATCCGCGTCGCCTTGAGCACCAGCGTGGACCCCTCCAGGTACACGTGGTTGCGATCCGTCGCGCTGCCGTACATGCGCGCCGTCCCGTTGTGGTCCGATCCCCACGGGTAGCGGTGGTTCCAGACCGACTCGAACGTGCCGTAGTTCGCGAACGAACCGCTGATGACCGTTTCCCAGGTGGCCGCCCCGGCCTGACCGGAGGTGCCCGGCGCGCCCAGTCCGAGCCCCAGGCCCAGACCTGCGCCGCCGCCCACCAGGAAACCGCGTCGACTGAGTGTCACGACGATGTGCCTTCCCTCGACAACGTTGACGAGGCGGTGTCCCCCGAACGTAGGGATCAACCCGCTCCCGCGTCAACGCCCCCCGGCAGGGGCGCGCCCTCGGCAGCGGTGGATGCGGCAGCGCGCCCTCAGTAGTGGCGGATCCCGGCGGACAGCGTCCGGGCCCAGGGCGCGTCCACCTCGTCCGCCGCGGCCGCCACCACCAGGTGGCACAACATGCCCTTGGCGAAGAACTCCTGCACCCTCGCCTCGTCCGCCCCGGACGCGCCGCGCACGTACTCGACCGTCCGGGCGTACCCGTGCTGCACGACCTCGCGCACGGCCCCCTCGGACAGCGCCGCGCACTGGGCGTGCATCTGGACCGACAGCAACGGCCGCTGCTCGGCGATCAACCGCGCGTAGGCCTCGCCCATCGCGTCGAGGACCGCCTCCGGCGTGCTGCCGCTCGCCCCGGCCACCCCGTCCGCCAGGCTCTCCCTGATCCGCGCGAAGCAGTGCTCGACCACGGCGACGAACAGGGACTCCTTGTCGGGGAACAGCCGGTACACGTACGCCTGCGAGATGCCCGCGGACTTGGCGACCTCACCGGTGGTGGTGCCGTAGTAGCCGCGGGCCGCGAACGCGCCGAGCGCGGTCCGCAACACCGTCTCGCGGCGCTCCTCGGCGGTGGAGAGCCGACGCTCGCTCGTCTTCCCGGGCATAGGAGTAATCAATCACTCACACCTCACGCTGTCAACCCGGCCGCGGGTCGGCGCACCGTCCTGCACACCTCCACCGCCACCGCCGGGCAGGACACCGAGCCCCCGCCCTCCCGACGGCGCCTCGACACCGACCCGGCCAACCCCGCCGACCCGACCGCCCCCACCCAGCCGAACACCACCCCGAGGCAGCCGGTTCCCGCCGATCCCGACCGCCCGCGCCGCTACCTTGGACACCATGCTGCTCCAGGCCGCCATCGTCGCGGTGGGCGTGGTCTACGTGCTCGCGGGCCTGGTCGGCCGCCACGCGCAGCCGCGCAACCGGATCGGCGTGCTGCTCGTCCTGGTCGGGATCGGCTGGTCGCTCGACTACCTGGTGGTGCACGACAGGTCCGAGCCGCTGCTGCTGCTGTCGAAGCAGTGGCCCGCCGTGCTGGCGCACGCGGTGCTGGCGTTCCCGACCGGCAGGCTGCTGACCGCGCCCCGGCGGTTGACGGTGGCCGCCGGGTACGCCGAGGGCGCGGTGCTGATCGTGGCGGCGTACTTCTCGCCCATCGAGCCGTGGGCGGCCGAGCTGCTGCGGTGGGAGGCGCCGATAACCGCCGTCGTCGGGTTCTCCGTGCTGGCGCTCCAGGGGCACCGCTGGACGATCAGCAGCGTGGCGCAGCGCCGGACGCTGACCGCGCTGCTGGGCGCGAGCGCCGTGGCCGTGATGGTGTTCGTCGGGTGGGAGCCGCTGGAGCGCGCGGGCCTCGACCCGCCCGTGGTGGTGCTGACGCTCGCGCTCAGCGGCATCCCGCTCACCTACCTCGTCGGGCTGCTGCGCCGCCGGATGGACCGCGGCGGCGTGGCGGACCTGGTGGTGCGGCTCAGCGGCGACCCGCGCCGCGCGGGCGTGCAGGAGGCGCTGGCCGCCACGCTGCACGACCCGAGCCTGCGCGTCGCCTACTGGGTGGCCGACCAGGAGCGCTACGTCGACGCCGACGGGCGGCCGGTCGAGCCGGATCCCGCGCACACCAGGGTGGACCGGGGCGGCAAGCCGGTCGCCGTGCTGCTGCACGACCCGGTGCTGGACCTGGAACTGGTGGACGCCGCGTGCGCCGCGGTCGGCCTGGCGCTGGAGAACGAGCGGCTCACCGCCGAGCTGCGCGCCAAGGTGCGGCAGCTGGCCGAGTCTCGCGGCCGGGTGCTGCGGGCGGCGGAGGACGAGCGGCGGCGGGTGGAGCGCGACCTGCACGACGGCGTGCAGCAGCGGCTGCTGAGCGTGGCGATGACGCTGGGGCTGGCCGAGGGCGTGCCGCCCGAGCGCGGCCGGGCGCTGGCCGCCGAGGCCAAGCAGGCGGTGCTCCAGACCATCGACGAGGTGCGCGGCGTGTGCCACGGCATCCACCCGCCGGTGCTGACCGAGCGCGGGCTGCACGGCGCGGTGCGCGAGCTGACCGCGCTGGCCGAGCACCGGGTGGAGCTGGAGCTGGACCTGCCGGACGAGGTGCCGCCGCAGGTGGAGACCACGGCGTACTACGTGGTGGCGGAGGCGCTGGCGAACGTGGCCAAGCACGCCGAGGCGACGCGCGCCAGGGTGGCGATCACCCACGACGGCGGGCGGCTGCTGGTGCGGGTGGACGACGACGGCCGCGGTGGAGCGGACCCGGCGGACGGCTCGGGCCTGCGCGGCCTGTGCGACCGGGTGGAGGCGAACGGGGGGACGATGCGGGTGGTCGGCGCGGAGGCGGGCGGCACGAGCGTGCGGGTGGTGCTGCCGTGCGGGTCGTGATCGCGGAGGACTCGACGCTGCTGCGCGAGGGCCTGACCAGGCTGCTGGTCGAGGAGGGCTTCGACGTGGTCGCGGCCGTCGAGGACGCGCCCGCGCTGCTGGCGGTGGTCGAGGAGCACCGGCCGGACGTGGCCGTGGTGGACATCCGGATGCCGCCCACGCACACCGACGAGGGCCTGCGGGCGGCTCTGCGGCTGCGGGCGCGGCACCCGGGCACCGGTGTGCTCGTGCTGTCCCAGTACGTGCGGGTCAGCTACGCGGCGGAGCTGCTGGACGCGGGCGCGGACGGCGTCGGCTACCTGCTCAAGGACCGGGTGTCCGACCTGGCCGAGTTCACCGCGGCGGTCCGCCGGGTCGGCTCGGGCGGTTCCGCCTTCGACCCGGCCGTGGTGGGGAAGCTGCTGGGGCGGCGGCGCGACGACAGCGACAGCAGGCTGACCGAGCGGGAACGCGCGGTGCTCGCGCTGATGGCGGAGGGCCGCACCAACCAGGCCATCGCGCAGCGGCTGTTCATCACCGAGCGGACCGTGGAGAAGCACTGCACCGGCATCTTCGCCAAGCTCGACCTGTCGGCGAGCCCGCACGACCACCGGCGCGTGCTCGCGGTGCTGCGCTACCTCAACGCCTGAGGACCGGCCGGCGACCCCCGGACCGGACGCCCGTGGTCCTGACCGGACGCCTGCGGTCACCGGACGCCCGTGGTGCGGTTAACCGCACCACGGGGTGGGGCTGGCCCGCTTACCCGCTGCCCGCCCGTGCTGGGAGGCTGGCCCCATGCTGCAACTGGGGGAAGTAGACGCCGCGACCCGACCACGGGCCGGCTACCGCACCGACCTGGTCACCGTGCTGCTGGGGACGTGGTTCTCCGTCGGCCTGTTCCTCGACGCGTGGGCGCACTCGAACGTGCCCGAGCTGGAGACGTTCTTCACACCGTGGCACGCGGTGTTCTACTCGGGCTTCGCCGCGACCGCCGCGTGGATCTGCTGGGTCGTGTGGCGCAACCACCAGGGCGGCGCGCGGGGCCTGGCCGCGGTCCCGGTCGGTTACGGGCCCGCGGTGCTCGCGCTGCCGGTGTTCGCCGCCTGCGGTGTGGGCGACTACCTGTGGCACACGTTCATCGGCATCGAGCAGGGCATCGACATCCTGTTCAGCCCGACCCACCTGGGCCTGATCAGCTCGATGGTCCTGATCGTGTCGACGCCGCTGTGCACCGCGTGGGGCGACCGGTCGCTGGTCGAGCCGTCGCTGAAGCAGTTCCTGCCCGCCGCGCTGGGGCTGGCGTTCGCCACGTCGCTGGTGCTGCTGTTCGCGCAGTACGCCGACGCCACCGTCTACGGGAGCGAGCAGATCGTCCGGGCGTTCAGCTTCGACAAGGCCGACGGCGGGTCGAGCGCCGCGGGCAGGCTGGCCGCGTCGATCATGGTCACCAACCTGGTGCTGGTGGCGCCGCTGCTGCTGGCCGCGCGCCGGTTCCGGCTGCCGTTCGGCACGGCGACGCTGCTGGCGTTCGTGGTGATGCTGCTCAGCACGGCGGTCGCCAACTACGACAACCTCAGCACCGCCCTCGGCTTCCTGCTGGCCGGCCTGGTCATCGACGTGCTGCTGGTGAGGCTGCGGCCCGCCGAGGACCGGCTCGCGCACTACCGGGTGTTCGCCGCGGCGGCCTCGTTCGTGACGTGGGTCGCGTACTTCGCGGCCGCCGCCGTCGACCACGGCGCGCTGCCGGCCGTCACCGAGATGTGGACCGGCGCGCCGGTCATGGCCGCGCTGCACGCCCTGCTGGTGGCCGTGCTGCTCGTCCCGACCGCCCGCCGGTGAGGGTCGCCCTCCTCGTCCTCGCGCTGCTGCTCGGCCCCGCCGCACCGGCCCACGCGCACGCCGGCGGCCTCACACCGCAGGACCACCTGAGCCGGGTGACCGCGATCGACCCGCCGCTGCCCGGCGTGACGGCCCGCATGGTCAACCACGGCACGCAGCTGGAGGTCCACAACGGCGGCGCGACCGCGCTGCTGGTCGGTGACCGCGAGGTGGGGCCCGGCGAGACCGCCCGCCGGCGCGACGAGCGCACTTCCGCGCCGGAGTGGGAGGTCCCGCTGAACGGCGGGGCGGCGGTGGTCCGCGGCCGGGTCGACACCGCGCCGGGCCCCAACCCGCTGTGGTGGCTGCTGCTCTGCGCGGCGCTCGCGCTCGGCGGCCGGGCCCTCGGCCGCGGTCGGTGGCCGCTGGCGGCGGGCGTGGTCGCGGTGACCGCGGCGCACGCGTGGCACGCGGTCGGCTCGACCCTCGCGGTGACCGGCGGGTCGTTCGTGCCGCTGCTGCTCGGCGCGAGCGGCGTCGGCCTGGTGGCCTGGCCGCTGGCCGTCGTGGCGGTGGTGGCGGCCGCGCGGCGCAGACCGGCGGCGGCGTTCGTGGCGGCCGTGGTCGGCGCGATGCTCGTGGTGGCGGGCATCCCGGACTTCGACAGCTTCCGGTTCTCGCAACTGCCGTTCGCCGGTCCGGGGAACCTGGACCGGCTGCTCGTGGCACTGACCCTCGGCGGCGGCCTCGGCCTGGCCGCCGGCGGGTTCGACCGCATGAGAAGGGAAATCCCCCGGTGATCCGCGTGCTGCTGCTGACCGTGCTCGTGCTCGCGGGGTGCTCAGCGGCGCCCGCGGAGGCCCCGGAGGCCCCGGCCGAGCCGCTGGTGCTCCGGCTGTCGGTCGACGAGGCGTCGCCGCACCGCGTCGAGGTGGCGCTCGGTCGGGCCGTCGAGCTGACCGTGACCAGCCGGGAGCCCGCGGAGGTGCACGTGCACGGGTTCGACGTGCTGGCCGCCGCCGAGGACGGCAGGCCCGCCGAGCTGCGGTTCACCGCCGACCGGACCGGCACGTTCGACGTGGAGGCGCACCCGGACGCGCTGCTGGTCCAGCTGGTGGTGCGGTGATCGCCCTCGCCCACGGCGTCGGCGCGCGGCACGACCTGCCGCTGCCGCTGGACCTGGTGCTCCAGGGCGCGGCGGTGGCGCTGCTGGCGTCGTTCCTGGCGCTGGGGCTGCTGTGGACCGAACCGAGGTTCGAGGCGGCCCCGCGGGCGCCGGTCCGGAACTGGTGGCCGGTGCGGCTCGCGGTCGCGGTCGGGCTGGTGCTCGTGCCCGGACCGGCGTGGCCGCACCTGGTGTTCGTGCTGCTCTGGGTCGGCGTGCCGCTGCTGTCGGTGCTGGTGGGGCCGGTGTGGCGGGTGCTCAACCCGTTGCGCCTGGCCGCCCGGTTCTCCCTCGGCCGCGCCTACCCCGAGCGGCTCGGGCACTGGCCCGCGGCGGTGGGCCTGTTCGCGTTCACCTGGGTGGAGCTGGTCGAACCGGGCGCGCTGCCGTGGTTCCTCGTCGCCCACGCCGCGGTCGGCGTCGCGGGCGGCGTGGTGTTCGGCGACGCCTGGTTCGAGCGGGCCGACGGGTTCGAGGTGTTCTCCACGCTGCTGGGCGCGCTGTCGCCGCTGCGCGGCAACCCGTTCCGCGCGCTCGTCGCCACGCCCGTGCGGCCGGGGCTGGTGGCGGTGGTCGCGGTGCTGCTCGGGTCGACCGCGTTCGACGGCATCGGCTCCGCGCCGAGCTGGGAGCGGCTGGGCGCGCCGGACACCGCGGGCCTGCTCGCGGCGGTGCTGCTGGTGGCGGGGAGCTACCTGCTGGCGTGCCGGGCGTTCGGCGGCGAGCTGGCGCACTCGCTGGTGCCGATCGTCGCGGGGTACGTGGTGGCGCACTACTTCTCCCTGCTCGCCGTGGAGGGCCAGCGGGCGGTGGCGCTGCTGCTCGGCGTGACCGGCTTCGTGCCGGACGACGCGCTCGCCGCGCCCGCGCTGGTGGCGTCGGTGCAGGTGGGGGCGGTGCTGGCGGGCCACCTGCTCGGCGTGGTGTCCGCGCACGACCGCGCGTTGCGCCTGCTGCCGCCGCAGCGGCACCTGACCGGCCAGGTCCCGCTGCTGGTGTTGATGGTCGGGTACACCTCGGGGGGCTTGGCGCTGCTGTTCGCCGGGTGAGCGCGGAGCACCCGAACCGGGTAGCGCTTGCTGACTGTCCGTCGCAAAGCTCCTGACACTTTCGGATCATGCGATTACCCCTAATAGGGGGGTGAGTCCGCACCCAGGCGGAGCGCTGACGCCCCTGGCGGTGGCGCAGCGCGCCTATATCACCTGACGGATTGGCATTTTTCGGCACACGGATGAACGAGCTTGTTCCTGCGGTCGGGCGATCACTACGTTGGTCGAACGTCGGAATTGCGGATCTGTGCAATTCATTCCGCGGTGCGAGAGGGCCGAAATGAGCTTGTACGTCACAGGTCTGCTGTGGGTCGGCGGCGCGGCCGTCATCGCCGCCCTGGTGGCCTACCTGATCCGCCGCTACGGGGACGAGGGCGGCCGGCCGGACAACAACGAGGCCGCGGGCCAGGTGTTCACCATCGTGGCCGGCCTCCAGGCGGTGCTGGTCGCCTTCGTGCTCATCGCCCTCTTCGACGCCGTCACTCAAGCGGGTGATTCCGCGTACCAGGAGGCGGACAGCCTGGTGGCCGCGTCGTGGGCGAGCGACGCTTTGGGTACGGGAACGGGCGAGGAGGTCCGGCAACTCTCCCGGGCCTACGCGGTGACCGTCATCAACGAGGAGTGGCCGGGCATGCAGACGGGCGCGGACTTCGCCACCTCGACCGGGTGGGCGCAGCTCGACGAGCTGCGCCGGGTCGTGGCGCAGGCGCCCACCGAGGACGAGTGGCAGGTCGGCCGCAAGGCCGAGGCGACCGACCAGCTGTGGGAGGTCTACGAGGCGCGGCAGGCCCGGCTCGACGCGGCGGGCGGCGAGGTCACCACCGTGGTGTGGTTCGTGCTCATCACCGGCAGCGTGCTGTCGATCATCCTGGCCCTGCTGTTCGGCGGCCCGCTCATCCGCACGCACGTGCTCATCGTGGCCACCCTCGCCGCGACCATCACCCTCCTGCTCTACGCCACCTACCAGCTCCAGAACCCGTTCGGCGGCGGCGCGGGGGTGTCGCCGGACGCGTTCGAAGCCGCGATCGAGCGATTCGGATGATCGAGCTCCTCGCGCTCGCCGCCTGCGCCACCATCCAGGTGGAGGCCGGTGGGCACGGGCCGTCCTCGGTGTTCGAGGTGCGGTTCCCGGAGGGCTCGTCCACCCCGCTCGGCACGCTGGACCGGCGTCTCAACGCCATCGGCTACTCCCACGCGCAGGCCCTCGTCTACGGCGTGGACGACGACGGCCGGCTGGTCGCCCTGAACCGCGCGGGCAGGCTGGTCGGCACCCCGACCGAGCCGGTGCACCTGCTGCGGCACGCGGTGGCCGGCGCGGTGGTGGGCGAGCGGCTGGTGGTGCGGGTGGGGCCGTGGCTGTACTCGGTCGACATCAACCCGGCGAGCCCGGGGTACGGGCGCATCTCGCACGAGGCGACGTTGCGGTCGGCCGAGGGCCTGAGCGTCGACGACTTCGACCACAACGCCGCCGACGGCCTCCTCTACGGCGTGTCCACGCACGGGCGCGGCTCCGTCGTCGTGGCGATCAACCCGACCACCGGCCGGGTGACCAGGGTGCCGGGCGTCGGCAGGCTGCCGGGCGGGTCGAGCTACGGCGCGGTGACCCTGAGCCGCGACGGCTCGCTCTACGTGACGAACAACCGCCTCGACGGCCGCAGCGTGCTGTACCGGGTGGCGCTGGACGGGTCGGGCACGGTCACCGAGATCACCTCGCGGCGCAGCCTGAACACCATCGACTCGTCGGGCTGCCTGGCGGCGCCCCCGGTGGTCGACCCACCCGACCCGACCCCGACCCCGACCCCGACCACACCCCCCACCACGACGACCCCGCCCCCCACGACGACCCCGCCGCCCACCACGACCCCGCCCCTCACCACGACCCCGTCGCCGCCGACCACGACACCGGCGCCCCTCCCGGTCGTCCCGCCACCGCCGCGACGCACGACCACACCCACGACGCCCCCGACCACCTCGCCGCCGACCAGGCCGGCGGCGGCGCCGGAACCCCCGGGCCCGGTGCCGGGAGCCCTGCCGGCGGGGCCGCCGGAGGACATGAAGCTCCCCGAGCGGAAGAACACGGAGGAGCCGGCGCTGCGCAACAACGTGCGCGACCAGCGCCGCTGGGGCCTGACGGCGATCCTCCTGATCCTGGGCGCGGCAGCCATGGGCCGCCAAGCGGCCCGCCGCCGCTGACCCGCGACCCGCTGACCGGCCGCCGCCGCCGACCCACCGCCGGCCCGCGACCCGCTGACCGACCGCCGGCTCGCCGCTGCCTGGGTCCGCCGCCGGTCTCCGCCGCCGCCGCGTTCCGGTCGCCAGGCGCCCACCGTGCCTGACCGCGCCCGGCCGTGACCAAGTACGTTGTCGCGCAACGACTCCTGGCCCCCACCCCCGATCACGCGGGCTGCGCGGGTCCTCCGAAGGTAGGACTCCGGCGAGTACGGTCGAAGGACGTGCCGGGGACGGCCGCAATCATACGTTCGGGGTATGAGCGGTCGAATTGCGGCGCTGGATGTGCTGCGCGGAGTGGCGATCCTGGGAACGTTAGGCACGAACGTGTGGGTGTTCACGCACCCGGACGGGGCAACGGGGTTCCTCAACCTCATGGGTGGTGCGGGCGATGACGGCGGGGCGCTGCTGCGCCTGCTGTCGAACGGGAAGTTCCTCGCCCTGCTGTCGATCATGTTCGGCATCGGGCTGGCCATCCAGCACCGGTCGGCGCTGCGGCGGGGCGCCCGCTGGCCCGGCTGGTACCTGTGGCGCTCGGCCCTGCTGCTCGTCGAGGGCCTGCTGCACTACGTGCTGATCTTCGAGTTCGACGTGCTGGTGTTCTACGCCGTCGTGTCCGTCGCGGTCGCCTTCCTGGTCGGCCGGAGCACGCGCGTGGTGAGGGGCTGGGCGATCGGCGTCGGCCTGGTGCACGTGTCGCTGGTCGCCCTGGTCACCCTCGCCCTGGTGTCCGGCGCGGCCGAGCTGACCGGGGGACCGGTGCTGCCGGTCGACAGCTGGTGGACCCAGGTCCAGGACCGGGTCGAGCACTTCGCCCACTTCCGCAGCGAGGCGTTCTTCGTGCTGCCGCTGAGCACGGTGCTGTTCCTGGTGGGCGCGCGGCTGTTCCAGGCCGGGGCGCTGGAGGACTCACCGCGCGGCCTGCGCCTCCAGCGCCGCCTCGTGGTCTGGGGCCTGGGCGTCGGCGTGCCGCTGAACGTGCTCACCACCCTGGCTGGCCCGGACTGGTTCGCGGTGGACCGCTACGCGTGCGCGCCGCTCGTGGCGTTCGGCCTGCTGGGCGGCATCACGTGGCTGGTCAACCGGATGCGGGCCGAGCCGGGCGTCCTGCGCGCCGGTCTGGGCGCGGTCGGCCGCGCCGCGCTGAGCTGCTACGTCGCGCAGAACCTGCTGGCGTCCGCGCTCTGCTACCCGTGGGGCCTGGGCCTGGCGACCCGCTTCGGCGGCGTCTGGTTCACGGTCGCGGTCTGGTCCACCGTCTCCGCCTTCCTGGTGGTGGGCGCGTCCTGGTGGCTGTCCAGGTTCTCGCGCGGCCCGCTGGAAGCCCTGTGGGACCGCGCCTACCGCGCGCCGCAGCGGCTCGCCCGGTCCCCGGAGGTCGCCCGGGGGTGAGGTCCTGTGCAGGGGCCCGCCGGTTCCCCGCCGCGGCGCCCTCCGGTTCTCCCCCCGGACAACACTGAGGTCCGCCTCATGGTCGCCGCTCCCGCCCCTCCGTAGCGTCGACCCCATGATGATCAAGTCTGTGGCGCTGGCCGTGGTCCTCACCGCGGCCGGCGCCTCCCCCCTGGAGCAGCTCGACACCTGGGTCGACAACCGCTGGGCCTCGGCGGCCCTCGTGCGGGTGGAGGACGACGCCGGCACGAGGGCGCACGCCGCCGGGGAGGCCCGCGAGGACGGGCACTTCCGCATCGGCAGCGTCACCAAGACGTTCGTGGCGACCGTCGTGCTGCAACTGGTGGACGAGGGCCGGGTGGGCCTGGACGACCCGATCTCCCGGTACGTCGACGGCGTGCCGAAGGGCGACGAGATCACGGTGCGCCAGGTGCTGAACCACTCCAGCGGCCTCTACGACTACGCCCACGGCGAGGGCTGGTCCACCAACCGCTGGCGCGGCGTCGAGCGGTTCCGCCCCTACTCGCCGCGCCGGCTGCTCGCCGAGGCGTTCCGCCACCCGTCGAACTTCGACCCGGGCACGAGCTGGCGCTACTCCAACACCAACTACGTCGTGGCCGGGGCGCTCGTCGAACGGGTCACCGGGCGGCCCTACGGCGTCGAGGTCGCCGATCGGATCATCACGCCCCTGGGCCTGCGGCACACCAGCGTGCCGGGCCACCGCCCCGGCCTGCCGCGCCCCCACGCCCGCGGCTACGCCGAGGTGGACGGCCGCCTGGTGGACGCCACCCTGATGAACCCGTCGCTGGACTGGGCGGCGGGCGAGATGATCTCCACCGCCGGCGACCTCACCCGGTTCCTCGACGCCCTGCTGGGCGGCGACCTGATCAGCCAGCCGGCCCTGGCGGAGATGCGCACCACCGAAGCCACGGGCTCGATCTTCGCCTACGGCCTGGGCCTGCAACGCTACGACCTGCCGTGCGGCACCTCGGTCTGGGGCCACGGCGGCGAGCTGATCGGCTACCTCACCTACGCCGTCCGCGCCGACGACGGCAGGCGAGCGGTCCTCTCGTACAACCCGCTGCCGGGAGAGGTGCCCGCCGAAGCCGTGATCGGCCTGTTCAGCGCGGTGTTCTGCCCGAAGTGACCGGCCCGGCGTGACCGGCGGTGTCGGCGACAGCCCCATACCCGTGCCCATACCCTTTGGGCATGAGTCCCCTCGACGTGGACACGCGGGTGCTGCGCTACTTCGTGGCCGTGGCCGACCGGCTGAGCTTCACCAGGGCGGCACGGGACCTGTACGTGTCCCAGCCCGCCCTGAGCAGGCAGATCCGCCAACTGGAGGAGGAGCTGGGCGCGGACCTGTTCGTGCGCACCGGGCGCGACATCCGCCTGACCGCGGCCGGGGCCGAGATGCTGCCCCTGGCCCGCCACGTGCTGAGCGACTGGTGGGACACCACCCGGGCCGTCCGCTCCGCCGCCGCCGCCGAGCGCAACGTCCTGCGGGTCGGCTTCGTCGCCTCCGGCGGCGGCGGCGTGGCCCGCCGGGCCAGGGCCGCGTTCGCCGGGCAGCGACCGGAGGTGACCATCGAGCCCAAGCGCTTCGACTGGGGCGGCGAGCCCGACGCCCTCCGGCAGGGGCTGGTGGACGTGGCGTTCGTGTGGCTGCCGGCGGACACCGAGGGCCTGGACGCGCGGGTGGTGGCGACCGAACCGAGGTACGTCGCCCTGTCCAGCGACCACCCCCTCACCGCCAAGGCGGAGGTCACCATCGCGGACCTCGGCGACGAGCCCCTGATGTGGACGCGCAGGGCGCCCAGGGAGTGGGTCGACTGGTGGGCCGTCAACCCGCGCCCGGACGGCCGGGAACCGGTGTGGGGCCCGGAGAACGACAACGTCGAGGAGATGCTGGAGCACGTCGCCACCGGGGCGGCGGTGTGCATCGGCCCGGAGTCGATGGCCCTCTACTACGCCCACCCCGACCTGGCGTGGCGCCCGATCACCGACGTCGAGCCGCTGCGCATCGCGGTGGCGTGGATGCCGGAGACGCGCAGCGAGGTCGTGCGGGCCTTCGTGGAGGTGGTCATCCGCTCAGCCGACCAGGTCCCGTAGGGCGGCGAGGGCGGCGGGCAGGTCCGGCGCTCCCGGCGTTTCTCCCTGTTCCGCCAGGTATCGCCCGATGAACCGCACGACGTCCTCGTCGTCCGGGGAGGACTCGTGAGGGTCGGTGGTGAACCTCTCGACGAGAGCGAGGAAGTGGCGCGGTTCGGTTTTTCGCAGGAGTGCGTCGCTGACGGTTCCCAGCACGGCGAACAGTTGCCGGTCGAACGACCACGTGGTGGCGTCCACGCCGGCGAGGTACTCGATGATCTCCGTCGGTACGTACGCGCTGTTCCAGTCTTCGAATAAGCGTTCCCGTGCTTTCTCCTCCAACCGCTCCATGAGGCGGTGAAGACCGGCTTTCGCGCCCTTCTCCTTCCGGTCCGCCAGCCACGTGGTCACCAGCAGCCCGACCCTGTAAGCCGACTGCCCCGGGATCATGGACAGGACGCGGTCCACCAGATCCTCCTGCTCGTCCAGCAGTTCCGGGTGCGAGCAGATGGTGGAGACGAACTCGAAGGGGAACTCCTGCCAGGCATCCAGGACGCGCAGGGCTCGTGCCACGGTGTGGCGGGGCAGCCGCCAGGCCTCCCTGGACAGGGCGAAGAGGAGGCAGGCCTGCGCCTTGGGGGTCAGTCGAACACCCTCCGCGGCCCGGTCGAGGACGTGTTCGAGGTTCTTCTCGTCCCAGGGCAGGCTGCTGCGTTCCCCGGACAGGCCCGAGGTCATGGCGATCCACTGGACCACCCTGTCCAGGAGTTCCTGCCCGTCGGCGTCCAAGGAGAAGTCCTGGCTGACGAACTGGCTGCCCGCCCGAGCTGTTCCCTCCAGCACGGGATCGTCCAGGAGTTGCGCTTCGTCGACGTACTGGTCGTTGTCGGATCCCCTCCTCAAGGCGACGTGGCGGACCTGGTCGCCCCGGACGACGGTCAGGGTTTCGAGCAGGCTCCGCCACCCGTCCTCGTCCAGACCGGACTGCCACAGTCGGACCGTAGAACGCCAAAGGGCCAGTTCATCCTCGGAGAAGAAGTTGCTCAGCGGCACCGGCGCGCCGCCGAGCACCACCCGGAGGCAGACCAGGTTCGCCGAGTAGGTGGCGACCCTGGCCACCAGGTGCGCCGGCGAGGGGGCGTAGTCGGGGTGCTCGTCCCGCTTCGCCCGTTCGTGGACCGAGCGGACCAGGGCGTCGAGCACGTCGAGCAGACCGGCCCGCGCGCCGTCGTCCAGGGCCTGGAACAACCCGGTCGCGAAGTCGAGGATCGGCTTCCGCTTGGTGAAGGCCTGGTGCGAGATCAGCGCGAACAGCAGGCCGTCGTCCAGCGGGCGGTCACCGCCGAAGGGGTCCGACGCGCGCAGCCGCTCCTGGGCGAGGACGTTCCCCAGCAGGGTCAACGACACCTCGGCGATCAGGTACTCGCCGAACGTGGCGTGCAGGAACTCGTAGGTCCGGCGGTGGCCGCCGTGCCGGCTCAGCTGAGCGGAGTGGATGAAGAAGAACTCCTCCACGGTGCGGTCCGCCAGGGTGAGCGGGTCGTCGAAGGTGCTGCGCCGAGGGGTCTCCGGAGCGCGGAAGATCGCCGACAGGTCCTTGTCCAGCTCCACGTCGGTCACGTGCTGCCTGCCCCGGTTGAACATGGCCAGGGCCGCGACGCTCAACTGCGTCCTGCTCCGCTTGACCCGCCGCTCGACCTCCTGGTGGGGCGGCTGCACCCGGTCCTTGTCCCGTGCCTGGCGCCGCACGAACGAGTCGATCAGGCGCTCGTAGAGCTTGGCCTTCGACAGACCCCGGTCGTCGAGCCGCGGGTTCTCCGGGTCGGCGGCGTGGATGGCGAGCATGAGGAGGATCAACGGCTGGCCCGCCAGGTCCTCGTGCCGCCCGAGCTCGTCCCGCCCCAGCGGCCGGAACCCGGGGGTCGACGCGTTCGCCTCGTTCCAGGCGCCCAGCCACCGTTCGACGCGGTCGGCGTCGAACGGCTCCAGTTTGAGCACCGGCGTGCCGACCGGGATCCGGGCCCGGTCGACGACCAGCGGGCGCGAGGTGACGACCACCGCCACCGGCCGCCCCAGGTCCGCCTGGTGCTCCTGGAACTCGGCGACCTGCTGGAGGTAGTTCGACCGGGTCACCCCGCTCGCCTGGACCAACTCGTCGAACCCGTCCAGCAGCACCACGGGGACGCTGTCCCGGCCGCACTCGTCGGCGAGCCTGCCCCAGTCGACCCGCTCCGACAGCACGTCCTCCAGCGCGGTCTCGACCTGCCGCACCACGGAGTCCTCCGCGTCGACCTTGCGGAGCTGGACGGTGACCACCGCGTACCCGAGCGCGGGCATCCTGGCGGCCAGGACGCTCATCAGCAGCGACTTGCCCGCGCCGGGGTGGCCCAGGACGAGCAGGGGCAGGGCGGTGCTGTCCGGGCTCGCCAGGTGGGCGGCGAAGAAGGCGTCGATGTCCTGCTCGACCCGGGTGTTCTCGTTCCACCAGCTCTCCGAGGAGGGCGCGCACGCGTCGTCGTGGACGACCACCCGGTACGCCGGCGCGACGAAACCGCGTTCGACGGACGGGAACGCGGTGCGCGGGGGAGAGGTGTGGGACCCGGTGCGCAGGAGGGGCTTGGCCAGGGCGGCGACCGCGACGTTCTCCAGCTTCCGGCGGTACGCGCGGTCCCACGGCAGCTCGCCGGGCGTGAACAGCGACAACACCCGCGTCAGCCGCTCCATGGAGACCGACTGGGCCGACAGCGCGCCGAGGACCTCCGCGCCCACGGCCCTGACCTCGGTCCGGGTCGCCGAGTGCTCACCGATGAGCGCCCAGACCTGGAACTCGGGGACCTCCGCCGCCAGCCGCAGGTAGTGGTCCACGTACCGGTCGTGCATCTCGCCGGTCGGCGGCGGGGCGTGCACGTCGACCCTCAACCCGGCGAGGAAGTTGACCACCAGCTCGTTCGCCCTGACGAAGAAGTGCACGAGGCCGTGGTCGAGGTTCTCCCGGAACCCCCTGGTCGCCCCGGGAGCCGGCACCCGCAGCGCCGCCAGCGCCGGGAGCTGGTGGACCTCCTCGCGACCGCCGGCCGGCTCGACGCCCAGCGCCCGGAACTTCTCGCGGTCGGTCACCCCCAGCTCGTCGAACCGCGGGCCCACGTGCTCCCGGTACACCTCGAAGACCGACACGACCGCGATCACGGTGTGCGCGGCGGCCACCAGCTCCTGCCGGTTGACCCCGGACAGGCCGGTCAGCTTCGCCGAGACGCCGTCCAGGGCCTTGCGCAGCGACCCCATCGCCTCGTTCTTGGGGTCGATCAGCCCCAGCACGTCGCCGCCGGCGGCGAGGATCGCGCCGCCCAGCGCCACGTCGGCCCTGTCGAACACCGGCCGTTCGTACCTGCCGAGGACCCGGAGCGCTCCGGCGAACGTGAACAGGGCGGGACGCGACACGTGCTCTCCATCAGCCGGCGACGACGGCCGATCCTAGGGGCTTTCCCCGAGGGGTGGACCGCACTTCGCGGGGGGCGGCAACCGCCGCGCCACCGCCCTGGACAGGGGAACGCCCCGCCGGGGAGGACCCGGCGGGGCGTTCGAGCTCACCGTGCGTCCACAGCGCGCTCAACTCACGGGTAGTTGACCACGTACCGCTGCTGCGTGGCGAGGTTCGCGGCCCCGCCGATGCCGTTGATCACGTTGTCGATCGTGCCGACACCGCCCAGCGACACCGTCACCAGGTCGTGCATCCGCACGCCCGGCCGGTTGGGCACCTCGAACCCGTTCGCCGTCCGGATGCTCGGGTCGGCCTGGTTGAACGAGTACACGCCCATGCCCCAGCCCTCGTGGGTGGTGACGTGGTCGGCCACCTTGTACCCGGCCCAGCCCAGCTGCGAGCCGTTCATCCACGCGGCCTGGTTCGGCGGGTCGTACGGCAGCTCGTTCTGGTAGAAGTACGTGCGGCCGCCGTTGCCGTTCCAGATCGTGTTGTACTGCTGGTAGTGCTCGACGAACAACCCGTACGCGGTCACGTTGTCGCCGTTGACGATCACGCCGTTGCGCCCGGTGTTGGCGTTCCAGCCCGTGGGGCCCGTGCCGTGGTCGGCGCGCCACACCCACGTGTGGTCGATGATCACGTTGTCGCTGTTGACCTCCAGCGAGACCGTCGCCTTGCCCGCCTGGGGACCGCCGACGCGCAGGTACACGTCGTGCATCGAGGTCGGGTTGGCGGCGTGCGAGGCCGACGAGTTCGCCGGGCCCAGCTGGAGCAGCACGGGGGAGTTCTGCACGCCCGCGTCGACGAGGAAGCCCGCGAGCTTCACACCGTCCACGTCGGACACCGCCATGGCCGGCTTGCCGGTGTCGGGGGAGAGGGTCGCGAGACCCAGGCCCAGCACCACGGTGTCCGGCCGGGTGACGTTGATCGTGTCGTTCAGGCGGTGCACGCCGGGCGTCAGCAGCAGGTGCTTGCCCTGCGCCAGCGCCGCGTTCGTCGTCGCGACGGGCGTGCCCGGCTTGACGATGAAGAAGTCGGCCAGCGAGAGGGACTGGCCGGCGGGCGCGCCGTTCTCCCAGCTGGTGCCGCGCGAGTTCTGCCGCAGCGCCGGGACGAACACCTTGTACTCGTTGTTCTCGAAGTACAGGAAGGGCTTCTCGCGCACGACCGGCGTGGTGTCGACGGTGGTGTGCGCCGGGTTCGGGAAGTGCTGCGGCGGAGCGCCCGGCGAGCCGACGAACACCATGTTCCACACCGAACCGGACCAGCCGCCCGCGAGGTTGCTGTTGCGGGTCAGGAACTGCTGCTGCGAACCGGACACGGTCAGGCCGTCGATCTTGCTGTCCACGATGAGACCGCCGGACGCCCAGCCGTCACCGCCGTTCCACAGCTGGACCTGGCCGCTGAGGTGCATCCGCCGGTACGACGCCGCCTGCGACACGGCCCACCGCTCGATCTGGCCGGCCGGCAGGTTGACGAACATGTTCTCGGCCTGGCGCCAGAAGTTCTGGGTGGCGTTGCCGAGGTTGTTCGGGTTGTCGCCCTGCTGCAACCAGTCCGCCTCGACGCGCACGTGGCCGTTGAGCCGCACGTCGTCCGGGCGCAGGCCGAGGCCCGCCACCTGGGTGTAGAAGCGCAGGTTCACGTCGGCGTCGTACACACCGGGCTTGTACAGCACGGCGTACCGCTCGGAACCGAACTGGTTGGTCTTCATCTGCGCGGAGATGGCGTCGAGCCTGCTCTGCATCGCCGCCCGGTCGTAACCCGGCCCGTACACCAGCACGTTCGGGCCGAAGTCCGGGTTGCGCGGGTCGGTCGGCGGGATGACCGGCCCGCCGCCGGTGGTCTCGGTGTTGACCGAGAGCTCCCACAGGGAGTAGCCGTAACCGGTCGCCCGCGCCGTGCCGTGCACCCGGACGTAGCGGCCGGAGCCCGCCACGGTCAGGTTCTGCACGCCGCCGGCGCCGGTGGTGGTGGAGTAGACGGTGTTCCAGGTGGACGCGTTGTCGGACAGCTGCACCTGGAACGCGCGCCCGTAGGCGGCCTCCCAGTTCAGCGAGACGCGGCAGACCTGCTGCGCGGAGCCCAGGTCGACCTGGATCCACTGCGGGTCGGTGAAGGCGCTGGACCAGCGGGTGCCGGTGTTGCCGTCGACCGCGGCGGAGGCGGGGGTGCCGCCGTTCTCGGCGGACGACGCGGTCGCCGGCCGGTTCAGCGCCGCGTTCGAGGTGCCGCACTCGGCGGCCTGCGCGGCAGGGGAGAGGGGGCTGATCACCGCCGCGAGGCCGACGGCCAGCGCGGCGGTGATCACACCGAAACGGGAACGGGGAGAGCTCATGGTCCTACCTGACTAGGTAAGGGGCGGCAGAGGCCCGGAGCTGTGCCTCCGTGGCACCGGAGGCGCTTGAGAGAGCGCTCTCTCGGAGCGTAACGCCGAGGTTGCGAGAACGTCAACGGACGTCTCAAGCGGACTCCCGCGGCTCAAGCGGACTCTTGCCGCTCAAGCGGACTCGCGCACCACCAGCGCGGGCTCGAAGATGACCGACCTGGGCGGCGAAGCGGGGTCGTCCACGTGGTCCAGCAGCAGTCGCGCCATCTCCGCGGCCATGTCCTCGACCGGTTGGCGCACGGTGGTCAGGCGCGGCCGGCAGGTCAGCGCGGGTCCGCTGTCGTCGAAGCCGATGAGCGCGACGTCCTCGGGCACGCGGCGACCGTGCTTGTGCAGCACCGCCAACGCGCCCTGCGCCATCAGGTCGTTCGCCGCGAACACGCCGTCGACGCCGGGGTGCTCGGCCAGCAGCCGCTCCATCGCCGCCTCGCCGCTGCCCGCGGTGAACCCGCCCTCGGCGATCGGGACGTACGGGGAACCGTGACGCGCCACCGCATCCCGGAACCCGGTGAGCCGGTCCTGCGACGCCGGGACGTCGAGCGGCCCCGAGATCGTGGCGACCTGCCGGCAGCCGCGCCCGACCAACCGGTCCGCGGCGAGCTTCGCGCCCGCCTGGTGGTCGAGGTCGACGTAGCTGATCGGCATCGGCCGCGCGGGCCGGGCGAACAGCGCGGCGGGCAGCCCCGCGTCGACCAGGCGGGCGGGCAGCGGGTCCTCGGCGTGCGTGGAGACCAGCAGCGCGCCGTCCGCGCTGCCCTGCCGCAGGAACGCCAGCACGTCCTCGCGGGCGCGCTCGGTGTCGGACACCATGAGCACCGGGTGCACCCCGCGCGTGCGCAGGAAGCCCAGCACGCCGCTGGCCACCCGGCCGAAGAACGGGTCGGAGAGCACCCGCGAGGCGAACGCGCCCTCCTCGCCCGGCTCGCCCGCGCCGGAGACCACCAGCGCGATCGTCCCGGCCCGCTTGGTCACCAGCGAGCGGGCCGCGCGGTTGGGCGCGTAGCCGACCTCGTCGATGGCCGCGCGCACGACCTCCTGGATCTTGCGGTCCACGTTCCGGGTGCCGTTGACGACCCGGGAGACGGTGGCCCTGGACACGCCGGCGACCCGCGCCACGTCCTCCAACGTCGGCGGGGTCGACGGCGATCTGCTCATGCGCTCATTCTGCCACGTCTGGAGAGCGCTCTCCGATCCTGAGCGGCGTGTCGCCCGCGCTGCGCCCCACCAGCAGGGAGACGTCCCGGTCGACCACCCAGCCGCCCGGGGTCCAGCGTCGGAACACCCGGTCCGGCAGCTCCACGCGCACCTCCACGGCCTCGCCGGGACCCGCCTCGGCGTGCGCCCAGCCGACGAGCCCGCCGCCCTCCGCGTAGACCTGCACCAGCTCGCGACCCGGCCGCCCGCCGGTGTTGCGCACCCGGACCAGCGCGCCGCCCGGCGCGGCCTCGGCGTGCTCGTAAGCCCAGGTCGTGTAACCCAGGCCGTGGCCGAACCAGTAGGCGGGCGCGGCGCCGGCGCGACGCCACGCCCGGTGGCCGATGTCGGGGCCCTCGGCGTAGCGCAGCACCCCGTCCACCGGCCGCACGTCCGACACCGGCACGTCCGCCTGCCCGGCCGCCCACGTCGTCGGCAGCCGGCCGCCGGGCTCCCGCGCCCCGGACAGCACGTCGGCCAGGCCGTGCCCGGCCTCCTGCCCCGGGAACCAGGTCAGCAGCACCGCGGCCACCTCGTCGCGCCACGGCAGCTCCACCGGGCCGCCGGAGTTGACCACGACCACGGTCCGGTCGTTGACCGCGCGCACCGCGCGGACCAGCTCGTCCTGGCGACCGGGCAGGGCGAGGGAGGCGCGGTCGAAGCCCTCGCTCTCGATCTCGTCGGTGGTGCCGACCACGACCACGGCCACGTCGGCGTCCCGGGCCAGCCCGACGGCCCGCGCCAGCTCCTCGTCCGCGCCCAGCTCCGGCGGGTCGGCGGCCAGCGCGGTCGCGGTGCCGGTGTGCTCCAGCAGCTCGCGCCGGGCGACCAGGTCCACCTCCTGGCCCTCGTCGAGGCGGGCGGTGACCCGGCGGTGCGGCGGGGTCAGGTGGATGACCGCGGGGTCGTCGGTCTCCAGCGGCACGTGCTCGTCCAGCACGCGCTCGCCGTCCACGT
Source organism: Saccharothrix xinjiangensis (assembly GCF_039527585.1). Lineage (NCBI taxonomy): Bacteria > Bacillati > Actinomycetota > Actinomycetes > Pseudonocardiales > Pseudonocardiaceae > Saccharothrix > Saccharothrix xinjiangensis. The sequence goes on along the minus strand of NZ_BAAAKE010000003.1, from coordinate 479,784 downwards.
CCAGGGTGAGGCGGCCGAACCCGGCCACCGAGAAGCTCCACTCGCCCGCGGTGCGCGCGGTGAGCACGCCGCGGACCTCGACCGCGCGGGCGCCCTCGACCGGCGGGACCTCCAGCACCCGGCCCAGCAGTCGGTCCTCGGAGGCCAGCTCGACGCCGTCGGCGTCCAGCACGCGCACCAGCACGCCCGGCTCGCCGGTGACCGGGTGGCGGGTGTCGGCGGTGGTGAGGGGCGTGGGGCGGTGGTCGAGGCGGACGCCGGGCGCGTGCGCGACCTCGGCGACCTCGCGCAGGCCGTCGACGAACGAGACGACCGAGCCGGGGTGGACGCCCGCGCTGCCGCCGCCCTGGATGCGGGCGGTGGCGGCGTTCGGGCCGAGGACGGCGACCCTCGCGCCGGGGGAGAGGGGCAGGACGCCGTCGTTGCGCAGCAGCACGGTGCTCTTGGCGATCGCCTCGCGCAGCAGGCCGAGGGGGTCCTCCACCCGCGGCGGCGGGGTCGGCCGGGCGCCGTTGAGCGCGCCCACCCGCGAGGCCAGCCGCAGCAGCCGCTCGACCTTGGCGTCGACCGCGGCTTCGGGCACCTCGCCGCGCTCCACGGCGGCGACCAGGTCGTCGCGCCACGGGCTGTCCGGGCCGGGCATGGCCAGGTCCTGCCCGGCGTTCGCGGAGGCGGCCGTGGAGCGGACCGCGCCCCAGTCGGACACCACGACGCCGTCGAAGCCCCACTCGCCCTTGAGCGGCTCGTCCAGCAGCGGGCTCTCGGACATGGTGACGCCGTTGACGCCGTTGTAGGCGGACATGACCACCCACACCCCGGCCTCGACGGCGTGCTCGAAGGGGAGGAGGTAGACCTCGCGGAGGGCGCGTTCGCCGACCCGGGCGTCCAGGGTCATGCGCTCGGTCTCGGAGTCGTTGGCGACGTAGTGCTTGGCCGTGGCCGCGACGCCGCCCCGCTGCACGCCGGTGACGTAGGCGGCGCCGACGCGCGCGGTCAGCAGCGGGTCCTCGGAGAAGCACTCGAAGTGCCGACCGCCGAACGGCGACCGGTGCAGGTTGAGCGTCGGCGCGAGCAGCACGTCCACGCCCTTGCGCCGGGCCTCGGCCGCGAGCAGCAGCCCCAGCCGCGCCACCAGGTCGAGGTCCCAGGTCGCGGCCAGCGCCGTGGGCGACGGCAGCGCCAGCGACGTGCTGCGCTCGTCCCACCGCTGGCCGCGCACCCCGATCGGCCCGTCCGACACGACGATCGACCGCAACCCGATGTCGGGCTCCTCGCCCGTGCGCCAGGCGGTGGCCCCGGTCAGCAGCCGGACCTTCCGCGCCAGGTCCAGCTTCCCCACCAGCAGGTCCAACTCGACGTCGTCCACCAACATCCCCCTACTCGGAGAGCGCTCTCCGATCCACCCTCACCCACCCCCTCCTCCCTGTCAACACCGTCGCGAACGCAGAACTCGGGGTACCGGAACGTACGACACGGTGGACCCGGACGTACGACTCGCGCGCGAGTCGAACGCCCAGGGCCCGCGAGTCGTACGTCCGGGTACCCCGAGTTCGCAACTGGTGAGTAGGTAGGAGGTCAGGCGATGTTGGGGTGCGGCGCCGGTTTGCGCGGGTCCGAGGCGCCTTCCAGGAGGGCGCCCACGGGGAGGGTGGCGGCGCCCACGGCCACGGCGTCCGGGCCGAAGTGGCCCAGGCGGATCGAGATCTGGTCGAACGGGTGGCGCAGGGCGTGGGCGCGGGTGGCGGCGACGATCCGGTCCAGCTGGTGCGCGCCCAGCGCCAGGCCCGCCCAGCCGCCCAGGACGATGCGCTCGGGGTTGAACAGGTTGACCAGGTTGGCGATGCCCGCGCCGAGGTAGCCGGCGGTCTCGTCGAGGACGCGGGCGGCGGTGCGGGAGTGCTCGGCGGCGGTGATCAGGGCGGCCACGGTGGACTGCTCGTCGCCCCCGGAGAGGTTGCGGCCCCTGGCTTTCCGGTAGCGGTCGAGGATGCCCTCCGCGCCGACGTAGGCTTCGAGGCACCCCAGCGCGCCGCACCGGCACGGCCTGCCGCCGTACGCGATCGTGGTGTGCCCCCACTCGCCCGCCGAGCTGGTCGCGCCCCGGTAGACGCCGCCGTCGGTGACCACGGCCGCCCCGACGCCCGAGCCGATGAGGGCTATCACGACGTGCCTCGCCCCGCGTCCCGCGCCGAACCACATCTCGGCCTGGCCCTGGGTCTTGGCCCCGTTCTCCACGTACAGCGGCCACGTGCCGCCGGCCGCCCGGATCAGCTCTTCCAGCCGCACCCCGTCCCAGCCGATCGTGGGCGCGTGCACCACGGCCGACGCGCCCTGCTCCACCGTCCCGGGGACGCCGATCCCGACGCCGAGCACGGTCGAGACCGGGATGCCGGCCGCCGCGACCACCTCCCGGACCGAGGACGCGATCAGCGAGGCGACGGGGCCGGGCGAGGAGGGCGACAGGGCGTGGTCGCGGGCGGCGAGCTGGGTCAGCGCCAGGTCGAACAGCTCGACCTTGATCCCGGTCTCGCCGACGTCCACGCCCACCACGTGCCCGAACGCCGGGTTCACGCGCAGCAGCACGCGCGGCCGGCCGCCGTCCGAGTCGACCGACCCGGCCTCGACCACGAGCCCGTCCTCCACCAGTTCGGCGGTCACGTTCGACACCGTCGCGGCGGACAGCCCGGACAGCCGCGACAGCTCGTACCTGCTCAGGGGCCCGTCGAAGAACAGCGTCGACAGCAGGGTCGCCCGGTTCTGCCGGCGCAGGTCGCGGACGGTGGTGCGCTTCGGGGCCATGGGCCGAACCTTAGTTTGCGACTTAAAATTAGACTAAGTTTGTAACCTGTTCGTGATTGACGTGACTTGGCTCACCGGGGTTAGGTCTGCAACGACACGAGGACGCGTCGAGCGTCCCAACCGCGATGGCACCCGCGGTCCGCCCTACCGAGAGCGCTCTCCCCCCCCGCCCCCGACAAGGAGAACCCATGCGACTCAGGCGAACGTCCGCCCTCGCCGTCGCGGCAGCACTGCTGTTCTCGGCAGCCTGTTCGACCTCGAACCCCGGCGCGAGCAGCAGCGCCAACGGCGTGCTGAACGTCGGCATGCCCAACGGTCCGCAGACCGAGAACAACAACCCGTTCCTCAACTCGTCGGCCGCCAGCTCGCTGGGCTACCGCAGGCTCCTCTTCGAACCGCTGGCGATGGTCAACGAGACCGACCCCACGGAGGAGTTCAAGCCGTGGCTGGCCACCGAGTGGGACTGGGCCGACAACTACAGCAAGCTGACCCTGACCATCCGCGACGGCGTGACCTGGTCTGACGGCAAGCCGCTGACCGCCGAGGACGTGGCGTTCACCTTCGAGCTGCTCAAGGCCAACCCGGGCCTGAACATCGAGTCGGTCCCCTACGACCGGATCTCCTCCTCCGGCAACAAGGTCGAGGTCGGCTTCCCGCGGTCGCAGTTCGTCAACCAGAAGAAGATCTTCGAGCAGCTGATCGTGCCGAAGCACATCTGGTCCGCGATCCCCAACCCGACCACCGAGACGGTCAAGAGCCCGGTCGGCAGCGGCCCGTACACGCTGAAGACCTTCACGCCGCAGACCGTCACGCTGGCCGTGCGCGACTCGTACTGGCAGGACCTGCCCGCCGTCAAGGAGGTCCGCTACACCTCCTACAGCGACAACAACGCGCAGACCACCGCCCTGGCCACCGGCGCGGCCGAGTGGAGCTTCGTGTTCATCCCGAACTACGAGGCCGTCTACACCTCCAAGGACCCCGAGCACTACAAGCTCTGGTTCCCGCCGGTGCTGGGCATCCACGGCCTGTGGTTCAACACGAAGGTCAAGCCGTGGGACAACCCGGCGCTGCGCCGCGCGGTCAACACGGTGATCAACCGCGACGACATCTTCACCCAGGGCGAGGCGGGGTACTTCTACCCGAAGGTCGACAACATCACCGGCATCCCGACGCCCGCCGGCACCTCGTACATCGCGCCCGAGTTCAAGGACGAGATCGTCACGGTCGACGTCGAGGCCGCCAAGAAGGAGCTGACCGACAACGGCTTCACCTTCGACGGCGACACGCTGAAGGACCCGTCGGGCCAGCCCGTCACGCTGAAGATGACCGTGCCCTCCGGCTGGTCGGACTACGTGACGAACCTGGAGATCATCAAGGACAACGTCTCCAAGATCGGCATCGAGGCGACCGTCGACCTGCCGAACGCCGACAGCTGGACCAAGGCGCTCGACACCGGTGACTTCCAGGCCGCGCTGCACTGGACCAACAACGGCCCGACGCCGTACGACATCTACCAGAACATCATGGACGGCTCGCTCTACAAGCCGATCGGCGAGGGCGGCATCAACGGCAACTACGGCCGTTACGAGAACCCCGAGGCCACGGCGCTGCTCAACGAGTACGCCAACGCCGCCGACGACGCCGCCCGCACCGCGGCGCTGCACAAGATCCAGCAGATCCACGTCCGCGACATGCCGGTCGCCATCACCTCCGCGGCCAACGCGGGCGGCCAGTACAGCACCAAGAACTGGATCGGCTGGCCGGACGACGCCAACCCGTACGCGCCGATCCAGCCCACGCTGGAGAACGCGCTCGACGTCGTCATGCACCTGAAGCCGGCCGCATGACCACGGGCACCGCACCGTCGGCCTCCGGGACCACCACCGAGGTGGTCCTGGAGGCCGACGGCCTGACCAAGCACTTCCCGGTCCGCAAGCGCGGGCGCGAGCTGCTGTCCCGGGCCACGCGCTCCGTGCGCGCGGTCGAGGACGTGACGCTCAGGCTGCACCGCGGCCGGGTCACCGCGCTGGTCGGCGAGTCCGGTTCGGGCAAGTCGACGGTGGCCCGCCTGCTGGCGCAGCTCTACCCCCAGACCTCCGGCACGGTCCGGCTGCACGGCGAACCGGTCGACACCAAGGGCGGCAAGCGCTTCCGGGCGTACAGCAAGCGGGTCCAGATGATCTTCCAGGACCCGTTCGCCTCGCTGAACCCCGTGCACACCGTGCGCTACCACCTGACCAGGGCGCTGAAGATCCACGGCAACGAGGGCCGCACGGCCGAGGAGCTGGAGCGGGCGCTCGCCGACCTGCTCACCCGCGTGCAGCTCACGCCGCCGGAGCGGTACGTCGACAAGTTCCCGCACGAGCTGTCCGGCGGCCAGCGCCAGCGCGTGGCCATCGCCCGCGCCCTGGGCGCGGACCCCGAGGTGCTGCTCGCCGACGAGCCGGTGTCGATGCTCGACGTGTCGATCCGCCTCGGCGTGCTCAACCTGCTGCGCGACCTGAAGGAGCGCCTGGACCTGGCGATCCTCTACATCACCCACGACATCGCCTCGGCCCGCTACTTCGCCGACGAGACGTTCGTGATGTACGCGGGCGGCGTCGTCGAGGGCGGCGACAGCGAGACCGTCACGCAGCGGCCCGCCCACCCGTACACGCAGCTGCTCATCGAGTCCGCGCCGGACCCCGACCGGCCCGCCGCCGAGGAGAAGGACGGCGGCACGGGCGAGCCCCCGTCGCTGATCACCCCGCCGCCCGGCTGCCGGTTCAACCCGCGCTGCCCGCACGCGATGAAGGTCTGCGTGGAGAAGGCGCCCCCGAGGTTCGCCCTCGGCGACGGCGAGGCGCACTTCGCCGCGTGCTGGCTCTACGGCGAGGACCTGGCCGGGTCCGACCGCGTGAAGCTCCGCGTGGTCGAGGCCGACGGCCGCGAGGAGGTGCTGTGAGCTTCATCCTCAAGCGCCTCGCGTTCTACCTGTTCACCGCGTGGGCCGCGATCACCATCAACTTCTTCATCCCGCGACTCATCCCCGGCGACCCCGTGCAGGCCCTGATCACCCGGTCGCGCGGCCAGATGACCAGCGAGGCCGTGGAGTCGCTGTACGTCCTGTTCGGGTTGGACAAGAACGCCGGCCTGCTCGACCAGTACTTCACCTACCTGGCGCAGCTGCTGCGCGGCGACCTGGGCCTGTCGTTCACCTACTTCCCGTCACCGGTGACGCAGGTCATCGGCGACGGCCTGCCGTGGACGCTCGGCCTGGTCGGCATCACCACCGTGCTCGGCTTCCTCATCGGCACGGCCCTGGGCACCGGCATCGGCTGGCGGCGCGGCTCGTGGGCCGACGCCCTGATCCCGGTGACCACGTTCCTGTCGTCCATCCCGTACTTCTGGCTCGGCCTCATCGCGATCGCGCTGCTCAGCGGTCCGAACAGCTTCTTCCCGGCCTCCGGCGCCTACGACTCCGGCCTGGTGCCCAACCCGGACCTGGAGTTCATCGGCAGCGTGCTGCGGCACGGCCTGCTGCCCGCGCTCACCATCCTGATCTCCTCGATGGCGGGCTGGATCCTCAGCATGCGCAACATGATGGTCACGGTGGCCTCCGAGGACTACGTGACCGTCGCGCACGCCAAGGGCCTGTCCGACCGGCGCGTCATGGTGGCCTACGCGGCCCGCAACGCGCTGCTGCCCAACGTGTCCGGCTTCGCGCTCTCGCTCGGCTTCATCGTCGGCGGCACGCTGCTGGTCGAGATCGTGTTCTCCTACCCCGGGCTCGGCCTCCAGCTGTTCCAGGCGGTCGGGGCCAAGGACTACCCGCTCATGCAGGGCGTCTTCCTGATCATCACGCTGTCCGTGCTGCTGGCGAACTTCCTCGCCGACGTGGCCTACCTCGCGCTCGACCCGCGCACCCGACGGGAGGGCTGAGCCGTGACCGTCGTACCCACCACCGCGGCCGCGACCCCGGTCGCGACGCCGCCCAAGCGCCGCCGGCTGAGGTTCGTGGCCAACTCCAAGGCCACCGCCGGCCTGGCGCTCCTGGGCTTCTTCGCCCTGATCGCGGTCATCGGGCCGTGGATCGCGCCGCACGACCCGTCGGCGCGCAGCAACGACCTGCTCCAGCCGCCGTCGGCGGCCCACTGGTTCGGCACCACCCACCTAGGCCAGGACATCTTCAGCCAGGTCGTCGTGGGCACGCAGAGCGTCGTCGTCGTCGGTTTCGTGGCCGGCGTCGTCGCCACGATCCTGTCGGTGCTGGTCGGCGTGACCTCGGGCTACCTCGGCGGCGCCGGCAGCGAGGTGCTGTCCGCGCTGTCCAACGTGTTCCTGGTGCTCCCGGCCCTGCCGCTGATGATCATCATCACGTCCACGCTGCCCGAGACCGGCACCCTCACCATCGCGCTGCTCATCGGCCTGACGTCGTGGGCGTGGGGCGCGCGGGTGCTGCGGGCCCAGACGCTGTCCCTGCGCCGCCGCGACTACGTGGAGGCCGCGCGGGCCACCGGCGAGTCCACCTGGCGGATCATCCTGTTCGAGATCCTGCCCAACCTCACCGCGGTCATCGCCTCCGGCTTCGTCGGCACGGTCATCTTCGCGGTGACGCTGGAGATCACGCTGGCGTTCATCGGCGTCGGCGCGGGCAGCGGCTGGAACTGGGGCACGGTCCTGTACTGGGCCCAGAGCCAGCAGGCGCTCGGCCAGGGCGCGTGGTGGTGGTTCGTGCCCGCAGGCCTGGCCATCGCGCTGCTGGGCACCGCGCTGTCGCTGGTCAACTTCGGCATCGACGAGTTCGTCAGCCCCCGGCTGCGCGGTGGCGGGAAGACCCGCGTCAAGACCGCCGACGGCCGCACCGTGCGGATGCGCGTCGGCTTCACGCCCGTGCTCGACAAGGAGGCCAAGTGACCGACGCCGTGCTGGAGGTCCGCGGCCTCGACGTGGACTACGGCCTGGGCGACGACGCCGTGCACGCCATCCGCGACGTCAACCTCACCCTGCACCGGGGCGAGGTGCTCGGCCTGGCGGGTGAGAGCGGCAGCGGCAAGTCCACCCTCGCCTACGGCCTGACCAGGCTGCTGCCGCCACCGGGCGTCGTCCGCGGCGGCGAGGTGCTGTTCCACACCGACGACGGCCCCGTGGACGTGCTCCGGATGACCGAGCCGGAGCTGCGCAGGTTCCGCTGGGCGGAGACCGCGATCGTGTTCCAGGGCGCGATGAACTCGCTCAACCCGGTGCAGCGCGTCTCCACCCAGCTCACCGACGTGATCAGGGCGCACGACCCGGGCAGCACCGGCGCGTCCCGCCTGGCCAGGGCCCGCGAGCTGCTGGAGCTGGTCGGCATCGCCGCCGACCGCCTGGACAGCTACCCGCACCAGCTCTCCGGCGGCATGCGCCAGCGCGTCATGATCGGCATGGCGCTCGCGCTGGAGCCGAAGGTCGTCATCATGGACGAGCCGACCACCGCGCTGGACGTGGTGGTGCAGCGGCAGATCCTGCGCCAGCTGGTCGAGCTGCGCGAGCGGCTGGGCTTCTCGGTCGTGTTCATCACCCACGACCTGTCCCTGCTGGTCGAGTTCTCCGACCGGATCGCGATCATGTACGGCGGGCGGATCGTCGAGGAGGCGAGCTCCGCCCAGCTCTACCGCGACCCGAAGCACCCCTACAGCCACGGGCTGCTGAACTCCTTCCCCGCCCTGCGCGGCCCCAAGCGCGAGCTGACCGGCATCCCCGGTTCGCCGCCCGACCTGCGGGCCATGCCGACGGGCTGCTCGTTCCACCCACGCTGCCCGCGCGCGATGGAGCGCTGCGGTGTCGAGGTCCCGGTGCTGGGCGTGCCCCACGACCACGTGGGACCCGACCGCACCGTGGCCTGCTGGCTGCACCCCGTTCACGACGACGGGTTCTGAGACCGGGTCCACGACAACCCGGTCGAAGGCCTCCTGAGGAGATCCATGGACACCACGGCGCCGACCGTCGGGCTCGACCCCGCGATCGACACCCTGCCCGCCTCGTTCCGCTGGGGCGTGGCGACCTCCGCCTACCAGATCGAGGGGGCGCACGACGAGGACGGTCGCACACCGTCCATCTGGGACACCTACTGCCGGACGCCCGGGATGGTGCACGACGGCGACAACGGCGACGTCGCGTGCGACCACTACCACCGGATGCCCGAGGACGTCGCGCTGATCGGCTCGCTCGGCGTGGACACCTACCGGTTCTCCGTGGCCTGGCCGCGCGTGCAGCCGGGCGGCCGGGGCCCGGTCAACCCGGCCGGCCTCGCGTTCTACGACCGGCTGGTGGACGAGCTGCTGGCCAAGGGCATCGACCCGTGGGTCACGCTGTACCACTGGGACCTGCCGCAGGAGCTGGAGGACGCGGGCGGCTGGCCCGCCCGCGACACCGCCTACCGGTTCGCCGACTACTCGATGCTCGTCTTCGACGCCCTGTCCGACCGGGTGCGCGACTGGACCACGCTCAACGAGCCGTGGTGCTCGGCCATGCTCGGCTACTACGAGGGCCGCCAGGCGCCCGGCAGGCAGGACTTCGGCGCGGCCATCCACGCGGTGCACCACCTGCTGCTCGGCCACGGCCTGGCCACGCAGCGGATGCGCGAGGCGGCCACCACGCCCACCCAGTTCGGCATCACGCTCAACATGAGCCACTCCTCGCCGGCCACCGACAGCGAGGCCGACCGCGAGGCGGCCCGCCGCGCGGACGGCCTGTCCCGCCGCATCTACCTCGACCCGCTGGTCAAGGGCCACTACCCCGAGGACGTGGTGGCCGACCTGGCGCGGCGCGGCGTGGCGATCCCGGTGCAGGACGGCGACCTGGAGGTCATCCGGCAGCCCATCGACGTGCTGGGCGTGAACTACTACTCCAGCCACAAGTTCTCCGGCGTCGACGAGCAGGGCAACGCCGAGGACGCCGACGGGCTGCCCGTCGACCGCACCGTGCGGTTCGGCCTGCCGGTGACCGCGATGGACTGGGAGATCATCCCCGAGGGCTTCACCGAGCTGCTGGCGCAGATCGGTCGGGAGTACCCGGGCGTGCCCATGGTGATCACCGAGAACGGCGCGGCGTTCGACGACGAGGCCGACGACACCGGCTTCGTCCAGGACGACGACCGCACCGCGTACCTGGACTCGCACATCGCGGCCGTGGCCAAGGCGCGGGAGCTGGGCGCGGACGTGCGCGGCTACTTCGCGTGGTCCCTGATGGACAACTTCGAGTGGTCCTACGGCTACGAGAAGCGGTTCGGCCTGGTCCACGTGGACTACGCCACCCAGGTCCGCACGCCCAAGAGCAGCGCCCTGTGGTACCGGGACACCATCCGCCGGGTCAAGGGCGGCTGAACCCGGGCAGGGAGGGGCGCCCCGCGGTCGTGACGCGGGACGCCCCTCCTCCGTGCGCGCGACCCACTCCGCGACGCGCACAAGGCAGGTGGCCGGGAGGACCCACTCCTCCCGGCCACCGCCCGTTCCCCGGGTCAGCGCCGGTAGACGCCGAGCTCGTAGAGCGAGTAACCCCACCCGGTGCCCCGCTGGGTGGCGTGCAGCCGCACGTAGCGGCCACTGGCGGTCACGTCGATCGAGTCGACCCCGCCGTTGCCGGTGGTCGTGGCGTGCACGGTCCGCCACGAGTTCCCGTCGTCGGACACCTGGACCTCGTAGGCGCGGCCGAACGCGCCCTCCCACACCAGCTGCACGTGCTGGAAGGTGGTCACCGAGCCGAGGTCGACCCGCAGCCACTGGGGATCGGCCCAGTCGGTGGCCCAGCGCGTGCCCGCGTTCCCGTCCACGGCGTTCGACGGCGGGAAGGGGGCGCCGTCACCCACCTGCTGGTGGGAGGAGGCCGTGGTGGGCCGGTTGAGGGCCACGTTCGTGCCCGCCGGCCGCGGCGCGACGACCCGGACCGACCTGGTCTCGATGCCGATGTTGCCGCGGCCGTCCTCGGCCATCACGTACACCTTCCACACGCCCAGCCGGTCGGGCGCGGTGACGGTGAGCCGGTTGCCGTTGACCTGCACCGGGGTGTCGGCCAGGCCGCCGCTGTTGTCGATGTACTTCGAGTTGAACGCCGCCGACCACGTGATCGGGTCGCCGTTCGGGTCGCTCGCCGCCACGTCGACGTCCAGCCGCGCGCCCGCCGGGACCGAGGTGGGCAGGTTCATCGCGGAGATCACCGGCGGCGTGTTGGCCGGGGTGGCGCCGCCGAAGGCCCGCTGCACCGCGTAGAACGACAGCCGCTTCTTGCCCGCCGGGGTCAGGTTGAACCACACCGCGCCGAAGTCGTGCTCGGTGCCGTAGTGGAACAGCGTGCCGCCGAACGACACGCCCCGGTGGCCGGTGATGCAGTTCCACGCCTGCGTGTAGCCGTCGCGCTTCTGCACGTCGGTGGGCTCGGCCGGCACGCCGTTGACGTCGTTCGGCACCTCCCACTCACCGGCCGGGCCCGCCTCGGTGAGCAGGTACGGCTTGGTGTGGCCGCCCGCCACCCAGTCGTCGCGGACCTTGCACACGTTGCCGTAGGAGTTCACCGAGTACAGGTCGAGCGCCGGCGTGTGCGCCTTCAGGTACGCCCACGCCCCGGTCCACGCGTCGGTGTTGGTCACCGGGTGGTTCGTGTCGATGGCCTTGATGGCGAGCGCGGCCTCGTTGACGTACCGGGCGTACGCGACGCGCTGGTTCTCCAGCTCCGCGCCCGAGTAGCAGTTCTGGAGGCCGAGGATGGACTCGTTGCCGACGTTCCACATGAGCACGCCGGGGTGGTCCCTGTAGGTCGTCACCCACTGCCGGATGGTGTTGAGCATGTCGGTCTTGTAGGTGGTGTCGGTGACGTAGTTGACGCAGCCGCCGGAGCCGGGGCCGCCGCCGGGCTGGAGCCAGAAGCCGTTCATGACCCGGAGGCCGTTGGCGGCGGCCGCGTCGAGCAGCGGGCGGGTGGAGGCGTCGGTGCCCCACGTGCGCAGGGTGTTGACGCCCATGGACCTCAGCTCGGGCATGTAGCGGGCGGCGTCGGCGGCGGGCGGTCCCCAGGTCAGGCCCTTGACCGTCCACGGCTGCCCGTCGACGGTGAGCTGCCAGTTGCCCTGGGAGCCGGTGACGCGGACCCCGCTGCCGGGCTGGGGGTCGCCGCCGCCCTGCGTGCCGTAGACGCGGAACTCCCAGAGGGAGTAGCCGTAGCCGTTGGCGCGCTGGGTGCCGTGGACGCGGACGTACCGGCCGGAGCCGGTCACGTCGAAGCCCTGCCTGCCGCCCGTGCCGTTGGCGGTGGTGTGGACCGCGGTCCAGGCGTTGCCGTCGTTCGAGACCTGGACCTGGAAGCTCGTGGCGTAGGCGCCCTCCCAGTCCAGCTCGACCCGGCTCAGGGTCGAGGTCGCGCCGAGGTCGACGCGCAGCCACTGGGGGTCGCTCCACGCGCTGGCCCAGCGGGTGCCCGCGTCGCCGTCGACGGCCGCGGACGCGGGGGTGCCCGCGCCCTCGGTCGAGGACGCGGTGGCGGGTTTGCCCTGCGAGAGCAGGACCGGCGCGGCGGTCGCGGTGCCCGGGACGAGTGCGAGTCCCAGGAGCAGCGCGACCACCGTGCCGGCGGATCGGAGGCGGTACATGGCGTCTCCTGCCGGTGTTCGAGTGGGCCGATAGGCGGGAGAGCGCTCTCTCAACCCGGCTCGAAGTGTTACGAACCGACTACGGATCTGTCAATGCGCTGCCTATTGACACCCAGGTGGAGCAACGGGCAACCTGGGTTCGGAGAGCGCTCTCCCAGCCACGTAACCCACGCAGGCACGTCGGCAGGAGGACACAGGTGTCCCGAAAACTCAGCGTGCTGGTCGCCACGGCGTCGGCCGGCCTACTCGCATCCCTGCTCTCGGCGGGTTCGCCCGCCCAGGCGGACGACCTGGTCACGCACCACGAGTTCCAGGCCAACTGCTCGGTCACGCACCACCGCCCGGACGACCCGATCGTCTTCCCGAGGCTGCCGGGCGCGTCCCACATGCACACCTTCCTCGGCAACCCCACCACCACCGCGAGCACGACCAACGACTCGCTCAAGGCCGGGCAGACCAACTGCAAGACCCCGGACGACAAGTCGGCGTACTGGTTCCCGACGGTCTACAACGGCGACCAGGTCGTGCCGCCGACCGGACCGCAGGTCATCTACTACAAGTCCGGCATCCTGGACTACCGGCAGGTCCGCTCGTTCCCGGCGGGCCTGAGGTTCGTGGTCGGCAGCCCCACGGCCACCCAGGACCAGTTCCGCACCGCGCCCGGCGCGGTGGAGGGCTGGGAGTGCGGCGACAGCTTCCACAACTGGGACATCCCGTCCTGGTGCGCGCCGGGCAGCCAGCTCAACATCCGCTACCAGGCCCCCAGTTGCTGGAACGGCCGCGACCTCGACTCGGCCGACCACAGGTCGCACATGGCCTACCCGGACCGCGCGACCCTGGTCTGCCCGTCGTCGCACCCGGTGCCGGTGCCGATGCTGGAGTTCAAGATGGCGTTCCCGGTGTCCGGTGACATGTCGCGGGTGAGGCTCTCCTCGGGCCGCGGCTACACCTGGCACTACGACTTCATGAACGCCTGGGACGCGCCGACGTTGCAGGCGCTGGTCTCGCACTGCGTCAACGGCGGCCTCCAGTGCGACCCGCGCGGCTACGACCAGTACAAGCCGCACCGCGGCGCGGCCCTCGGCCCGGACCACCGCCTCCCGCGTTAACGCCGTCTCGCGGGGGCGCCCACCAACCGGACGCCCCCGCGCCCCCTCCTCCACCCCGCGCGAGTCGTACGTTCCGGTCCATCGTGTCGTACGTCCAGGACGTACGACACGATGGACCGGACGTACGACTCGCGATGGGTTCGTGACACGCGGTGTGGTCGGGTGGGCGGGGTGCCGCCCGGACGGCGGATGGTCGGCGTTCGGCCGTCCGGGGACGCTGCTGACCATGGATGTCTTCCCCACCGCTCCGAGGGCTCACCGCAACCCCGTGACCGTCGCTCGGAAGATGGCTCTGATCAAAGCGCCGCACATGGCGAAGCTGACGGAGTTCGCCCAGCGCATCGCGTCCGAGCGCAAGGTCGACGTCCCGCTGTTCGACCCGGCGGGCGGTGGGGTGAACAGCAAGGTCCTGCTGCTGCTGGAGTCGCCGGGGGAGGGTTCGCGGAGGTCCGGGATCAACTCCCTCGACAACGACGACCCGACCGCCGCCAACGGCTTCACCGCCATGGCGGAGGCGGGTCTGTCGCGGCGGGTGTGCGCGGCCTGGAACGTGGTTCCCTGGCACCTCGGTGGACGCGCTCCCACGCCGGCGGACCTGCGCTCGTCCGTGCCGTACCTGGTGGAGCTGCTGCGGATGCTGACCGACCTCAAGGCGGTGGTGGTGCTGGGCCGACCGGCGGGCACCGGGTGGAACCTGTCCGGCCGCGGGCACAAGCTCAAGGTGTTCAACGCGCCGCACCCGTCGCCGCTGTCGATCAACCGCGACCGGACCGGCCGGTGGCCGCAGCTGGTGGACGCCTTCCGGCAGGCCTCCGCGGCGGTGGGCTGAACGGGTGAACGGCTCAACGGCTGAACGTGAGGGGCGAGCCGAACGGCCTGACGTGCGGAGGTGGCCGGTCGAGTTCACGAAGTCGGGACCGGTGCGGCGCTTCCTCCTCCGCGGAGGCGTCGACCCGGGGCAGTCTCAACCGTCGAACAGGTGAGGACGCGAGAGCACCTGAACGCGGAGGGATCGCCATGAACACCGACACCGACACCGAGACCGAGCTGGGCCTCACCCCCAGGGACCGGGCCGTGCTGAGGGCTGTCGCCGCCGGCCGCTGCGCGTACGCGGCCGGCGCGCTCCTGGTCGACGGCATCGGCTGCTGCGACCAGTTCGTCGGCCCGCGGTTGGTCCGTGCGGGGCTCATCGCGGCAGGGGGTGTGGCTGAGGTCGGTGGCGGGGCCGGGAGCGGGCCGGTTCGGCTCACGGCGGCCGGACGGGCGCTGCTGGCCGACGCGCCCATCCCGCACGCCGCCTGACGACGAGCCGACTGGGCCCCGCCGACCTGGCTCTTCGGTCCGGTGTGGACCGCCCCGTGCGTGATGATCGCCGTCTCCGGCTGGTCGTTCTGGAAGCGGCACGGCGCCACGTGGGCACCGGCCTGTTCGCCGCCCTCGACTGACCCATTCGAAGACCACCAGGAATCGCGGACCGAAGTTGTCCGCATTGGGTCATAGCCTGGGTCCAACACCGAATCGAAGGGCGGACCCCATGACCACCGCGATCGCCACCACCGAGCTGTCCGACCTGCTGAGCACCCTGGCGACGCACCGCGGCTTCCTCCGCCACACCGCCCGGGAGCTGACCGACGAGCAGGCCCGGTCGCGGCCGACCGTGAGCGAGCTGTCCGTCGGCGGCCTGATCAAGCACGTCCGTGAGACCGAGGAGTCCTGGCTGCGCTTCGCGGTCGGCGGCGCCGAGCTGATGGTGGACCAGGGCTCCTTCGCGGAGCAGGACTGGACCGACGCCTTCCGGATGACCGAGGCCGAGACGCTGGAAGGCGTGCTCGCCGAGTACGAGGAGACCGCGCGCAAGACCGAGCGCGTCCTCCGGGACCTCGACCTGAACACCGCCCACCGGCTCCCGGACGCCCCCTGGTTCGAGCCCGGCGCGTCCTGGACCATCCGCCGCGTCCTGCTGCACCTCATCGCCGAGACCGCGCAGCACGCGGGTCACGCCGACATCATCCGCGAGACCATCGACGGCCAGAAGACGATGGGCTGACCCGAGCCGGACGGCAGGCGGTGAGCGATCGGTCGGCGCTCACCGCTCAGAGCCGGCACAGCCGGCGGAGGTCGGCCGCGTGGTCGGGGTAGGCGCGGGCGAGGGCGTCGGCCGCGCCGAAGGTCACCACGTCATCGGTGTAGGGCGGCACCACCACCGTGCCCACCAGCGACCACCCGCCGACCGGTTCGCCCGCCTGCCACACCCCGGCCGGCACGACCACCTGCGGTCGCTGGCCCGCGGCCAGGTCCGGGCCCAGCACGGGCCGGGTCACGGCGCCGTCCGGGTGCAGCAGCAGCATCCGCAGCGGCGCGCCGCGGTGGTGGGCGTAGACCTCCAGGTGGTCCAGCCGGTGCACGCCGGAGAACTCGCCCTCGCGCAGCAGGTAGTAGATCGCGGACGCCTCGGGCGAGCGCCACGACTGCCCGAACCACCCGCCCTCCACCGGCAGCTCGGCCAACCCGAGCGAGGCGATCACCTCGTCCGCGGTCACCTCGTCCGCACCCGTCCCGTCCGCGCCCGTCCCGTCCGCACCCACCCCGTTCGAGCCCACGCCCGCGTTCACGTCATCTCCGGGTTCATCCCGGCGTCCACCCCGGCCCCGGCCTCCACCGACCCGTGCACCACGACCATCCCCTTGCCCAGCCGCTTGGCCGTGTACATCGCCGCGTCCGCGTTGCCCAGCAGGTCGTCCGCCGTCAGCGACGGGTCGAACGCCTCCCGGTGCGAGATCCCGATCGACGCCCGCACCTCGTGCGCGCCCGCCGCCGTCCGGTGCGGCGCCCGCAACGCCTCCAGCACCCGCCGCCCGATCTCCTCCGGCGGCTGCGGGTAGCCGTTCACCAGCACGCCGAACTCGTCGCCGCCCAGCCGCGCCACCACGTCCTGCGCCCGCACGCAGTGCTGCAACCGCGACGCCACGATCCGCAGCACCGCGTCGCCCTCGGCGTGGCCGTAGTTGTCGTTGACGTCCTTGAACCCGTCCACGTCGATGAACAGCACCACCACCGGCGACGGCCCGGCCAGCGCCGCGTCCAGCCGCTCCCGGAACAGCGCCCGGTTGGCCACCCCGGTCAGCGGGTCGTGGTACGCCTGGTGCCGCAGCCGCTCCCGGCTCTCGCGCAGCTGGTCCAGCAGCTTCACGTTGTCGATCAGGGTCAGCAGCTGCCGCGCGATCACCAGCAGCACCACGCCGAGGCCGACGTAGATCTCCAGCGGGTTCAGCCGCACCCCGGTGGCCGTGCCGACCACGATGAACAGGCCGGTGACCAGCATCGGCAGGTACGGCACCAGCAGGTGCAGCAGCTCGCCCGCGCGCAGCCGCGTCGAGGCGGTCCGCTCCCGCCCGGCCCCGCCCGGCGCGATCGAGCTGAGGAAGAACAGCGCCGGGCACACCATGAAACCGATGTCGGCGACCGTCGGGATGACCGTGGCGCCCTTGCTGACCAGGTAGGCGAACCCCCACCCCGACGCCGACTGCGCCAGGCCCGCCAACGCGATGAACAGCACCGGCAGCTGCCGCACCGAGCGGTGCGTCCACGAGGACACCAGCAGCACGACCAGCATCACCAGGTACGCCGCCGGGTGCGCCACGACGGTCGCGAACCCCGGCCCCGAGGTCGCCCACGCCCGGACCATCGACTCCAGCAGCGACACCCACGTCAGCACGAACAGCGAGCCGACCACGATCAGCCCGTCCAGCACGACCACCAGCCTGCTGCGGTGCCCGGGCAGCGTGCCCGAGCCGCCGTGCGAGAGCACCACGACCGCGCACAGCGTCAGCGCGGGCACGAGCATGAACCCCAGCTGGGCCAGCGTCGACGAGGGCAGCGACACCCCCAGGAACACCTGGCCCCAGATCCACGCGCACAGGCCCACCACCAGGCTGGCCATCGCCGCGGCCATCCACAGCCGCCAGCGCCGCGCCACCCCCTGCCGCCGCAGGGCCGCGCGCCAGTACGACAGCATCGCGGCGGCCGAGGCGGTCAACTGGGTGAACTTGTCGAGCGCCACCGAGGTGGACCGGTCGAGGGCGCCGGAGACGACCAGGCACAGCAGGACGAGGACCGCGGCGCAGACGGCAACGGCGATGAAGCCGAATCGCCTCAGGGTCATGGCACCCCGCCTACGCCGCCACTGTCATGCCGCCACTGCCCATGCCGCCGCTGGAGTCGATCAGGTGGACCGAGCCACTGTAATGAGTTTGGTGACGCTGTGTCGATTGGGGGTGCCGGTTGGTCACCGTGCGCGTGTCAGCGACACGCGGGTCATCACGGACCTCTAGAGTTTCGAACTGGTGTTCGCCAACGGCCCGAGGAGATGTGACCGTGCGCGTGTTCGGAGTCGACCCGGGCCTGACCCGGTGCGGGTTCGGGGTGGTCGACGGCGGTCCCGGGCGCACCGTGCGCCCGGTGGCGGTCGACGTCGTGCGCACCCCCGCCGACGCCGACCTGGCCGTGCGGCTGCTCCAGCTCTCCGACGCCGTCGAGCGGTGGCTCGACGCCTACCGGCCGGACGTGGTCGCCGTCGAGCGGGTGTTCAGCCAGCACAACGTGCGCACCGCCATGGGCACCGCGCAGGCGGGCGGCGTGGTGGCGCTGTCGGCCGCGCGCCGGGACCTGCCCGTCGTGTTCCACACGCCCAGCGAGGTCAAGGCCGCGGTCACCGGCTCGGGCCGGGCGGACAAGGCCCAGGTCACCGCCATGGTGACCAAGCTGCTCGGGCTCAAGGTCGCGCCCAAGCCCGCCGACGCCGCGGACGCGCTGGCGCTGGCCATCTGCCACCTGTGGCGGGCGCCCATGAAGACCCGCATGGAGGAGGCGCAGGCGAGGGCGGCTGAACTGGCCAGGGCGCACCGCGCGAAACTGGCGCAAGCCGTCGCCAAGACCGGGAGGAATGCCCAGTGATCTCGTCGCTGCGCGGGCAGGTGCTGTCCATCGGGCTCGACCACGCGGTCGTCGAGGTCGGGGGCGTGGGCTTCGCCGTGCAGGCCACCCCCGCGACCCTCGCCTCGCTGCGCCGCGGCGAGGAGGCCCGGCTGGCCACCTCGCTGGTCGTCCGCGAGGACTCGCTGACCCTGTTCGGGTTCGCCGACGCCGAGGCCCGCGAGCTGTTCGGGCTGCTCCAGACGGTGTCCGGGATCGGGCCGCGGATCGCGCTGGCGACGCTGGCCGTGCTGGAGCCGGACAAGCTGCGGGCGGCGCTGGCCGAGGGCAACATCACCGTGCTCACCCAGGTGCCCGGCATCGGCCGCAAGGGCGCCGAGCGGCTGATCATCGAGCTGCGCGACAAGGTCGGGCAGCTCGCGTCCGCGCCCGACGCCGCGAGCGACTCCGGCCAGGTCCGCAACCACGTCACCGAGGCGCTGCTCGGCCTCGGCTTCCCGGCCAGGCAGGCCGAGCAGGCCGTGGACGCCGTGCTGTCCGCCGACGGCTCGCTGGGCACCTCCGAGGTGCTGCGCCGGGCCCTCGCCGCGCTGGGGCGCAAGCGATGACCCACCCCGGGGACCACGTGGACGACCGCCCCGGCGACCACCTCGGCGACCACCTCGGGGACCACGCGGACGAGGACGCCCTCAACCCGCTGCCCGACCCGGCCGAGCGGGACGTCGAGTCGACCCTGCGGCCGAGGGACCTGGGCGAGTTCGTCGGCCAGCCGAAGGTCCGCGAGCAGCTGGAGCTGGTGCTGCACGGCGCGATGAGGCGCGGCGCGCCGCCGGACCACGTGCTGCTGTCCGGGCCGCCCGGCCTGGGCAAGACGAGCCTCGCCATGATCATCGCCGCCGAGCTGGGCGCGTCCCTGCGGATCACCTCCGGCCCGGCCCTGGAGCGCGCGGGCGACCTGGCCGCGATGCTGTCCAACCTGGTCGAGGGCGACGTGCTGTTCATCGACGAGATCCACCGGATGGCCCGCCCCGCCGAGGAGATGCTGTACCTGGCGATGGAGGACTTCCGCGTCGACGTGGTCGTCGGCAAGGGCCCCGGCGCGACCAGCATCCCGCTCGACATCGCGCCGTTCACCCTGGTCGGGGCGACCACCCGGTCCGGTGCGCTCACCGGGCCGCTGCGCGACCGGTTCGGCTTCACCGGCCACATGGAGTTCTACCACCCGGACGAGCTGGAGCTCATCCTGCGCCGCTCGGCCGGGATCCTCGGCGTCGACCTCCGCGAGGACGGCGCGGTCGAGATCGCGCGCCGGTCCCGCGGCACGCCCCGCATCGCCAACCGGCTGCTGCGCCGCGTGCGGGACTACGCGGAGGTGCGCGCGGACGGCGCGGTCACCCTGGAGGTGGCCCGGGACGCCCTGGCCGTCTACGACGTGGACGAGCTGGGGCTCGACCGGCTGGACCGGGCGGTGCTGGGCGCGCTGGTCCGCTCGTTCGGCGGCGGGCCGGTCGGCGTGTCGACGCTGGCCGTGGCCGTGGGGGAGGAGCCGACCACGGTCGAGGAGGTGTGCGAGCCGTACCTGGTGCGCGCCGGGATGCTGGCCCGGACGCCGCGCGGCCGGGTGGCCACCGCCTCGGCCTGGCTGCACCTGGGCCTCCAGCCGCCCGCGCGGGCGCCCGGCGAGAGCGCCAGGTCGCTGTTCGACGACGCGGGCTGAAGGCCGGCGCGGGTCGGCGGCCGGTCGGCGACGCCGGTCGGAACCGGCCGGTCGGGCGTCCCGTGATCGACCCGGCCCGGTCCGCCGGACCGGGCCCCGCTGGTCAGGCGTCGACCGGGGGGCTTGAGCCCGGGTCGGTCACGTGGTTGGGTGACGCCTGCGGGTGACCGGGATTGCTGACCTGGCACAATCAGGACCAGCCCCCCAGAAAATCGGACGTTCCGGGCGCACCTACGCGTGGCTCGCACGTCCGGCTGATCGGAGAATCATGGAATCCTTGCTCTTCCCGCTGATGCTCGTGCTGCTCGCGGTGCCGCTGTTCCTCAGCGCCCGGAAGCAGAAGCGCGCGGTCGCGGAGCAGCAGGCCCTGCTGAAGTCCTTGGAGCCGGGTGACCGGATCATGACCACCTCCGGGCTGTTCGCGACCGTCGCCGACGCGAGCGACGACACCACGATCGACCTGGAGGTCGCCCCCGGCGTGGTGACCACCTGGCTGCGCCAGGCCGTCCGCGAGAAGGTCGTCGCGGAGGTCGAGACCACCGACGCCGTCGTCGACGACGTCGAGGACGAGACCACCGCGGACCAGGACGTCGTGGCGCAGGACGTCAGGGAGCCCGCACAGCACGACGTCAAGAAGTAAGCCCCGAAGGGAGGGGCGGGGCGCCCCGCCGGGCGCCCTCACCAGGCCCGGGGCCGGCAACTGTGAACGCGCCGGCTCCGGGCAGTGACGCGCAGCTCACACCTTGACGGGTACGCTGCGCCCTCGCTGACCTTGTCAACTATCAGGAGACGGACGGACCGTGGCACCTCCGGCCGGGCAAATCCGCCCCGCGAAGTACCTGGGCGCATTTGTCCTCATCGTGGTCGCGCTGTACTCCCTGGTGTTCTTCACCGGGAACGGCAAGGCGACACCCAAGCTCGGCATCGACCTCCAGGGTGGCACGCGAGTCACGCTGACCGCTCGGGCTCCTGATGGTCAGGCACCCACGGAAGAGGCGCTCAACCAGGCTCGCGAGCTCATCGAGACGCGCGTCAACGGCCTGGGTGTCGGCGGCGCGGAGGTCGTCCGGGACGGCGACAACCTGGTGATCACGGTCCCCGGTTCGGACAGCGAGGGCGCCAAGCGCCTCGGTCAGACCGCGAAGCTGAACTTCCGCAAGGTCATCGGCGCCCCGGTGCCGAACGCCCCGGCGGAGCCCGTCCCGAGCACGACCGGCAGCGCCGCGCCCACCTCGGGCTCCGAGGCGCCGCCCACCTCGGGTTCCGAAGCCCCGCTCACGAGCGGCAACCCCGCGTCGGAGACGGCCTCCGCGCCGACCACGACCGCGCAGGGCCGCCCGGCCCCGATGCGGGCCGCCCAGCCGGAGGGCACGAGCACGCCGCCGGCGGACCCGTCGGCGCCGGCCACCGAACCGCCCGCGCCCGCCGACCCGTCGGCGCCGGCCGAGCCGCAGGTCGACTGCCGCGCGGTGTTCGGCGGCCAGTACTCCGAAGAGGTGCCCAGGGCCATCGAGGAGGCCCGCACCTGCCGGCAGGACGCGCAGCTGACCACGCTGGACGCGCAGACCGTCTCGCAGGCGCTGAACGCGTTCACCTGCCCCTCCGTCGACCCGCTGCTCGGCAACGACGACCCGAACCTGCCGCTGCTGACCTGCAACCGGGAGAAGACCGAGAAGTACGTCCTCGGCCCGGTGTTCCCGCCGAACGACGGCAGCGTCGAGGACAGCGACTACAGCCTGTACTCGCGGCTGACCGGCGAGGACATCGACGACGCCATCTCGGGCACCGACCCGCAGGGCGCCGGCTTCATCGTCAACCTCACCTTCAAGGGCGAGGGCGGCGACAAGTGGGGCAAGTTCACCTCGGCGAACGTGCAGCAGCAGGTCGCCGTGGTGCTGGACAGCGAGGTCGTGTCCGCGCCCAACATCAACGAGCCCATCCTGGGCGGCAGCACGCAGATCAGCGGCCAGTTCAACCAGGCCGAGGCGAACGGCCTGGCCAACGTGCTCAAGTACGGCTCGCTGCCGCTGTCGTTCGAGGCCTCCGAGGCCGAGACGGTGTCCGCGACGCTGGGCCTGGCCTCGCTGGAGGCCGGCCTGATCGCGGGCGGCATCGGCCTGGCGCTGGTGTTCGTCTACTGCCTGTTCTACTACCGCCTGCTCGGCCTGCTGACGATCCTGTCGCTGGTGCTGTCCGGCGTGGTCGTCTACGCGGTGCTGATCCTGCTCGGCCGCTGGATCGGGTTCACCCTCGACCTCGCGGGCATCGCCGGCTTCATCATCGCGATCGGCATCACCGCGGACTCGTTCGTGGTGTTCTTCGAGCGGTTGAAGGACGAGGTGCGGGAAGGCAGGTCGTTCCGCTCCGCGGTGCCGAGGGCCTGGGTCCGCTCCCGGCGCACGATCCTGTCCGCGGACGCGGTGAGCTTCCTGGCCTCGGCCATCCTGTACGTGATCGCCGTCGGCCAGGTGAAGGGCTTCGCGTTCACCCTGGGCATGTCGACGGTGCTCGACTTGGTCGTGGTCTTCCTGGTCACGCACCCGCTGGTCGCGATGGTGTCCAAGTCGAAGAAGCTGTCCAACCCGAAGCTGTCCGGCCTCGGCGGCGCCGTCCAGGCCGCCATCGAGGACCGCGCCGCCAAGGGCACCGCGGTGAAGGGAGCCTGACGTGGCCGGGCCCAAGAAGCTTGGTGTTTTCCAGCGCCTCTACGTCGGCAACGGCGCTTTCGACATCATCGGCAAGCGCAAGCGGTGGTACGCGATCTTCGGCGCCGTCCTGCTGGTGTGCATCCTGTCGATCGTGCTCAAGGGCTTCAACCTGGGCATCGACTTCACCGGCGGCACCCGGGTGCAGCTCCCGGCGCAGAGCGCGTCCGGCGAGATCGGCATCGAGGCGGTCGAGGAGAGCTTCACCGAGGCCGTCGGCCGGGACGCGACGGCCGTGCAGGTCGTCGGCACCGGCGACTCGGCGACCATCCAGATCCGCTCCGAGACGCTGAGCGCCGACGAGATCGCGCGGGTCAAGCAGGGCCTCAACGAGGACCTCCAGCCCACCGGCGGCATCGACACGATCAGCGACAGCGCCGTGTCCGCCTCCTGGGGCGGCGCGATCACCACCCAGGCGCTGATCGCGCTCGCCGTGTTCTTCGTGGCCGTGGCGATCTTCCTGGCGCTGTACTTCGAGCTGTCCATGGCGATCGCCGCCCTGGTCGCGGTGGCGCACGACGTGCTGATCACGGCCGGCATCTACTCGCTGGTCGGCTTCGAGGTCTCGCCGGCGACCGTCGTCGGCCTGCTGACCATCCTCGGCTTCTCCCTGTACGACACCGTGGTGGTGTTCGACAAGGTCAAGGAGAACACCCGGGGCCTGCTCGGCCTCACCCGCCGCACCTTCGGCGAGGCGGCCAACCTGGCGGTCAACCAGACCCTGATGCGGTCGATCAACACCTCGCTGATCGCGCTGCTCCCGGTGGTGGGCCTGCTGGCCATCGGCGCCGGCCTGCTCGGCGTCGGCACGCTGAAGGACCTGGCGCTGGTGCAGCTGGCGGGCATGGCGGTCGGCGCGCTGTCGTCGATCTACATCGCCACCCCGGTCGCGGTGGACCTGAAGATGCGCGACCCGCGCTACAAGGCGCAGGCGGCCCGCGTCCAGGCCCGGCGGGACAACCTGGCCCGCAAGGCCGCGGCGGGCGAGGCGGGGGCCGAGGCCGCCGCCGCTGCCGCCGCCGACGAGTCGACGGTCGTGGAGTCGACCGACGACGAGGCGGTGCAGGCCGAGATGCGGCGGGAGAAGGCGATGGCCGCCGCGGCGGGCGCGCCGTCGCGCACGACCAAGCCGGCCGACGCCCGCCGCCGGCCGACCGGCAAGAAGCACCGTTGAAGCTCGACCGAGCGCTCGGCCTGATGCGTGAGGTCCCGGACTTCCCCCGACCGGGGGTCGTTTTCCGGGACCTCACGCCCGTGCTGGCCGACCCCGACGCGCTGCGCGCGGTGGTCGACGGGCTCCAGGGCACGGTCCACCCGGACACGCAGGTGGTGGCGGCCGTCGAGTCGCGCGGGTTCCTGCTGGGCGCGGCGCTCGGGTACGGGTGGCGGTACGGGGTCGTGCCGCTGCGCAAGCCGGGGAAGCTGCCGGCCGTGTCGCACCGGGTGTCCTACGCCCTGGAGTACGGCGAGGCGACGCTCGAACTGCCGGCCGAGGCCGTTCTGCCCGGTCAGCGGGTTGTGATCGTGGACGACGTGCTGGCGACCGGCGGGACGGCGGCGGCCGCCTGCGAGCTGGTCGAGGCGGCCGGCGGCGTGGTGACCGGGGTGTCGGTGGTGCTGGAGATCCCCTCGTTGGGCGGTCGTGAGCGGCTGGCCGGGCGGGGCGTCAGCGCGTTGATGGCGGTTTAGCGGCGCCGGCGGAGGTTCCACGCCGAATGGCTCCTCAAGTTTGTCCCGGACGGGGCGGTCTGGGCGCTGAGAGCGCGTTCATGCAGGTGGACGGCGACCCGTTCGGCTGAAGCCCGGGTGCTGCTCGTCGTGTGAAGCGTGCCGCTCACCGGTTCTTCTGCGAGGCTGCCGGCTCAACGGAGTTATCCTCGATTCCTAGACCCGAGGAGCGTGGTTGAGCCAGGACATCGAATCCGCCCAGTCGGCGCAGCCGGTGCCCGAGCGGCCCGCGTCGGCGACGAGGCGAGTGCGCGCGAGGCTGGCCCGTCGTATCACCGCGCAGCGGGCCGCACCGGTCAAGCAGGTGCTCGAACCGCTGGCCGCGGTGCACCGGGACCTGCACCCGAAGGCCGACCTGGCGCTGCTCCAGCACGCCTACGACGTGGCGGAGGAGAAGCACCGCCCGCAGCGGCGCAAGTCGGGCGACCCCTACATCACCCACCCGCTGGCCGTGGCGACGATCCTCGCCGAGCTGGGCATGGACACGACCACGCTGGTCGCGGCCTTGTTGCACGACACGGTCGAGGACACCGACTACTCGCTCGACCAGCTGCGCGTCGACTTCGGCAACGAGGTCGCGCTGCTGGTCGACGGCGTCACCAAGCTCGACAAGGTCAAGCTGGGCGCGGCGGCGGAGGCCGAGACCATCCGCAAGATGGTCATCGCCATGGCCAAGGACCCGCGCGTGCTGGTCATCAAGCTCGCCGACCGGCTGCACAACATGCGCACCATGCGGTTCCTGCCGCCGGAGAAGCAGGCCCGCAAGGCGCGGGAGACGCTGGAGGTGCTGGCCCCGCTCGCGCACCGGCTGGGCATGGCCACGGTGAAGTGGGAGCTGGAGGACCTCGCGTTCGCCATCCTCCAGCCGAAGAAGTACGACGAGATCGTGCGGCTGGTCGCGAACCGGGCGCCGTCGCGCGACACCTACCTCAGCGGCGTGATCAACGAGCTGTCGCAGCAGCTGGAGGGCGCGCGGATCACCGCGAAGGTGGAGGGCCGCCCGAAGCACTACTACTCCATCCACCAGAAGATGATCGTGCGCGGTCGGGACTTCGACGACATCCACGACCTGGTGGGCGTGCGCATCCAGGTGGACGAGGTCCGCGACTGCTACGCGGCCATGGGCGTGGTGCACGCGCTCTGGCAGCCGATGCCCGGCCGGTTCAAGGACTACATCGCCCAGCCCCGGTTCGGGGTGTACCAGTCGCTGCACACGACCGTGATCGGGCCGGACGGCAAGCCGCTGGAGGTGCAGATCCGCACCTACGACATGCACCGCACGGCCGAGTACGGCATCGCGGCGCACTGGCGGTACAAGGAGACGCGCGGCACCCACAGCGGCAAGGGCGTCGAGGTCGACGAGATGGCCTGGATGCGGCAGCTGCTGGACTGGCAGCGGGAGGCCGCCGACCCGGGCGAGTTCCTGGAGTCGCTGAGGTTCGACCTGGCGGCGCGGGAGATCTTCGTGTTCACCCCGAAGGGTGACGTGGTGACGTTGCCGACGGGGTCCACGCCGGTCGACTTCGCGTACGCGGTGCACACGGAGGTCGGGCACCGGTGCATCGGCGCCCGGGTGAACGGGCGGCTCGTCGCCCTGGAGCGCAAGCTCGAGAACGGCGAGGTCGTCGAGATCTTCACCTCCAAGGCGGAGGGCGCCGGGCCGTCCCGGGACTGGCTGTCGTTCGCCGCGTCGCCCCGCGCGAAGGCCAAGATCAAGCAGTGGTTCGCGAAGGAGCGCAAGGAAGAGGCCATCGAGGTCGGCAAGGACGCCATCGCGAAGGAGGTCCGGAGGGTCGGGCTGCCCCTGCAGAGGCTCGTGTCGGCCGACTCGATGGGCGCGCTGTCGAAGGAGCTGCACTACCCGGACGTGTCGGCGCTGTACGCGGCCGTGGGGGAGGGGCACACCTCCGCGCGGCACGTGGTGCAGCGGCTCGTCGCCCAGCTGGGCGGGGTCGACCACGCCGAGGACGAGCTGGCGGAGCGGTCCACGCCGTCCACGGTGGCCCGGCGGAGGGTGACCGGGGACGCCGGCGTGATCGTCCGCGACGCGTCCGACGTGTGGGTGAAGCTGGCCCGGTGCTGCACGCCGGTGCCGGGTGACGACATCCTGGGGTTCGTCACGCGCGGTGGCGGTGTTTCCGTGCACCGGACGGACTGCACGAACGCCGACGAGCTGTTGAGCACGCCCGAGCGGTTGCTGGACGTGGAGTGGGCGCCTTCGTCCTCTTCGGTGTTCCTGGTGGCCATCCAGGTGGAGGCCTTGGACCGGCACCGGTTGTTGTCGGACGTGACGAAGGTGTTGGCCGACGAGAAGGTGAACATCCTGTCGGCTTCGGTGACGACTTCGCGGGACCGGGTGGCGGTGTCGCGGTTCTCGTTCGAGATGGGGGATCCGAAGCACCTGGGGCACGTGCTGAAGGCGGTGCGGTCGGTGGAGGGCGTCTACGACGTGTACCGCGTGACTTCGGCGTCCTGACCCGGTCGGACCCCCGGGACCGCCGGCCCCGGGGGTCCGCGAACCGGCGGGTCAGGGGATGCGGGGACCGGACAGCACCTCGACGACGGGCGCGGTGTCCTGGTGGCCGACGAGGGTGTCGCTGTGGGGGCCCGTGCACGCGTGCGCCCACACGGTGCTGAAGGCCTCGCGAAACCGGATGATCTTGATCGAGTTCGTGCGGTTCCCCCAGTGCCGGCCCCGGATCTCCCGGTGGAGCCCGCAGACCACTTCCGCGCGCATTCCACCCGAGGCCGGTTCGACCGATGGGGTTCAGGGGGATCAATACGCGGAGTTACCGGGGTGTCAGGCCTCTGAACAGCGAAAAGCCGGGACCGAACTCCGCTTCGGAGTGGTCCCGGCTTGTCGGGTGCTAGCTCGGCGGGCGTTCGCTACTCGACCACGGTCCCCGTCTTGATGTCGACCGGGGTCTTCGGCTTGCCGTCGCCCTGGCCGCTGTCCGTGCCGGCCTTGGCGACCTCGTCGACCTTCTTCAGGCCCTCTTCGTCGACCGTGCCGAACACCGTGTACTTCGGCTCCAGGTTCTGGCCGTCGCCGTAGACGATGAAGAACTGGCTGCCGTTCGTGTCCGGGCCGGAGTTCGCCATGGCCAGCAGGCCGCGGCCGTAGGTCAGCTCGGGCCAGACCTCGTCCTTGAAGCTGTAGCCGGGGCCGCCGCTGCCGGTGCCGCTCGGGTCGCCGCACTGCAGGACCTGGATGCCCGAGGTGGTCAGGCGGTGGCACGTGGTGTCGTTGTAGAAGCCCTGCTCCGCGAGGTGGGCGAAGCTGTTCACCGCGCACGGCGCCAGCGAGCGGTCCAGGGTCAGCTTGAGGTCGCCGACGGACGTCGCCAGCGTGACGCCGACCGTGCCCTCCGCGGAGACCTGTCCCGCCGCGGGAGCCTGGACCTCCTTGCTCGCGGCCTGGTCGCCTGCCGGGTATTCACAGTTGACCGGAGCCGCGAGGGGCGTGGGGCGCTTGACCGCCGGGTGCAGCTCGGTGGGGATCGACGCCGGGGCGTCGTTCGGGGCCGACGGCGAGGTCGAGCTGTTCGCCGCGTCGGTGTTGGCGTCGTCGGAGCCGCGGACGAAGGCGAAGAAGTAGACGCCGCCCGCGACCACGATCACGGCGGCGACCGTACCGATGATGGCGAAGCTCCGGCGCCGCTTCGCGCGCTCCACCCTGCGGGCGAGCTGACGTTCCAGCTTCCGCTTGGCCTGCTCGCGGCGCTGCACGTTGGTCGGCACCTCAAACCTCCCTGGATTTCTTCCCGTCGACGGCGACGATCGGTGAGCAGTCTAGGGGGCTCGTATATAGCTGGTGTGTGCCGGATAGGCTGGTTGAGGGGTCCGCGGGGATCCGTTGTCGATCCGTTGCCGTTGAGAGGTGCTCCCGTGCTGGTGATCGGGTTCCCGACCGGGGCGCTCCAGGCGAACTGCTACCTGCTGGCCGCGGGCGCGGGTGAGGCCTGCGTCATCGTCGACCCCGGTCAGGGCGCCACCGAGCCGGTCGCCGCCGCGCTGCGCGAGCACCGGCTGTCCCCGGTGGCGGTGCTGCTCACCCACGGGCACTTCGACCACTGCTTCTCCGTCGCGCCGGTGTGCGACGGCAACGACGTGCCCGCGTGGGTCCACCCGGACGACCGCCCGCTGCTGTCGGACCCGCAGCGGGGCATGGGCGCCCAGTCGCGGGCGATGTTCGGCGGCATGGAGCTGCGCGAGCCCCGCGAGGTGCGCGAGCTGGCCGACGGCGCCGAGCTGGAGCTGGCCGGGTTGCGGCTGACCGTCGACCACTCGCCGGGCCATACCGGCGGGTCGGTGATGTTCCGCACCGGCACGGAGGAGGGCGGGCGGCTCGTGCTG
The DNA here is from genome assembly GCF_039527585.1 of Saccharothrix xinjiangensis. Lineage (NCBI taxonomy): Bacteria > Bacillati > Actinomycetota > Actinomycetes > Pseudonocardiales > Pseudonocardiaceae > Saccharothrix > Saccharothrix xinjiangensis. The sequence goes on along the minus strand of NZ_BAAAKE010000003.1, from coordinate 450,840 downwards.
TCCGGCGACACCCTCTTCGCCGGTTCCATCGGGCGCACCGACCTGCCGGGCGGTGACCACCGCGCGATGCTGACGTCGCTGCGCACGAAGGTGCTGACGATGTCCGACGACACGGTGGTGCTGCCCGGCCACGGGCCGACGACGACCATCGGCCGCGAGCGCGCCGGCAACCCGTTCCTGGTGGACGTGGGCGCCGAGGGCACCCCGGCCGCACCTCGCAGAGGACTGTAGTGAGCGCTTTTCCCGCTCCCGAGGGTGTGCCCGACCACCTCCCGCCGGATTGCGCCTCGTTCACGGCCGCGCGGGCCGCCGGCCACGTCGAGCTGCCGGTGTTCGAGGGCACCGCGAAGTCGCGGCTGGTCGCGCTGTCCGCGCCGCTGCGGGCGGCCGGTGTGCGGTTCGACCTGTCCTACGGCGGCAGGGGCCTCAAGGGCGCGATGAGGGGCGCGGACCGGTCGGGGGCGAGGTTCGCGCTGGTGCTGGGCGAGCGGGACGTCGAGGCCGGTGTCGCGCAGCTCAGGGAGTTGGCGTCGGGCGACCAGCGCCCGGTGCCGTTGGCGGACGTGGTGACGTCGGTGGTGGAGGCGTTGGGCCGGTGAACGAGCGGATCCCCCTGGACCTGCTGGACCCGAGAGCGGTGCGCAAGCGCGCCCGGACGGTCGCGATCGGCGCGCTGATCGTCGCCGCCGCGTTCGGCGGGTTGCTGGGGCTGCTCGCCGGGCGGACGGCGGGGTTGGTCGCGGCGGCGGTGTTCGCCGTGCCCCTGTTGCTGCTGGCGGTCTCGGAGGCGTGGCGGCACGTGTGGCTGGAGGGCCACGTGCTGTCCGTCCGCGCCTTCGGGACGCGGTCGGTCGACCTGCGCGCCGCCGACCAGCTGGACCTGCTGGTGACCGACATGCGCGGCACGCGGACGGTCGGGCTGCTCGTGCGCGGCGGCGGGAAGGCGATCAACCTGGCGCTGGCCCTCTACGCCGGCACGGGCGGGCGCGAGCAGGGCGTCCTGCCGCTGCGCCGGCTGGCCGACGTGCTGGCCGGGCGGGGCGACGCGCCGGGGCTGGTGTTCTCCGAGCTGCTGGTGGCGCAGCTGCGGGCGGAGGCGCGGGGGCTGGCGGCGGCCGACCGGCCGCTGTACAAGCTCGGGTCGATGGCGCCGTCGGGCCGGCTGGCGCAGAAGCTGAACCCGGACGCGATCTCGCGGTTCGTCTCGACGCTGGACTGACGGCGCGTCAGTCGTCCGCCAGGCCCCACGTGCCCTTCGGCGGCGGCGGGGACGGGATGGCGTTCGCGTCGGTGGTCGGCGGCATCCCGCCGATGAAGCGGGTCAGCGAGGTGTCGTGCTCGACCCGGCCCGGGAACGGGTCGCCCGCGGTGCGGCGGGTCAGGTCGGCCACCGGCAGCTCCGCGTGCGAGGCCACCAGGACGAAGTTGCCGAAGCGGCGGCCGCGGAACACGGTCGGCTCGGCCAGCACGCAGACGTGCGGGAAGACGGCGCGCACGGTGGCGGCCTGCGACTTGGCGAACGACAGGCCGCCGCCGTCGCCGATGTTGGCCGCGTAGACGCCTCCCGGTCGCAGGGTGCGGGCCGCCTGGGAGACGAACTCGACCGAGGTCAGGTGGGCGGGGGTGCGCGCGCCCGCGAAAACGTCGGTCACCACCAGGTCGAAGGCCGCCTCCGGGGCCCTGACCAGCACGGCGCGCGCGTCGCCGGTGCGGATGCGCAGCCGCCAGTTGCGGTCCAGCGGGAGGACGCCGCGGACCAGGGAGACCAGCGCCGCGTCGATCTCGACCACCTGCTGGCTGGAGCGGGGCCGGGTGGTGGCGATGTAGCGGGGCAGGGTGAACGCGCCGCCGCCCAGGTGGAGGGCCCGCACGGGGGCGCCGGGGTCGGCCACCAGGTCGGCCACGTGGCCCAGGCGGCGCACGTACTCGAACTCCAGGTGGGTCGGGTCGTCCAGGTCGACGTGGGATTGGGGCGTGCCGTTCAGGCGCAGCGTCCACGCCCTGGGCACGTCCGGGTCCGGGACGAGTTCCGCGATGCCCGAGTCGACCTCCCTGCTGATCGTCTCGTCGGCCTTCCTGATGCGTCCCACGCCGGACAACCTATCGCGCGCCACCGGGGCCGGGCGCCGGTGACCGCCGGGGTCGTCGCCAGGGGCCCTTGGCCGGGTCGTAGCCGGTGCGCAGGTCGCCCGCCACCCGGTGCCGGCGCAGGTCGGGTGCGCGGTAGGGCGTGGGCTCCTCCCGCTCCTCCCGCTCCTCCCGCTCCTCCGGCTCCTCCGCGGCGGACCCGTCGGGTTCACGACCCGCCACGAACGCGGCCAGCGCGGTGGTGATCGGCACCGCCGCCACCAGGCCGATGCTGCCCACCAGGGTCCGCACGACCTCCTGCGCCACGTCCTGCGCGGTCAGGATCTCGCCGAGGCTGCGCCCCGAGATCGAGAACGCCAGCAGCAGCGGCAGCGCCGTGCCCGCGTAGGCCATGACCAGCGTGTTCACCACCGACGACATGTGGTCGCGGCCGATCCGGGACCCCGCCGCGTACAGCTCGCCGAACCCCAGGGACGGGTTCGCCCGCCGCAGCTCCCACACCGCGCTGGTCTGCGTCACGGTCACGTCGTCCAGCACGCCCAGCGCGCCGATGATCGTGCCCGCCAGCAGCAGCCCCCGCGTGTCGATGCCGTGCCCGAGCAGCCCCACCAGGTTCGCGGTGTCCTGGTCGAGCCCGGTGAGCTTGGCGAACGCCGAGAACACCGCGCCGAGCACGCCGATCAGCGCCAGGCTCGCCAGCGTCCCCAGCACGGCCGTCGAGGTGCGCGCGGACACCCCGTGCGTCAGGTACAGCACCGCGAACATGATCAGCCCCGCGCCGACGACGGCCACCGCCAAGGGGCTCTCGCCGGCCAGGATCGCGGGCAGCACGAACACCACCAGCACCACCAGGCTCAACGCCAGCGCGCCCAGCGCGGCCAGTCCCCGCCACCGGCCCAGCAGCAGCACCGCCGCCGCGAACAGCAGCCCCAGCAGCAGCAGCGGCACGCCGCGCTGGAAGTCGGCCAGCTGGTAGGACGAGCTGTCGTTCGGGTTGCCGCCGCCGTAGGACAGCACCACCGCGTCGCCGACCGCGAAGCTCGGCGTGCCCGGCTGGTCCGGCACGGGCACCCGCACGTCCCGGCCCGCCGCTCCGCCGTCGGTCATCCGCACGGTGACCAGCACGCACCCGGACGCGCCCGGCTGGTCGGCGTCGGGGCCGCACCCGCCCGCCGCCACCGCGGTCACGTCGCCGCGCACCGGCACCTGGGCGATGCCCGCCTCCGCGCCCGTGGGCTGCTCGTGCCCGAACGGGTACAGCAGGACCGCGCCGACCGCCGTGGCCGCCACCAGCGGCAGCAGCAGGACCAGGAGCAGCCGGCGAACGCGTCGCGAGGCGGGTTCGGCGGGCCCGCCGTGCCCGTGGCCGTGGCCGTGCGCGGCGATGAGGTCCTTGGCGTGCACGGCGCACATACTGCCCGAACTCCGCCCGCTGTCCGCATTCCGGACGGTTCGGTGCGGATTTCGCGCTGGGCGCTTCAGCCGGCGCGGCCGTGGTGCGAGGCTCGCGGCGTGACCACGAACTGGACACCCAACCACGGTGAACCCTTCGAACCGGTGCCCTACCGGCCCGCCCGGATGCCCGTCGAGTCGTCCCTGCGCGCCGCCGCCGACCTGCGGGACCGCATGGCGCGGCGGCGCACCGTCCGCATGTTCTCGCCCGACCCGGTGCCGGAGCGGGCCGTGCTCGACGCGGTCGCGGTCGCGGCCACCGCGCCCAGCGGCGCCCACCAGCAGCCCTGGACGTTCGTCCTCGTCAAGGACCCCGCGGTGCGCCGCCGCATCCGGGAGGCCGCCGAGCAGGAGGAGCGCGCCTCGTACGCGGGCCGCCTCGGCGACGAGTGGCTGGAGGCGCTGCGCCCGCTCGGCACCGACGACGTCAAACCGCACCTGACCGACGCGCCCGCGCTGGTCGTCGTCTTCCAGCAGCGCTACTACCTGGACGAGGGCGGCGCCCGCCGCAAGCACTACTACGTCGACGAGTCCGTGGGCATCGCGGTCGGCATGCTGCTGACCGCGCTGCACCTGGCCGGGCTCGCCGCGCTCACCCACACCCCCTCGCCGATGGGGTTCCTCGGCGAGGTGCTGGGCCGACCCCGCAACGAGAAGGCGTTCGCGGTGGTCCCGATCGGCTACCCGGCCGACGACTGCGTGGTGCCCAACCTGGTCCGCAAGTCGCTGGACCAGGTCCTGGTCACCGTCTAGCCCAGCGGGTCGGCGAACCGGAAGTGCCCGGCGACGGCCTCCTCGCAGGCCTCCAGGGCCTGCCGCAGCCGCTGGTCCGGCGATCCCGTGACCAGCCGCCACGGCACGCCCCGCGCCGCCAGGCCCTCCCGGAACAACCCGGTCATCCACGCGCGCAGGTGCTCGCCGTCCCGCCACCCGTCCTGCTCGAACGGCACGCCCACGTGGTCGGTCAGCAGGTACAGGGCGGGGCGGTGGGCGTCCGGCGCCACGTCCGGGCGCGGCTCGCCCAGGTACCGGTGGGCCCACGCGGTCGCGGCCCACGCGTCGTTGTCGCACACCAGGACCGGCCCGGACACCGCGGCGTCGCACAGCTCCCGCTGCCGCCGCGCCACGTCCTGGAAGTCGCCGACCGTCCACACCAGACTTCCCACGTCGGCGCCCGGGTCGAACGCGCGGGCGGCGGCGAGCTTGGCCTCGGTGTGGGCGCGGCCGTACTCGGGCACCCAGGGCGCGCCCAGGTGCTCGGCGAGCCGCCGGGACAACGTGGTCGTGCCGGTGCTCTCCGCCCCGAGCACCACGACCCGCGCGCACAGGCCGACCCGGGTCGGCCGCGCCAGGTGGTCCCAGTGCGCCCGCGGGTCGGCCCGCACCGCCGTGCCGGACACCGGGAACGCCGTCCGGTCCAGGTCGACCAGCACGTGCCGCGCGCCCAGGCGCTTGGCCATCTCGTCGCCGTAGCGCTCGCTGGAGAACACCGCGTCCACGGCCGCCGAGGACGGGTCGCCGTCCAGGATCGCGCGCCGGGCGAGCACGGCCCGCGCCACGCCCATGTGCAGCTCCCACACGGCGTCGCTGTCGAAGTCCATCTCGTGGTCGTCGACGTCGCCCAGGACCACCAGGCCGGGCGTGCCCGCGTGCTCGGCGCGCAGCCACGCCACCCGGTCGGCCACCGGGATCGACTCCACGCGGGAGGCCAGCACGGTCACCGTGGTGCGCCTGCTCCGCGCCGCCGCCGCGCGGATGAGGTTGTGGTGCCCGGCGTGGGGCGGGTAGAACTTGCCGAGCACGAGCGCGTGGTCGAAGTCGGTCATGCGGGGACCGGCTCGTCCGCGCGCAGCGCCTTCGTCCAGTTGCGCAGCCCCAGCACGCACAGGGCCATGAAGCCGACGTAGAGGATCGCGGTCAGCCACAGGTCCTTGTAGGCGTACAACGGGACGTAGATCACGTCCGCGGCGATCCAGAGCCACCAGCACTCGACCTTCTTGCGGGTCTGGCCCCACGTCGCCAGCAGCGAGAGCGCGGTGGTCGCGGAGTCCGCCCACGGCACCGTGGAGGAGGTGAACGAGGTGAGCACCCACACCAGCAGCAGCGTGATCGCGACGCCGGCCGCCAGCAGCGACCACCACTGCGCCGGGGTGGTCCGGCTGACCGGCAGCGCCGAGTGGTCCGCGCCACCGCGCAGCCACGCCCACCACCCGTACAGCGCGAGTGCGATGTAGACGACCTGGAGGCCGGAGTCCGCGTACAGGCCGGAGGTCGCGAACAGCACCAGGAAGGCGAGGTTGTTGAGGATGCCGATCGGCCAGTTGAGCGGGTTCTGCCGGGCCACGAGCCACACGCAGAGCGCGCCGGTGACGAAACCGACCACCTCGCCCCAACTCGTGGTGACGCCGGCGAACGTGACCGCCGGGTTGTCGAAGGGCCACAGGATGAAGTCCAGCAGGGACAAGGGAACTCCGTTTGACCGTTGTTCGAACACGTGTTCGAATGGTGGCATGAGGTGGGACGGGCAGGGGGACGGGGCCGGCCGGCGGCGGATTCCGCCGGGGCTGGTCCGCAGCGTACGAACCCCGGGTCCCGTCGGCGTCGCGCTCCCCGGGGTGGACGCCGAATCGGTGCCCAACGGGTTACCCGGCGGAGACCTGCCGTCGCCCCGGGTGGTCGACCCGCGCCGGGCGGTGCGCGCCGGCGCGCGCTGCCTGGCGGGCGACACGCCGGTGCTGCTGGCCGACGGCCGCACCAGGCCCCTCTCCGAGCTGTCGGTCGGCGAGGAGGTGTTCGGCACGCGCGAGGGCCGGTTCGCGGTCACGCGCGTGCGGGCGCACTGGAAGACCACCAGGCCCGCCTACCGGCTGGTGCTGGGCGACGGCACGCAGGTCGTGGCGAGCGGCGACCACCGGTTCCTCACCGACGAGGGCTGGCGGCACCTCGCGCCGGGCCGGTGCGAGGGGGCCGAGTCGCGGCCGCACCTGGTGAAGGGCGCGCGCCTGGTCGGCACGGGCCGGTTCGCCGCGCCGCCCGCGCACCTGCCGGACTACCGGCGGGGCTACCTGTGGGGCGCGGTGCGCGGCGGCCCGCCGTGCGACCCGGAGGTGCTGGCGCGCGTGCGCGACTTCGCCGGCGGGCGCGCGGGCGGGTGGGGGCGCGGGTGGGTGCCGCGGGACGGCGAGCTGCCCGAGCCGGCGGCCGAGCCGGGCGAGGAGTGGTCGAAGGGCTTCCTGGCGGGGTTGTTCGACGCCAGGGGCAGCTCCACCGGCGGCGAGCTGGTGATGTCCAGTTCGGACGGCGCGGTGTTCGACGCGGCCGTGCGGGCGCTGCTGCGGCTGGAGGTGCCGCACGTGGTCGAGGTGCGCGGCGTGCGCGTGGTCGGCGGGCTGGCCGCGCGGCTGCGGTTCCTGCACCTGATCGGCCCGGTGCTCCCGCGCGGCAACGCGGTGGAGGGCATGGCTGTGCCGGTGACCTCCCGGCTGGAGGTGGTGTCCGTGGAGTCCCTGGGCGCCGCGCGGACCCTCCACGACATCACCACCGGCACGGGCGACTTCGTGGCCAACGGCCTGGTCAGCCACAACTGCTCCGCCGCGCCCGCCTGACGCCGAAGGTTCCGCGGTGGACCTCCACCGCCCTGGGTCGATCACGCCCGCTCTCTCCGTACGGCGTACGGTACAATGTACGGTATGAGTGCCGTACCGAGTGGTGGAGCGGGTTTCGCGCCGACCGAGGAGGATGTCGCGGGCGTGCTCGCGTGGTTCGAGGAGTGGGACGCCCTGGCGGTCGCCAAGGACGTCGAGGCGATGGCGGGGATGGCGTTGTTCCCGGTCAACGCGGTCACGGACGGGTCGGCGCAGTCGTGGGACCGGGAGCGGTTCCTGCGGGACATGGCGGCGAGCCTCGGCGACGGCGACGTGGGGATGGAGTCGGTCCGCACGCCGCACTTCGTCAGCGCCGACCTGGTGTTCGTGATCACCGACGCGACCATCACCGCCGGGGACCACTCGCAGGTCGTGCGCTACGGCGACCTGCTGGTCAGGAGCGGCGGGAAGTGGCTGTTCCAGACCATGGTCCAGGGCGGGTGGTGACCGGGGGCCTCACCGCGCGGTGACCGACCGGGGGAACCGCAGCACGCCGTCCGGGTCGTGGCGCCGGGCCACCCGGCGCAGCTCGGGCAGGTTGTGCCGGTAGGCGGTGCGGGCCCAGTCCTCCTGGAGGGGGTCGAGGTAGTTGACGTAGGTGCCCGTGCCGACGAGCCGCGCCAGCGCCCGCTGCACCTCGTCGACCTCGCGGGTCACCTCGGCCGCGGGGCGGTCGGCCACCGTGCCGAACACCTCGACCGAGGTGGGCGCGCCCCGGTGCGGGTAGGCCGTGCCGCGCGGGCCGACCCGGTCGATCGCGCCGCCCAGCGCGCCGACGATCAGCAGCGCGCTCCGGCGGCCGTCGAGGGTTCCCGCGACGGCCGCCGGGTCGGCCCACGGCCCGTCCGCGATGCGCGAGGACGCCCGGAAGGCGTTGCGGGGCGGGTGGCCGCCGGTCATGATCCCCACCGCCGCGGGGTAGTCGACCTCGGCGTCCTCCAGGGGCGCCGGGACGCCGACCGCGTCGACGAGCCGGGCGACCTCGGCGCGCGCCGGGGTCGCCGGCCCCACGGCGCAGCCGGTCACGTCGACCGAGCCGTCCGGCAGCACCACGCACGTGGTCGACAGGGCCTCCGGCGCCGCCGTGCTCCACGGCTGCCACGCGCCCAGCACGTCCGTCGCCGACCCGGCCGGGAACCGGAGCCGGAGCACCGTCAGCACGGGCGGCGCGGGCGCGGTGGCGAACTCGAACGAGGTGACCACGCCGAAGTTGCCGCCGCCACCGCCGCGCAGCGCCCAGAACAGGTCCGGCTCGCACCCGGCGGAGGCGGTGAGCAGGCGGCCGTCCGCGGTCACCACGCGGGCCGACCGCAGCCAGTCGCACGTCAGCCCGTAGGCGCGGTCCAGCCAGCCGAGGCCGCCGCCCAGGGTGAACCCGGCGATGCCGACCGAGGGGCAGTTGCCCAGCGGGACCACGCGGCCCGCCGCGCCCAGCGCGGCGTAGACGTCGCGGAGCCGGGCCCCCGCGCCGACCACCGCCGTGCCGTCCGCCCGCACCTCGACCCCGGACATCGGCCCGAGGTCGACCACGAGGCCCGCGTCCGGGGTGGAGTACGCGCCGTAGCTGTGCCCGCCGCCGCGCGCGGCCACCCGGGCGCCGTGGCGCCGGGCCTCCTCCAGGCAGTGCTGCACGTCGTCGGGGCGCGCGCAGCGGGCGACGGCCGCCGGCCGGTGGTGGTCGAACAGGCTGTTGAACGGCAGCCGCGCGGTGTCGTAGCCGTCGTCGCCGGGCAGCAGCAGCTCGCCGGCCAACCGCTCCCGCAGCCGCGCCCACCGCGGCGCCGCGCCGGCCGTCCCCGCCTCCGCGCCGGCCGTCCCGGCCACCGCGCCGATCGCGCCCGTCCCCGTCCACCGCAGCAAGTCCCGCCGAGACACGACCATGCCGGACATCATCACACCGCGTGACACCCGGCACATCGACCGCATGGCCGCGCCACTTACAAACAGTCTTGACTGTTTGTAAGTGGCGCGGAACACTCGCCCGCATGGCCACCGAGACCAGGCAGCGGCAGGCCGACCGCAGCCGCGAGACCAGGCGCAGGCTCATGGAGGCGACCGTCGCGTGCCTCGTCGAGCTGGGCTGGTCCGGCACCACGACGACCGTGGTCGCGGAACGCGCGGGCGTGTCCCGCGGCGCCCAGCTGCACCACTTCCGCACCCGCGGCGAGCTGGTCGCCGCCGCCGTCGAGCACCTGGGCGCGGAGAGCGTCCAGCACTTGGGGGAACGCGCCCGCGAGACCGGGCGCACCACGGTCGCCGTGGTCGAGCTGATCGCCGACTTCTACGCCAGCGACCTGTTCACCGCCGCGCTGGAGCTGTGGGTCGCGGCCCGCACCGACCCGGACCTCAGGACCGTGGTGGTGCCGCTGGAGGCCAGGCTCGGCCGGGAGACGCACCGGCTGGCCGTCGAGCTGCTGGGCGCGGACGAGGGCGAGCCGGGCGTGCGCGAGGCCGTGCAGATCACCCTGGACCTGGTGCGCGGCCTCGCCCTGGCCAACCAGCTCACCGACGACCGCAAGCGCCGCGGGCGCATCGTCCGGCACTGGGCCCGGATGTTGGAGACAACCCTGGGGAGGCAGCGGTGATCCACGAGCTGTTGACGGACCTGGGCGACGAGAGCCGCGTGCTCGACGACCTGGTCGCCGACGCCGACTGGTCGCTGCCGACGCCCGCGCCGGGCTGGACGATCGCCCACCAGGTCGCGCACCTGCGCTGGACCGACCGCGTCGCCGCGCTCGCCGCCCGCGACCCGGCCGCGTTCGCCGGGCTGCTGCGGACCGCGACGCCCGACCTGGTCGACCGGGGCGCGGCCGAGCCGGTCACCCTCGACGACTGGCGCGCGAGCCGCGCGGAGCTGGCCGAGGCGCTGACGGCCGTGCCGCCGGGCGTGAAGGTGCCGTGGTTCGGGCCGCCGATGAGCCCGGCATCCATGGTTACCGCCCGCCTGATGGAGACCTGGGCGCACGGCCAGGACGTGGCCGACGCGCTCGGGGCGGTCCGCGAGCCCACCCGGCGACTCCGGCACGTCGCGCACATCGCGGTCCGCGCGTTCGGCTTCGCGTTCCTGGTCAACGGCCTGCCCGTGCCGCCGGAGCCGGTGCGCGTCGAGCTGACCGGGCCCGGCGGCGAACCGTGGGCGTGGGGCCCGGAGGACGCGGAGGACCGGGTCGCCGGCCCCGCCCTGGACTTCTGCCTGCTCGCCACGCAACGCCGCCACCGCGACGACCTCGCGGTCACCGCGGTCGGCCCGGTCGCGAACGCCTGGCTGCCCATCGCCCAGGCGTTCGCGGGTCCGCCCGGCGCCGGACGGGAGAAGTCGTGATCCGCATCGGCAACGCCTCGGGCTTCTACGGCGACCGGTTCTCCGCGTTCCGCGAGGTGCTGCGCGGCGGCCCGCTCGACGTGCTCACCGGCGACTACCTGGCCGAGCTGACCATGCTCATCCTGGGCCGCGACCGGGCGAGGGACCCGCGGCTCGGCTACGCCCGCACGTTCCTGCGCCAGCTGGAGGAGAACCTCGGCGAGGCGCTGGAACGCGGCGTGAAGGTCGTCTCCAACGCGGGCGGCCTCAACCCCGAGGGCCTCGCCGAGGCGGTCGACGCGCTGGGCACCGGCGCGAAGGTCGCCTGCGTGACCGGCGACGACGTGCGCGCGGACTTCCCCGAGGCGCTGACCGCCAACGCCTACCTCGGCGCGTGGGGCATCGCCGAGGCGCTCAAGGCGGGCGCCGACGTCGTGGTCACCGGTCGCGTCACCGACGCCTCCCTGGTCGTCGGGCCCGCCGCCGCCCACTTCGGGTGGGGCCGCGAGGACTGGGACCGGCTGGCCGGCGCGACCGTCGCCGGGCACGTGCTGGAGTGCGGCGCCCAGGCCACCGGCGGCAACTACGCGTTCTTCACCGAGATCGACGCCGCGCGGCCGGGTTTCCCGATCGCCGAGGTCGAGGCGGACGGGTCGGCGCTGATCACCAAGCACGACGGCACGGGCGGCGCGGTCACCGTCGACACGGTCACCGCGCAGCTGCTCTACGAGATCGGCGACCCCGCGTACCCGGGACCGGACGTGGTGAGCCACTTCGACACGATCCGGCTCGACCCGCACGAGCGCGGCGTGCGGATCTCCGGCGTCCGCGGCTCGCCGCCGCCGGACACCCTCAAGGTCTGCCTCAACACCCTCGGCGGGTTCCGCAACTCCACCACGTTCGTGCTCACCGGCCTGGACGTGGACGCCAAGGCGGACCTGGTGCGCCGCCAGCTGGAGGCCGCGCTCGGCGCGGACGACCTGACCTGGACCCTGGCGCGCACCGACCGCGCCGACGCCGACACCGAGGAGGCGGCGAGCGCGTTGCTGCACGTCACGATCAAGACCGCGGACCAGGCGCGGGCCAAGGCGTTCTCCCGCGCCGGCGTCGAGCTGGCGCTGGCGTCCTACCCGGGCTTCCACGTCACCGCGCCACCCGGCGACGGCACGCCGTTCGGCGTGTACCGGGCCGCGCACGTGCCGCGCGCGGCCGTGCCGCACCGGGTCGTGCTGCCGGGAGGGGAGGTGGTCGAGGTATGAGCACCCCCACCCGCAGGGTCCCGCTGGGCCTGGTCGCGGGCGCGCGGTCGGGCGACAAGGGCGGCGACGCCAACCTGGGCGTGTGGGTGCGCACGGACGCCCGGTACGAGTGGCTGAGGGCCGAGCTGACCGTCGAGCGCCTCAAGGAGCTGCTGCCCGAGGCGGGCGAGGTCGACCGGTACGAGCTGCCCAACCTCAGGGCGCTGAACTTCGTCCTGCGCGGCCTGCTCGGCGACGGCGTGGCGTCCTCGACCCGGTTCGACCCGCAGGCCAAGGCGCTGGGCGAGTGGTTGCGCGCCCGGCACGTGGACATCCCGGAGGACCTGCTGTGACCACCGACGAGCTGTTCGGGACACCGGAGCGCCTCGACCTGCGCGCCACCGTCCGCCGGTTCACCGAGCGGGAGGTCGTGCCGCACCTGGCCGACTGGGAGCGCGCCGGCGAGCTGCCCCGCGACCTGCACCGCCGCGCCGCCGCCCTCGGCCTGCTCGCCGTCGGCTTCCCCGAGGCCGCGGGCGGCGCGGGCGACCTGCTCGACACCGTCGTGGTGACCGAGGAGCTGATCCAGGCGGGCGGCTCGTCCGGCCTGGTCGCCGCGCTGTTCACGCACGGCATCGCGGTGCCGCACATCATCGACGCGGGCGACGCGGGCCTGGTCGACCGGTTCGCGCGCCCCGCGCTGGCGGGTGAGCTGATCGGGGCGCTCGCCGTCACCGAGCCCGGCGGCGGGTCGGACGTGGCGGCGCTGCGGACCACGGCGCGCCGCGACGGCGACCACTACGCGGTCAACGGCGCCAAGTCCTTCATCACCTCCGGTTCGCGGGCCGACTTCGTGACCACGGCCGTGCGCACCGGCGGCCCCGGGCACGGGGGCATCAGCCTGCTCGTGGTGGAGAGGGGCACGCCCGGCTTCACCGTGGACCGCAGGCTGGAGAAGATGGGCTGGCACTGCTCCGACACCGCCGAGCTCTCCTTCGTGGACGCCCGCGTGCCCGCGGCGAACCTCGTGGGCGAGGAGGGCGCCGGCTTCGGGCTGATCATGCGGCAGTTCCAGGCGGAGCGGATCTCCCTGGCCGTGCAGGCGTACGCGACGGCGCAGCGCGCCCTGGACCTCACCGTCGCCCACGCCCGGCGGCGGGAGACGTTCGGCAAGCCGCTCATCGCCCGCCAGGTGGTGAGCCACCGGCTGGTGGGCATGGCGCAGCGCATCGACCTCGCCCGCACCTACACCCGGGAGGTGGCGGCACGCGTGGCGCGCGGCGAGGAGGTCGTGGCGCAGGTGTGCTTCGCCAAGAACGCGGCCGTCGAGGCGTGCTCGCACGTGGTCGACCAGGCCGTGCAGCTGCACGGCGGCGCGGGCTACCTGCGCGACGCGGAGGTCGAGCGCCACTACCGGGACGCGCGCGTCCTGGGCATCGGCGGCGGGGCCACCGAGGTGATGACCGAGCTGGCGGCGAGGCGATTGGGGTACACGGCATGAGCACGTTGAGGACCGCGCTGGACACCCGGTCGCCGGGGTACGCCGCCAACCGGGAGGCGCTGCTGGCCAAGCTCGTCGAGCTGGACGCCGAGCACGCCAAGGCGCTCGCGGGCGGCGGGTCCAAGTACACCGCGCGGCACCACGCGCGCGGCAAGCTCCTCGCGCGCGAGCGGGTCGAGCTGCTGGTGGACCCGGACAGCCCGTTCCTGGAGCTGTCGCCGCTGGCCGCGTGGGGCACCGACTACCCGGTGGGCGCGAGCGTGGTCACCGGCATCGGCGTGGTCGAGGGCGTGGAGTGCGTGGTCGTCGCCAACGACCCGACCGTGCGCGGCGGCGCGAGCAACCCGTGGACGCTGCGCAAGACCTTCCGCGCCAACGACATCGCGCTGGCCAACCGGCTGCCGCTGATCGGGCTGGTCGAGTCGGCCGGCGCGGACCTGCCGAGCCAGAGCGAGATCTTCATCCCCGGCGGCCGGGCGTTCCGCGACCTGACCAGGCTGTCCGCCGCGGGCGTGCCGACGATCAGCGCGGTGTTCGGCAACGCCACCGCGGGCGGCGCGTACGTGCCCGGCACCTCCGACTACGTGATCATGGTCAAGGACCGCGCCAAGGTGTTCCTCGGCGGCCCGCCCCTGGTCAAGATGGCCACCGGCGAGGAGTCCGACGACGAGTCGCTGGGCGGCGCGCGGATGCACGGCACGACCTCCGGCCTGGCCGACTTCGTGGCCGAGGACGAGGTGGACGCGATCCGGCTCACCCGCCGCGTGGTGGCCCGGCTCAACCGGCGCAAGCTCGGCCCCGCGCCCAAGCCCGTCGAGCCGCCGCTGTTCGACGAGGAGGAGCTGCTCGGCCTCGTGCCCACCGACCAGCGGGTGCCGTTCGACCCGCGCGAGGTGATCGCCCGGCTGGTGGACGGCTCCCGGTTCGACGAGTTCAAGCCCGACTACGGCACGAGCCTGGTCACCGGGTGGGCCGACCTGCACGGCTACCCGGTCGGCGTCCTGGCCAACGCGCGTGGCGTGCTGTTCAGCGAGGAGGCGCAGAAGGCCACCCAGTTCATCCAGCTGGCCAACGCCTCCGACACCCCGCTGCTGTTCCTCCAGAACACCACCGGCTACATGGTCGGCGCGCGCTACGAGCAGGGCGGCATCGTCAAGCACGGCGCGATGATGATCAACGCGGTGTCCAACAGCGCCGTGCCGCACCTGACCGTGGTCATGGGCGCGTCCTACGGCGCGGGCAACTACGGCATGTGCGGCCGGGCCTACGACCCCCGCTTCCTGTTCACCTGGCCCAACGCCAAGTCCGCGGTCATGGGCCCCGCGCAGCTCGCGGGCGTGCTGTCGATCGTGGCGCGGCAGTCGGCCGCCGCGAAGGGGCAGCCCTACGACGACGAGCACGACGCCGCCATGCGCCGCATGGTGGAGGAGCAGGTCGAGCAGCAGTCGCTGGCGCCGTTCCTGTCCGGGCGGCTCTACGACGACGGCGTGATCGACCCGCGCGACACCCGCACGGTCCTCGGCCTGTGCCTGTCCGCGATCCACAGTGGACCGATCAGGGGCGCCGACGGCTACGGCGTCTTCCGGATGTGAGGTGGCGATGATCCGCAAGCTGCTGGTCGCCAACCGGGGTGAGGTCGCGCGCCGCGTCATCCGGACGTGCCGCGAGCTCGGCGTCTCGCCGGTGGCGGTGTTCTCCGATCCCGACGAGGGCGCGCCGCACGTGCGCGAGGCCGACGCGGCGGTGCGCCTGCCCGGCGCCGCGCCCGCCGACACCTACCTGCGGGCCGACCTGCTGGTGGCCGCCGCGCTGGCCGCCGGCGCGGACGCCGTGCACCCCGGCTACGGCTTCCTGTCCGAGAACGCGGCGTTCGCCCGCGCGGTCCTGGACGCGGGGCTGACCTGGGTCGGGCCCGATCCCGGCGTGATCGGGGCGATGGGGTCCAAGGTCGCGGCCAAGGAGCGGGTGGCGGCGGTCGGCGTGCCCGTGCTGCCCGACCTCGACCCGGACGCCGTCGCGGAGTTCCCCGTGCTGGTCAAGGCGTCCGCGGGCGGCGGCGGGCGCGGGATGCGGGTGGTGCGCTCGCGCGCGGAGCTGGCCCGGCAGGTCGAGTCGGCGCGGCGCGAGGCCGAGTCGGCGTTCGGCGACGGCACGGTGTTCTGCGAACCGCTGCTGGAACGCGCGCGGCACGTCGAGGTGCAGGTGCTGGCGGACGCCCACGGCGCGGTGTGGGCGCTGGGCGAGCGGGAGTGCTCCGTCCAGCGCCGCCACCAGAAGATCATCGAGGAGGCGCCGAGCCCGGCGGTGACCCCGGAGGCGCGGCAACGGCTGTTCGACGCGGCCGTGTCCGCCGCACGGGCCATCGGCTACGTCGGCGCGGGCACCGTGGAGTTCCTCTGCACCGACGACGGCGCGTTCCACTTCCTGGAGGTCAACACCAGGCTCCAGGTGGAGCACCCGGTCACCGAGGAGGTGTTCGGGCTCGACCTGGTGGCGTGGCAGCTCGCGATCGCCGAGGGCGAGCGACTGCCCGACGAGCCGCCCGCACCGCGCGGCCACGCCGTCGAGGCCCGCCTGTACGCGGAGGACCCGGCCCACGACTGGCGGCCCTCCAGCGGCACCCTGCACCGGTTCGAGGTGCCCGGCCGGGGTGAGCCCGGCGGCGTGCGCGTCGACAGCGGCGTGGAGGACGGCAGCGAGGTCGGCGTGCACTACGACCCCATGTTGGCCAAGGTGATCGCGTGGGCGCCGACCCGGCGGGCGGCGGTCCGCAAGCTGGCCGCCGCGCTGGAGCGGGCCCGGCTGCACGGCCTGGTCACCAACCGCGACCTGCTGGTGCGCGTGCTGCGGCACCCCGCGTTCGAGGCGGGCGACACCCACACCGGGTTCCTCGACCAGCACGGCCTCACCGCGCCGCCCGACGTGGACGTGCGGCCCGCCGCGCTGGCCGCCGCGCTCGCGCTGGCCGAGCGCCGCCGCACGGACCTGCCGCCGGGCTGGCGCAACGTGCCCTCGCAGCCGCAGCGCGTGGTGTTCGGGCACGGCGACCAGGAGGTCGCGGTCGAGTACCGGCACACCCGCGCGGGCGTGGTGACGGACGTGGACGCGACCGTGGTGTCCGCGTCCCCGGACGCCGTCACCCTGGAGCGGGGCGGGGTGCGCGAGACGTTCCCGGTCGCGGTGCACGGCGACCTCGCCGACGGGGCTGTGGTCGAGGTGGGCCCGGTGGCGCTCGTGCTGCGGCCCCGGTTCCCCGAACCGCGGGCCGAGGGGGTCGAGGGCGCGACGTCGGCGCCCATGCCGGGCACCGTGGTGCGGGTGTCGGTGGAGGTCGGGCAGCGCGTGGAGGCGGGCGCGGAGCTGCTCGTGCTGGAGGCGATGAAGATGGAGCACCGCGTGCTCGCCGCGCACGGCGGCGTGGTCGAGCGGGTGCTCGTCGAGGCAGGTCGGCAGGTCGGTGCGGGCGAGGTGCTCGCGGTTGTGGAGGCCGAGGCGTCATGACGATCAACTTCACCGAGGGCGACGAGCGGCGGGCGCTGCGCGAGGCGGTCGCCGCCCTGGGCCGCCGGTACGGCCACGAGTACTTCGCCGCCAAGGCGAGGTCGGGTGAGAAGACCGACGAGCTGTGGGCGGAGGCGGGCAGGCTCGGCTACCTCGGGGTGGCCGTGCCCGAGGAGTACGGCGGCGGTGGCGGCGGCATCGGCGACCTCGCCGCGGTCTGCGAGGAGCTGGCCGCCGCCGGGTGCCCGCTGCTGCTGACCGTGGTGTCGCCGGCCATCTGCGCCACGGTCGTCGCCCGCTTCGGCACCGAGGCGCAGAAGCGCCGGTGGCTGCCCGGCTTCGCGGACGGCACCACGAAGATGGGGTTCGCCATCACCGAGCCGGACGCGGGCTCCAACTCGCACCGGCTCACCACCGCCGTGCGCCGCGACGGTGACGAGTGGGTGCTCAACGGCGGCAAGTACTACATCTCCGGCGTCGACGAGGTCGAGGCGGTGCTGGTGGTGGCCCGGCACGTCGACTCGACCGGCAACCGGCTGCTGCCGTCGCTGGTGATCGTCCCGACCGACGCGCCCGGCTTCACCTACCGGCACATCCCCATGGAGGTCGTGTCACCGGAGAAGCAGTTCACCTGCTTCTTCGACGACGTCCGGCTGCCCCTCGACGCGCTGGTGGGCGCCGAGGACGCGGGTCTGGCCCAGCTGTTCGCCGGCCTGAACCCGGAGCGGATCATGGCGGCGTCCTTCGCCACCGGCATGGCCCGCCGCGCACTCGACCTGGCGAGCGGGTACGCCCGCACCAGGACGGTCTGGGACGTGCCGATCGGCTCGCACCAGGGCGTCGCGCACCCGCTGGCGCAGTGCGCGATCCAGGTCGAACTGGCGAGGGTGATGACCCAGAAGGCCGCGGCTCTCTACGACGCTGGGGAGGACCGGGCCGCGGGTGAGGCGGCCAACATGGCCAAGTACGCGGCGGGGGAAGCGGTGGCGGGGGCGGTGGACCAGGCCATCCAGGTGCACGGCGGCAACGGGCTGTCGTCCGAGTACGGACTGGGCGCCATGCTGGCCGCGTCCCGGTTGTCCCGGATCGCCCCGGTCAGCCGGGAGATGATCCTGAACTTCGTGGCGCAGCACACCCTGCGGCTGCCGCGCTCCTACTAGTCCCCGCCGGATCACCAGTCCCAGCGCAGGCCGACGACACCGGGACCGAAGTCGAGCGCCACCGCGTAGGCGTAGCCCCAGGTGTCCACCGGGGTCTCGCGCACGTCGGTCGGTTCCCCACCGGTCAGACCGGTCGTGAACTGCTCGCAGCGCGAGGGCCGGCACCGCGAGTCGTACCTGACCTCCAGGACGTACTCGCGCACCGGGTGCCGGAAGCGGCGCGAGTAGGTGTTGTCGAACGTCGGGTGGTGCGGTGCGACGTGGATCAACTCGTACTCGACGGCGGTCCGCTCGCCGCGGCGCAGCGGGCGGTCGAACAGCAGTTCGGCGACCATCAGGCCGTTGCGCGGGTCGGCGGACACCCGCCCGAGCCTGCACGAGCGCAGCGTGCCGATGACCGGCAGCGGGTCGCCGGGCAGCCGGGTGTCGTACCCCAGCAGCACGCGGTCCACGCCCGACCGCTCGGCGCGCAGCACCTGCCGCGAGCGCACCCGGCGGGTGCTGCCGTCCATGGCCAGCTCGACCTGGTCGCGCAGGCTGAGCCGGCACAGGTCCTGGTCGGTGGTGGTGTCGACGTCGGCGAGCAGTTCCGCGATCGAGGCGTAGTCGTTCTCGCCGACCCAGCCCTCCGGTCCCGGCACGCGCGTCCGCGGCCTGGCCTTGCCGCGCGGCCTCGGCGGGCCCAGCAGCGCGCTCAGCCCTCCCTCGCCGACCTCCAGGATCTCCTCCAGGTGGCTGACGGCGGTCAGCGAGTCCGGTCGTTCGGGTCGTCGCCTGCCGGACTGCCAGTAGCTCAACGCGGCGATGCTCACGGCCACGCCGCGCCCTCGGAGCTTGTGCTGGATCCGTTCCAGGCTGAGGCCCTTCGCCCGGATCGCGGCCCGCAATGCGTCCGCGAAGGGATCGGCCCCCGTGTCGACCCGTCGGGGATCGCGCAGTCGCGATTCCTGTCCGACGACTGGCGTTGGCATCTTCGCTCCGTTCTCCCTGTGGACAAGGCGAGCGACGTTATCGCGCGAAATCGCCGGTGCGGTACAGCCGATCGGGTTCGCCGGCGCGAATTTAACCGAATCGGCGGCCCAATCCCGTTGGTCGTGGAATGTTTGAATTCTCATTAACAGCAGTGGTGTGAAGGTCCTGCTCGGGACGATCCGGACGCCGGGCCACCCCCGCGCCGCCCTCCGCCGAGAGGTGCGCACAGCCTTGGTTACGTGGGGTGATGTAGAGCACATCGGGTTGGACAAGATCACCTAGGGGGGATGTGCGGGCGCACGCGGGCGCACGTGCAGGCGCACGCGCACCCGTGCACACGAGGTCTCCTCACGCGGCATAAGCGCTGGTCAAACCGTCATCAGTGGCGGGTGGAACGGTGTTCCACCGCGAACTGTCGAACGCGTTCTCCGCAACGGCGCGGAGAAGGATCGCGTTCTTTCGCAAAGGCTTCGTCGGTATTTCTCCACAGCGTTGAATGGATGTCCAATGACTGACAGGTGCTGGTTCCCCCGAACCGGCGCCCGCGATGGGCGCCCCGCGGGGCGACCGGGTTCGGCACACTCGGGTTCCCGGCGCGCGACCCGCGCCGGTTCCCCCACCCTGCGGAGGAACGCCCATGCGCAAGCCCCCACCGGGCCTCGCCGGCGCGGCCCTGGCCGCCGCCCTGGCCGCCGCCGTCCCCGTGCCCGCCCACGCCGAGGCCGCGGTCCTGCACGCGGGCTCGCCGACCGCCGTGCCCGGCAGCTACATCGTCAAGCTCGTCGGCACCGCGCCCGCCGGTGCGTCCGACACCGCGTCCCACACCGCGTCCGCCGACGCGCTGACCGCCCGGTTCGCCGACCGGATCACCCGCACCCCGACCGGCCCGTTCCGCGGCTTCACCGCGACCCTGACCGAGCGGGAGGCCCGCCGCCTCGCCGCCGACCCGCGCGTGGAGTACGTCGAGCAGGACCAGGTCGTGCGCGCCGCCCCGCTCCAGACCCAGCCGAACGCGCCCTGGGGCCTGGACCGGATCGACCAGCGGTCCCTGCCGCTGGACACCGGCTACAGCTTCACCACCTCGGGCCGGGGCGTCACCGCCTACGTGGTCGACACCGGCGTCCGGACCACGCACGTCGAGTTCGGCGGCCGGGCCTCGCACTGCTACGACTCGGTCGACGGCGACCACGTCGCCCAGGACGACAACGGCCACGGCACCCACGTCGCGGGCGTCATCGCCGGCGCCACCCACGGCGCGGCCAAGGGCGCGCGGATCTGCGCGGTGCGCGTGCTCGACGGCTCGGGCAGCGGCACCACCGCGGGCGTCATCGCGGGCATCGACTGGGTGATCGCCAACCACGTCAAGCCCGCCGTGGCCAACATCAGCCTGGGCGGCGGCGCGTCGGCCGCGCTGGACGACGCGGTCCGCCGGCTGATCGCCGCGGGCGTCACCACGGCGGTCGGCGCCGGCAGCTCCAACACCGGCGTCGGCGGCACCTCGCCCGCCCGGGTCGCCGAGGCGATCACCGCCGGCGCCGGCGCCCGGGCCGATGCGCGGGCGCCGTTCTCCAACCACGGAGCGGGCGTCGACGCGTACGCGCCGGGAGTGTCGATCACCTCGGCCTGGCACACCGGCGACACCGCGACGAACACCCTCAGCGGCACGTCCATGGCCACGGGCTTCGTCACCGGCGTGGTGGCGCGGCACCTGGAGCCCAACCCCGCCGCCACGCCCGCGCAGGTGCACGCCGAGGTCGTGCGCGAGGCCACCCCGCTGCCGTGGGGCGGTCGCCTCCTCCACTGGTCGCCCACCCGATGACCGCCCCGCCGCCCCCCGGGAAAGCCGCCCCGCCACCCCTGAGGAAAGGACGTGCCGTGCGCAAGCTCCTGCCCGGCCTCGGCGTCGCCGCCCTGGCCCTGGCCACCATCACCGTCCCCGCCCACGCCGAGGCCGCGGTCCTGCACGCGGGCTCGCCCGACGCCGTGCCCGGCAGCTACGTCGTCAAGGTCAGGGACGGCGCGCCGGACCCCTCCGCCCGGCTCGCCGGGGGGGTCACCCGCACCTACACCGGCCCGTTCCGCGGTTTCGCGGTGTCCCTGACCGAGCGGCAGGCCCGCCGGCTGGCCGCCGACCCCGCCGTGGAGTACGTCGAGCAGGACCAGGTCGTGCGGCCCCACGCCACGCAGGTCAACCCGCCGTGGAACCTGGACCGCATCGACCAGCGCGCCCTGCCGCTGGACCGCGGCTACAGCTACACCTCCACCGGCCGCGGCACCCGGGCCTACGTCATCGACACCGGCCTGAGCACCGCGCACCCGGAGCTGGCCGGCCGCGGCTGCGCCGGCTGGGACGTGATCGACAACGACAACGCCCCGCAGGACGACAACGGCCACGGCACCGCCGTCGCGGCGGTGATCGCGAGCCGGACCTACGGCGTGGCCAAGGAAGCCCTGGTGTGCGGCGTCCGGGTGCTCAACGGCTCGGGCAGCGGCACCACCGCGGGCGTCATCGCGGGCATCGACTGGGTCGCCCGCAACCACGTCAAACCGGCCTCGGCGAACCTCAGCCTGGGCGGCGGCGCGTCGACCGCGGTCGACGACGCCGTGCGCCGGCTGATCACGGCGGGCGTCACCGCGTCGGTGACCGCGGGCGGCAGCAACACCGACGCGGCGAACTCCTCCCCGGCACGGGTGCGCGAGGCCCTCACCTCGGGCGCGTCCACCCAGACCGACGCGCGCGCGTCGTTCTCCAACTACGGCAGCGTGGTCGACGTGTACGCGCCCGGCGTGAACATCACCGTGCCGTGGGGCTCCGGTGGGACCAACACGCTCAGCGGCACGTCGTTCGCCACCGCGCACGTGACCGGCGTGACCCTGCGGTTCCTCCAGCTCAACCCGACGGCGACGCCGGCGCGGGTGCACGCCGCCGTGGTCGACGAGGCCACCCCGCTGTCGTGGGGCCGGCTGCTCTACTGGTCGCCGACCAGGTGAGCCGAGGGGGCGAGCCGGTGGCGCGCCACCGGCTCGCCCCCGTCCACCTCGCCGGTCTCGGTGAAGCCGAACGCGGCGTACAGGCCGCGGGCCACCGCGTTGCCCGGCACCACGCTCAGCACCAGCTCCGACCGCCCCTCGGCGCGGGCCCGCGCGGCGATCGCCGCGAGCCCCGCGCGGCCGAGGCCCCGGCCCTGCGCCCGCCGGTCGATCATGAACCGGGGTATGTGCGGCACCCCGGGCTCGTCCCGCTCCAGCAGCGTGAAACCGACCGGTTCGGCACCGCTGTGGAGCGCCGGCGGTTCGAGCTTCGGGCGGTGCACCCGGGCGTCCGCGATCGACTTGAGGTTGCTCGCGACGAACGTCCGCTGGTCCTCGTGCAGTTCCAGGCCGATCACGGCCCGGTGGTTCTCCTCGGTCACCGGTGCCAGGCGCATGGGCGGACGGTGGCGCCGACGCTTGTACCACGTCTCCCAGTTTTCGGGAAACCGCAGGTAGTGCGGATTGTTGACGGAGTCCACACAACTGGGAAAAGTTCACACTTCCGGGTAAACCCCAGGTTGCTTACGTTGTGACTATCAGCGAGGGCAAGGTGGCCCTACGTCACCCACCCGAGCCCTGCAAGCTCCTCGGGTTGAGGTCGGGCCACCGCGTGGAAGAAGGAAGCCGCATGCGACAGTCACGACAGGTCCGGGTCCTGGCCGGTGTCGGGGCGACGGCGCTCGCCGTCACCGCGACGTCCCTGTTGGCCGCCCCGGCGCAGGCCGCCGAGGGCGAGATCCGCGCCGCGGACGCCGCGCACAAGGTGCAGAACCACTTCATCGTCAAGCTCAAGGACGGCTCCGCCGCGTCCGCCGACAGCCTGGCGAAGCAGTACGGCGGTCAGGTCGACACCGTCTTCAGCAAGGCGCTCAACGGCTTCACCGTGTCGCTGCCCGAGAAGGCGGCCAAGCGGCTCGCGGCCAACCCGGCCGTCGAGTACGTCGAGCAGGACCAGGTCTTCACCACCCAGGCCACGCAGACCAACGCGACCTGGGGCCTGGACCGCATCGACCAGCGCGCCCTGCCGCTGAACCGGACCTACAGCTACACCTCCACCGGCGCGGGCGTGAACGTCTACGTCATCGACACCGGCGTGCGCATCGCGCACAGCGACTTCGGCGGCCGCGCCCGCAACGGTTACGACGCGGTCGAGAACGACAGCGTCGCCCAGGACGGCAACGGCCACGGCACGCACGTCGCGGGCACCATCGCCGGCAACACCTACGGCGTGGCCAAGGGCGCGACCGTCTACGGCGTCCGCGTGCTGAACAACGCCGGCTCCGGCACCACCGCCGACGTGGTCGAGGGCATCGACTGGGTGACCAACAACCACGTCAAGCCGGCCGTGGCGAACATGTCGCTGGGCGGCGGCGCGTCCACCACCATCGACGCGGCCGTGCGCCGCTCGATCTCGGCGGGCGTCACCTACGCCATCGCGGCGGGCAACAGCAACACCAACGCGTCGGGTTCCTCCCCGGCCCGCGTGACCGAGGCCATCACCGTCGGCGCGACCACCAACACCGACGCCCGCGCCAGCTACTCGAACTACGGCTCGGTCGTGGACATCTTCGCGCCGGGCTCGTCGATCACCTCGGCGTGGCACACCGGCAACACCGCCACCAACACCATCAGCGGCACCTCGATGGCGACCCCGCACGTCGCCGGCGCGGCGGCCCGCTACCTCCAGGGCAGCCGCTCGGCCACCCCGGCCCAGGTGGCGAGCTACCTGGTCGGCCAGGCGACCACCGGCGTGGTGGGCAGCCCCGGCTCGGGCTCCCCGAACCGCCTGCTCTACCTGGCGCCGAGCGCCTGACCCGCTCCACGGGCGAGTGCCGGGGCCGTTCCCTCGCGGGGGGACGGCCCCGGCCGCGTCAGGCCCCCGGGGGGAACGGCCCCGGAGCCGGCCGCCGGAGTCGGCCCTGCTCAGCCCTGCCCGACCGAGGTCAGCGTGATCGGCAGCTGCGGCCGGCCGTCACCCTCGCCGCGCCCGGAACCGGGCTCGACGCCCGCGGCGGCCACCCGGTCGACGACCTCCAGGCCCCGGGTGACCCGACCCATGATCGGGTAGTTCGGCGCGATCTCGCTGTCCCGGTGGACGATGAAGAACTGGCTGCCGTTGGTGCCGGGGCCGGCGTTGGCCATCGCCACCACGCCCCGCTCGTAGGTGCCCGGCACGGCCTCCGGGTCGTCGAACGCGTACCCCGGCCCGCCCGTCCCGGAGCCGCCCGGGTCGCCGCACTGGAGCACGAAGATGCCGCTGACCGTGACGCGGTGGCAGCCCACCCCGTCGTAGTAGGACTGCCCGACGAGGCTGCGGAAGCTGTGCACCGAGCACGGCGCGCTCGCCGCGTCGAACTCGAACTCCAGCTCGCCCTGGTCGGTCCGCACCGAGAACCGCACCGCGCCGCTCGCGGGCGCCTCGTCCCCGGCGGGCGGGTCCACCGGCTTGGGCACGTCGCCGCCGTCCGGGCCGTAGGAGCACGGGGTGGTCGCCCCGGTTCTCGGCGTGACCGACGAGTCCGGGGCCGCCGACGACCTCGGGGCGGCCGAGGACCCCGGCGCCTCCCCGGCGGTCGGCGCGCCCGGGACCCGGGTCGCGCAGGAGGCGGTCGAGCAGACCGCGGCGAGGGCCAGCAGGGCGCTGACGAGGGGGCGTCTGTGCACCGGCCGATCCTAGGGCCGCCCGCCGTCCCGCCGGGCCGCCGCGAACCCCGCGCCGGTCCCGGGAGAAACCTGGTGGCGCCGGCCACGGGGCCGTTGGCTAGCCTTGACGACCGACCGTCAGTTGAGCTACCCCGAGGAGAGCAGTACCCGTGATGCGCACGCACGAGGCCGGGACGCTCCGCGCCGAGCACGCCGGGCAGTCCGTCACCCTGACCGGGTGGGTGGCCCGCAGGCGCGATCACGGCGGTGTCATCTTCATCGACCTGCGGGACGCCTCCGGCGTGGCCCAGGTCGTGTTCCGCGAGGGCGAGATGGCCGAGCGCGCCCACCGCCTCCGCTCGGAGTTCGTGGTGAAGGTCGTCGGCGAGGTCTCCCGCCGCCCCGAGGGCAGCGAGAACGCCGAGCTGCCCACCGGCGGGGTCGAGGTCTACGCCTCCTCCCTGGAGGTGCTCAACGAGGCGGCCCCGCTGCCGTTCCAGCTCGACGACCACCTGGAGGTCGGCGAGGAGGCCCGCCTGCGGCACCGCTACCTGGACCTGCGCCGCAGCGGCCCGGCCAAGGCGGTCCGCCTGCGCAGCGAGGCCAACCGGATCGCCCGCGAGGTGCTGCACGCGGAGGACTTCGTCGAGGTCGAGACCCCGACCCTGACCCGCTCCACCCCCGAGGGCGCCCGCGACTTCCTGGTGCCCGCCCGCCTGCGCCCCGGCTCCTGGTACGCGCTGCCGCAGTCGCCGCAGCTGTTCAAGCAGCTGCTCATGGTCGGCGGCCTGGAGCGCTACTACCAGATCGCCCGCTGCTACCGGGACGAGGACTTCCGCGCCGACCGGCAGCCGGAGTTCACCCAGCTCGACATCGAGATGAGCTTCGTCGAGCAGGACGACGTGATCGCCCTGTCCGAGAAGATCATCCACGCCCTGTGGAAGGAGCTGGCCGGGCACGAGGTCAGCCTCCCGATCCGCCGGATCAGCTACGCCGAGGCCGTGGCCAAGTACGGCTCGGACAAGCCGGACCTGCGCTTCGGCCTGGAGCTGACCGAGCTGACCGAGTACTTCAAGGACACCCCGTTCCGGGTGTTCCAGGCGCAGTACG
Source organism: Saccharothrix xinjiangensis (assembly GCF_039527585.1). Taxonomy (NCBI): domain Bacteria; kingdom Bacillati; phylum Actinomycetota; class Actinomycetes; order Pseudonocardiales; family Pseudonocardiaceae; genus Saccharothrix; species Saccharothrix xinjiangensis. The sequence continues at coordinate 425,197 of NZ_BAAAKE010000003.1, read as the reverse complement.
TGGGCGCGGTCGTCATGCCCGGCGGCGCGTCCCAGCCGCGCCGCACCCTCGACGCCTGGCAGGAGTGGGCCAAGCAGCGCGGCTCGCGGGGCCTGGCGTACGTCCTGGTCAACGAGGACGGCACGCTCGGCGGCCCGGTCGCCAAGAACCTCTCCGACGCCGAGCGCGACGGCCTGGCCAAGGCCGTGGGCGCCAACCCGGGTGACTGCGTGTTCTTCGGCGCGGGCGACCCGGACACCGCGCGCGCCCTGCTCGGCGCGGCCCGCGTGGAGATCGCCCACCGGGTCGGCCTGATCGAGGAGGGCTCCTGGTCGTTCGCGTGGGTCGTCGACTTCCCGATGTTCGAGGCCGCGGACAAGACCGACGACGTCGCGGTCGGCAGCGGCAAGTGGACCGCGCTGCACCACGCCTTCACCTCGCCGACGCCGGAGTGGGCCGACCGGCTGGAGGAGGAGCCGGGCAACGCCCTGGCCTACGCCTACGACATCGTCTGCAACGGCAACGAGATCGGCGGCGGCTCGATCCGAATCCACCGCGCGGACGTGCAGCAGAAGGTCTTCGGGATCATGGGCATCGGTCCGGAGGAGGCCCAGGAGAAGTTCGGCTTCCTGCTCGACGCCTTCAAGTACGGCGCGCCGCCGCACGGCGGCATCGCGTTCGGCTGGGACCGCATCGCCATGCTGATCGGCGGCTACGACTCGATCCGCGAGGTCATCGCGTTCCCCAAGAGCGGCGGCGGCTACGACCCGCTGACCGCGGCGCCCGCGCCGATCACGCCGCAGCAGCGCAAGGAGGCGGGCGTGGACGCCAAGCCCGTCGACAAGGCCGCTGACAAGCCTGCCGGCAAGCCCGTCGAGAAGTCCGCCGGCAAGCCCGGCGCGGACGGGCAGCAGTAACACCGTGCTGCACCTGCGGGCCGTGAGCCCGGTCGACCGCACCGACCAGGTGCTCGACCTGCTCAAGGCGCACCCCGGCGTGACGCACCTGGTGCTGCTGCCGGGCGCCGCCGTCCGGCCCGAGGGCGACGTGGTCGAGGCCGACGTCGCGCGGGAGGCCACCGACGAGGTGGTGGCCTCCCTGTGCGCGCTCGGCCTGGACCGCGACGGCGGCGTGACGCTGGAGGTCATCGACACCGCGCTGTCCGACTCGGCCGACCGCGCCGAGGAGTCCGTGCCGGGCGACGGCGCGGACGCCGTGGTGTGGGAGGAGCTCCTCGCCCGCACCGGCGAGGAGTCCCGGCTCAACGCCACCTTCCAGGCGTTCCTGACCATCGCGTGCCTGCTCACCGCGGTCGCCGTGGTCACCGACTCCCCGGTCACCCTGGTCGGCGCGATGGTGGTCGGCCCGGAGTTCGGGCCGCTGGCCGCCATCGCGGTCGGCCTGGTCCTGAAGCGCTGGGACCTGGTGCGCCGCGCCGGCGTCGCGCTCGCCGTCGGGTTCCCCCTGGCGATGCTGATCACCGCGTTCGGCGCGTGGCTCGGCTCCTACACCGACCTGTTCGACCGGGACCTGGCGCTGGCCGGGCACCAGGTGGACTTCGTCTTCGAGGTCGGCCCGTTCTCCCTGATCGTGGCCCTGCTGGCGGGCGCGGCCGGGATGCTGTCGATGACGTCGGCCAAGTCGGCGGCGCTCGTCGGGGTGTTCATCTCGGTCACCACCGTGCCCGCGGCGGGCTACGCGGCCGTCGCCGCCGTTCTCGGGGAGTGGGACATATGCCTCCAATCAGTTGCCCAGTTGGCGGTGAACCTGGTCGGCGTGGTGGTAGCCGCGGCGCTGGTCCTGGCGGTGCGCCACCGGCACGGCCGGGCCCGTGACGTGGGCAGACCGCTGTCGGGCGGCTGATTCCGACCGGGGGTGGACCGGGTGCCGGGCGAGCACTACCGTCACGGTGCCCGGACGGGTTCTGTCACGTCGGTCCCCACCGGGAGTAGGGTCGGAGGCAATGAGCTTGGACATCACCGCCGGCCCGCAGGACATCGACGACGCTGCCCCTTCCGAGCTGGACGACGCGGTGAAGGCGGCGGAGTCCGTGTTGAGCGGGAGGTTCGGAGCGCCGGTCCGGTTGGCCGATCCCGAGGACCTCGGGGGAGCGGGCCGGTCCGTGGTCGCACGCGTCCGCGTCACCCGCACCCCCTTCTCGCTGCCCCGCACGCTGGTGGTCAAGCGCTACCCGTCGCCGGTGGCCGACCGCGACCCGTTCGCGCACGAGGTGGTGAGCCACAAGCTGCTCACCGCGCTGCCCGGCGAGGACCGGTTGACGCCGGAGCTGGTGGCGCAGGACAACGGCAAGCGGCTGGTCGTGCTGGAGGACCTGGGCAAGGCGCCGCGCCTCGCGGAGAAGCTGCTGGGCTCGGACGCGCGGGCCGCCGAACGGGGCCTGCTGGCGTGGGCGCACGCCATGGGCAGGCTGCACGCGGCGACCGCCGGGCGCGACGCCGACTTCGACGCGCTGATGCGCCGCCAGGGCAGCCAGTGCTGCGCCGACCCGATCGCGGTCGACGTGCACGCGGCCCTGGCCGGCCTGCCCGACCTGCTGTCCGCCTCGCTGGGCGTGCCGACGCCGGGGCCGGTGCGCGAGTTCGCCGAGCAGGCCGTGCGCGGGTTCGTCACGTCCCGTCGGCGGGCGTTCAGCCCGTCCACCTCCTGCCCGGACAACCACCTGGTGACCAGCCGGGGCGTGCGCTTCCTCGACTTCGAGGGCGGCTGCGTGCGGGACGTCGTGTTCGACGCGGCGTGCCTGCGGGTGCCGTTCCCGTCGTGCTGGTGCGCCTACGGCCTGCCCGCGGGCATGTCGGAGGCGATGGTCGCGGCGTGGCGGGCCGAGGTGTCGTCGGTGTGGCCGGACCTGGACGACGACGCCGTGTTCCGGCCCCGGCTGCTGGAGGCCCAGCTGCTGTGGGTGTGGCTGGGCACGTGGCGCGGACTGCCCGGCCTGAGCGCGGCGCTGCCCTCGGGCCACCGGCCGCTGGACTCGCCGCCGCGCGGCCAGGTGCTCGTCGCCCGATGGGTGCGGCTGCGGGCCGACGCGCTGGCGCTGGGCGCGAAGCACGTCGCGGCGCACGCCGACGAGGTGGTCTCGGCGCTGGTCGCCCGGTACGGGTCGGTCGTCGCGGAACTGCCGCTGTACCCGGCCTTCCGGTAGCGTTCCGCTGCCCGTACCCGGGGTGTCACGTCGCTGCGCGATGGTGTCCCGGTGGCCGAGAAGGTGACGAGCCTGGTGGTCCTGGGCGATTCGACGACGGCCGGGGTCGGCGACCCCGTGCCCGGTGGGTGGCGTGGCGTCGGGGCGCTGCTCGCGGGGGCCTTCCCGGGCGCGCGGTACCTGAACACCTCGGTCGCCGGTGCGCGGGTGTCCTCGGTGCGGCACGAGCAGCTGGGCGCGGCGCTGGCGGCCCGCCCGGACGCGGCCGTGCTGCTGGTGGGCATGAACGACACCCTGCGGTCGGACTTCGACGCCCGGCGGCTGCACGCGGACCTGGACGCGGTCGTCGGCGCGCTGGCGGCGGCCGGCGCGGCGGTGGTCACGGCGCGGTTCCACGACCACAGCCGGGTGTTCCGGCTGCCCGGCCCGCTGCGGCGGGCGCTGCGGGCCCGGATCGACGAGCTGAACGCGGTGGTCGACGCGGTCGTGCTGCGGCACGGCGCCGGCTGCGTCGACCTCGACCGGTTGGCGGGGGCCTACGAGGTCGAGACCTGGGCGGTGGACCGGCTGCACCCCTCGGAGCTGGGCCACCGGCGGCTGGCGGCGGCGTTCGCGGCGGGGTTGGCGGAGCTGGGCCGCGAGGTGCCGGGGCGGGTGTCCCAGGTGTGCGCGGGCGGCGCCCGGGTCACCGCCCTGCACCACGTCGGCTGGCTGGTGCTGAAGGGCCTGCCGTGGCTGTGGCGGCGGGGCCGCGACCTGGTCCCGCACGCGGTCGCGATCGTGTACCGGTCGTGGACGGGGCGGCCCGAGGTGTCGACGGGGGCGGTGGCGCCCCCCGATCTCGCGCCACCGCCCCTGTCCCGCAACGGCTAGCTCAACGCGTAGACCGTCGAACCGCCGACCGAGGTCGCCTCGAAGTTGTCCGCGACCCACTCCGGGATGTCGCCGTTCCCGCCGGGACCGCCGCCCGCGCCGCCGGTCGCGACGAAGTAGCCGATCCGGCCCTCGGCCACGTAGCGCCGGAACTCCTCCAGCGTGGGCGCGGGGTCGCCGCCGCTCCAGCCGCCGATGCCGATCACCGCCTTGCCGGAGGCCAGGGCCAGGCCCGCGGCGCCCTGCGCGCCGACCGTGGCGGCGGCCCACGTGCCGGTGGTGCTCCTCAGCAGCTCGATCAGCTCGTCGGAGCCCTCGCCCGCCGTGCGGTCGCCGCCGGGGCCGCCCACCTGCTCGGCGTACCGCGCGGGACCGGACATCGGGATGGAGCCGCTGTGCGCGGTGGCGGCGGTGGCGACGCCGAACGCCGCGGCGGGCAGCAGCGCCGTGAGCACGGCGAGGGCGGCCACCCGGCGCACGCCCATCACGATCGCGGTGGACACCAGCACGGCCGCCACCGCCACCGCCCAGCGGAGGGCGGGCGCCCAGTCGGGGTAGCGGGCGAGCAGCGCGAAGCCCCAGAACCCGGAGGCGGCGACCACCAGCGCGAGCGCCACGCGCACCGGCCGGTGCCGGCGGCCCCGCCACAGCTCGCGCCCGGTGATGGCGACGATCGCGGCGACGCCCGGCGCGACGGCGACCGTGTAGTACGGGTGGGTGATGCCGCTCATGAAGCTGAACACGACGCCGTTGACCAGCACCCACAGGCCCCACAGCACCAGCGCGGCGCGGGTGCGGTCGGTGCGCGGCGCGCGGCGGGTGAACCACAGACCGGCCACCAGGCCGATCAGCGCGGCGGGCAGCAACCACGAGATCTCCCCGCCCATGCTCGCCCCGAACAGCCGATCCACGCCGGTGCCGCCGCCGAAGCCGATGTTGCCGTTGGCCATGCCGCCGCCCCCGCCGCCGGAGCCGCCGAAGATGCGGCCCAGGCCGTTGTAGCCCAGCGCCAGCTCCCACAGCGAGTCGTTGGACGAGCCGCCGATGTAGGGCCGGGACCCCGCCGGCCACAGCTCGACCAGCAGGATGAACCAGCCCGCGGACACGACCACCGCGAGCCCCGCGCCGAGCAGGTGCAGGAACCGCCTGCCCAACGAGGTCGGCGCGGCCAGCAGGTAGGCCGCGGTGAACGCGGGCAGCACCAGGAGCGCCTGGCCCATCTTGGCCAGGAACGCGAACCCGACCGCCACGCCGGCCAGCGCGAGCCACCGGCCGGACGCCTCCTCCAGCGCCCGCACCGTGCAGTAGGCGCCCGCGACCAGGAGCAGCACCAGCAGCGCGTCGGGCAGGTTGAACCGGAACACCAGCACGGCCACCGGCGTCACCGCGAGCGCCGCGCCCGCCAGCAGCCCGGCCACCGGGCCGGAGGTCCGCTTGACCGTCGCGTGCAGCAGCCACACGGCCAGCACGCCCTCGACCGCCTGCGGCGCCAGCGCGGTCCAGCTGGAGAACCCGAAGACCCGCGCGGCCAGGCCGCTGACCCACAGCGCGGCGGGCGGCTTGTCGACGGTGATCACGCCGCCCGCGTCCGAGCCGCCGAACAGCCAGGCGGTCCAGCTCCGCGCGCCGGCCTGGGTGGCGGCGGCGTAGTAGCTGTTGCCCCAGCCGGAGTCGGTGAGGTTCCACAGGTACAGCACCGCGGCGCCGGCCAGCAGCACGACCAGCGCGGGGGTGGTCCGGTTCCGCTGCGGCGCGGGGGCGGGGCGCGCCGCCGGCGCGGGTGCGCTCAGGGTCGCGGTCATCGGGTGGTCTCCAAGGTCTGGGTGTCGGTGGTGGCGGGTGTGCGCGGGCGGAAGACCCAGTTGCGCAGCAGGAGGAACCTCAGCACGGTGGCAAGCAGGTTGGCGCCCACGACCGCGGCCAGCTCGGCGTGGCCGCCGGGCGCGGCGAACCGGTGCGCCAGCGCGAGCGAGGCGCTGGTCAGGGCGAGGCCGAGGCCGAGGACGAGCAGCCCCTCGAACTGGTGCCGCCCGGCGTGCCGCCTGCCGCGCACGCCGAAGGTGAACCGGCGGTTGGCCGCGGTGTTGCCGATGGTGGTGACCAGCAGCGCCACCAGGTTCGCGCCCTGCGCGCCGACGCCGCCGCGCAGCAGCACGAACAGCAGCAGGTAGGCCAGGGTGCTGACCACGCCGACCGCGGCGAACCGGACCAGCTGCCGGAACAGGCCCGCGGGGACGCCGGGGGTGCGCGGTTCCAGCGGCTGCCTGCCCAGCTGGGCGCTCAGCTCGCCGACCGGGATGCGCCCGGTGGCCAGGCCGCGCATCACCCGGGCCACGCCCCTGAGGTCGGCCACGGCGGTGGAGACGAGGTCGACCCGGCTGTCGGGGTCGTCGACCCAGTCGACCGGCACCTCGTGGATGCGCGCGCCCGCGCGTTCGGCCAGCACCAGCAGCTCGGTGTCGAAGAACCAGCCGGTGTCCTCCACGTGCGGCAGCAGCCGGCGCGCCACGTCGGCGCGGATGGCCTTGAACCCGCACTGGGCGTCGGTGAAGCGGGCGGCGAGCGCGCCGCGCAGGATCAGGTTGTAGCAGCGGGAGATGACCTCCCGCTTGGGCCCGCGCACGACCCGCGCGCCGCGGGCGAGCCGGCTGCCGATCGCCAGGTCGGAGTGGCCGGAGACCAGCGACGCCACCAGCGGCGCCAGCGCGGCCAGGTCGGTGGACAGGTCGACGTCCATGTAGGCCAGCACCGCGGCGTCCGATTCGGACCAGGCGGCCTTGAGCGCGCGGCCCCGGCCCTTCCGCGCCAGGTGCACGGCCGCCACGCCGGGCAGCTCGCGGGCCAGTCCGGCGGCGACCTCGGCGGTCCGGTCGGTGCTCGCGTTGTCCGCGATGGTGATCCGGAAGGTGTAGGGGAAGCTCCGCGTGAGGTCGGCGTGCAACTTGCGCACGCACGGCGCGAGGTCGACTTCCTCGTTGTGGACGGGGACCACCACGTCGAGCACCGTGGTCGTCGTGAACGTCGCGGGTGTCATGGGGTCACCGTCGCGGGGCGGGCTGGGCGCCCCGTGTGTCATGGCTGTGCCCCGGCTGTGAGGTCGTGGACGACCACGCCGTCCACCTCGGTGGCGGTGAAGTTGTCCTCGACCCACTCGACGATCCGCTCGGACGCGTCGCTGCCGCTCTCGGCGGGCATCCCCGCGCCGCCGAGGAAGTAGTGGACCCGTCCGTCCGCCACGAGCCGCTGGAACTCCTCCAACGTCGGCGCGGGATCGGTGCCGTTGAAGCCGCCCACCGCCATCACCGGCGCACCGCTGCCGAGCTGGAACCCGGCCGCGTTGTTCGACCCCACGGCCGCCCCCGCCCACGTGTGGCCGGTGCTGCTCCGCAGCAGCGCCACCAGTTCCTCACCGGGCTCGGCGGCGTGGAGCAGCCCGCCGGGGCCGCCCGTGCCGCCGCCCACCCGCAGGGTGAACGCCCCGCCGCCGCGACCGCCCGTGGCCGGCCCGGCGCTGGGGATGGCGCCGGAGTGCGGTGTGGCGGCCGTGGCGACCGAGTAGGCGCCCGGCCCGAGCAGCGCGGCGACCAGCGCGACCGGCACGACCACCGCGGCCGGCACGACCGCGGCCAGGAACAGGCCCACCGCGGCCAGGAGGCCGAGCGCCGGCACGACCGAGGCGAGCAGCGCGGACCAGTCGAGCAGCAGCAGGTGGCACTGGAGCGCCGACACGGCCGCCGCGCCCGACAGCGCCGCCGCCGCGGCGGGTTCCCGCCGCCTGCGCCACAGCGCGACCGCGCCGGTGCCGACCAGTCCGCCGACGGCCGGTGCCAGGGCCACCGCGTAGTAGGAGTGGATGATCCCGTTCATGGAGCTGAACACGGCGGCGGTGACGACGAGCCAGCCGCCCCACAGCGCCAGCCCGACGCGTTCCGCACCGACCCGTTGCGCGCCAACGCTTTCCGCCCCGTCCTGTTGCGCCCCGACGCGTGCTGCTCCAGTGCTTTGCGCTCCAGTGCTTTGCGCTCCACCCCGTCCCGCGGCCCACCAACCGGCGACGAGCAGCACCACCGCGGTCGGCAGCAGCCAGGCGATCTGGCTGCCCATCTCCGCGCCGAGCAGCCTGCTCCACCCGGTGGCGCCCCACCCGCCACCGCCGCCGACGCTGCCGACCTCCTCGCCGGTCAACCGGCCAAAACCGTTGTAGCCCAAGGCGAGTTCGAGCACGCTGTCGCCCTGCGAACCGCCGATGTGGGGCCGGGAGCCGGCGGGCACCAGCTCGACGACCAGCACCCACCAGCCGCCCGCGACCACCACCGCGCCCAGCGCGGCGGCCAGGTGCCCGACCTTGCGGGCGAGCCCGGCGGGCGCGAACACCAGGTACACCAGGCCGAACGCGGGCAGCACCAGGAACGCCTGGAGCATCTTGGCCAGGAACGCGAAGCCCACCGCCGCGCCCGCGAGCACCAGCCACTTCGGGGAGGCGTCCTCGGTGGCCCGCACCACGCAGTACGCGCCCGCCACGAGCAGCAGCACCAGCAGCGCGTCGGGGTTGTTGAACCGGAACATCAGCACGGCGACCGGCGTCAGCGCCAGCACCGCGCCCGCGAGCAACCCGGCCGCCTCGCCCGCCGTGCGGCGCACCGCGGCGTGCAGCAGCCACACGCTCGCCACGCCCATCAGCGCCTGGGGGACCAGGATGCTCCACGCGTTGACGCCGAACAGCCGGGCGGACAGGCCCATCACCCACGTCGCCGCCGGCGCCTTGTCGACCGTGATGGCGCCCGGGGCGTCGGTCGCGCCGAAGAACCACGCGTGCCAGCTCTGGGCCCCGGCCTGGGCGGCGGCGGAGTAGTAGGCGTTGGCCCACCCGGAATCGCCCAGGCGCCACAGGTACAGCACCGCCGTCCCGGCCGACAACAGCAACAGGGGTAGTCGCGCTCGCATGCGGCCGAGCGTGTCCGGCGGGGCTGGGTGGTCCTTGTGCCCTCGCTGTGAGCCGGCTGTGCACGGCGCCGTGACCCGGCCGCGCGCGCCGGACTCGGGTTCGTCGTGCCCGCACGCCGGCGGGACAAGGGGTGAGGGACAAAGGGGTGAGGGGACAAGGCGCGAGGAGGGGTGAGCGGCGAGGAGGGGCGAGCGGTGGTCAGCGCGGCAGTCGGACCGTGAACGTGGTCCGGCCGGGCCGGCTCGTCACCCGCACCGAGCCGCCGTGCGCGGCCACCACGGCGGCCACGATCGACAGCCCGAGCCCGGTGCTGCCCGCCGCCCGCGAGCGGGACGTGTCGCCGCGCGCGAACCGCTCGAACACCTCGCCCTGGAGCTCCTCCGGGATGCCGGGCCCGTCGTCGGTGACCGCCACCTCCACCGCGCCGCCACCGGTGGACAGCGACGTCACCACCGTGCTGCCGGGAGGGGTGTGCACGCGGGCGTTGGACAGCAGGTTCGCCAGCACCTGGTGCAGCTTGTGCCGGTCACCGGTCACCAGGACGGGCTCCGGTGGCAGCCGGAGCCGCCACTCGTGGTCGGGGCCCGCGATCCGCGCGTCGCCGGCCGCGTCCACGACCAGCCTCGACAGGTCGACCGGCTCCCGGCCGAGCGGCCGGCCCGCGTCCAGCCGCGCGAGCAGCAGCAGGTCCTCCACCAGCGACGTCATCCGCACCGCCTCGGACTCCACCCGCCGCATGGCGTGCCCCACCTGCGGCGGCACCTCGTCGGTGCTGCGGCGGGTCAGCTCGGCGTAACCGCGGATCGCGGCCAGGGGCGTGCGCAGCTCGTGGCTGGCATCGGCCACGAACTGCCGGACCCGCGTCTCGCTGGCGTGCCTGGCCTCCAGGGCGCCGCCGACGTGGCCGAGCATCTTGTTCAGCGCCAGGCCGACCTTGCCGACCTCCGTGCCGGGGTTGGCGTCCTGCTCGGGCACCCGCTCGGCCAGCGCCACCTCGCCCTGGTGCAGCGGCAGCTCCGCCACGCGGGTGGCGGTGTCGGCGACCCGGTCCAGCGGCCGCAGCGCGCGGCGCACCACGAACGTCCCGGCCAGGCTCACCGCCATCAGCCCGGCCAGCGACACCCCGCCGAGGATGAAACCCAGCCGCCACACCGTGCTGTTCACGTCGTCCAGCGACAGGCCGGTGAACAGCACGGCGCCCGTCCGCGTGGTCGCGGCGACCACCCGGAACTCGCCCCGCTCGCCCAGGTCCACGGTGCGGGGCGCGGCGCCCGTGCTGGCGGCCACCAGCGCGCTCACCTCGGCGGGCAGGTCCTCGGTCTCGGCGCTGTCGTCGAGGCGCGCCCCGGCCGGCTCGCCGCCCGGGTTGAGCACGACCACCAGCGTGCCGGGGACGGACCCGGGTCCGTTCAGCGGCCCGTCGGGTCGCTCGCCGGGCAGCGGCGGCAGCGCGCGGCCGAAGCGCTCGGCGGTGTGGCCCAGCTCCTCGTCCAGCTTGCCGATCAGGAAGTCGCGCAGCGCGAACCCGCTCACCACGCCGATGACCGCGCACACCACGGCGAGCAGGGCCAGCTGCCCCACCACCAGCCGCGTGCGCAGCGACCACGTCCTAGGTCGCAGGCTTGAGGACATAGCCCGCGCCCCGCATGGTGTGGATCATCGGCGTCCGGCCCGCGTCGATCTTCTTGCGCAGGTAGGAGATGTACAGCTCGACGATGTTGGCCTGCCCGCCGAAGTCGTAGCTCCACACCCGGTCCAGGATCTGCGCCTTGGACAGCACCCGCCGGGGGTTGCGCATCAGGAACCGGAGCAGCTCGAACTCGGTCGCGGTCAGGTCGACCGACGTGCCGCCGCGGCGCACCTCGCGCGTCTCCTCGTCCAGCACCAGGTCGCCCACGACCAGCTCGGTGCCCGCGGTCGCCTGGGTGACGCCGGTGCGGCGCAGCAGGCCGCGCAGCCGCAGCACGACCTCCTCCAGGCTGAACGGCTTGGTGACGTAGTCGTCGCCGCCCGCGGTGAGCCCGGCGATCCGGTCCTCCACGGCGTCCTTCGCGGTCAGGAACAGCACCGGCAGGCCGGGCGCGTCGGCGCGCAGCCGGCGCAGCACCTCCAGGCCGTCGAAGTCGGGGAGCATGACGTCCAGCACGACCACGTCCGGGCGGAACCCGCGCGCCTCGCGCACGGCGGACGTGCCGTCCAGCGCGGTGCGCACCTCCCAGCGCTCCATCCGCAGCGCCATGGACATCAGCTCGGCGAGGGTGGACTCGTCGTCCACCACGAGGACGCGGACCGGACTGCCGTCCGGGCGGCGGAGTTCAGGGGATGCCCCTGCTGCGGACACTGAGCGCATGCTCCCATCGTCGGCCCGACCCATGAGCGCCTGCTGTGCCGGTCCTGTGTACCACCTGTGAACCGCTTCCGCAGGTCACGGCGGTCGTGGCGGTCGCGGAGGCCGATGCACAGCCGCCGCCCAAGAACCGCACAGCCCACGCACAGGCGGGCTCGGGACGGTGGTCGCCATGAGCAACGAACCCGAGAACCCGACCCGGGGCGGCCACCCGCCGCAGGCCGCGGACCCCACCCCGGGTGACCACCCGCCGCGGGCCGCGGACCCCGCCCCGGGCAGCCGGCCGTCGCAGGCCGCGGACCAGACCTGGGGCGACCCGCCGCAGCAGACCTGGGGCGACCCGCCGCCGCAAGCCGCTCCCGGTCCGGGCTGGAACGGCCGCAAGACCCTCGTCGCCGCCGCCATCGCCGTGGGCATCGCGGCGGCGGGCGGCGGCGTCATCTACGCCGCGAGCAACTCCGAGGCCGCCCAGCAGGGCATGGGCGGTCCGCGCGGCTACGGGATGCGCGGCGGCCCCGGCATGGTGGTCATGGGTAGCCCGTTCGGGGACGCGCAGCACGGCGAGTTCCAGCACGGCGAGGTCACCGAGGTGACCGACTCGTCCGTCACGGTCAAGAGCGACGACGGCTACGTCCAGACCTACCGGGTGGACGGGGACACGCAGGTCAACGGCGGTCAGGGCGACCTGGACGACCTCGACGCCGGCGACTCCGCCACGGTCGTGGCCACCGGCTCCACCGCCGAGCTGATCCTCGTCGGTGACGCCGCGAGGGGCGGCGATGGCCGGCGGCAGTCCGACGGGCAGCCGCCCGCGGACGGGCGGGGCGCACCACCGACCCGGTAGAAACTACCGGTATGAAGCGACTGGCGCTCTCGGCGCTGCTGGCCGTGTCGGCCCTGCTCGGGGTCGCGTCCCCGGCGTTCGCCCACACCGAGCTGGTCTCCAGCGACCCGGCCGACGGCGCCGTGCTGCCGCAGCGGCCCCGGCAGCTGACGCTGACGTTCAGCGAACCGGTGCCCGCCGAGAGCGCCGGCATCACCGTGACCGGCCCGGACGGCGCGGCGTGGCCGCTGGGCGAGGTCACCGCCCAGGGCAACAGCCTGGTCGTGCCGCTCAAGGCGAGCGGGTCGCCCGCCGGGCCGCACGCGCTGAACTGGCGGGTCGAGTCCCTGGACGGCGACTTCGTGAGCGGCACGATCACCTTCACGCTGCCCGCGCCGCCCGCCGACCAGGTCCCCGCCGCCACCACCGCCACCGGCGCCCCTGACACCCCGGCCCCCACCGCGCCCGCCGCGACCGCCACCACGCCACCCGTGGCGACGACGACCGGCCAGGCCGCCACGTCCTCACCCGAGACCTCCTCGTCCGCCCCCGCCGTCGCCGACACCGCCGACACCGCCGACGAGGGCGGCGGTGTGCCGACGTGGGTGGTCGTCGTGATCGCGATCGTGGTCGCGCTGGCCGCGGCGGCGGCCGTGGTCGCGCTCCGCCGCCGTCGCCGGGACGCGGCCGACGACACCGGGACCGCGGGCTGAGCCGCTCCCGGTCGAGAGGTCAACCGTCAATGGCTACGGTCACCCCATGACCGGATCCCCCCTGCACCGCCGGGCCCTGCTCGCGGGCGGCGCCGCGAGCGTGCTCGCCGCGGCCGGTTTCCGCCCGGCGGCGCACGCCGACCCGGACGACCGGTCCGCCGGCGCGCGCCGCTTCACGCTGACCGTGCTCGGCACCACCGACCTGCACGGCAACGTGTTCAACTGGGACTACTTCGCCAACCGCGAGTTCGACGACAGCGGCCACAACGACATCGGCCTGGCGAAGCTGTCCACCCTGGTCAAGGCGGTCCGCCAGGAGCGCGGCGCGCACCGCACCCTGCTCATCGACGCGGGCGACACCATCCAGGGCACCCCGCTGGCCTACTACTACGCCAAGGTGGAACCCATCGGCCGCCGCAAGGCGCACCCGATGGCCACCGCCATGAACGAGCTGGGCTACGACGCCGCCGCGCTGGGCAACCACGAGTTCAACTACGGCATCCCCCTGCTGCGCGAGTTCGAGAAGCAGCTCGACTTCCCGCTGCTCGGCGCGAACGCGGTCGACGCGGCCACCGGCCGGCCCGCGTTCCGGCCCTACGTGGTCAAGACCGTGTGGCGCACGGGCGCGGCGCCGCTGCGCGTGGGCGTCCTCGGCCTGACCAACCCGGGCATCGCCATCTGGGACAAGGCCCACGTCGAGGGGAAGATGACCTTCCCGGGCGTGCTGGAGCAGGCGCGCCACTGGGTGCCGCGGGTCCGCGCCGCTGGCGCCGACCTGGTCGTCGTCGCCGCGCACTCGGGCGCGGACCTGTCCTCGTCGCTGGGCGACCTGCTGCCGTTCCCGGAGAACTGCTCGGCGCTGGTCGCGGAGGAGGTGCCCGGCATCGACGCGATCCTGGTCGGCCACGCGCACACCGAGATCGCGCAGCGGTTCGTCACCAACAGGGCCACCGGGAAGCAGGTCCTGCTGACCGAACCCCTGTTCTGGGGCAAGCGGCTGAGCCTGGTGGAGTTCGACCTGGAGTGGACCCGCCGGCACGGCTGGCAGCCGACCGCGTCCCGCTCCCAGGTGCTCGACACCAGCACCGTTCCCGAGGACCCGGTGATCGTCCGCAAGCTGCGCGACGACCACGAGCGCGTCGTGGCCTACGTGAACTCCGGGATCGGCACGTCGAAGGCCGCGATGTCCGCCGCGACCTCCCGGTACGAGGACACCGCCGCGCTGGACCTCGTCAACCGCGTGCAGGGCGAGGCCCTCAAGGCGACCCTGGCCGAGGCGCTGCCGGTGCTGTCCCTCGCCTCGCCGTTCAACAAGGCCGCGGCGATCCCGGCGGGCGAGGTGTCGGTGCGCGACGTGGCCGGCCTCTACGCCTACGACAACACGCTGCTCGGCGTGCGGCTCACCGGCGCGCAGCTCAAGGACTACCTGGAGCGCTCGGCGGCCTACTTCAAGGCGGTGGGCACGCCCGGTCCGCACCGGCCGGAGGCGCTGACCAACGCCGACGGCACGCCCGACTACCTCTACGACGTGGCCGCCGGGCTGGACGCGCCGCTGACCTACGACATCGACCTGGCCAGGCCGGTCGGGCAGCGGGTGGTCGGTCTGGCCCACGGCGGCACGCCCGTGGCGGCCGACCAGGCGTTCGCCGTGGCGGTGAACAACTACCGGCAGTCCGGCGGCGGCAACTTCCCGCACGTCGCCACCGCGCCGGTGCTGCACGACCAGCAGCTGGAGATCCGGCAGCTGCTCATCGAGTGGGTGCGGGAGCGCGGCGAGATCGACCCGGCCGCGTTCTCGTCCACCGACTGGCGGCTCGTCGTCGACGGCACGCCGGTGGTGATCGGGTGACGCTGTCGGACGTGCTGCGGCCGGGGCTGGACGTGCTGTTCTGCGGCATCAACCCCGGTCTGATGTCGGCGGCGAAGGGGCGGCACTTCGCCCGGCCGGGCAACCGGTTCTGGCCCGCGCTGCACCTGTCCGGGTTCACGCCGCGCCTGTTCGACCCGTCCGAGCAGGACGAGCTGCTCGACCTGGGCCTGGGCATCACCAACCTGGTGGCGAGGCCGAGCGCGCGGGCCGACGAGCTGACGCCCGAGGAGCTGCGGGCGGGCGGCGCGCGGCTGACCGAGGTGGCGCGGCGGCACCGGCCGAGGTTCGTGGCGGTGGTGGGCGTGACGGCCTACCGGACGGCGTTCGGGCGCAAGAAGGCCGCGGTCGGGCCGCAGCCCGAGCCGATCGCGTCGTCCCGGCTGTGGCTGCTGCCGAACCCGAGCGGGCTCAACGCGCACTACCGGCTGGCGGACCTGGCCGAGGTGTTCGGCGAGCTGCGGTCAGAGGTTGCGCAGACCCGCTAACACCCGTTCCAGCAGCACCAGGTCGGCGCCGCCGGGCGCGGCGGCGTTGTCGTGCGCCGCCACCACGCCCATGCCGATCAGGTCGCCCACGAGCACCCGGGCCACGCCCAGCGGCACCGACAGCAGCGCCGACACCTCCGCGACGGACCTCGGGCCGGTCGCGCACAGCTCGACGATCGACCGCTGCTCGGAGGTGCTCTCGCGCAGGGCGATCGCGATGCCGCCGCCCTCCAGCGAGACCAGCGTCTCCAACCGCAGGTCGTAGGCGGCGGACGTGCGGCCGCCCGTCCACGCGTAGGGGCGGACCAGCGGCCCGGAGAACTCCTCGACCACGGGCTCGGGTTCCGGCCCGGGTTCGGGCTCGCGCCCGGCCGGGACCATCGGCCGCGTGTCGGCGTCCGACTCGGGGAACGGCGCGCCCCCGGCCCACGACCCCGCCTCCCGTTCGCCCGACCCGCCCACGGGTTCCCCGGAGCCGTCGCGCTCCGGGTCCTCGGCGCGCTCCAGGTGCTCCGGGTGCTCGTCGCGCTCCTCCAGGCTGCGGCGCAGGGCGGCCGACCCGAACCGGGCGCCGGTGGCGCCGACCTCGCCCCGCAGCGACCGGCGGCGCCTGGCCGGTGCGGGTTGTCCGGTCGGCTGGTCGTCCAAGCTGCGGCGGAGGGTGGACGAGCCGAAGCGCGCGCCGGTCGTGCCGACCTCGCCCCGCAGCGACCGGCGGCGCCTGCGCTCCGCGCCACCGGTGGGCTCCGGCTCCGAGCTGCCTGTGCTCACATTCCGGGAACCTAGACGGAAGCGCGTCCGGGTGATGTCGGGCGTGTTTCGAGTCCGTGCAATCCTCGTTAACCGGGTGCTCGTGCGGACGCATGTGCACCCTTGCGCGATGATGGGCGCGTGCGCATCCGCGAGGTGGAGATCTCCGACGACATGATCAGGCTGGGCCAGTTCCTCAAGCTGGCGGGCCTGGCGGACAACGGCGCCCACGCGCGTGAGCTGGTCGAAGACGAGGAGGTGACGGTCAACGGCCGCACCGAGACCCGTCGCGGCGCCCAGCTGAAGCACGGCGACGTCGTGGCCGTGGGCGACGAGAAGGCCCGCCTCATCGCCACCCGCTGACCCCGGGTGAACGAACGCTCACATCTCGCCGCCCGACCCGAACGCGGAACTCGCGGTGCCCGAACGTTCGACACACCCGACCCGGGCGTTCGACGCGCGCGCGAGTCGAACGTTCAGGTGCACCGTGTCGAACGTTCAGGACCGGTGAGTTCCGCGTTCAGGTCCGGGCGCCGGGGCGCGGCGGGTGGCGTGGAGATTGTCCGGGCGGGGGAGTGGTGTTGGTCACGCCTTGCTGGGCCGGGTGGGTGGAAATAGTTCGAGGTGACCGCCCGAAGTGCCCGCGCCGTTGCGCCGAATAGCTGATCCCGCTCTGTGAATGGGTGATGTCCGTCCGCTGCGGTGCGGCTCCGGCGGTAGCTCGTCGAGCCCTTTTCCGCTACTTTCCGCGTGGGCTCGGGTCCGAATTCGAATACCCCTGTAACGCGGCGCGGGCCGAGAGCGATGATCCTGCTCCACGCCGGTGCCGACCACTGTGGACGCCGGCGGGGCGGCGGACGTGCGGTGCGGTGGGGCTTTTCCGCCTCAGTGCGGTCGGTGACTTGAAGTCACGCCGCGAACCTCCTCGGTGTGCGCCGTGTGCCGCACTGATGAATCACCATCTGGACCACCTTGCCGGTATGTGTAACGCGCGGCCGACGCATGACGAATGACGGTTCGCGAGGTTGAAAAACGCCGACCGCACATTTGCTGCACATCACACGCGGGTCCGTCGGGGATGCCCTGCGAACGATGCACGTCCGTACCGGCTCAACCGGGGGAGCACCACGATGAGCGAGCAGGTCCAGCACGCGGGGCACAGACCCGTGGCCCGGGTCGACGCCACCCGACGCGCCACCCACCCGACCGTCAGCGGTTGGGAGCCCGCCTACCGCTACGGCGTCATCGCCGCCGACGTCCTGTGCACCGTCCTGGTCGTCGTGCTGGCGGGCGTCGTGCTCCAGGCGCGGCACGCGTCCTTCGGGCCGCTGCCGATGCTCGCCCTGGAGGCGGTCACCGTCGCGGTGGTGCTCGGTTCGCTGTTCCTCAACCGGGTCTGGAACACCACGGTGCTCGGCCAGGGCGCGGAGGAGTTCCGCCGCCTCGGCCGCGGCCTGTTCGGCTCCGTCGTCGCGCTCGGCCTGGGCGCGCTCGCGGCGGGGCTGCCCGGCGCCCGCCTGTGGGTGTTCGTGGTCGGGCCCGCCGTCGCGCTGGTCGCGTTCCCGGTCCGCTACGCCCTGCGCCGCCCGCTGCACCGGGCCCGCGGCGAGGGCCGCTGCCTGCTGCCGGTGCTGGCCGCGGGCAACGTCGACACGGTCGCCGACCTGGTGTCCCGCACCCGCCGCGCGCCGCACCTGGGCTGGCGCGTCGACGCGGTGTGCACGGTCGACGGCCGCGCCGAGGTCGGCGTCGAGCTGGAGGGCGTCCCGGTCGTCGGCCGCTTCGACGAGCTGGCCGAGCAGGTCCGCCGCGGCGGCTACCGGATCGTCGCGGTCACGCCCGACGCCTACTGGACGCCCCGCCGCCTCCAGCGGCTGGCCTGGGACCTGGAGGGCACCGGCGCCGAGATGGTCGTCGCGCCCGCCCTGATGGACTTCGCGGGTCCCCGCCTGCACGTCACCGGAGTGCTGGGGATGCCGCTGCTGCGGGTCAGCGAGCCGTCGTTCACCGGGTTCCGCCGCGTGGTCAAGACGGCCGTGGACAAGGTCGGCTCGGCCGTGCTGCTGGCCGTGCTCAGCCCGGTGCTGCTGGCGGTCGCGGTGGCGATCATGGTCGACACCAGGGGGCCGGTGCTCTACAAGCAGCGCCGCGTCGGCAAGGGCGGCGTGCCGTTCACCATCCTGAAGTTCCGCACCATGGTGACCAACGCCGACGCGTTGCGCGCCAAGCTCCAGCAGCTCAACGAGGGCGCGGGCGTGCTGTTCAAGATGAAGCGCGACCCGCGGGTCACCGTGGTCGGCCGAGTCCTGCGCCGCTACTCCCTCGACGAGCTGCCCCAGCTGTTCAACGTGCTCACCGGCACGATGTCGCTGGTCGGCCCCCGGCCGCCGCTGCCGGAGGAGAGCGCCAATTACGGCCCCGACGTGCGCCGCCGGCTGCTGGTCAAGCCGGGCCTGACCGGTCTGTGGCAGGTCTCCGGCCGCAGCGACCTGTCGTGGGAGGAGTCCGTGCGGCTCGACCTCCGCTACGTGGAGGACTGGTCGCTCGCCTTGGACGCGCTGATCCTGTGGAAGACCTTCCGCGCCGTGTTCGGCGGGCAGGGGGCGTACTGACATGACCACCCGGAGCGCCGGCGAGGGCCGCGAGAGGGAGAACGAGATGGACCAGCCGATCGGCATCGCCGTGGTCGGCGCCGGCTACTGGGGCCCGAACCTGGTGCGCAACGCCCAGGCCACCCCCGGTCTCAAGCTGCGCTACCTGTGCGACCTGGACACCGAGCGCGCCCGCCGCGTGCTGGGCGACTACTCGACGGTCCGGGTGTCCGGCTCGCTCGACGACGTGCTCGCGGACCCGGCGGTCGACGCGGTCGCCATCGCCACCCCGGCCGTCACCCACCTGCCGGTCGCGCTGGCCGCCCTGCGCGCCGGCAAGCACGTGCTCGTGGAGAAGCCGCTGGCGGCCACCTACGCGGACGGCCTGGAGCTGGTGCGCGAGGCCGAGGACCGCGGCCTGACCCTGATGCTGGACCACACGTTCGTCTACACGCCGACCGTCCAGCACCTGCGCCGGCTGGTGCGCGACGGCGAGCTGGGCACCGTGCAGTACCTCGACTCGGTGCGCATCAACCTCGGCCTCGTGCAGCCGGACGTGGACGTGTTCTGGGACCTCGCGCCCCACGACCTGTCGATCTTCGACGCGATCCTGCCCGACGGCGTGCGCGTCGCCAGGGTCTCCGCCCACGGCTCGGACCCGATCGGCGCGGGCCGCGCCTGCGTCGGCCACCTGACCCTGGAGCTGTCCGACGGCGTGCTGGCCCACGTGCACGTGAACTGGCTGTCCCCGACCAAGATCCGCACCATGGTCGTCGGCGGTTCCCGCCGCACGGTCGTCTGGGACGACCTCAACGCCGTCCAGCGCCTGTCCGTGCACGACCGGGGCGCCGACCGCATCGAGGACGACGAGGACCGCCGCCAGGCGATCATCTCGTACCGCCGCGGCGACACCGTGGCCCCGGCGCTGCCGGAGCGGGAGGCGCTGCGCGGCGTGATGGCGGAGTTCGCCGCCTCCATCACCGAGAAGCGCGCCCCGCTGACCGACGGCTGGTCGGGCCTGCGCGTGCTGGCCACCCTCGAAGCCGCCTCCGCGAGCCTGGCCGCGGGCGGCGAGTTCGTCACCGTCGACCACCCCGCCCCCCACCGCCTCGTCACCGCGTAAGCACCACCGGAAGGAAAGCACCATGTCGGAAGCGGCTCAGCCGATCAGCGGGCAGCGCGCCCTCGTCACCGGAGGGGCGGGCACCATCGGCTCCGCGGTGGTCGACCAGTTGCTCGCCGCCGGCGCCGCCGAAGTGGTGGTGCTGGACAACTTCGTGCGCGGGCGCAGGGAGAACCTGGCCGACGCGACCGCCGCGGCGGGCGACCGGCTCACCGTCGTCGAGGGCGACATCAACGACCGCGCGCTGCTCGCCGAGCTGTCGCAGGGCACCGACCTGGTGTTCCACCTCGCGGCGATCCGCATCACCCAGTGCGCCGAGGAACCGCGGCTGGCGCTGGAGTGCCTGGTCGACGGCACCTTCACGGTCGTGGAGGCGGCCGCGGCGGCGGGCGTGAAGAAGGTCGTGGCCTCCTCGTCGGCGTCGGTCTACGGCCTGGCCGAGACCTTCCCGACCACCGAGCGCCACCACCCGTACAACAACGACACGTTCTACGGCGCGGCCAAGGCGTTCAACGAGTCCATGCTGCGCAGCTTCAAGGCCATGTACGACCTGGACTACGTGGCGCTGCGCTACTTCAACGTCTACGGCCCCCGCATGGACGCCCACGGCAAGTACACCGAGGTGCTCATCCGCTGGATGGAGCGCATCGCGGCCGGGGAGTCGCCGCTGATCTTCGGCGACGGCGCGCAGACCATGGACTTCGTCCACGTGCACGACATCGCCCGCGCGAACGTCCTGGCCGCCAAGGCCCCGGTCACCGACCAGGTCTACAACATCGCCAGCGCCCAGGAGACCAGCCTCAGGGAGCTGGCCCTGGCCCTGCTGTCCGCGATGGACTCGGACCTGCCGCTGGAGCACGGCCCGGAGCGCAAGGTCAACGGCGTCACCCGCCGCCTGGCCGACATCTCCGCGGCGGCGCGCGACCTCGGGTGGAAGCCCGAGATCGGCCTCGTGGACGGCCTGCGCGGGCTGGTCGAGTGGTGGGTCGGGCTGGGCGACGGCGCCGCCGAGGCGGTCCGGTGATCCCCGTGATGAAGCCCTGGCTGGGCGAGGAGGAGGCGCGGGCGGCGTCCGACGCCGTGCTGTCCGGCTGGGTCGCGCAGGGCCCGAAGGTCGCCGCGTTCGAGGACGCCTTCGCCCGCCGCGTGGCCGCGCTGCACGCCGTGGCGCTGTCGTCCTGCACGACCGCGCTGCACGTGGCGCTGCACCTGCTCGACGTCGGGCCCGGTGACGAGGTCGTCGTGCCGTCGCTGTCGTTCATCGCCACCGCCAACGCGGTGCGCTACTGCGGCGCGACGCCGGTGTTCGCCGACGTGGAGCCGGAGACCGGCAACCTGTCGGCGGCCACCGTCGGGCAGGTGCTCACCGAGCGCACCAAGGCGGTGCTGCTGGTGCACCAGGCCGGCGTGCCGGCGGACGTGGAGCAGGTGCGCGCCCTGTGCCGGCCGCGCGGCGTCACCGTGGTCGAGGACGCGGCCTGCGCGGCGGGGTCGACCTACCGGGGCGTGCCGGTCGGCGCGGACGCGGAGCTGGCCGCCTGGTCGTTCCACCCGCGCAAGCTGATCACCACCGGCGAGGGCGGGATGCTCACCACGAACCACGAGCAGTGGGCCGTGCGGGGCAGGCGGCTGCGCGAGCACGGCATGAGCGTCAGCGCGGCGGAGCGGCACAGCGGCGGCGGCGCGGTCGTGGAGAGCTACCTGGAGACCGCGTTCAACTACCGGATGACCGACATCCAGGCGGCGGTCGGCCTGGTGCAGCTGACCAAGCTGGACGCGATCGTGCGGCGCAGGCGCGAGCTGGCGGCGCGCTACCACGAGCTGCTCGTGGACGTGCCGGGCCTGCGCGCGGTCACCGACCCGGAGCACGGCACGACCAACTACCAGTCGTTCTGGGTCGTGCTCCCGGAGGACGCGCCCCTGTCCCGCAACGAGGTCCTGGCCCGGCTCGCCGAGCGCGGGGTGTCCGCGCGCCGCGGGATCATGGCCTCCCACCTGGAACCCGCCTACGCGGGCCACCCGCACGTCGACCTGCCGGTCACCGAGGCGTTCACCAGCCGGTCGCTGATCCTCCCGCTCTACCACGACCTGGGCGAAGCCGACCAGCGCACGGTGGTCGACGGGCTCAAGGCGGCGCTGGACCTGCCCCTCGTGTCGCGCTAGCGCACCAGGGCGGACATCCCCACCCGCGGGCGGCACGCCGTCCGCGGGTGGGGCATGTCGTGCCTCGGCTACTTTCCGTGACTGCCGACCGGGTGCTCGACGATCGGCGTCGCTCCTCCTTGCCCTGGGGTGTAACGCGAAGCAGCACGACCACGACGATCGGAGCAACGGCGCTCCGCTGGTCGGTGCAGTGTCCGGGCAGTTACTCCCAGTAGTCAGCAGCTTTGTCCGAGAGGTGACCCATGACCGCCCTCCCGTCGCGGGCGAGGCCCGCGCTCGCGGCCGACCTGCTGAGACTGCTCGTGGTGACGGCCCTGGCGGCCTCCCTGCTGGTCGTCGTCAGCGCGTTCCGCGCGCCCGAGGCGGCCGCCGCGCCGTGCACCGCGCCGGTGGTCAACGAGGTCGCCTGCGAGAACGACCGGCAGGGCACCCCCGACTGGCAGGTCGCCTACCGGGACCAGTCGATCCTCGGGTTCACCGCGGACATCAGCGCCAACCCCGGCGGCCGGGTCGACTTCAAGATGCTGACCAGCGCGCCCTCCTACTACATCGACATCTACCGGCTCGGCTGGTACGGCGGCGTCGGCGCGCACTTCAAGCAGCGGATCACCCGCACCAGCCCGCAGAACCAGGACCCGTGCCGGCGCGGCACCGACGGCAGCGCGCTGATCGACTGCGGCAACTGGGACGTGTCGCTGAGCTGGGACGTGCCCGCGGACGCCGTGTCCGGCCTGTACTACGCGCGGGCGCACCGCGACGACACCGGCGCGGAGAACGAGATCGTGTTCGTCGTCCGCGACGACAGCAGCACCTCCAAGATCCTGTTCCAGACCTCGGACTCCACCTGGGTGGCCTACAACCGCTACGGCGGCAACAGCCTCTACTTCGGCGACGGCCCCGGCCAGGGCGGCCAGGCCTACAAGGTGAGCTACAACCGGCCCTACACCGGCGGCGACGGCGACGACAACTTCATCTTCAACGCCGAGTACCCGATGCTGCGGTTCCTGGAGCGCAACGGCTACGACCTGAGCTACACCACCGACGTGGACTCGGCCCGCCGCGGTCACCTGATCAGGAACCACAAGGTGTTCATGGCCGTCGGCCACGACGAGTACTGGTCCAACGAGCAGCGCGCGAACGTGGAGGCGGCCCGCGCGGCGGGCGTGCACCTCGCGTTCCTGACCGGCAACGAGATCTTCTGGAAGACCCGCTGGGAACCCTCCATCGCCGACTCCCGCACGGCTTGGCGGACCATCGCGAGCTACAAGGAGACCAAGGGCACCCAGAACGACGGCCTGGCGGACTGGACCGGCACCTGGCGCGACCCCCGCTACCCCGACCAGGACGGCGGCCGGCCCGAGAACGCCCTGCTGGGCAACATCTTCACCGTCAACGGCCGCCGCGACGACTCCCTCCAGGTGCCCGCCGCCTACGGCAGGATGCGCCTCTGGCGGCACACCGACCTCCAGGGCATGGCCGACAACACCACCTACACCTTCCAGCCCGGCACCCTCGGCTACGAGTGGAACTCCGTCGAGGACAACGGCTTCCAGCCGCCGGGCGTGGCGCAGCTGTCGCGCACCACGGTCGACATGCCCGAAGGCCCGTACGTGCTCCAGAACCACGGCGACCACTACACCCCCGACACCAAGACCCACGCGATCACCTACTACCGGCACCCCAGCGGCTCGCTGGTGTTCGGCGCGGGCACCGTGCAGTGGGCGTGGGGCGTCGACGACGAGCACGCCTTCCTGACCAACACGCCCACCTCCGACGTCCGGATGCAGCAGGCCACGGTCAACTTCCTGGCCGACATGGGCGTGTCCGCGACCACGCTCCAGCCCGACCTGGTCCAGGCCACCGCGAGCAACGACAACGCGCCGCCCACCGCGGCGTTCACCACCGTGCCCGCGGTGTCGGCGGTCGGCGTTCCCTACGCGTTCGGCGGCGTGGTCACCGACAACGGCGGCGGCCGGGTCGCCGGCGTCGAGGTGTCCACCGACGGCGGCGACCGCTGGCACCCGGCGAACTGGCTCGCCGGCCGGAGCACGTGGACCTACACCTACACGCCGGACAGGTCCGGTCCGGCGAGCCTGCGGGTGCGCGCGGTGGACGACTCGGTGAACCTGTCCACCCCGGTGGTGGCCACGCCGGGCGTGACCGCCCGCACCTGCCCGTGCGGGCTGTGGACCGACGCCGACACCCCCGACGTGGTCGACAGCGGCGACCCGTCGCCGCTGGAGCTGGGCGTGAAGTGGCGCGCGAGCGGCGACGGCTACGTGCGCGGCGTCCGGTTCTACAAGGGACCCGGCAACACCGGCACGCACACCGGCTCGCTGTGGTCGGCCTCCGGGCAGCAGCTCGCCACCGGCGCCTTCGTCGACGAGACCGCGACCGGCTGGCAGACCCTGGTCTTCGCCCGGCCCGTGCAGGTCTTCGCCGGCACCACCTACGTCGTGTCGTACTTCGCGCCCAAGGGCCGCTACTCCTACGACCTGGAGCACTTCCTCCAGCGGCGGCACCACCTGGAGCCGCTGACCGCGCCGAAGAACGGCGAGGAGGGCCCCAACGGCCTGTTCCGCTTCGGCTCGACCGGCTTCCCGACGCAGTCCCACTGGGGCAGCAACTACTGGGTCGACGTGGTGTGGGCGCCGGACCCCGGCCCCGACCTGCGCGCCCCCCTGCTGACGGCCACCGCGCCGCTGGCGGGCGAGGGCACCGTGTCGCTCACCCCGGCCGTCTCCGGCTCCTACGACGAGGTGATCGCGCCCGGCTCCGCCCAGTTCACGCTGACCGGCCCGAACGGCGCGGCGTCCGGCTCGACCGCGCTGTCGGAGGAGGACAAGAAGGTCACCTTCACGCCCTCGCAGCCGCTGAGCCCGAACACCTCCTACACGGCGGCGCTGAGCGTGTCCGACGCGGCGGGCAACCAGTCGGTCCGGACGACCTGGTCGTTCACCACCGGCGCGACCAGGCCCGCGACCTGCCCGTGCACGATCTGGGACGACTTCGCCCGGCCCGCCGTCTACGCGGCCGACGACAGCACCCCGACCGAGGTGGGCACGAAGATCCGCTTCAACGGCAAGGGCGAGGTGCTGGGCATCCGCTTCTTCAAGGGCGCGGGCAACACCGGCACGCACACCGGCACCCTCTGGTCGGCCAACGGCCTGATCCTCGCCACGGGCACGTTCGAGGACGAGACCGCCAGCGGCTGGCAGCGGCTGGTCTTCGCCGGTCCCGTCCAGGTCCAGGCGAACACCACCTACGTCGTGTCCTACCACGCGCCCAACGGCCGCTACTCGGTCACGCCGGGCGGGTTCGCCAACCAGGGCGCGAGCCACGCGGGCCTGCGGGCGCTCGCCGACGGCGTGGACGGCGCCAACGGCGTCTACCACTACGGGCCCGGCGGCGTGATGCCGGACAAGACCTACAACGCGACCAACTACTGGGTCGACGTCATCTACCGCAACGGCCTCAACGGCGACACCACGCCGCCCACCACGACCAACCGGTCGCCGGGCGTCGACGCCACGGGCGTGGCGGTCACGGCCCCGCTGACCGCGACGTTCAGCGAACCGGTCGACCCGGCGTCCGCCCAGGTCGAGCTGAGCGACCCGCGCGGCGCGAAGCTCACCGGCTCGCTCTCGCTGTCCGGCGACCAGAAGACGATCACGTGGACGCCGGCGGGCAGGCTCGTGCCGAACACCCGGTACACCGCGAGCGTGCTGATCGCCGACGCCAACGGCAACCCGATGCCGAACCCGGCGACGTGGTCGTTCACCACCGCGACCACGTCCATCTGCCCGTGCTCGCTGTTCAGCGCGGCCACCGTGCCCACGGTGCGGTCGGCGACCGACTCGGGCACCTACGAGCTGGGCGTGCGGTTCACGCCCACCTCGGGCGGCCGGATCACCGGCGTGAAGTTCTACAAGAGCGCCGAGAAC
Source organism: Saccharothrix xinjiangensis (assembly GCF_039527585.1). NCBI lineage: Bacteria > Bacillati > Actinomycetota > Actinomycetes > Pseudonocardiales > Pseudonocardiaceae > Saccharothrix > Saccharothrix xinjiangensis. The sequence continues at coordinate 399,428 of NZ_BAAAKE010000003.1, read as the reverse complement.
ACCGGCGCGCACACCGGCACGCTGTGGTCGCCCACCGGGCAGGAACTGGCCAAGGGCACGTTCCAGAACGAGACCGCGACCGGGTGGCAGACGCTCACCTTCGCGAGCCCGGTGTACGTGACGGCGGGCGTCACCTACACCGCCTCGTACACCACGACCACGGGCAGGTACTCCGTCGACGGCGAGTACTTCAGCGGCCACCGGGTGGTCTCCGGGCCGCTGACCGCGCCCGCGGCGGGCGACGGCGGCAACGGCGTCTACCGCGCGGGCGCCGGCCACCCGACCGACTCCTACGCGGGCGGCAACTACTGGGTCGACGTGGTGTACCTGCCCAACGAGGACAACGACCCGCCGGTGGTCAACGGGCGCACCCCGCTCGACGGCGCGGGCCAGGTGTCGCGCACCGCGCCGCTGACCGCCGGCTTCGACGAGCCGGTCGACCTCGCCTCGGCGCAGTTCACCCTGGTCGACTCGGGCGGCGCGAAGCTCGCCGGCACGCTGTCGCTGTCGGCGAACCAGCAGCAGGTGACCTGGACGCCCGCGGCGCCGCTGGGCGGCGGGACGACCTACACCGCGAGCCTGCGCATCGCCGACGTCTACGGCAACGTGATGGCCGCGCCGACCACCTGGTCGTTCACCACGACCACCGCCGGGAACTGCCCGTGCTCGCTGTTCAGCGCGGCGACCGCGCCCACCGTGGCGTCGGACGCGGCGACCGGCCCGCACGAGCTGGGCGTGCGGTTCGTGCCCTCGGCCAACGGCGAGGTCACCGGGATCAGGTTCTACAAGGGCGCGGGCAACACCGGCACGCACACCGGCACCCTGTGGTCGGCGACCGGCCAGGAACTGGCCAGGGGCACGTTCGTCGACGAGACCGCCACCGGCTGGCAGTCGCTGGTCTTCGACCAGCCGGTCCGGGTCAACGCCGGCACCACGTACGTGGCGTCGTACTTCGCACCGGAGGGCCACTACTCGGTGGACGTCGGGTACTTCATGGGCAACTCGGTGACCAGCCCGCCGCTGAGCGCGCCGGCGAGCGCCGAGGGCATGGCGAACGGCCTGTACAAGGGCGACGGCCCGGGGTTCCCCGAGCAGTCCTACGCGGGCAGCAACTACTGGGTCGACGTCGTGTTCACCACCGGATGAGCGCGCCCCGGCCCCTGCTGCTGGTGGGCGGCGGCGGACTGGCCCGCGAGGTCCTCGCGGCCGTCCGCCTCCTCCCGGACCTGTGGCGACCCGTGGGCGCGCTGGACGACGACCCGGCGCGGCGCGGCGCGGACCTGGACGGCCTGCCGGTGGTCGGCGGGTCGGACCTGGTGCACGAGATGACCGACGCGGCGGTGCTGGTGTGCGTGGCCAACGCGCACCGGCCCCGCGGCCGGCTGGGCGTGGTGGCCCGGCTCGACCTGCCGGCCGACCGGTACGCGACCGTGGTCCACCCCGCGGCGTCGGTGGCCGCGGGCACGGCGGTGGGACCGGGCTCGGTCCTGCTGGCCGGGGCGGTGGTGACCACGCCGTTGCGCCTGGGGGCGCACGTGGTCGCCATGCCGCACGTGCTGATCACCCACGACGACGAGGTGGCCGACGGCGCGACGTTCGCCGGCCGCGCGTCCCTGGGCGGATCGGTGCGCGTCGGGGAGGGCGCCTACCTCGGGCAGGGCAGCGCGGTCCGGGAAGGCGTGTCGATCGGCGCGGGAGCCGTCGTGGGCATGGGCTCGGTGGTGCTCCACGACGTCCCCGCGGGTGAGGTCTGGGCGGGCAACCCCGCCCGGCGACTGCGAGAGGGGAACGGTTCGTGATCGACATCCCGCTGGTTGACCTGCGTGCCCAGCACGAGCAGGTCGCCGACGAGGTCGCCGAGGGCTGGGCGGAAGTGCTCAAGACCACGGCCTTCATCGGCGGCCGCCAGGTGGCCGCGTTCGAAGAGGAGTTCGCCTCCTACCAGGGCGTGGCCCACTGCGTCGGCGTCGGCAACGGCACCGACGCGATCGAGCTGGCGCTGCGCGCCCTGGAGGTCGGGCCGGGCGACGAGTGCGTGCTGCCCGCCAACACGTTCATCGCCACCGCCGAGGCGGTGGCCCGCGCCGGCGCGACGCCCGTGCTGGTCGACTGCGTGGCCGACACCGGCCTGATCGACCCGTCGCTGGTGCCCGCCGCCCTGTCGCCGCGCACCAAGGCGCTGCTGCCGGTGCACCTGTACGGCCAGGCCGCCCCCGTCGAGGAGCTGCGCGAGTTCGGCGTGCCGATCGTCGAGGACGCGGCGCAGGCGCAGGGCGCGCGGCGGCACGGCGTGCCCGTCGGCGGGCTCGGCGACATCGCCGCGACCAGCTTCTACCCGGGCAAGAACCTCGGCGCCTACGGCGACGGCGGCGCGGTGCTGACGTCGTCCGCGGCGCTCGCGGAGGCGGTGGAGCTGCTGCGCGAGCACGGGTCGCCGCGCAAGTACGAGCACACCGTGCTGGGCTTCAACAGCCGGCTGGACACGCTCCAGGCCGTGGTGCTGTCGGCGAAGCTGCGCCGGCTGGAGGGCTGGAACGAGGCCCGGCGCGCGGCGGCCGACCGGTACTCGGCGATGCTGGCCGACGTGCCCGGCGTCGTGCGGCCGGTCGTGCTGGAGGGCAACCTGCCGGTGTGGCACCTGTACGTGGTGCGCGTGCCCGAGCGCGACCGGGTGCTCGGCGCGCTGCACGAGGCCGGCGTGGGCGCGGGCATCCACTACCCGACCCCCGTGCACCTGACGGGCGCGTTCGAGTCCCTGGGCCACGCGCCGGGCGACTTCCCGGTGGCCGAGGCCGTGGCGGGCGAGATCCTGTCGCTGCCGCTGTTCCCGGAGATCACGCCGGCGCAGCAGGAGCGGGTCGTGGCCGCGCTGGCCGGGGCCGTGCGGTGAGCGGCGTCTTCGTGCACCCCCGCGGGCTGTGCGAGAGCACCGAGGTGGGCGACGGCACGCGGGTGTGGGCGTTCGCGCACGTGCTGCCCGGCGCCCGGGTCGGCCGGGACTGCAACATCTGCGACGGCGCGTTCGTCGAGGGCGGCGCGGTGCTCGGCGACAACGTGACGGTGAAGAACGGCACGCTCGTGTTCGACGGCGTGGTGTGCGAGGACGACGTGTTCCTCGGGCCGAACGTGCTGTTCACCAACGACCTGCGGCCGCGCGCGGCGATCAAGCGCGGCGGCGCGGAACTGCTGTCCACGGTGGTGCGGCGGGGCGCGACGCTCGGCGCGGGCGCCGTGGTGGTGTGCGGCGTCGAGGTCGGCGAGCACGCGTTCGCCGCGGCCGGCTCCGTGGTGACCCGGGACGTGCCCGCGCACGCGTTCGTGGCGGGCAACCCGGCGCGGCACAAGGGCTGGGTGTGCGCGTGCGGGCAGCGCCTGGACGCCGTGCTGGCGTGCCCGGACTGCGGCAGCCGCCACGCGGAGGGCGACCAGGGCCTGACCCGCGCCTGACCCCCGCTGGGGCCTCCGGGTCCGCCGTCCCCGGAGGCCCTAGCGGACCGCCCCGCCCGAACCCACGTCCGACCCGACCAGCGGCCCGCGGTCCGCGCCCGGCTCGGCCAGGGCGATGCGCAGCGCCGCGCCGGACAACCCCACCGTGGTGAACACCATGCCGGTCGCCACGCCGAAGCTCAGCAGGTCGAACGTCGCCGAGGCGATCCCGCCGACCAGCACCGCCGCCAGCAGGCAGCTCGCCAGGCCCCTCAGGTTCTCGTCGCGGCTGATCAGGCGCGTGCGCGAGGTCGCGTAGCAGGCGGCCAGGAACATGCCGACGAGCGCGAACAGGCCCAGGTAGCCGTTCTCGATCAGGGTCAGCAGGAACTGGTTGTCCAGGATCGTGTACTTCGTCGGCAGGAACGTGCCGAAACCGCGGCCCAGCAACGGGTTCAGATCGATCTGGTCGGCCGCCGCCTCGTAGTCCGCGGTGCGCGCCTTGACGCTCGGGTCGTCCTCGATGTTGGCGAACATGCCGCGGATCGTGCCGAACAGGCCCGGCACGGTCAGGCTCGCGCCGAGGAAGAACCCGATCCCCAGCAGCGAGACGGTGAGCTTGCGGCGGCGGGGGAGCGTCAGGACCAGCACGACGCCCGCCACGGCCATGCCGAGGATCGCGGTGCGGGACAGCGCGGTCAGACCGCCGAGGCCGACCATGGCCAGGCACAGCCACCAGCGCAGCTGCGGCGTGCCCTCGTCGCGGGCGCGGAACACGTAGTGCGCGCCCAGCGGCACGGCCATCGCGCACACCAGGCCGTACTCGATGGGGTGATTGGTGGTGCCCGTGGGCCGGCGGAAGATCGACCGGCTCTCCATCGCCGAGTAGGCGTTCTCCTGGGTGCGCAGGCCGGGCAGGCTCACGTAGGAGGCGAGGTCGACGCCGGCGCCGAACTGGACCAGGCCCACGAACGCGATCAGCGCCGAGCAGGCCAGCACCAGCTTGAGCACCTTGTCCAGGCGGTCGCGGGTGCGGATGGCGTCGCAGGCGAAGAGCGCCACGCTGATGGTGGCCACGATGCGCACCATGCTGCTGTCGGCGACGGTCAGCTCGTCCATCGGCAGCCAGCGGCGCGTGGCGACCGCGTAGGTGGCCAGGTGCATGGCCAGGTAGATGAGCACGGCGGTGCGCAGCGCGTTGCGGCCCTTGCCCATGCCGAGGGTGTCGACCATGTGGGCGGACAGCGACAGCACGCCCAGCAGCAGCGCCACCACGAGCGCCGGCGGCAGGGTCATCGGCACGAACGACAGCACCAGCCGGGCCGGGATCACCAGCAGCGCCAGCAGGTAGGCGCAGACGAGCGTGGCGCCGTCCGCGCGTTGCCGCACGCGGGTCAGGGCGCTCATCTCACCGGGGGTCTTCGCGGGCGGGCCAGGTGGGCGCGCCGGGCTTCGGCTGGTCGGGCGGGCTGACGGCGGTCATCTTCACCGTCTTCTCGCTGGCCGTGGGCTGCACCTTGACCGTCTGCTCGGCCGCCGTGGGCTGCCTGCGCGCGGGCGGCCGCTGCACGGGCGCGCCGGCCTGCGGTTCGGGCCGCCGCGGCTGCCCGTCGAGCGGCGGCCGCTGCTGCGCCTGCGGCAGGCCTTGCTGCCCTTGCTGCTGCCCGTGCTGCGCCTGCGGCACGTTCTGCTGCCCCCGCCCTGCGGTGTCGCCATTCCCGGCGTTCTGGGCGTTCTGGGCGTTCCGCGACCCGGCGGCTTCGGCGCCCGCCTCCGCATCCTCTTCCGCCTTCGCCGCTGCCTCAGCCTCGGCTTCCTTGCGGCGCTTCAGCTTGCCCATGACGCTGTCCGAGGCGAACGTGGCGGCCAGCGTGAACAACATCATCAGCACGAACGCGGCGCCCGCGTACCGGACCTTCCCGCCGATCTGCGCCTCCGCCGCCGTCGGGTTCACGATCACCTGGGAGGTGATGAACGTCGGCTCCGGCGCGTTCAGCTTGCGCTGCTGCGAGTCCAGCTCCGAACGGGCGAACTCCAGCACCGTGGTGACGAGCTTCTCGGCCTCGTCCGGCGACTCGCAGTCGGTCACCACGAACATGAACGGCCCGTTCTGGCCGCCGCCCGAAGCGGTGAAGTTCGCGGTCGAGCCCTCGACGATGCCGAGCTTCTCCCGGGTCTTCGGGTCGGCCAGGATCTGCGCGATGATCTGCGACGTGGTCGACAGGCTGCCGTCGAACGCCAGCAGCGGGTTGATCTTCACCGCTTCCTCGGGCGACACGTTCTCCGAGAACGTGCCACCCGCCGACGGCGAGGTGAACACCATCACACCGGTGGACTCGTAGCGGGTCGGGATCGACACGAAAACGCCCGCGGCCAAGCCCACGGCCAGGAGCGCCGACGGCAGCGCTATGTACCACCGCCTCCGCAGGACACGCAGCGCGCCCCAGAAGTCCATCCGTTCCCCGATCCGCGTTTACCCTGCGTAGAGGTGCGCAAGAGTGTTGTTACCCTGAAATCGGCTGACTTGCGCCTTGTCGTTACAGGTGGTGATGGATTTGGGCTCGCGTCGCATCGTGCTCGCCGTGGCCGCCATCGTACTGGTCGTGGTGGCGGGCGGGATCTACGTGGCGGCGGTCGCCCGCGACGGGCGGCAGGCGGCCACCGCGGCCACACCGGCGGGTGAGGGCGACCTGCTCTACGTGGAGCTGGCCGACGGCTGGTCGAGGGTCGAGCAGGTGAGCCTGGCCGACCCCGGCGCGCGCAGCGCCACCGGGCGGACGTGCCAGCGCTTCTACCGCGCGGGCGGCACCGAGGTGTGCCTGAGGCTCGCCGGGCCGGGGCCGACGTACGCGGTGGAGGTGACGCGCGACGGGGCCGTGGTGCGGACCGTGCCGCTGCCCGGGATCCCGAGCCGCGCCAAGGTGTCGGCGTCCGGCCAGGTGGTCGCCTGGACGTCGTTCGTGACCGGCGACTCGTACGCCGTCCCGGGCGGTTTCTCCACCCGCACCGGGTTCCTGGACCTGCGCACCGGCGAGGTGGTGGAGACCCTGGAGGGCTTCACGGCCGACATCGAGGGCAGGCCGCACTCGGCGCAGGACACCAACTACTGGGGCCTGACCGTCGGCGCCGACGACCGGACGTTCTACGCGACCCTCGCCTCGGGCGGCTTCACCTGGCTCGTGCGGGGCGACCTCCGGACCCGCGCGGTGACGTCGCTGCGCCGGGACGCCGAGTGCCCGTCCCTGTCCCCGGACGGCACGAAGATCGCCTACAAGAAGCGGATCGGCCGCCTGGGCCCCTGGGACCTGGCCGTCCTGGACCTGGCCACCGACGCCGAGACCCGCCTCCCGGGCACCGCCGGCATCGACGACCAGGCCACCTGGCTGGACGACACCCGCCTGGCCTTCGCCGCCGTCCCCCGAGATGCCAAGCACCCGGCCGTCCACCTGGTCCAGGCCACCGGCGCCACCCCGGCCACCCTCCTGATCCCCGACGCCACGAGCCCCTCCCCACCCTGACCCGCGTGTCCTCCGGTCAGGCACTGCGTGTCCTCCACTCCGGCACTGCGTGTCCTCCACTCCGGCACTGCGAACTGCGCATTCGGAACACGGCTCTGCCTGCCTGACTGGACAACACGCGGTGTCGGACCGGACGACACGCGATGTCCGAGTGGACGACACGCGATGCCTGAGCGGAGGACACGCGGGGGTTAGAGGTTCAGGTGGTGGCGTAGGAGTTTTTCCAGCTGGTGGCCCGCGGCGTCCCAGGAGCGGCTGGAGACGCTGGTCGAGGCGGTGCGGGCCAGGGTGGCGAAGTCCGGGGCGGTGACCACGTCGGTCAGGGCGCGGGCCAGGTCGTGGGGGGTGGCGGGGGCGTAGCGGACGTGGTCGTTGTCCAGGACCACGCGGTTGTGCGGCGCGTCGTTGACGACCGGCACGCAGCCCGCGGCCAGCATCTCGTGCGGCACCAGGGACACGTTGGTCATCGACAGGGTCAGGCCCGCGTAGCAGCGGTTGTAGAGGTCGTTGAGCCGGTCCGGGCTGATCAGGCCGTGGTCGACGTGGCGGGGGCCCAGGGCGCCGATCTTCTCGCCGTAGGTGTGGATGGCCAGGTCGGGGTGCCGGTCGGCGAACAGCTCCAGGGCCAGCAGACCGATCTCGGTGGCGCGGCGGGGCGCCAGCCGCCGGGCGTAGAACACCACGCCGTCGCGCGCCACGCCCTCGCGCAGGTGGTAGCGGTCCGCGTCGCAGCCGAAGTCGAAGTGGTCGGCGGGCATCCCGACCTCGGTCCGCAGCTTGTCCGCGAGGAAGCGGCCCGCGGTGAAGCCGTGGAAGCCCATCCGGTAGGTGTTCTCCGCCAGCGCCGACAGCCCGCCGACGGGGAAGAACCACGGCTCGTAGTCCTGCACGAGGTAGAACCGCTTGCCCGCGCACGGGTCGTTGAACACCGGGTAGGCGGTCATCCACGCGGTGGCGAACACGGCGTGCGCGTCGGCCATCCCGTCCAGCACGTCGAGCACCGGACCGCGGAACCCCGGGTACGCCGACCGGATCACCGGCTCGTGGTCCACCGCCCGGCTGCCGTACACGTCGTACAGGTACAGCCGGCACGTGTGGCCCAGCGACTCCAGGTGCTCGACCAGCCGGAACATCGTGGTGTGCCCGCCGGAGCCGGGCGCGGGCGGCGTGCTGACCCAGTTCACGGTCAGCTTGCCGTCCGCGGGCACGGGCGGCACGACCAGCGGCCGCGGCGCGGCGAGGTCGGCGGCCCGCACGTCCTCCAGCCGCACCGGGAACACCTCGGTGTCCGCGCCGAACCGCCGGGCGGCGTTGTTCAGCGCGCGAGCGCCGAGCTGTCGCACCCCCTGCTCGCGCACGATGCGCGAGACCTGGTGCGCGCGGCGCTGCAACTGCTGGACGACCCTCACGCGTTGCTCCTCCTCAGCAGCCCCAGCACCTCGTGGCGCAGGGGGAAGACGACGGCGGCGTAGGCGAGGGACGCCAGCGCGCCGCCCGCCAGCAGCCGCCACAGCGGGTCCTCGACCAGCCACTGCACGCCCAGCGCCACGGCGACCATCACCGCGCCGCCCAGCACCGGCCGCGCCACGGCCGCCCCCAGCACCCGCGCCCGCAACCCGTAGGGCCGGAACGCCACCAGGTACGCGGGCACGATGAACACCAGCACGACCACGCTCTGCGCCGCCGCCACGCCCCGGATGCCGTCGACGTGCGCGCCCAGCACCAGCAGCGGCGCCAGCGCGACCAGCCACACCAGGTGGATGACCAGGATGGCGCGCGACCGCCCGGCGCTGGCCAGGTAGTCGTACCCCAGCTCCAGCGCCACCCGCAGCGCGCCGAGCAGCACCAGCATCGCCAGGGCCTGCGCGGCGGGCGCCCACCGCTCGCCGTAGACGATCCGCACCAGCGGGTCGGCCAGCGCGGCCAGCAGCACGCACGCGGGCACGGTGGCCAGCGCGAGCAGCCGCAACGCGCGGGCGAACGTGCGCGCGAACAGCTCCGGATCGTTCCTGACCTGCGAGAACGCCGCCAGGGACACGCTGCGCACCGGCTGGGAGAACGCCGCCACCGGCCAGTTCGCCAGGTTGAACGCCATCAGGTAGTACCCGAGCGGCACGGTGCCCAGCACGCTGCCGACCACGATCTGGTCGACGTTGAGCACGCCGAACACCAGCAGGCTCGCCCCGGCCAGCGGCAGGCCGAACCCCAGCAGCTCCCGCGCCTGCCGCGCGTCGAACCCGGGCCGGTAGCGCCGCTCGGTGTAGGCGAACATCACGCCGGCCGACACCAGGTTGACCGCGATCCGCTGCCAGGCGAGGCTCCACGCGCCGAAGCCCAGCAGCGCCAGCGCCACCACCACGGCCGTGCCGACGACGAACCCCGAGGTGTCCGCCACGAACTTGTGGTTCTGCCGGAACTCGCGCTGGAGCAGCGCGCCCGGCACCGCCGACGCGCCCGCCACCACCAGCGACACCGACATGAGCTGGATCACGCCGGTGGCCTGCGGCGTGCCCATGGCCTCGGCGAAGAACGGCGCGCCGACCACGCACGCCAGGCACAGCAGCACGCCCGAGGCGATCGACAGCGTGGTCACCGTCGGCGCCAGCTCCTCGACCGGCTTCTCGCTGCGCACCAGCGCGACGCTCACGCCCATCTCGCTGACGCTGAGCACGATGTTGAGCACGACCAGCGCCACCGCGAACACGCCGAACTGCTCGGGCGCGACCAGCCGGGCGATCAGGACGCCGACGCCGACCTGCCCCAGTCGCTGGAGGAGGCTGTTGACGGCGCTCCACCGGATCGCCGAGGTGACCTTGCGCTCCAGGCCGGCGGTCACTGCCCGCGCCACTTCCACAGCTGCTTGTCGACCAGGCCGCGCCCGCGCTTGACCAGGTGCGAGCCGAGGAACAGCTGGGTGCGGCTGCACGCCTTGGGCCCGAGCGCGCGCCGCCGCCGCAGCGCCCGGTGCTCGGGCAGCCGCTCGGTGTCGGGGTAGACGCGGCGGGCGAAGTCCTCCAGCTCGTCGACCGGGATGTCGTCGAGCTGGTCCCGGTCGTAGGCGCGCACGGCCCGCCACAGCGCGTCGCGCGCGATCGACCGGTTGGCCAGCGCCCGCAGGCGCGGCGGCAGGTCGGGGTGCTCGCGGAAGAACAGGTCGAACACGGCCTGCCGCTGCTCCAGGTCGGCGAACAGCGACGAGAACCGGGTGCGCATCATGGACTGCTGGTGGACGCGGTAGTAGGCGGCGGGCTCGCCCCTCACGTACCCGATGTCGGACACCGCGGCGATGCGCATCCACATCTCCAGGTCGCCCGCGTGCGGCAGGTCGGGCCGGTAGCCGCCGACCGCCTGCTGCACCGACGTGCGCACCACGGCCTCGGGGGAGGACAGCACGTTCTGCCCGGTGCGGCAGCGCGCCTCGACCCAGTCCACACCGGACCACACGGTGCGGCCGGCCGGGGGCGCCACCACCCGCGGCAACCGGGGGGCGTCGTGGGCCGCCGCCCGGTCGCCGTCCCCGTCGGTGGTGTAGTAGACGACCCGCCCGTACACCATCCCGACACCGGGGTTGGCCTCGAAGACCGCGGTCGCGCGGGCGAGCCAACCGGGCGCCAGCAGGTCGTCGGCCGACAGCAGCACCGTGTAGTCGGCCTTGGCCCACTCCAGCAGGCCCTCGTTGTAAGTCGCGATGTGACCTCTGTTCACCTCGTGGCGCCGGCCCTCGACCCGGGGGTCCCGCACCAGCTCGGCCATCACCTCGGGCGTGTCGTCGTCCGACGTGTCGTCGATGATCAACACCCGCACGTCGACGCCGGGTTGGTCGAGCACGCTCTTCACGCACGCCCGCAGGAACCGCGCGTAGTTGTAGCAGGGGATGACCACGTCGACCGTGGGTCGTGCCGAGGGCTCAGTCACGACCTACTCATCGTGCTCGCCGGCGGATCGTTAACGGTCCGCTCCCGATCCCGATGTACGAGGGGACGGGAAGGGGTTCTCGATGGACCACGTTGTGCTGACGCGCTTCAACCTGCCGTCCGTGGGCGCGGAGAGCGTCGTGCGGGCGCGCGAGGGCTGGTTGGTCGAGCGCGTCGGGCTGTTCGAGAGGTACTGCCTGCCCTCGGTGGCGGCCCAGACCTCCTCGAACTTCCGGTGGCTCATCTACTTCGACCCGGAGAGCCCGGCGTGGCTCAAGGACCGGATCGCCTCCCACGGCGACGCCTACGCGCCGGTGTTCCGCACGCAGGTCAGCCGCGAGGAGCTGGTCGAGGACATCTCGAAGCTCTTCGCCACGAGGGGTGACGGGCTCATCACCACCAACCTCGACAACGACGACGGCCTGGCCGCGGACTTCGTGGCCCGCCTCCAGGCGGACCGGCCGACCGGCCGCCGCACCGCGCTGTACCTGGCGAACGGCCTGGTCAAGAGCCCGGGAGGGCTGTACGCCCACCACGACCGCGACAACGCGTTCGCCTCGCTGCGGGAGAGCTGGGACGACCCCGTCACCTGCTGGGTGGACTGGCACAACCGCCTGCACCGGCACGCCGAGGTGGTGTCGCTGGGCGGGCCGCCCGGCTGGCTCCAGGTGGTGCACGGCGGCAACGTGAGCAACCGCACGCGGGGCCGGCTGGTCTCGCCCGCGCCGCACCGGGCGCTGTTCGGCGACGCGCTGGGCGACGTGCCGGAGCCGGCCGCCGGGCTGCTGGCCCGCGACCGGTTCGTCGGGCACCCGCTGCGGGTGGCGCGCGACGGCGCCCGCTACGCGGCCAAGACCGCGGCGATGAGGCTGCTGGGCCCCGGCGGCTTCGAGAAGGCCAAGCAGGTGCTGGCCGCGCGCGGTCGCACCAAGACCACCGGTTGAGGGGATTGACGACGATGGCCCGACCACCATGTCTCCTGGCGGTGCTGATCCTGACGGCGGCCTGCACGGCCGAGGCGGAGGGGCGGTCGGCGGCGTGGCCCGCGCCGATCCCCACCCCGCTGCCCGGCTACTACCAGCAGTGGGCCAACGGCCCGAACCCGACCGGCGACCCGAACGTGTTCCCGATCAACGTCTGGATGCAGGACCCGTCCGGGATCGAGCACGGCGAGAAGCTGGGCCGCGCGTTCCCCCGCATCGGCGTCGACTTCGGCATCGGGCTGTGGGAGGACCAGTGGTGGTACCTGCGCCAGGAGGGCCTGTACGAGACCGACTGGCGGGTGTACGTCGACCCGGTGCGGGTCGACACCGTGCTGGCCGACACCGCGCACGCCCGCAACTACGTCGGCTACCTGGTGGCCGACGAGCCGGACATGAACAAGGTCTACGGGGACGTGTTCAACCCGGACATGCAGCCCTCCGCGATCCTCGCGGCGGCCAACCGGGTGCGCGCCCAGGACCCGACGCGGCCCACCTACATCAACTTCAGCCCGTGGATGGGCACGCCGACCGGTGAGATCGGCTACGGCCACATCGAGAAGTCCTACGAAGAGGACATGCGCACCTACTGCTCGGCCGCCGACATCGCCTCGGCCGACTACTACGCCTGGACGCACCCCGACCGCAACCACACGGTCGGCGCGTACGCCTACGGCGAGGTGATCGACACGATGCGCAAGTGGTGCGGGCCGGACAAGCCGCTGTACGGGTTCGTGGAGACCGGGCACCCGCACACCCACGGCGAGATCATCGACGCCGACCAGCTGGAGTCGGCGGTGTGGAACACCGTCCTGCACGGCGCCACCGGCATCAACTACTTCGCGCACAGCTTCTACCCGGACGGCAAGGGCGAGTACTCCAGCGTGCTGACCCGCCCGGAGATCACCCAGCGGGTGACGGAGGTCAACGCGCGGCTGGAGTCGCTCGCGCCCGTGCTCAACGCGCGCAACCAGCCGGGCGTGCGGGCGATCAGCGACAACGGCATCCCGGTCGCGTTCCTGCACAAGCGGGTCGACGGCGCCCACTGGGTGCTCGCGCAGACCGACGGCAACCGGGACCACCCCCGGAGCCTGGCGGCCCGGGTGACGGTGGAGGTGCCGGTCCGGCAGGGCACGGCGACCGTGGTCGGCGAGGACCGGACCGTGCCGATCACGGACGGCCGCATCGTCGACGACTTCGCCCCGTACGGGGTGCACATCTACCGTTTCTGACCCCTGGAGGCCGACAGTGCTGCCGACATCCTCACGAGCGCTGGGCGGGGCGGTCGCCCTCGCGGCGGCGGCGCTGCTGCTCGCCCCACCCGCCGCGACCGCCCGAACGGCTGCCACAGCCACCCCACCGACCACAGCCGCCCCGGCGCCCACGCGCGTGCTCGGGTACGTGGCCAACAACGGCGGCGGCGTGTCCGTGCTCGACACCGCCTCCGACGCGGTCACGGCCACCCTCGGCGACTCCGCCAACGGCTCGCCCTACGGCGTGGGCGTCGCGTTCGACGGCGCGCGCGGCTACGTGACCAACGTGCGCGACAACACGCTGACGGTGATCGACACGCCCACCAACTCGGTGGACGCGGCGGTGCCCGTCGGCGACGGCCCGGCCGGCGTCGTGGTCTCGCCGGACGGCGGCCACGTGTACGTGTCGAACTACCGGGCGGGCACGGTCTCGGTGGTCGACGCGGCCACGCTGACCGCCACCGAGACCATCCCGGTCGGCCCGAACGCCGACGGCGTGGCGATCAGCCCGGACGGCGGACGCCTGTACGTGGCGCACGACGTGGCCGGCCCCGGCACGGTGTCCGTGGTGGACACCGCGACCAACACCGAGGTCGCCGAGATCCCCACCGGCTCGACCCCGACCGCCGTGGCGGTGACCCCGGACGGCGCGGAGCTGCTGGTGGTGAACAAGGCGTCCAACAACGTGGTCGTGGTGAGCACGGCCACCAACGCGGTGATCGGCGCGGTGCCGGTGGGCTTCGTCCCGCACGGCATCGCGGTCTCGCCCGACGGCGGCCGCGCGTTCGTCACCAACAGCGAGGGCCACACCCTGTCCGTGGTCGACGTGGACGCCCTGGCGCACGTGACCCAGGTCCCGGTCGGCAGCCGCCCGATCGGCGTCGCCCTCACCCCGGACGGCTCCCGCGCCTACGTGACCAACTTCGCCGGCGGCACGGTGTCCGTCGTGGACACCGCCACCCTGGCCGTGACCAGGACCGTGCCGGTCGGCGTGAACCCGGTCGGCGTCGCGATCCACGCCGTGCCGCCCGCGCCGACGGAGCTCACCGCCGGTCACGCGCAGCTCCAGCTGCGGCTGCTGCTGGGCTTCACCCTGCGCGGCGTGGACGCCACGCTCGTCGAGTCGCACACCGGCCGCCCGGTGGCGGGGGAGAGGGTGGTGTTCCGCACGATCAAGGGCCACCCGCTGTGCGCGGCCACCACCGACGCCCGGGGCGAGGCGAGGTGCGACGCCCCGGTGCCGCTGCTGGTCGGCCTGGACACGCTCCTGCGGGGCTACACCGCCGCGTTCGCCGGGAACGCCGCGCACGGCAGGTCCGTCTCCCACGGCCACATCGCCCTGCTCTGAGGTCGCTCTGACTCCGAGGCGCACCGCCGCGGCGTCCCCGCCACAGGGGGCGCCGCGGCGGTTCCGCCAGGCCCGCGGCAGCCCACCAGGCCCGCGGCAGCGCGTCAGGCCTTGAGCCGCCAGGCCACCAGCACGGCCACCAGCAGCGACCCGATCGCCGTCCAGACGGCCGTGCCGAACGCGGCGTGCTGGAGCAGGAAGCCGAACGCCACCGAGGACGCGAACCGGGCCAGCGCCTGCCCCGTCTGCACGACCGCCAGGCCCGACGCCCGCAGCGCCTCCGGCGCCAGCGCGCTCACCCGCGCCGACAGCACGCCGTCCGTCGCGGCGTAGAACAGGCCGTGCAGCAGCAGCGCCGCGCCCGCGCCGAGGTAGCCGGTGCCGGGGACGAGCAGCACCGCGTACACGCCGAGCAGCAGCACGTGCCCGACCAGGAACACCGGCCACCGGCCGACCCGGTCGGCGAGCCCGCCCGCGGGCGCGGCGGCGAGCAGGAAGACCAGCGCGGTGCCGAGCGGGAACAGCGCCAGCAGGTGCAGCGGCGCGCCGGTGGCCCGCTGCACCAGGATGAACACGAACGCGTCGGACAGCGTCGCCAGGCCCAGCACCGCCGACGCGACCGCCACCTTCCGGTAGCCGGCGTCCCGCAGCAGCGCCAGTCCGGCCCGGACCGACGGCCTCGGCCCGGCGGGCGCGGGTCCCGGGTTCTCCCGCACGAACGCCACCAGCACGATCAGCCCCACCACCGCGAAGCACGCGCTGACCACGAACACCGGCCCGGCGACCGTGCCGACCTGGTACAGCAGCAGGAACGTCACCAGCGGCCCGAGCAGCGCGCCGACCGTGTCCATGGTGCGGTGCAGGCCGAACGCGGCGCCCAGCCGGTCCGGCGGGGTCGCCAGGGAGATCAGGGCGTCGCGCGGCGCGGTGCGCAGGCCCTTGCCCGCGCGGTCGGCGGCCATCGTCGCGCCGATCCCGAACGCCGACGCGCCCACCACCGGGAAGATGAGCTTCGTCACCGCCGACAGCCCGTAACCGGCCGCGGCGACCGCCTTGTGCCGCCGGGACCGGTCGGACAGGTGCCCGCCGACGAGCCGCAGCACCGCCGTCGCCCCCGTGTACAGGCCGTCGAGGAAACCGAACTGGGCGTAGCTCATGTTGAGCGTGACGAGCAGGTAGACCGGCATGAACGCGGTCACCATCTCGGCCGACACGTCGGTCAGCAGGCTCACCGCCCCCAGGGCGACCACGGTGCCGGGCACCTTGCCCCTGACCCGCTCCGCGGGTCGGGCCGACGCGACGTACATGCCCCGGTTATCGGCTACGGGCGGTGACCGTTACCGGTGGTCGGACCACCGTAACGGCGTCCCGGCCGCGGCCGATGACGCGGGTATGCCGGAGAACTCGCAGGCCCGCGTCCGGGTGGGCGCCGTCGACGTGTGGGCCGTGCCCGAGTCCGGCGTCGCCGGGCACGTCGCCGCCGCGTGGCGGCGCGCCGAGGGCGGCGCGATCGTCACGGCCAACGTGGACATCGTGCGCGCCGCCACCCGCGACACCGCGCTGGCGGCGCTGATCGCCGAGTCGGAGGTCGTGGTCGCCGACGGGATGCCGGTGGTGTGGGCGGGACGGCTGGCGGGCGTGCCCGTGCCGGAGCGGGTCACCGGCTCGTCGCTGGTGTTCACCCTCGCCGCGGCCGCCGCCCGCGAGGACCGCTCGGTGTACCTGCTGGGCGGCAACCCGGGCATCCCGGAGAAGGCCGCCGCCGTGCTCGCCGACCGGCACCCGGGGCTGCGCGTGGCGGGCACGGACTCGCCGCCGTTCGGCTTCGACACCTCGCCCGAGCTGACCGCCGAGGTGGTCGCCCGGGTGGTGGAGGCCAAGCCCGACCTGGTCATGGTGGGCCTGGGCTTCCCCAAGCAGGAACGCCTGATCCGGCTGCTGCGCGCGGAGCTGCCCGAGACCTGGTTCCTGGGCTGCGGCGCGGGCATCCCGATGGCCGCGGGCGAGTTCCGCCGCGCCTCGGGCGTGGTGCAGAAGGTCGGCGCGGAGTGGCTGCACCGCCTCGCGCTCGAACCGCGCCGCCTGGCCAAGCGCTACCTGCGCGACGACCTGCCGTTCGCGTTCCGCCTGCTCGGGGGCGCGCTGCGCACCCGGTTCCGCCGTCCGGGGGAGTAGAAGTGCCGCTTGCCGTGGTCGTGGTGACCTACCAGAGCGCCGACGTCGTCGAGGACTGCCTGAGATCGGTGGCCGCCGCGCTGGAGTCCATTCCGGACGGTCGGGTCGTGGTGGTGGACAACGCCTCCACCGACGGCACCCTCGACGTGGTCGCGCGGGTCGCGCCCGGCGCCCGGGTGGTGGCGCGCGAGGCCAACGACGGGTTCGCCGCGGGCGTCAACGCGGGTTTCGCCGCCGCGCCCGACTGCGACGTCCTCGTGCTCAACCCCGACGTCCGGCTCGAACCGGACGCGATCGCGCTGCTGCGCGCCGCCCTGGCCCTGCCCGGCACGGGCATCGCCGCGCCGCGCCTGACCTACGCCGACGGCTCGCCGCAGCTGTCGCTGCGACGCGCGCCGAACCCGCTGCGCGCCCTGGGCGAGGCCCTGCTCGGCGGCGAGCGCGCCGGCCTGCGCGACGCGCTGGGCGAGGTCGTCGCCGACCACCGCCGCTACGCGACCGCGGCCACCGTCGACTGGGCGACCGGCGCGGCGTGGCTGATCTCCCGCGAGGCCCGCGAGGCGACCGGCGTGCTGGAGGAGCGGTACTTCCTGTACTCGGAGGAGACCGAGTACATGCTCCGCGCGGGCGACCGCGGGCACGCGGTCCGCTACGAGCCGCGCGCCCGCGCCGTGCACCTCGGCGGCGAGCAGTCCACGTCGCCGGTGCTGTGGTCGATGGCCACCACGAACCGGGTGCGGATGGTCCGCGAGCGCCACGGCCGCCCGCTCGCGCTCGTCATGTGGTTCGCGGTCGTGCTCAACGAGCTGCTGCGCGCGCCCCGCCACGCCAAGCACCGCACGGCCCTGCGGGACCTGCTGCGCTGGCGGCGCTGGCCCGCCCGCCCCGGCGGGGACGCCGAGCACGGCTGGATCTGCTTCTCCGCGCAGGACTGGTGGTACCACAACCGGGCGCACTCGGACTTCCAGCTGATGCGGTCGGTGGCCGGGCGCCGCAGGGTGCTGGTGGTCAACAGCATCGGCATGCGGATGCCGACCCGCGGCAACAGCACCCACGTGTCCCGGCGCATCCTGCGCAAGCTGCGCAGCGTGGCCAAGTTCGTGCGCGAGCCGCTGCCGGACTTCTACGTGATGTCGCCGCTGCCGCTGCCGTTCTACGGCTCGCCGTTCCTGCGCCGCGTCAACGCCGTCCTGGTGCGCGCCCAGGTGCGGCTGGTCGCCACCGCCCTGCGCCTGCGCACCCCCGTGATCATGGTCACCATCCCGACCGCGTGGGACGTGGTCGCCCCGATGCGGCGGCACCGCCTGGTGTTCAACCGCTCGGACCGGCACTCGGACTTCCCGGAGGCCGACCGCGCGTCCATCGAGGTGCTGGAGCGCGAGCTCCTCACCCACTCGGACCACGTCGTCTACGTCTCCCACGCCCTGATGGAGGAGGAGCGGCCGCTCACCGGCTCGCGCGCCCACTTCCTGGACCACGGCGTGGACGTCGACCACTTCACCGCCCGCCCGGAGCACGAGCGGCCCGACGACGTCCGCGCGATCCCCGGCCCGCGCATCGGCTTCTTCGGCGCCCTCGACGACTTCGTGGTCGACTTCGACCTGCTGGAACGGGTCGCCGCCGAGCTGCCCGACGCCTCCCTGGTGCTGATCGGCGACGCCACCCACCCCATGGAGCGCTTCGACAAGCACCCCAACGTGCACTGGCTGGGCTTCCGCCCCTACAGCCTCATCCCGGCCTACGGCTCGGCGTTCGACGTGGCGATCATGCCGTGGCAGGACAACAGCTGGATCAGGCACTCCAACCCGATCAAGCTCAAGGAGTACCTGTCCCTGGGCCTGCCGGTGGTCAGCACCGACTTCGCCGAACTGGCCTCCTACACCGACCGGGTCCGCGCCACCACCACCCACGCGGACTTCGTGGAGGCCGTCCGCGCCACCCTCTCCCAGGGCCCCCTCCAGTCCCCCCACTCCCTCCGCGCCTCCGTCCTGCCCCACTCCTGGCACTCCAAGGCCACCACCCTCCTGACCCTCACCACCTGATCGGGCGCGAGTCGAACCTTCCAGGCCCACCGTGTCGAACGCCCGGACCCCCCGAGTTCAACGCTCGGACCAGGCGTGTCCTCCGTTCGGGTATCGCGTGTCCTCCACTCGGACATCACGAGTCGTCCACCCGGACACCACGAGTCGTCCACTCGGGCGGGCCCCGCGGTGGTGAGGGACCCTCGGCAACGCCACCCCGCCCGAGGTTGCGTCGCAATAGTTCACAGGCCGTAATCGGTGGTCCGGGTCAAGCCGGGTGGCCGGGACATCTAATGTGGGTGTCGTGCAGCCACTGCCCCCGAACGCCCCGTCGCGGATCGGCGACTACACGCTGCTCGCCGCACTCGGTCGCGGCGCGATGGGGTCGGTCTACCTGGCCCGCTCGCGCGGCGGGCGCCCGATCGCGGTCAAGGTCGCGCGCCCGGAGCTGGCCGAGGACCCCCAGTTCCGCGAGCGCTTCCGCCGCGAGGTCGAGATGGCCCGCTCGGTCGGCGGCTTCTGGACCGCGACCGTGGTCGACGCCGACCCCGACGCCGAGCACCCGTGGATGGCCACCGAGTACATCGCGGGCATGAGCCTGCACCAGGCCGTGCAGGACCACGGGCCGCTGCCGGAACGCGCGGTGCGCCGCCTCGCGGGCGGCCTGGCCGAGGCGCTGGTCGCCATCCACTCCGCGGGCCTGGTGCACCGCGACCTCAAGCCGTCCAACGTGCTGCTGGCCGACGACGGCCCGCGCGTGATCGACTTCGGCATCGCCCGCGCCCTGGAGCACTCGGCGCTCACCGAGGCGGGCATCGTCTTCGGCACCCCCGGCTACCTGTCGCCGGAGCAGGTCGTCGGCCAGGCCATCACGTCCCAGAGCGACGTGTTCGCCCTCGGCTCGGTCCTGGTCTACGCGGCCACCGGCAGCGGCCCGTTCGGCGAGGGCGCCACGTCCGCGCTGATCTACCGCGCGGTGCACCAGGACCCGGACCTGACGCGGGTGCCGCCGTCGCTGGTGCCGCTGGTCGTGCCGTGCCTGGTCCGCGAACCGGCGAACCGGCCGACGCCCGCCCGCCTGCTGGAGCTGATCGGCCCGCCGTCGACCGACCCGTCGTGGCTGCCGGCCCGCGTGCGCACCGTCGTCGAGCAGCGCCACACCGAGCTGAGCAAGCTGCCCGCGAAGCCGCCGACGCGGGTCATGGTGGAGGACCCGCCGCCGAAGCCGCCCACGTCGGTCAACCCGAGCCCGGCCGGGTTCCACCACCCGACCGGGATCCCCGCCCAGAACGCGACCGGCTTCGCCACCCCCACCGGCTTCCCCAACCCCACGGGCGTCCCGAACCCGACCGGCGTCCCGAACCCGACCGGCGTCCCGAACCCGACCGGCGTCGCCCCTGTGGCGCCCAAGCCCGCCACCCGCGTGGCCTCGGCCGCCGATCCCGGTTCCCAGCAGGTCAAGCCCACCGGCGCCAGCTTCCGGACCTCGCGGGCGGTGGCCCTGGGCTGGGCGGGCGCGAACCTGCTGGCGGCTTTCGTCACCGGCTGGATCGCCGACCCGGACAACGTCGCGATCGTCCCGGTGCGGATCGCCGCGTTCGTCGCGTTCCTGGCGTTCGTGGTCGTCGCGGTGCGCCTGATCGCGGGCGCGGTGGGCGCGCAGCTCACCCTGGGCGTCGGCCCGGACGGCATCACGCTGTCCGACGGGGAGCAGACCCGCCGCCTGCCCTGGTACGCCGTCGCCCGGGTGAAGGTGGAGTCGCACCACTCGCGGCCGTGGCTCGTGGTGTGGCTGGTCAGCGCCGCCCAGCCGCCGGAGACGCTGGGCCGCGGCACCTTCACCACCCACAAGGGCGGCCTGCGCGTCTACCCGATCTCGCACGAGCGCTACCGCAAGCGCCGCGACCAGGACGTGGTGGAGCTGCGCTCGGCGCTGTCCTGGTACGGGGGGACCACCTACGACCCGCTGTGACCCGGTGCGGCCCCCGGCCGGGGGCCGCACCGGCTCGGCGTCGGCTCAGCGGCCGCTGAACGTCGCCCGGCCCGGCCCGTCCTCCAGGAACGACCGCACCGCCCCGCGCAGGTCCTCGGTGTCGAACAGCTCCGCGGCGATGGCCGTCACGTGCTCGTCGGCCTCGGCCACGCCGCCGCTCTCGAAGTGCGCCAGCACCCGCTTGGTGGCGGCGTGCGCCAGCGTGGGCCCCTTGGCGAGGGCGTGGGTGAACTCCAGCGCCGCGTCGTCGAACCCCTCGTCCGGCAGCACGCGGTTGACCACGCCCCACCGCTCCAGGGTCTCGGCGTCGTAGCGGTCGCCGGTCATCACGAACTCCTTGGCCCGGCCCACGCCCGCCCGCGCGGCCAGCCGCTGCGTGCCGCCCATGGTCGGGGTCAGCCCGACGACCTTCTCGACCAGCCCGAACGTCGCCCGCCGCGCCGCCAGCACCACGTCGCACGCGACCGCGACCTCGAACGCCCAGGTCAGGCACAGGCCGTGCGCGGCGAACACGGTCGGGAACGGCAGCGCCGCCACCCGCTCCGGCAGCTCCAGCATGTGGTCGAGCAGGGCCTTGGCCCGCGCGGCGCCCTTCTGCGCGGCGAACAGCCGCACGTCGACGCCGCCGCTGACGACCTTGCCCTCGGCCCTGACCAGCAGCGCCCGCGCGGGCCGCTCCTCCAGGTCGTCGAGCGCGGCCTCCAGGAGGTCGTGCAGCTCCGCGGTGTAGAGGTTCAGCGGCGGCGCGTCCACGGTGAGCACCGCGAGCCCGACCGCGTCCCGCTCCAAGCGGACCTGTTGCGCTGGCACGGGCGTGGACTTTACACGCGTCCGGAATGCGGAAAACCAGGTGTCCAAATGGACCAGCAACGGTGAAAATCTGCCAGTGGCTTCTTGGACCGTTCAGCCCGTGCGGGTTGACAACCCGCTCGTGACCACTCTCGTGCGCGACTACCCGGCCTAGGTCATCGGCCGCTGCCACGGCCGCCCCGCCACCCCCTGCGACGTGGACCGGGCCATCGCCGACGACCCCACCGACGACCTGGTCGGCTGCTACGTCGGCAGGTGCGGGGGGCGGCCCGCGGGCTGCGCCGGCTTCCGGCTGGTCGACCCCGCGACCGCCGAGCTGAAGCGCCTGCACGTGGCGGCCGGTGCCAGGGGCACGGGCGGGGGAGCGGCCCTGCTGTCCGAGGTGGAGCGGGGCGCGGCCGCCCCGGGTGCCCGCTCCGTGCGCCTGGACACCCGCGCTGACCTGGTCGAAGCCCGCGCCCCGTACGCCAGGCACGGTTACGGGCAGGTCACGCCGTTCAACGCCGACCCCTACGCCGAGTACCGGTTCGAAAAGCGCCTATAGGGGTCATTGGGTTCGCATATCACCCATGTGAGGTGTCTCACTTGACACTGAATAATCGCCACATGTTGAGTGTTGGGCGAAAGTCGGCCGCGGAATGAAATGGGGATCAGTCCAGTGGCTTTCGCCGTTGAGTTGACATTTCGTGATGCGCGCCAGGTGCGGAGATCCATTCATCTCGCCCACCGGGAATACTGGCGTCCGCTCGCGGAGCAGGGCGTGCTCGTCGGGACCGGCCCGTGGGCCGACGGCTCCGGGGTGCTGCTGATCGTGCAGGTGCCCGACGACGCAGCCGCCCGGGACCTGGTGCGCGGTGACCCGTACGTGCGGTCGCAGTCGATCGCCGAGGTGCGCATCCGGCAGTGGCACGTGCTGCTGGGGCTGCCGGAGGGCGAGCGGGTGCCGGGCATGGTGCGTCCGCGGGACGGGCAGAGCGCCGAGGCGCGCTCGCGCGAGCCGCTGACGCCGCACGAGCACCGCATCGCGCTGATGATGCTGGAGGGCATGACGAACCGGCAGATCGCCGAGCACTTCTCGGTGTCCACCCGGGCCGTGGAGCTCCACATCACCCGCATCTACCGCAAGCTCGACATCGGCAGGCGCGCCCAGCTCGCCGCGGCCATGCCGTGGGGTCAGCGCTCCTACCTGTAGGCGCGGGGTCGGTCGCGGGCAGGTCAGGGCCGGCAGGTCAGGCCAGCAGGTCCGCCCGCGACGCCACCCCCAGCTTGCGCAGCACCCGCGCCACGTGCTGCTCGACCGTGCGCGGCGACAGGAACAGCACGTCGGCGATCTCCCGGTTGGTGCGCCCCCGGGCCAGCAGCCGGGCCACGTCCTGCTCCCGCGGCGACAGCGCGTTGCCGTAACCGCGCCTGCCGCGGCGGGACGGCGTGGCCACGCCCGCACCGCGCACCAGGTGCCGGCACCGCGCCGCGTCCCGGCTCGCGCCCAGCGCGTCGAACCGGTCGGCCACCCGGCCCAGCGCCGCCACCGCCGCCCCGTCGCCGCGCTCCAGGCGCACGAGCGCGGTCCGCTCGGCCAGCACCGCCGAGTGGTACCGCAGCCCGAGCGCGTCGGCGGCCGACCGCGCCACCTCCAGCAGCGGCACGGCGTCCTCGCCCCGGTGCGCGGCCAGCAGCGCCCGGCACGCCTTGAGCGCCACGTGCGCCAGCGGCGCGTCCCGGTCGCGCAGGCCCGCGTCCAGCTCCTCCACCAGCTCCTCGGCGTCCCCGACCCGCCCGGCCGCGCAGAACGCGTCCACCGCGGCCGGCGCCAGCTCGCCCAGCCACGCCCACACGCCCTTGCTGCGGGCCAGCTCCAGGCCCCGGTCGGCCTCCGCGCAGGCCCGGTCCAGGTCGCCGCGCTCGAACCACAGCCGGGTCAGCGCGGCGAACCCGCCCAGCGCCACCGGCGTGATCGAGTTCTCCGCCGACCGCACCCCGGCGCCCGCCAGGTGCCGCTCGGCCGCGTCCCAGTCGCCGCGCGCCACCGCCAGGCACCCCAGCACGAGGTTGACCTCACCGGCGACCGGCAGCAGCTCCCGGTACTCCTCCAGCAGCCGCTCGCACCGGTCCGCCAGCGACGCCCAGTCCCCGGTGTACCAGTCGAGGTGGATGCGCGTGGACTGCCCGGTGCCCGCGGTGAACGGCACGCCCGCGCCGACGGTCAGCCGCAGGCCGCGGTCCAGCGAGTCGCGCGCCAGGTCGAAGTGCCCGACCAGGGCGAACGCGTCGGCCAGGTTGCAGTGCAGGCGCGCCAGGTGCCGGCGCGCGGCCACGTCGGTCGAGGTGTCCGGCAGCCGGTCCAGCTCGTCGACCACGCCCCGCTCGCCGACGCACGTCCGCGAGCCGAGCTGGTTGGCCAGCAGGGAGTACCGCACCGCCTCGTCGTCGCAGCCGGCGATGAACACCTCGACCTCGCGCAGCCACCGCGCGTGCTCGGCCAGCGGCACCGCGCCGAAGAACGGCTGCGCCAGCACGGCCCGCGCCCGCATCGCCAGTTCCGGGCGCTCGCCCAGCTCGGCGATGGCCAGTTCCAGCACCTCGCGGCCGTGCCGCACGCCCCCGAACTGGCGGATCAGCAGGAAACCCAGGTTCAGCCGCACCTCGCCGCGCGCCGCGGTGGACAGCCGGTGGTCGTCGAGCAGCCGCTCCAGCGTGGCCCGCGGGTCGTGCTGGTCGATCCCGCCGCGCGCCACCTGGCCCAGCTTCACCGCCAGCCGGTCCACGTCGGACGGCGTCAGGGACGCCTCGTCCAGCAGCCGCTGGTACAGGCGCGTGGCCGTGGACGGGTCGCCGACCTCCAGCGCCCGGTCGGCGGCCGCCTCGCCGTGGCGCAACCAGTCGTCGAGCAGCCCGGCGCGACGGCTGTGCTCGGCCAGCTGCATGAACGGGCGCGGGCTGGCGGCCTCCAGCGCCCTCAGCGCGCGCAGGTGCAGGCGTTGGCGCTCGGGACCGGTGAGCGTGTCGTAGACGGCCTGCTGCGCGAGGGCGTGCCGGAAGCCGTAGCGCACCTCGCCGGTCTCGTGCAGCACGCCGCTGTGCAGGGCGTGGGTGAGCGCGGTCCGGGCCCGGTCGGGCGCGACCGCGCCGACCTCGGCCAGCAGCGCCTCGTCGGCGGGCACCTCCAGCACGGCGGCGGCCTGCGCGATGCGGCGGCCGGTGGCGGGCAGCCGGTCCAGCCGCTCGGCCATGGCGTCGCGCAGCAGGGCCGGCACCTCCACCGCGTCCAGCAGGCGCCAGTCGGGGTCGGGCAGGGCGCGCAGCACCTCCTCGATGACGAAGGGGAGGCCCGCGGTGCGTTCGTGCAGGTGGGCGGCGAACCCGGCGGGCACGGCGTCCGCGCCCAGGATGGCGGTGGTGAGGTCGTGGGTGCCGGCGACGTCCAGGGGTCGCAGCTCGACCAGCGCCGAGGCGACGCCGGCGGGCGGGCGGTAGGCGCTGCCCAGCGGCATCCCGCCGGGCGCGTCCTCACGGCGGTAGGTGACCAGGGTGGTCAGGTTGGCGGGCGGGTCGGACATCAGGAACCGCAGCAGGTGGCGGCAGCCGTCGTCGGCCCAGTGCAGGTCCTCGACGACCAGCAGCGCGGGGCCCACCGCGGACAGCAGCTCCCGCACGGCCCGGAACAGGTGGTGCCGCTCGTGCCGCGGGTCGTCCGGACGGGTGGGTGGCTCGGGCAGGTGCTCGGCGATCTCCGGCACCAGCGGGCTCACCACGCCCGTGACCGGACTCAGGGACGCCCTTCTGAGGTGCGGGCCCACCGTGCGCAACGCGTCGAGCACCGCGCCGTAGGGGAAGGGCTCCCGCAGCGGCTGGCAGAACCCGGTGAGCACCCGCAGCGGCGCCAGCTCCGGGCGGTGCAGCAGCTCCCTGACCAGGCGGCTCTTGCCGACACCCGCCTCACCCGCGATGAGCACCACGGACGGCTGGCCGGCCACCGCGTCCAGCAGCGCGTCCAGCTCGTCGTCCCGTCCTACCAGCACGGGCGAACCGGCGCGCGGTGGCGTCATGCGGACTCCTGGGGGATCGGCCGACCCCTGTATTAGAACCCGGGATGTTCACGGACAGCACCCCTGTGGTTCACATCGAGATCATCGGTCTGAACGGGTGAGGAGGTGCGGAATTCACGACTTTCCGTGACTGGAGCTCACCTTCCATTCCGTAGGCGACTCGTCCGTTCAGGCATACCGACCGTGCGGTATGTCACAGGATCAGGTGGTGCCGCGACCACGTGCCGATAATCCTACTGGTCAGTAACGTGAGGGGTGGGAGTTCCCGGTGCGCAAGCTCGTCGTCTGCTCGGCCGTCCTCGCCCTGCTCGCCTCGGGCTGCGCGGGGGACGAGCCGCAGCTCAAGACCGGGCCCGGCGTCACCGACACCACCATCTCCCTCGGCGTGCTCACCGACATGACCGGCCCGTTCTCGGCCACCTCGCTGCTGCGCATCAAGGGCTACGAGCTGTTCTTCGGCGGCCTCAACGAACGCGGCGGCCTCTGCGGCCGGCGCGTCGAGCTCAAGCAGAGCGACCACGGCTACGACGTCGACCGCGCCCTCAACGGCTACTTCGAGCTCGAACCGCAGGTCCTCGGGTTCGTCGACATCACCGGCGCGCCCATGACCGAGGCCATCGAACCCGACCTCGTGCAGACCCGCGCCCTCGCCGCCCCCGCCTCCTGGTCGGCCACCCTGCTCGGCAACCCCCACATGGTCGTCGTCGGCACCACCTACGACCTCGACGTCATCAACGGCCTCGACCACCTCCGCAGCACCGGCGCCATCCACGACGGCGACCCGATCGGGCACATCCACGTCGACAGCGACTTCGGCCGCAACGCCCTGGAGGGCAGCACGTTCGCCGCCCGCCAGTGGGGCATGGACCTGGTGGCCGAGGCCGTCCCCGACACCGCCGACGTGACCGCCCAGGTCGCCGAGCTCAAGGCCGCGGGCGTCAAGGCGGTGTTCCTCAGCACCTCGCCGCAGCAGACCGCGACCGCCGTGACCGCCTCCGAACAACTCGGCTGGGACGTCCCGTTCATGGTCAACGCCGTCTCCTACGACCCCCGGATCCTGGACACCCCCGCCGCGCGGGCGGTGACCGAGAAGGTGCTCATGGTCTCCCCGATCTCCCCCTTCGCCGCCGACGCCCCCGGCCCGCGCGAGGTCGCCGAGGCCTTCGAGCGCGAGCACCCCGACGTCGAACCCACGGGCTCGGTCGACCACGGCTACGTCATCGGCGTCGCGTTCGCCGCGATCCTGGAGAAGGCGTGCGCCGAGCACGACCTCACCCGCGACGGGGTGCTGCGCGCGTTCCAGGACACGAACCACGTGGACACCGGCGGCCTGACCGGCCAACTCCGGTTCTCACTGGCCGGCCGTCCGTCCGCGACCCAGTCCTACGTCGCCCGCCCGGATCCCGCGACCCCCGGTGGCCTGGCCGTGGTGGCGAACCTGTTCGAGTCCGAGCTGGTCAAGCTGAAGGGCACGCGGGCGAGGTAGCCGGTGGGGGTGCTGCCGGGGCGCGTTGCCGGGGGACGCTTTCGGGGTGTGGCTCGGGGCGCTGCCCATTGCCGCAGCGCCGAGGGGCAACGCCGGGGTTTTGCCGGTTGTCGCAGCCGCCGAGGGGTGCCGCCGGGGTGTTGCCGGCTGCCGGGCGGCTGCCGGGGTGTTGCCGGGGTGTTGCGGTCACCGGGTGGTGGCCGGGGGTGCCGCGACAGCCAGGTAGTTTTCACCCGCCCCGCACCGGGAAACCGGTGCGCATGATCGAGGTGCGCACGACGGTCCCCACGTCGGCGGACCGCGTTTTCGCGGTCCTCACCGACGGCTGGTCCTACGCGGGCTGGGTGGTGGGCGCGGCCCACATCCGCGAGGTCGACCCGGGCTGGCCCGCGGTCGGCACCCGCATCCACCACAGCGTGGGGGCGTGGCCGATCGCGGTGCGCGACGTGACCACCGTGCGGGCCGTCGAGCCCTCTCGCCTGCTCGACCTGGAGGCCCGCCTGTGGCCGATCGGCGCGGCACGGGTCCGGATCGAGCTGACCGAGGTGTCGGGCGGCACCGAGGTGGTCATGTCCGAGGAGGCCGTCAAGGGGCCGACCGCGTTGCTGCCGGAGTCCGCGCAGGCGCTGTTCCTCGTCCCGCGCAACCGCGAGTCACTGCGGCGGCTCGCCGACTTGGCCGTGCGCAAGGAGAGCCTGTGAGCGGCGTGGGTTGGGGCCGGGCTGACCTGAGTCGGTGGCCGGGTTGGTGTGGTCGTGGTCGCGGGATTCCATGTTCAACCGATGGCCGAGACCCCTGTTTTCGTACATCTTCGGGCGATGATCACCCCATCGTGTGATCCTTCGCCCGCGAGGCCCCCGACCACACCGCCTGGCCGCAGCCGCCGAGGTGAACGGCTGCGGCCCACCCTGGTCCACCTCGCTAGTACACCGCCCGGTTCAGGCCGCGCATCAGCAGTCGGTACGCGTCGCCCGCCAAGCCGTTCCGCGCGAGCGCCGCCCGTGCCGCGTTCGCGCCCGCCGCGCCGTGCACCCCGCCGCCGGGGTGTGCCGACGCCCCCGCCAGGTACAGCCGGTCCACCGGTGTGTCCGCCCGACCCAGGCCCGGCACCGGGCGGAACACCAGCTGCTGGTGGATCGCCGCCGTCCCGGAGTTGATCGATCCGCCGACCAGGCTCGGGTTGCGCGACTCCAGCTCGCCCGGTCCCTGCACGAACCGCCCGCGCACCAGGTCGCGGAACCCGGGCGCGTGCTGCTCGATCAGCTGCTCCAGCCGGTCCGCCCGCCGCCGCGCGCGGTCCGCCGACCAGGGCTCGCCGCGGGGCACGTGCGTGTACGCCCACGCCGTCTCCGTGCCCTCCGGCGACCGCGACGGGTCGGACGTCGTCATCTGGCCCATGATCACGAACGGCACCCGCGGCAGCCTCCCGCACGCGATCTCCGCGCTGGTCATCGCCAACCCGTTGAAGTCACCTCCCAAGTGGACGGTCCCGGCCCCGCGCGCCTCCGGGTTCGTCCACGGGATCGGCGCGTCCAACGCCCAGTCCACCTTGACCGTCGCGTCGTCCCACTCGAACTGCGCCAGGTCCGACACCAACCGCGCCGGCAGGTGCCGCTCACCGACCAACCCCAGGTAGAGCCGCGGCGCGGGCACGTCCGCCAGCACCGCCTTGCGCGCCCGCACGAACCCGCCGGACGCGTCGCGCACCCCCAGCGCCCGCCCACCGGCCACCACCACCTGCGCCACCGGCCGCGAGCACTCCACCACACCGCCCAGCCGCCGCACCAACGCCCGCGTCAACGCCCCCGCGCCACCCGCCGGCACCGGGTAGCCCAGGTCCTGCCCGAGCATCGACAGCAGCCACCCGAACGCCGCGCCACCCGCCTGGTCCGGACCCAGGTCGGTGTGCATCGCGTTGCCCGCCAACAACAACGGCGCGCCCTCACCGGTGAACCGGTCGTCCCCGAACGCCCGCACCGACTGCACGAACGACCGCGCGAACCGCAACCCCTCACCCGCGCCCAGCGCGCCCAGCAGCCCCGCGCCCGCCCGCACCGGCGGGAACGGCCTCATCAACGCCTCGATCAGGTCGTCCCGGACCCGCTGCCACCGCTCGAACTCCGCCCGCCACGTGTCACCGTCGCCCGCACCGAACGACTCGACCGACTCGGCCGTGCGGTCCACGTCCCGCGACAGCAGCGCCACCCGGTCGTCCGGCAGCACGTACGCCAGCACGTCGGGCGCCCACCGCCACTCCAGCCCGTGCCGGTCCAACCCCAGCCCCGCGATCACCGGCGACGCGACCCCCAGCGGGTAGAACGCGCTGAACAGGTCGTGGTGGAACCCCGGCTCCGTCAGCTCGGCCGTCCGCACCGCGCCACCGGGCTCGTCGGAGGCCTCCAACACCAGCACGTCCCACCCGGCGTCGGCCAGCACGTTCGCCGCCACCAACCCGTTCGGACCGGACCCGATGACCACCGCGTCCACGACGTCGCTCAACGCGAACCTCCCTCTTGGCTCTGGTGCACGGGCCGACCCCACCCCAGTCTGCTCCACTCGGGTGCACGGGATCGGTGGCGACCACGACCGGCAGCGCGGTCGGCGCCAGGGGGCTGGGCGCCCACCGGTCGATCTCGACCCCCGGCTTCCGCGAGCACGCGGCGCAGGGCCGTCCCCACGTTGCCCGCGGCACCCGTGACGACGACCCTCATGCCCGGAACGTACCCCCACCGGCCGCGCTCAAGCCCGAACAGGCGGCGCGCGGTGAGGTTCCGGTCACCCGGTCACCCGCCGCTTCGGGGAACCGCGCCGGCGAGGTGCGCGTGGCCACCGGGGCGCCTCGTCGGCGGGACACGCCGCGAGACACCCCGGTGGCCCGACCGCGCGGGTCAGCCGCGCGAATCAGCCGGGCAGGTCAGCCGCCGAGGCCGGCGCGGCGCAGCGCCTCCGCCATCGCGCCGTTGGCCGGCGGGCGCTCGTCCCGGCGCGGACGACCGTTGCCGCCGCGCTGACCGCCCTGCCCGCCCTGCTTGCCGCCGCCCTGCCTGCCACCTCGCTGCCCGTCCCGCGCCTGCCCGTCCCGCGACTCGCGCCCGGGCTTGCGGCCCGGCTCGTCCTCCAGCCGCAGCGTCAGGCCGATCCGCTTGCGGGGGATGTCGACCTCCAGCACCTTCACCCGCACCACGTCGCCGGACTTCACCACGTCCCGCGGGTCCTTCACGTACGTGTTGGACAGCGCCGAGATGTGCACCAACCCGTCCTGGTGCACGCCGACGTCCACGAACGCGCCGAACGCGGCCACGTTCGTCACCACGCCCTCCAGCACCATGCCGGGCTTGAGGTCGGAGATCTTCTCCACCCCGTCGGCGAACGTGGCGGTCTTGAACGCGGGCCGCGGGTCGCGGCCGGGCTTCTCCAGCTCCCGCAGGATGTCGGTCACGGTCGGCAAGCCGAACCGCTCGTCGACGAAGTCCTCCGGCCGCAGCTTCTTCAGCACCGCGGTGTTGCCGATCAGCTCCGCGCCGTCCGCCTTGCCCTGGATGCGCCGCACCACCGGGTACGCCTCGGGGTGCACGGCGGACGCGTCCAGCGGGTCGTCGCCGTTGGGGATGCGCAGGAAGCCCGCGCACTGCTCGAACGCCTTCGGCCCCAGTCGCGGCACGTCCTTGAGCGACTGGCGGGTGCGGAACGGCCCGTTCGAGTCGCGGTGCACCACGATGTTCTCGGCCAGGCCCGCGGTGATGCCCGACACCCGGGTCAGCAGCGGCGCGGACGCCGTGTTCAGGTCGACGCCGACCGCGTTCACGCAGTCCTCGACCACCGCGTCCAGCGACCGCGACAGCTTGGTCTCGGACAGGTCGTGCTGGTACTGGCCGACGCCGATGGACTTCGGGTCGATCTTCACCAGCTCGGCCAGCGGGTCCTGGAGCCGCCGGGCGATCGACACCGCGCCGCGCAGCGACACGTCGAGGCCCGGCAGCTCGGCCGACGCGAACGCCGACGCCGAGTACACCGACGCGCCCGCCTCGGACACCACGACCTTGGTCAACCGCAGGTCGGGGTGCCGCTTGAGCAGGTCGCCGGCGAGCTTGTCGGTCTCCCGCGACGCGGTGCCGTTGCCGATGGCCACGAGCTCCACCGAGTGCTCCTTCGCCAGCACGGCCAGCTTGGCGATCGACTCGTCCCACCGGTTCGCGGGCACGTGCGGGAAGATCGTGTCGGTGGCCACGACCTTGCCGGTCGCGTCGACCACGGCGACCTTCACGCCGGTGCGGAACCCGGGGTCCAGGCCCATCGTGGCGCGGGTGCCCGCGGGCGCGGCCAGCAGCAGGTCGCGCAGGTTGGTCGCGAACACCTTCACGGCCTCGTCCTCGGCGAACGCCCGCAACCGGGACCGCAGGTCGATGCCCAGGTGCACGAGGATCCGGGTCCGCCACGCCCAGCGCACGGTGTCGCCCAGCCACTTGTCGCCGGGCCTGCCCCGGTCGTCGACGCCGAACCGGGCGGCGATGCGCGCCTCGTACCCGGTGGGCTCGTCCTCGTCGGCCGGGTCGAGGACCAGGTCGAGGACCTCTTCCTTCTCACCGCGCAGCAGCGCCAGGATGCGGTGCGACGGGAGCTTGGTGAACGGCTCGGAGAAGTCGAAGTAGTCGGCGAACTTCGCGCCGTCCTCCTCCTTGCCCTCCCGGACCTTGGCGGCGATGCGACCCTGGCCCCACATGCGCTCGCGCAGCTCGCCGATGAGGTCGCCGTCCTCGCCGAACCGCTCGACCAGGATGGCGCGGGCGCCCTGGAGCGCGGCGGCGACGTCGGCGACCTCCCCGGTCACGTACGCGGCGGCGGCCACCTGCGGGTCCCGGGTCGGGTCGGCCAGCAGCCCGTCGGCCAGCGGCTCCAGGCCCTGCTCGCGCGCGATCTGCGCCTTGGAGCGCCGCTTCGGCTTGTACGGCAGGTAGAGGTCCTCCAGCCGGGCCTTCGAGTCCGCGGCCAGGACCTGCGCCTCCAGCGCCTCGTCCAGCTTGCCCTGCGACCGGATCGACTCCAGCACGGCCGCGCGGCGGTCCTCCAGCTCGCGCAGGTAGCCCAGCCGTTCATCCAGCGTGCGCAGCTGGGCGTCGTCCAGAGCGCCGGTCGCCTCCTTCCGGTAGCGGGCGATGAACGGCACGGTGGAGCCCCCGTCGAGCAGCTCGACGGCCGCGCTGACCTGCCCGGCCCGCACCCCGAGCTCGTCGGCGATCCTCTGGTGAATGGCAGTGGTCACAGCGAGCCATTGTGCCCTGCCCGCTCTGCTCCGATCGGGCACCCCGACCCGCCCGGCGCGCCTCGGAACGGTCGGCGCGCCCCGACCGGTCAGGGCGCGCCGAGAGGATCGAGGTGCGCCGAACGGGTCGGCCGGCTCTGCCGGCCGTGCGGCCCCGCCTCCGCCGGACCGCTCCCGCCACGTTGCCCCCGCCGGCCTGCACCCGCCGGGTCGCTCCTGGCTGACCAGCGAGGTTGCGACATACTGGCCGGTATGACCACACTCGACCACTGGGGCGGGACGAGCCGGTACGTCGATCTGGACGGTCCGGTGCACTACGTCGACTTCGGCGGCGACGGGCCGCCGGTGGTGCTGGTGCACGGGTTGGGCGGCTCGCACCTCAACTGGTGCCTGCTCGCGCCCCACCTGGTCGAGCGCCACCGCGTGCTGGCGGTGGACCTGGCCGGGTTCGGGCTGACCCACCCCGAGGGCCGCGGCACCACCGTGCCCGCCAACGCCCGGCTGCTCGACCGGTTCCTCGCCGAGGTGGTGCGCGAACCCGTGGCGCTGGTCGGCAACTCCATGGGCGGGATGATCTCCATCCTGCACGCGGCCCGCCGCCCGGACTCGATCACCGCGCTGGCCCTGCTCGACCCGGCCGTCCCGCTGTCGCTGGGCGCCCGGGTGGACCCGCGGGTGGTGGCCGCGTTCGCGCTGTACGTCGTCCCGGGGCTGGGCCTGCGGTTCCTGGAGCGGTCGCGCCAGGGCGTGTCGACGCGCCGCCAGGTCAAGCGCGTGCTCAACCTGGTCTGCGCGAACGCGAAGACCGTGCCGGAGGAGGTGGTCCTCGCGTCGATGACCCTGCTGGAGCAGCGCGCCGAGGTGCCCGGCCTGGACGAGGCGTTCCTGACCGCCGCCCGCTCGGTGGTGCGGACCGGGGCCACCAGCCGCCGCTACTACACCGCGATGAGCAGGGTGAAGGCGCCGGTCTACCTGGTGCACGGCGACCAGGACCGGCTGGTGCCGGTGGCGTCGGCCCGCGCGGCGGCGCGGCGCAACCCGTCCTGGAGGTACGAGGAGTTCGCGGGCGTCGGGCACGTGCCGCAGCTGGAGATCCCCGAGGTGATCGGCGGCAGGCTGGTGGACTGGCTGGACCGGGGCTGAAATCGAGACTGGCCGGTGCTGGCGGTTTGCCGTTCGGCGAAACATCATGGGACCAGGGGCGCTCGACGATGAGCGGAGGGGCCATGACGACGCTGCCGGACATCCCGCCGGACCTGGATCCGGCTGTCGCGGTCGAGGCCGCCCAGCCCGGCCTGCTCTGGTACCTCACCGAACCGACCCGCGCCGCGGTCGACATCGGCCAGTTCGCCGCCACCCGGGCGCTGCTGCGCGCCGCGCCCAGCGGTGACGGCCACACCGTGCTCGTCCTGCCCGGCCTCGGCTCCACGGACCGGGCGACCGGCCCGCTGCGCCGGTTCCTCACGAGCCTGGGCTACGAGGTCCACGGCTGGGGCCTGGGTCGCAACATCGGCCCCTCGGTCAGCGCGATCGAGGGCATGCGCGGACTGCTGCGCGAGCTGGCCGCGCACGGCAAGGTCAGCCTCGTCGGCTGGTCGCTGGGCGGCGTGTTCGCCAGGGAACTGGCCCGCGAACGCCCCGGCTCGGTGCGGCAGGTGATCACGCTCGGCAGCCCGTACGCGCTGGCCGACCCCCGGCACACCAGGGTCAACCCGGTCTACCGGCTGCTGGCGCGGTTCTACGAGGCGGGCGCGCAACCACCGCCGCCCGAGCACACCCGGCCGCGCTTCCCGGTGCCCGCCACCTCGGTGTACTCCCGGTCGGACGGGATCGTGCCGTGGCGGTCGTGCGTCTCGCCGGCGGGCAGGCGGCACGAGAACGTGGCGGTGGCGTCGAGCCACCTCGGCTACGGCTACAACGCGACCGTGCTGTGGGTGGTGGCGGACCGGCTGGCCCAGCGGCCGGGGCGCTGGCGGCCGTTCACCCCGCCGCCCGGCATGGCGCGCATGTTCCCCGCCGCCTGACCCGCGCCCGACCTCCGCGCCCGCGAACGCCACAGGCCGTGGAAAGCGGTCCGCAACCCACCGCCACCTCGTTCCGGGCCCTGATCGACCTCGCCACCGATCACCTGCCTGCACGAACCCGTGCCGAACCGATCACCGCGTCACCGGCGTCGGAGCCGGCCGAGGAAGTCCGGCACTCGGGACCAGGTCAGCCCGGCCGCGGCCGGGTCGTGGTCGGGGAGGTCGGCGGTGGCGTGCAAGAGGAGGACGCCGGCGGCGGGGCGCTCGGGCCAGAGGTCGGAGACGACACTCGCGCCCATGGAGACGCCGGCGAGCACCGTCTCGTCCGGCATGTCCGTGATGCCCTGCCGGGCGCGCTCGACCAGCGTTGTCCAGCCGATCCGCCGAGGCGGTGCCCGTGACCGGCATGGCCGGACCCCCTGCGCGGGACCGCGGTCACGGTCGTGCGGCGGGTTCCCGCGGCGTGCTGATGGGCTCGCGCGGTGCCGGGATCGACCGCGACCGCGCGGTCGTGCTCGTCGACCGCCTCCGCGATCACCCGCACCTCCGCCACCAGCGCGGCCGGGGTGCCGTCGCGCGACCAGCACGCGACCTCACCCGCGCAACCGCCGATCAGGTGGAAAAGCGCGTGCCCATCAGGGTTTCCGGGTAGCGGGGCGAAGATCCACGACAACGATCACCTGATCAACGCCTTGTGTTGACCGGCGCTTCACCGCAGGGTTCCGCACGGCCCGTTGGCTCCGACGGGCAACCCTGACGAAGAGGTGGAGCATGACCCCTGCACGCAAGCTCGCCGCGACCCTGGCCGCCGCGCTGGCGATCCCCGCGTTCCTCACCGCACCGGCGGCGCACGCGGTGAGCGACTCGGACCTGGCGAACCACTGGGCCCCGGTCCACCACCAGGACACGGACTCGTCGGACTACGACGCCGACTACCTGTCCACTGTGGACTTCGACGGCGACTGGAACGCGCAGAACAACTGGGAGGCCCAGGACGACTCGCTCGCCAGGCTCACCGGCGCGGCCTACTACTCCGTCGTGGAGACCTCGACCCACTGGTTCATCGCCTACAGCTTCTACCACCCGCGCGACTGGGACGACGCGCCCGACCCGTTCGGGCTGACCACCCACGAGAACGACATGGAGGGCCTGCTGGCCACCGTCCGCAAGGACGGCTCGACCTACGGCAGGCTCGAAGCCGTGATCACCGTGGCGCACAGCGACTTCTACTCCTACGTCGCGCCCGGCAGCACCTTCACCTCGGGCCGCGAGAGCGTCGACGGCACGCTGCGGCTCGACGGCCACCGCCCCACCACCCGCCAGGAGGCCAAGGGCCACGGCCTGTACGCGTGGAACGGCGCGGAGTTCCCCGGCGGCGACGGCGTGGTCTACGTGCCCGCCGCCACCGGCGAGGTCCCGTCGGGCGGCAACGACCGCTCGGTCGGCTACCGCCTGGTCGACACCTTCGCCACCGGCGGCCTGTGGGCGCAGCGGAACAGCACCGCGACGTTCGCGAGCTGGGGCACCTTCCGGGGCGACAACGGCAAGGACAACGCGGCGAACACCGCGTGGGGCTGGGACGACGGCAACGACGGCAGCGACCTCCAGCGCGGCCTGCTCGCCACCGACCCGGCGTACCTGGTCTCGGCGTACTTCGCGAACCGCGGCGAGTTCAGCCTCGCCTACACCCGCAACCAGTACCGGCAGTAACCGCGCGGCCGGCCCGACCGCTCACGCGGGTGACGCGTCCACACCGGGGCGCGCCACCCGCGTGAGCGCCCTCACTCCCGGCGGCGGGCCGCCAGGACATACCCTCCGGTGATGACGTTGAGGCTCGACACCGCGGGTCCGGTCGCCACGCTGACCATCGACCGCCCGGCCAAGCGCAACGCGCTGAGCTACGAGATGTGGTCGGCGCTGCCCGGCCTGCTCGGGCGGGTCCGGGACGACGACGGGGTGCGCGTGCTGGTCGTCCGGGGCGGCGAGCACTTCTCGGCGGGCGCGGACATCAGCGAGTTCTCCACCCTGCGCAGCGGCGCGGACGGCGCGGCCCGCTACAGCGAGGCCGTGCACGCGGGGGAGCGGGCCGTCGTCACGCTCGGCAAGCCCACCATCGCCGCGATCACCGGGTTCTGCATCGGCGGCGGCTGCGAGATCGCACTGGCCTGCGACCTGCGGCTGGCGGCGGCGGACGCCCGGTTCGGCATCACGCCCGCCAAGCTCGGCATCGTCTACAACTTCCTGTCCACCAGGCAGCTGGTCGACGCGGTCGGCCCGGCGTGGGCCAAGCAGATCCTGTTCAGCGGCGAGATCATCGACGCGGCCACCGCGCTGCGCATCGGCCTGGTCAACGAGGTGCACCCGGCGGACGAGCTGGAGGCGCGGGTCAAGGGGCTGGCCGAGACCATCGCCTCCCGGGCCCCGGTGAGCCTGCGCGGGGCCAAGCACATCGTCAACCGGATCACCGACGGCCACCACGACGAGGACGACGCCGTGCGGGAGCTGTACGACGAGGCCATCCACAGCGCCGAGTACGCGGAGGGCGTCGCGGCGTTCCTGGAGAAGCGCCCACCGCGCTTCTGAGACGCCCCGACGGGCCGGGTCCGCGAGCCGGGCGGTTCAACACCCCGGGGCTGGGTACCTCGTCGGCATGACCGAACCCGAGGAGAAACCCCTCAACCCGGACCCGCCGCGCTCACCGGGCACGCCGGAGCCGCCCGACCTCGACGTGGACCCCGAGCAGTTCCTCGACGAGGACGAGCGGCGCGGACGCCGGCAGGAGCCGCCCGACTAGGGGCGGCCCCGCCGGGCGGCTCACTTGCCGTCGTGCTTGTCGGTGTCGCCGGGCCACTCGCCGACGACCTTCTCGTAACCGGCCGCGCCACCGCGGTCGATCGCGGCCTTGACCAGGCCGAAGATCGCGCCCTGGACGGTCGCGGCCAGCAGCACCTCGCCCCAGCCGCGGTCCTTCTGGGTCGCGGTGGGGGCCTCCTTCGTGCCGGTGATGATCTTCCACACCTGGCCGAACAGCGCGCTGGCCGCCACACCGCCGAGCACGCCGAACAGCAGGCCGAGCGGGCGGTAGAGCACCTTGTTCACGGTCATCGCCCCCGCCGCGCGAGCTTCCACAGCACCACCACGAGCGCCAGCGCGCCCGCCGCGACCGCGGCCGGGTGCCGCCTGCCCTGCTCGACGCGCTCCCGCACGGTCGGCGGCAGCTGCTCGACCGCCCGGCTCGCCCGCTCGCCGACCTGGCCCGCGACGACGCCGGCCTTCTCGCTGACCTGCCCGGCGACCGCGCCGGCCTTCTCGCTCACCTGACCGGCCACGACGCCGGCCTTCTCGCCCACCTGGTCGGCGACCGCGCCGGCCTTCTCGCCCACCTGGCCGACGACCGCACTCGCCTTCTCGCCGACCTGGGCCGCGACCGCGCCCGCCTTCTCGCCGATCGCACCGGCCTTCTCACCGGTCGCGACACCCGCGCTCCCGACGGCGGCGCCGGCCTTGCCCGCCTTCTCGCCCGCCTTGTCCGTAGCGTGCCCGACCGCGGCGGCCGTCTTGCCCGCCGCCGCGGCCACGGTCGCGTTGGCCCTCGTCGCGGTCTCCTTCACCTTCTCCACTCCCTCGTGCGCCTTCTCCTTGACCCGGCCGGGCACGTCCGCCTTGTGCGCCAGCGCCTCCACGGTCTCGCCCAGCTCGCGCCGGGTCTGCTCGACGTCGGCGCGCAGCTCGTCCGGGTCGGTCGGTCCGGTGTCCTTCTTCGGGCCGCTCATCGGTGTGCCCTCTCGCTCACGGTGGCGATGTCCTGCTTGACGTTCGAGATGGCCTCTTCCGGCACGGGCGGGGCGCCGCGGTCGATCTGCTTGCGACCGACCAGCGCCAGCACGCCGGCGACGGCGAACACGGCCAGCGCGACGACGAACGCCGACACCCACGCCGGCCAGACCGTCGCCAGCAGCAGCACCAGGCCGGCGATGACCGCGCCGAGGCCGAACCAGGCCAGCACGCCCGCACCGCCGAGGAGGCCGGCGCCCGCGCCCATGCGCTTGCCCTTCGTGCGCATCTCGGCCGCGGCCAGCCGGAACTCGTCCCGAGCCAGCCTGCTCACCTGCTCGGAGAGCCGGCTCACCAGTTCGGCGGTGGACGGGTCGCGGTCGGTGGCGACGTGGTTCATGGCCGTCTCCTCTCACTCGCCACCCGACTACCCAAAAAGCCGCAGGTGTACGCCACGTCTTCGGGGGAAACCGACCGCCATGGCGACACGGGCACCCCAGGCACCGACCCAGCTGCCGAAGCACTCCTGGCTGGCGGTGCTGAAGCGGACGGTCAAGGAGTTCAACGACGACAACCTCACCGACTGGGCGGCGGCGCTCACCTACTACTCGGTGCTGTCGCTGTTCCCCGGGATCCTGCTCCTGACCTCGCTGCTGGGGCTGCTCGGGCCGAGCGCCACCCAGACCATTGTGGACAGCCTGGACGTGCTGGGGCCGGGCGAGGCCAAGGACTTCATCGCGGACGCGATCCAGAACCTCCAGCAGTCGCGGGCGAGCGGGCTGCTGGCGATCGTCGGCCTGGTGACCGCGCTGTGGTCGGCATCGGGCTACGTGGGCGCGTTCATGCGCGCCTCGAACTCCATCTACGACGTGGAGGAGGGCCGCCCGTTCTGGAAGGTCGTCCCGCTGCGGCTGGGGCTCACCATCGGCGTGGTGGTGCTGCTCGCGCTGACCGCGCTGGGCGTCACGCTCACCGGTGGCGTGGCGCAGTGGCTGGGCGACCTGCTCGGCCTGGGCTCGACGTTCGTCTCGGTGTGGGACATCGCCAAGTGGCCGGTGCTGTTCCTGTTGGCCAGCGCCGCGATCGGGCTGCTGTTCTGGGCGTCGCCGAACGTGCGGCAGCCGAGCTTCCTGTGGATCACGCCGGGTGGTTTCCTGGCCGTGGTCGCGTGGATCGCGGCCTCGACCGGGTTCGCGCTGTACGTGGCGAACTTCGGCTCGTACAACAAGACCTACGGCTCGCTGGCCGGCGTGATCATCTTCCTGGTGTGGCTGTGGATCTCGAACCTGATGCTGCTGCTGGGCGCGGAGCTGGACGCCGAGCTGGAGCGCGGCCGGCGGATGGCGGCGGGCGAGTCGACGGGGCAGGACCCGGTGGCCCCGCCCCGCGACACGCGTGCGATGGACGACGACTAGGAACCGGAACCGGCCGCGGCGACCGGGCAACCGGTCGCCGCGGCCGGTCGGTCGGGCGCCGCGACCAGGCGGCGCGCCCGGGAGTTCGTCGACCGGGGAGGGGCGTCAGGACCCCTGCTCCGCCTTCTGCTCGGCGACCTGCTTCTGCACCTCGTCCATGTCGACCTTGCGCGCCTGCTCGATCAGGTCCTCCAGCGCCGCCTCCGGCAGGGCGCCGGGCTGCGCGTAGAGCACCACGCCGTCGCGCACGATCATCAGCGTCGGGATCGACCGGATCTGGAACGCCGCGGCGAGCTGCTGCTGCGCCTCGGTGTCGACCTTGCCGAACACGATGTCGGCGTGCTTCTCGGCGGACTTCTCGTAGACCGGCGCGAACTGGCGGCACGGACCGCACCAGGCCGCCCAGAAGTCGACCAGGACCATCTCGGAGCCGCCGACAACCTCGTCGAAGTTCTCCGCGGTCAGCTCCACGGTGGTCATAGGTCCTCCTCGGTGTTGACTCAGGGGGTCACACCCCTGGTACCCCGCTCAACGAAACGGACACGCGGGCAATTCCCTTCAACAACTTGTAGACGGCTTCAACCAGAAGTTGTAGTTTTCGGGGCACCCGATCGCCTGGAGGTGTCCCGTGCGCCGGACCGCAGCCGTCGCCCTGTCCCTGTTCGCGCTGGTCGCGTGCGGTGCGCCAGCCGAAGAGCAGCCACCGGGGTCCTCCGGCGACCTGCCGGACACCGCGGCGATCGTGGGCGCCGTGACCAAGGACGACGCGCTCGCGGCCGGCCTGCCCGAGGACGTCCGGCGGGCCGGGAAGCTGCGGGTCGGCTCCAACGTCCAGAACCCGCCGAACAACTTCTACGCCGAGGACGGCAAGACCCCGGTCGGCTCCGAGGTCGACCTGGTCAAGGCCGTCGGCGCCAAGCTCGGCCTGACCGTCGAGCACCAGGACATGGCCTTCGGCTCGCTCATCACGAGCCTCCAGGCGGGCCGCATCGACGTGACCATGGCCGCGATGAACGACACCCCGGAGCGGCAGCGGGCGATCGACTTCGTCGACTACTTCACCTCCGGCATCACGATCATGGTGCAGAAGGGCAACCCGCAGGGCGTCAAGGGCCCGGACGACCTGTGCGGCAAGTCCGTCGCGGTCAACCTCGGCTCCAGCCAGGAGACCTTCGCCAAGGAGCACCGGTGCCTGTCGGGCGACCCCATCCAGGTGACCGCCACCGACAGCGACACGCAGAACCAGAACCAGCTGCGCACCGGCCGGGTGGCCGCCATCCTCAACGACCTGCCCACCGCCGTCTACGTCGCCAAGACCGCGGGTGACGGCGAGTTCTTCGAGGTGGTGGACCTGGAGCCGATCAACGGCGGCCCCTACGGCATCGGCGTCAACAAGGACACCCCCGAACTCGCCGCCGCCCTCCGAGGAGCCCTCCAGGCCCTGATCGACGACGGCACCTACGGCAAGGTCCTCGCCGCCTGGGACGTCGAGCAGGGCGCGGTGGACGAGGCGACCGTCAATGGCGGCTGAGGCGGGCGCCGGGACGTCCCCCGGCCCGGAGGGCGGCGCGCCCGCGACCGACGACCTGGCCGTGGTCCCGCTGCGCCACTGGGGCCGCTGGGTCGGCGGCGCGGTCATCCTCGCCCTGCTCGGCGGGCTCGCCTGGGCGCTGGCCGGCGCGCGGATCGACTACGCGGCCGTGCCCGGCTTCTTCACCCACGAGATCATGCTGCGCGGCCTGGTGAACACGGTCGTGCTCGCCCTGGTCGCCCAGGCGGGCGCGATCGCGCTCGGCGTGGTGATCGCGCTGCTGCGGCGCTCGCCCAACCCCGTCGCCCGCTGGTTCGCCGCCGGCTACGTCTGGCTGTTCCGCGGCCTGCCCGTGCTGCTCCAGATCCTGCTGTGGTTCAACCTGGCCCTGGTCTTCGAGCACATCTCGATCTTCGGCCTCTACGAGGAGAAGACCAACGTCCTGGTGACCGCGTTCGTGGCGGCGCTGCTCGGCCTGGGCCTCAACGAGAGCGCCTACATGGCCGAGATCGTGCGGGCCGGCCTGAACAGCGTGGACCACGGGCAGGTCGAGGCCGCCAAGGCCATCGGCATGACGCCCGCCACCACGCTGCGGCGCGTGGTGCTGCCGCAGGCCATGCGGGTGATCATCCCGCCGACCGGCAACAACTTCATCAACATGCTCAAGGGCACGTCCATGGCGTCGGTCATCGGCTTCCTGGAGCTGGTCCACGCGGCCAACAACATCGCCTCGCGCAACCTCCAGATCATGGAGACGCTGCTGGCCGCGGCCGCCTGGTACATGGTGGTGGTCAGCGTGGCGAGCGTCGGGCAGCACTTCCTGGAGCGCTACTACGGCAGGGGGACGGTCCGATGAGCCTGGTGCGTGCGGTGGGCGTGCGGAAGGCCTTCGGCGCGGTCGAGGTGCTGCGCGGCGTCGACCTGGAGGTGGCCGCGGGCGAGGTGGTGTGCCTGCTCGGGCCGTCGGGCGCGGGCAAGTCCACCTTCCTGCGGTGCGTCAACCACCTGGAGACCATCGACGCGGGCCGCATCTGGGTCGACGGCACGCCGGTGGGGTTCGCCGAGCGCGGCGGGCGGCTGCACGAGCTGCGGGAGCGCGAGGTCGCCCGGCAGCGGCGGGACATCGGCATGGTGTTCCAGCGGTTCAACCTGTTCCCGCACCGCACGGCGCTGGAGAACGTGGCCGAGGGCCCCGTCCGGGTGCTGCGGCGCCCGCGCGGGGAGGCGTTCGACGAGGCGCGGGAGCTGCTGGCGCGCGTCGGCCTGGCCGACAAGGTCGACGCCTGGCCGCACCAGCTGTCCGGCGGCCAGCAGCAGCGCGTGGCCATCGCCCGCGCGCTGGCGATGCGGCCGAAGCTGATGCTGTTCGACGAGCCCACGTCGGCGCTGGACCCCGAGCTGGTCGGCGAGGTGCTCGACGTGATGGTCGACCTCGCCCGCGACGGCATGACCATGGTCGTGGTCACGCACGAGGTCGGGTTCGCCCGGCAGGTCGCCGACCAGGTGGTGTTCCTGGTCGACGGCGCGGTGGTCGAAGCGGGCCCGCCCGCGCAGGTGCTGGACAATCCGCAGCGGCAACGCACGCAGCAGTTCCTCGCGAAGGTGCTCTAGGTGGTCATGCGCATCCCGTCCTCCTACCTCGTCCAGTTCCACGAGCCGGAGGGGTACCTGGACTTCGCCCGGTTCGGGCCGCCCTCGCACGCCGTGGTGGAGGCGTCGACGAGGCTGCTGGAGGCCTCGGCGGCGGCCGGCCCGTCCACCGTGGACGAGCTGATGCGCCAGGACCTGCGCGCCAGGGCCGCGGCCGCCCGGCTGTGCCGCAGCGACACCGACCACGTGACGCTGCTGCCCAACACCAGCACCGGCCTGTTCCAACTGGCGCTCGGGCTGCGCGGCGGGGTGCTGGTGCCGGCGGGGGAGTTCCCGGCGAACACCTACCCGTGGGCCCGCTCGCCCGGCGTGGACGTGACGTGGCTGCCCGCCGGCCCGGTGACGCCCGAGGCGGTGCGCGCGGCGCTGACCCCGGCCACCGCCGCGGTGTCGGTCAGCGCGGTGGACTTCCGCACCGGTCACCGCGCCGACCTGGCCGCGCTGCGCGAGGTGGTCGGCGACCGGCTGCTGGTGGTGGACGGCATCCAGGGCTTCGGCGTGGTCGACGAGCCGTGGGAGGTGGCCGACGCGCTGGTGGTCGGCGGCCAGAAGTGGCTGCGCGCCGGCTGGTCCACCGGCTTCCTGGCGCTGTCCGACCGCGCCCTGGAGCGCCTGGACCCGGTGCTGTCCGGCTGGACCGGCGCGGAGGACCCCGGCCTGTTCGACGACGCCGTCCACCCGGTGGGCGAGGGCGCGGCCGGCTGGTCGATCACCAACCTCAGCCCGGTCGCCGCGGGCGCCCTCGCCACGGCGCTGGAACTGGTCGAGCTGGCCGGCGTGGCGGCCCTCGAACAGCGGGTCGCCGAGCACGCGGACGCGCTGGCCGAGGCGGTCCGCGCCGCCGGCGGCGAGGTGGTGTCCGCGACCG
Source organism: Saccharothrix xinjiangensis (assembly GCF_039527585.1). Taxonomy (NCBI): domain Bacteria; kingdom Bacillati; phylum Actinomycetota; class Actinomycetes; order Pseudonocardiales; family Pseudonocardiaceae; genus Saccharothrix; species Saccharothrix xinjiangensis. The sequence continues at coordinate 355,936 of NZ_BAAAKE010000003.1, read as the reverse complement.
GGCGGCGCGCGGGCATCCTCGCGTTCACCCTGCCCCGCCTGCCGCCGCCGGTGGTCGGCGCGGCCCTCGCCGAGGCCGGCGTGACCGCGACCGTGCGCCCGGAGCACGTGCGCGTCTCACCGCACGCCTCCACCGCGCCCGGCACCCTCCGCCGGTTCGCCGAAGCGCTCAAGGGGCTGGGCGGACCCACGCCCCGGGCGGTCGCCGCGCCGCCCGTCACCCACGACGTGCTCGCCGCCCTCGTCCCCACCGTCAACAGCCTGGCCGCGGCGCTCGGGCCCGGCGCCGAGGTCGTGCTGCACGACCTCGGCGCCCTGCCCGACTCGATCATCGCCATCGCCGGCGACCTGACCGGCCGCGCCGTCGGCGGGCCGATGACCGACCTGCTGCTCGGCCTGGTCCGCCGGGGCACCACCCACGACCTCGCGGGCTACGAGACCTACGCGCCCGACGGCCGGGTGATCCGCTCGTCCACGGTGTTCCTGCGCGACGAGCGCGGTGTCGCGGTCGGCTGCCTGTGCGTCAACAGCCGGCCCGAGGAGGGCTTCCCGAAGGACGGCCTCCCGGGGAACGGCCTCCCCGAGAACGGCTTCGCCGGCAGCGCCGCCCCCGGCGCCGCCCGCCCCGTCGAGGCGTTCCCGGGCGACGTCGACACCCTCCAGCGCCTGCTGGTCGAACGCGCCGTCGACGCGGTCGGCGTGCCCGTGGAGCTGATGAAGAAGTCCCACAAGTCGCAGGTGGTGCGCGTGCTCGACGAAGCGGGGCTGTTCCTCATCCGCGACTCCGTCGACCACCTGGCCGGCGTCCTCGGCGTCACCCGGTACACGATCTACAACTACCTCAACGAGATCAGGGGCTGATCGCCCTCGTGCACCGCGGCGTGCACGGCGTCCCGCGCGGCGTTCGCCTCCTCGTCGGTCAGGGTGCGCGTCGGGTGGCGCAGCACCAGGCGCAGCAGCACGTTCTTCTGGTCGGGGTGCGCGCCGAGCCTGGCCACCGCCGCGGCCGGCAGCTCGGCCACCGGCGTCTCACCCACCACCAGCACCTCCTCGGCCAGGTCGCCCACCGCGTCCCGCGCCACGTCGCCGATGGTCTCGGCGTCGGCGTCCGCCGCGACCGCCACCGAGATGTCCCTGGTGATCGCGGGGTGCCGCGACACCGGCCGGTACGGGGCCAGGTCGAGCATCTGCGCGGCCACCCGCGGCTCGGTGGACGACAGCAGCCGGATGTCCGGCACGCCCTTGCGGATCATCAGCAGCCGGTCCAGGCCGAACCCCAGGGCCAGGCCGTGCGCGTCGCGGGGCAGCCACGCCCGGTCCAGCACGTGCCGGGCCGCCAGGCCGCCCTCGGCGACCTCCAGCCACCGGCCGTCCACCAGCACGTCCACCTGGAGACCGGCCGTCGTGTACGGGTGCGCGGCGGGCGTGGTGCGGTGCGGCAGGCCCGGCACGGCCGCCGAGACCACCGCGCCCACCAGCTCCTCCAGCGACGCCCGGTGGTGGGAGATCCGCCACAGGTCGAGCTGGTGCGGCGTGCCCGAGTGCACCCGGTCCACCGCGTCCCGCCGGAACACCACGCCGACGCACGCGAGCAGCACGTCGTCCCAGTCGTCGGCGGCGCCCAGCAGGCGCAGCGCGGGCGGCACCATGGCCGTGGTGTGGCTGCGCAACATCCGGCCCTCGGTGGTGTAGCGCGTGTAGCGGGCGTCGCGGGTGATCGCGTCGGGCGGGTAGCCCAGCGCGGTGTAGTTGTCGTCGATCGACACGTCCGGGTGGTCCCGCAGGACGCGCACGTCGCCCGGCAGGACGGCCAGGATCTCGTCGAGGAGCAGTTGCATCGCGTGCGGCCCGTAGGCGGGGTCGCTGAGGTCGCGGGTCATCGCGGTGTCCCTTTCGGGGGAGTCGGCTGGACGGTGCGGGAGCACCCCCTGGCCGGTCCGCCGACGGGACCGCGTGATTCAGCGCACGCCGCAGGCCCCGACGACCGGGTCTCCCGGCCGGGGGCGGCTAAATCGGCGCGTCACGTTTTCCACCCTAGCCCGGACGTGCCGCATGATGCACCCATGTTGTCGACCAAGGGCGAGGACTTCCGCGCGTTCTGGACCGAGCGCCACCTGTGCACGCTGACCACGGTCCGGCGGGACGGCACGCCGCACGTCGTGCCGGTCGGCGTCACGCTGGACGTGGAGGCGGGCACCGCGCGCGTGATCACCTCGGGCGGTTCGCGCAAGGTCCGCCACGTCGAGGCCGCGGGCGAGGCGGGCGCGCCCGTCGCGGTGTGCCAGGTCGACGGCGCCCGCTGGTCGACGCTGGAGGGCCGGGCCGTGGTCCGCCGCGAACCCGACGCCGTCGCGGACGCCGAGCAGCGGTACGCCCGGCGCTACCGCACGCCGCGCCCCAACCCCGAGCGGGTGGTCATCGAGATCACCGTGACCCGCGTGCTGGGCACCGCCCGGTGATCGTCGTGGTCGGCATCGGCGCCGACGGGTGGGACGGGCTCCCGCACGCCTCGCGCCACGAGATCGCCTCCTGCCACGTGCTGATGGGCGGCGCCCGGCAGCTCGACCTCGTCCCGGGCGACTTCGAGCGGGTCCCGTGGCCCTCGCCGCTGCTGCCCGCCCTGCCCGGGCTGCTGGAGCGCCACCGCGGCCGGCGGGTCGCCGTGCTGGCCAGCGGCGACCCGATGTTCCACGGCATCGGCTCCACCCTGGTCCGGCTGCTGGGCGCGGACCGGGTGCGGGCCGTGCCGCACCCGTCGTCGGCGTCGCTGGCGTGCGCGCGGCTGGGCTGGGCGCTGGACGAGGTGGCGGTGGTGAGCCTGGTCGGCAAGCCCGCCGCGCTGCTCGTGCCGCACCTGCACCCCGGCCGGCGCGTCCTGGTGCTCGGCGGCGCGCCCCGCGAGGTCGCGGCCCTGGCCCCGGACGCCCGGGTCACCGTCCTGGAGCAGCTCGGCGGCCCGCGCGAACGCGTCCACCACGACCTCGACGACGCCGACCCGCTGCACGTGCTGGCCCTGGAGTGCGGCCGCGACGGCGCGTCGACCACCCCCGGCCTCCCCGACGACGCCTACGAGCACGACGGGCAGCTGACCAAGCGCGAGGTGCGCGCGGTGACCCTGGCGCTGCTCGCGCCGCGCCCCGGCGAGCTGCTGTGGGACGTGGGCGCGGGCGCGGGCAGCATCGCCGTCGAGTGGTGCCGCGCCCACCCGGCGTGCCGGGCGATCGCCGTCGAGCGGCACCCGGACCGCGCCGCCCGCGTCACCCGCAACGCCACCGCCCTGGGCGTGCCCGGCATCCGCGTCGTGGTGGGCGACTCGCCCGGCGCGCTGGACCTGGACCCGCCGGACGCGGTGTTCATCGGCGGCGGCCTGACCGCGCCGGGCGTGGTGGAGCGCTGCTGGGAAGCCCTGCGGCCGGGCGGCCGCCTGGTCGCCAACGCCGTCACCCTGGAGTCCGAGGCCGTCCTCACCCGCTGGCGGGCGCGCCTGGGCGGCGACCTGACCCGGCTGGAGGTCAGCCGCGCCGCCGCCGTCGGCGGCTTCACCGCCTGGCGGCCCCACCTGCCCGTGACCACGTGGGCCGTGACCAAGCCCGACACCCGAACCCAGACCGAGGAGGACCGGTGACCGTCCACTTCATCGGCGCGGGCCCCGGCGCGCCCGACCTGCTGACCCTGCGCGCCGCCCGCCTGCTCGCCGAGTCGCCCGTGTGCCTGTACGCGGGCGCGCTCGTGCCCACCGAGGTGCTCGCGCACTGCCCGCCGGGCGCCCGCCTGGTGGACACCGCGTCGCTCACCCTCGACGAGATCGTCGGCGAGCTGGCCGACGCGCACGCCGCCGGCCACGACGTGGCCCGCCTGCACTCCGGCGACCCGTCGGTGTTCAGCGCGGTGGCCGAGCAGATGCGCCGCCTCGACGCCCTGGCCATCCCCTACGACGTGACCCCGGGCGTGCCCGCCTTCGCGGCGGCGGCCGCGGCGCTGAACCGCGAGCTGACCGTGCCCGGCGTGGGCCAGACCGTCGTGCTCACCCGCACCGCCGCCCGCGCCACCCCCATGCCGCCGGGGGAGGACCTGGGCGCGCTCGGCGCGACCGGCGCCACGCTCGTGCTGCACCTGGCCGTGCAGCGGATCACCGAGGTGGTGGCCGACCTGCTGCCCCACCACGGCCCGGACTGCCCGGTGGCCGTGGTGGCGCGGGCCAGCCGCGACGACGAGGAGGTCCTCCGGGGCACCCTGGCCACCATCGCCGACCAGGTGCTGGCCGCCGGGATCAGGCGCACCGCCGTGATCGTGGTGGGCCGCGTGCTGACCGCCGAGGGCTTCCCCGACAGCCACCTCTACTCGGCCGACCGCTGCCGCTCGTGACCCGCCGGCCCGCCCGCGCGCCCGACCACGGTCCCCGCCCGGTCGATCACCACCACGTCCACCTCCACCGGCGCGCCCCGCAGCACCCCCTCCGCCACGGCCTTCGCCCGCGCCGCCACCAGGTCGCCCAGCGGCACACCGGCCTCCTGGCACACCCGCAGCGCGCCCAGCGCCGTGTTGGCCGCCCGCACCCGGGCGGCCACGTCGTCGTCGCCCACCAGCGACGCCAGGAAGCCCAGGTCGACCTGCGACCGGCCCGAGTGCAGGTCCAGGTGGCCGTCGGCGAGCTTGGACAGCTTGCCGATCCCGCCCGCCACGGTCAGCCGCGGCACGGGGTGGCGCCGCAGGTACTTCAGCACCGCCCCGGCGAAGTCGCCCATGTCCAGCAGCGCGTCCTCCGGCAGCCCGTGCAGCTCCGCCGCGACCTTCTCCGACGTGCTGCCGGTGCACCCGGCGACGTGCGCGCGGCCGGCCGCGCGCGCCACGTCGACGCCGCGCCGGATGCTGTCGATCCACGCCGAGCACGAGTACGGCACCACGATCCCGGTGGTGCCCAGGATCGACAGCCCGCCCAGGATGCCCAGCCGCGGGTTCCACGTGCGGCGCGCCAGCTCCTCGCCGTGCGCCACGGAGACCTCCACGACCACGTCGCCGCTGCCGCCGTGCTCGCGCGCCACCCGCTCGACGTGCTCGCGCATCATCCGGCGCGGCACGGGGTTGATCGCGGGCTCGCCGACGTCCAGCGGCAGGCCCGGCTTGGTCACCGTGCCGACGCCCGGCCCGGCGCGGAACACGACGCCGGAGCCCGGCTCGCCCGGCCGGACCGTCGCGCCGACCAGCGCGCCGTGCGTGACGTCCGGGTCGTCGCCCGCGTCCTTGACCACGAAGGCGGCGGCGAAGCCCGCGCCCAGCTCCTCCCGGGCCAGCGCGAAGGACGGCGTCTGCCCCTTGGGCAGCACGATGCCGACCGGGTCGGGGAACTCGCCGGTGAGCAGCGCCGTGTAGGCGGCGGTCGTCGCGGCCGTCGCGCAGGCGCCCGTCGTCCAGCCGAAGCGCAGTTCCGTGCTCACGACATCAGGATGCAACAACCGTGAGGACCGTGTTGGTCCTGGGTGGCACCGGGGAGGGCCGCGCGCTCGCCGGAGCCCTCACGGGCCTCAGGGTGATCTCCTCGCTGGCGGGCCGGGTGAGCGCGCCGAGGCTGCCGCCGGGCGAGGTGCGCGTCGGCGGCTTCGGCGGCGTGCCGGGTCTCGTCGACTACCTGCGGGCCGAGCGCGTCGACGCGCTCGTGGACGCCACGCACCCGTTCGCCGAACGCATCACCGCCAACGCCGCGGCCGCCACCGCGGAGACCGGCACGCCGTTCCTGGTGCTGCGCCGACCGCCGTGGCCGCCGCAGCACGACTGGACCTACGTGGACACCGTCGCCGACGCGGCCGCCGCGGTGCGGGGCAGGCGCGCCTTCATCACCACCGGCCGCCAGGAGCTGGCCCGCTTCACCACCGGCGTGGCCCGCACCGTCGACCCGCCGGAGGACCCGGCGCCGGGCCTGACCGTGGTCCTCGACCGCGGCCCCTACACCCTCGACGGCGAGCTGGCGCTGCTGCGCGAGCACGCCGTCGAGGTCCTGGTCACCAAGGACAGCGGCGGCCCGATGACGGCGGCCAAGCTGGCCGCCGCCCGTCACCTGGGCCTGCCGGTGGTCGTGGTGCGCCGCCCGCCCGCGCCCGACGCGCCGCTGGTGGAGACGGTCGAGGAGGCCGTGGCCTGGCTCACCGCGGGTAGCGGCGCGGGGTGAACACCGCGCCGCGCGCGGTCCACCGGGTCTGCGAGGAGCCGACCAGCAGCAGGCACCGCATGTCCACGGTGGACGCGTCCAGGTCGGCCAGCCGCACCACCCGCACGTCCTCCTCCGGACCGCCGACGTCGCGCCCGATCACCACGGGCGTGTCCGGCGACCGGTGCCGCAGCAGCACCTCCCGCGCCGACTCGACCTGCCACGTGCGGCTCCGGGACGCGGGGTTGTAGACGGCGAGCACCAGGTCCGCCCTCGCCGCCGCCTCCAACCTGCCCTCGATGACGTCCCACGGCTTGAGCCGGTCCGACAGCGACACCACGCAGTAGTCGTGCCCGAGCGGCGCGCCGACCCGGCTGGCCACCGCGTGCGCCGCGGTCAGCCCCGGCAGCACGCGCACCGGCACGTCGGCGAACTGCTCCTCGTCCGCGACCTCCAGCACCGCGCTCGCCATCGCGAACACGCCCGGGTCGCCCGACGACACCACCGCGACCCGCCGCCCCCGCTTGGCCAGGTCCAGGGCGAACGCGGCGCGCTCGGACTCCACCTTGTTGTCCGAGGCGTGCACCCGCTGCCGCGGACTGGCGTTCACCCGGTTCAGGTACGTCACGTACCCGACCAGGTCATCGGCCTCGGTCAGCGCCCGCCGCGCCTCCGGCGTCAGCCACTCCGGCCCGGCCGGGCCGAGCCCGACCACGACGACCTCGCCGCGGGCCTCGCGCCGCCGCTGCCCCCTGCTGGGCAGCACCGCCAGCGAGAAGTAGGGCACGCTCCCGGCGTCCACTTCGGACAGCGGCGCGGTGCGCTGCCCGCCGGTGGTGGCCCGCTCCACGTACCACGCCTCGTCCAGCCGCCCGGCCCGCTCCAGCGCCGCCCGCACCTGCGGGAACGTCCGACCCAGCTTCATGATCGCCACCGGGTCGCCGCCCGCCAGGTGCTCGACCAGCGCGTCGGCGGGCAGCGTGCCCGGCAGCACGGTCAGCACCTCGTCCCGCTCCACCAGCGGCCGGCCGAGCACCGCCGCGCCCGCGCTGACCGACGTCACCCCGGGCACCACCTCGGCCTCGTACCGGTGCGCCAGCCGCTTGTGCAGGTGCATGTACGACCCGTAGAAGAACGGGTCGCCCGCCGCCAGCACGACCACCACGCGCCCGGCGTCGAGGTGCGCGGCCAGCCGCCGCGCGCACTCCTCGTAGAAGGCGTCGATCTCGCCCTGGTAGTCGTCCGAGTCCTCGGTCGTCACCGGGTAGACCAGCTGCTCCTCGACCTGACCCGGCCGCAGGTAGGGCTCGGCGACCCGGCGCGCCACGCTCCGGCCGTGCCGCGCGCTGTGGAACACCACCACGTCCGCCTCGGAGATCAGCCGCGCCGCCTTGACGGTCACCAGCTCCGGGTCGCCCGGACCCACCCCGACGCCGTATAGCTTGCCGCTCATTCTTCCTCGCTCGCGATCGCGTTGACCGCCGCGGCGGTCATGGCGCTGCCGCCGCGACGCCCGCGCACGACCAGGTGCTCCAGCCCCAGGCGGTTGTCCGCCAGCGCGTCCTTCGACTCGGCCGCGCCGATGAAGCCGACCGGCACGCCCAGCACCGCGGCGGGCTTCGGCGCGCCCGCGGCGACCAGGTCCAGCAGGTGGAACAGGGCCGTGGGCGCGTTGCCGATCGCCACCACCGCGCCGCCCATCCTCTCGCCCCACAGCTCCAGCGCCGCGGCGCTGCGCGTGTTGCCGAGCTCCTCGGCCAGCGCGGGCACCCGCGGGTCGCCCAGCAGGCACAGCACCTCGTTGTCGGCGGGCAGCCGCCGCCTGGTCACGCCCGAGGCCACCATCTGCGCGTCGCACAGCACCGGCGCGCCGGCCAGCAGCGCCTCCCGCGCCGCCCGCACGACGCCCGGCGAGAAGCCCACGTCGTCGACGAGGTCGACCATGCCGCACGCGTGGATCATCCGGACCACCACCCGCGCCACGTCCGCGGGGAAGCGCCCCAGGTCGGCCTCGGCCCGGATGGTGGCGAACGACCGGCGGTAGATCTCCGCGCCGTCCCTGACGTAGCTGGTCACCTGATCTCCTCGTACCCGTCGCCGGTGGCGACGAACTCCACGACGTCCCCGGCCGGCCGCCCGCACCGCCGCGCGCAGCCCGACCAGTGCACGCGGCCCGCGTGCGGGGCGCCGACCCACCGGGCGACATCGGCCCGCACGTCGCTCAACGACTTCGCGCACCCCGGCCGCCCGGTGCACGCGCTCACCCCGTGCCACGGCGAGTCCGCCGACGTGAACAACCCCGTCGTGTCGGTGCCCAGCGGCACCACCACGCTCCGCCACGGCGTCACCCGGACGGGCACACCGGCCAGCAGCCGGGCGTCCAACCGCCCCAGCGGCACCCCGGCGACGACGACCGAACCGACGGGCCCCGGTGCGACGGGCGTCACAACGGCGGGCAGCCGCTCGTCGCCCGCGCCGCCCAGCGCCGCGGTGATCTTCCCCACACCGCCGTCCACTTCGGACAGCCGCCAGGCGTTGCCGCGCAGCTCCCGGAACAGCCGCGCCACCCTCACCACCGCCGCCACCGGGTCGGTCACCCGGATCCCTGAATCGACACCGGCCAGGAACAACGCGTCACCGACCAGCCCGACGTCACCCGCCAGGCCGCTGACACCGCGACCGACGGTGACCAGGAAGCGGCCGGGCAGGTCGGCCAGCTCCGGCGCCGCGCACAGCGCCGCGTCGATCGCGTCGACCAGCGCCTGGTTGTCCGCCAGCGGGTCGGCGACGACGTTCCGCACCCGCTCGTGCGTCAGCGAGGGCAGCAGCCCGGCCTCGCGCAGCCGCGCCGCCAGTTCCGACTCCGCTCCCTCCGCGAGGCCCCTGAGCTGCACGTTCGCCCGCGAGGTCAGCTCAAGGGCGCCGTCGCCCAGCTCCAGCGCGGCGGTGCGCAGCACGTCCCACCGGGCGGCGCTCAGGGTGCCGCCGGGCACCCGCACGCGCGCCAGCCCGCCGTCGGCGGCGCGGTGCACCTCGACGGCGCCGGGGCAGGCGTCCGGGCGATCTCGGTCGGTGGACATGGGCTGGATGCTAACCACCAACTAGGGTGACCTCCGAACGGCGAAGCAACAGGAGGAAGCCGGTGCGAATCCGGCGCGGTCCCGCCACTGTGACCGGGGGCAGTCCCCGGGAGTCAGGAACTCCGCCCGCCGTCCCCTACGACCTGGGGCGAGGACCCCCGAGGGATGGAGCCCGCACGTGATCCTGCTGCTGTCGACCTCCGACACCGACCTGCTGTCCGCCCGCGCGAGCGGCGTCGGCTACCGCCTGGCCAACCCGGCCCGCACCGCCCCCGAGGACCTGCCCGACCTGCTGCGGGACGTCGACCTGGTCGTCGTCCGCATCCTGGGCGGGCGGCGCATGTGGGAGGAGGGCCTGGACGCCCTCCTGGCCGGTCCGCGCCCCGTCGTCGTCCTGGGCGGCGAGCAGCACCCCGACGCCGAGCTGATGGAGCTGTCGACCGTCCCCGCGGGCGTCTGCGCCGAGGCGCACGCCTACCTGGCCCACGGCGGCGCGACCAACCTCGCCCAGCTGCACCACTTCCTGTCCGACACGGTCCTGCTCACCGGCCACGGCTTCAACGCGCCGGAACCGGCCCCCGCGTGGGGGTTGCTCGACCGCGAGCGGAAGGGCGACGGCCCCACCGTCGCCGTCCTGTACTACCGGGCCCACCACGTGGCCGGCAACACGGCCTTCGTGCACGCCCTCTGCGACGCGATCGAGGCCAAGGGCGGCGCCCCGCTGCCGATCTTCTGCGCCTCCCTGCGCTCCGCCGACGAGGGCCTGCTCGCCGAGCTGCGCACCGCGGACGCCCTCGTCGTCACCGTCCTGGCCGCGGGCGGCACCAAGCCCGCCACCGCGTCGGCGGGCGGCGACGACGACGCGTGGGACGTGGGCGCCCTGGCGGCCCTCGACGTCCCCATCCTCCAGGGGCTCTGCCTCACCACCAGCCGCGCGGCCTGGGACGAGAACGACGACGGGCTGTCACCGCTGGACACCGCGACCCAGGTCGCGATCCCCGAGTTCGACGGCCGCATCATCACCGTCCCGTTCTCCTTCAAGGAGGTCGACGAGGACGGCCTCACCGTCTACGTGGCCGACCCCGAGCGCGCCGCCCGCGTCGCGGGCCTCGCCGTCCGCCACGGCAGGCTCCGCCACGTGCCGCCCGCGGAGCGCCGCGTCGCCGTCATGCTCTCCGCCTACCCCACCAAGCACTCGCGCATCGGCAACGCCGTCGGCCTGGACACCCCGGCCAGCGTCGTCGGCCTCCTCGCCGCGCTGCGCGACCGCGGCTACGACATCGGCGACGACCTGCCCGGCGTGGACAACCAGGACGGCGACGCCCTCATCCACGCCCTCATCGCCGCGGGCGGCCAGGACCCCGACTGGCTCACCGAGGAACAGCTGCGCGGCAACCCCGTCCGCCTGCCGGCGAGCCGCTACCGGGCCTGGCACGACACGCTCCCCGACGACCTCAAAGAGGCCATGGAGCACCACTGGGGCGAAGCGCCGGGCACCCTCTTCGTGGACGGCTCCGACATCGTCCTGGCGGCCCTGCGCTCCGGCAACGTCGTCGTCATGGTCCAGCCGCCGCGCGGCTTCGGCGAGAACCCCATCGCCATCTACCACGACCCGGACCTGCCCCCGAGCCACCACTACCTGGCCGCCTACCGCTGGCTCGAAGAGGAGTTCCGGGCCGACGCCGTCGTCCACGTCGGCAAGCACGGCAACCTGGAGTGGCTGCCCGGCAAGACCGCCGGCATGTCCGCGTCCTGCGGCCCCGACGCCGCCCTCGGCGACCTCCCGCTCATCTACCCGTTCCTGGTCAACGACCCCGGTGAGGGCACCCAGGCCAAGCGCCGCGCCCACGCCACCCTCGTCGACCACCTCGTGCCCCCGATGACCCGCGCCGACAGCTACGGCGACATCGCCAGGCTCGAACAGCTCCTCGACGAGCACGGCGCCATCGCCGCCATGGACCCGGCCAAGCTCCCGGCCATCCGGGCCCAGATCTGGACCCTCATCCAGGCCGCCAAGCTGGACCACGACCTCGGCCTGGAGGACCGCCCGCACGACGCCGAGTTCGACGACCTCCTGCTCCACGTCGACGGCTGGCTGTGCGAGATCAAGGACGTCCAGATCCGCGACGGCCTCCACGTCCTCGGCCAGGCGCCCACCGGCGAGGCCCGCGTCAACCTCGTCCTGGCGATCCTCCAGGCCAGGCAGATGTGGGCGGGCCGGACGGCGGCGCTGCCCGGCCTCCGCGAAGCCCTCGGCCTCGACACCACCGACCGCACCGCCACCGACCGCGTCGAGGCGCGGGCCCGCGCCCTGGTCCAGGCGATGGAGGACGCGGGCTGGGACCGCGCCACCGCCCGCACCCTCACCGACGACGAGGACGTGGCGCGGATCCTGGAGTTCGCGGCCGACGAGGTGGTCCCGCGCCTGGCCCGCACCACCGACGAGCTGACCAACGTCCTCCACGCCCTCGACGGCGGCTACGTCCCGGCCGGCCCCTCCGGCTCGCCGCTGCGCGGCCTGGTCAACGTCCTGCCCACCGGCCGCAACTTCTACTCCGTCGACCCCAAGGCGGTGCCGTCCCGCCTGGCCTGGGAAACGGGCCAGGCCATGGCCGACTCGCTGCTCGCCCGCTATCGCGAGGACACGGGGGAGTGGCCGCCCTCCGTCGGACTGTCGGTCTGGGGCACCAGCGCCATGCGCACGTCCGGCGACGACATCGCCGAGGTCCTCGCCCTGATGGGCGTCAGGCCCACCTGGGACGACCAGTCCCGCCGCGTGACCGGCCTCGAAGCGATCCCGCTCGCGGAACTGGGCCGCCCGCGAATCGACGTCACGGTCCGCATCAGCGGTTTCTTCCGCGACGCGTTCCCGCACGTGGTCGCACTGCTCGACGACGCCGTCCACCTCGTGGCCGACCTGGACGAGGACCCCGCCGACAACCACGTCCGCGCCCACACCCAAGCCGACCTGGCGGTCCACCACGACCCCCGCCGCGCCACCCTGCGCATCTTCGGCAGCAAACCGGGCGCGTACGGCGCGGGCCTCCTCCCGCTCATCGACAGCCGCAACTGGCGCGACGACGCCGACCTGGCCGAGGTCTACGCGGTCTGGGGCGGCTACGCCTACGGCCGCGACCTCGACGGGACGGAAGCGCGGGCCGACATGGAAACGGCCTACAAGCGCATCGCCGTAGCTGCGAAGAACATCGACACCCGCGAACACGACATCGCCGACTCGGACGACTACTTCCAATACCACGGCGGCATGATCGCCACGGTCCGCGCCCTCACCGGAAAAGCCCCGGCCGCCTACATCGGCGACAACACCCGCCCGGAGAACGTCCGCACCCGAACCCTCCACGAAGAGACCAACCGCATCTTCCGGGCCCGGGTGGTCAACCCCCGCTGGCTCGCCGCGATGCGCAAGCACGGTTACAAGGGCGCATTCGAACTGGCCGCCACCGTCGATTACCTCTTCGGCTACGACGCCACCACCGGCGTGGTGGCGGACTGGATGTACGAACAACTGGCCGCCACCTACGTCATGGACCCCGAGAACCAGAAGTTCATGACGGAGTCCAACCCCTGGGCCCTCCACGGCATCGCCGAACGCCTGCTGGAAGCCGCCAACAGGGGCATGTGGGAGCACCCGGACCCGAACACCCTGGAAGCCCTGCAAGCGGTCTACCTCCAGACCGAGGGCGACCTGGAACAAGACTGACCGACACCGACCGCCCCCGGTCACCGCCCTCAACCGCCCACCCCGGCCGCCCCGCCCACCCCGACCGCCGCAGGCGGCACGAACCAAATGAACAAAGGTCACCGCGCTCGTCCTCTCCCGTATGGCCTGGGCGCAGCCCGACCGCGCTTGTCAAGGGGTGTCGCACGCCCTTCGCGACACCCCTTGACAAGTGTGGTTGCCTTTGGCAGGCCATGCGGGAGAGGACGAGCCCGCTTTTCCCCCTCCTGGCGGCCTGCCATGCGGCGAGCTGCTCTTTTCCCGTGAACCCGGCGTTCACGTTCGAGCAACGGTTCACGAGCCACGCTCGCCGCTGGGCAGACCTCCGGGGGGAAGAGCACAAGCTCGTGTTCCCCCGCATGGCCTGCCAAAGGCAACCACCCTTGTCAAGGGGTTCCGGATAAAGCGCCCGGAACCCCTTGACAAGCGCGGTAGGGCTGCGCCCAGGCCATACGGGGGAACACGAGCTGCCCCGCAGTTCACGAGCGCGCGATGTCCGTAGGTGGTTATGTGCGTTGTGCGAGTGGCTGTGCGTTCCGGCTGTGCGTTCCGGAGGCGCGTTCGGCAGTGCGTTCCGGAGGCGCGTTCCCGCACTGCTGCGGTCTGGCTGCGCGTTCCGGCAGTGCGAGGACCGTGTTCGGTGCTGATCACATCACTCGCTGTGCGACCCCGGCTTGGCCGTGTGCTCAGTTGGAAACGGATCTACAACAGATCCACAACTGAGACGCCGACTCCGGGTCCGTGAGTGGTGAACGTGTGACTCTGAGGTGCGAAAGGAAGAACTCGCAGGTCGCGGGGGTATGGTCCACCCGAGGGGTAAACCGAGCGTGTCCGACCGGTCTACGCAAGGTGCCTGAACGGACCATCCGGCACCCGGCTACCAGAATCGTTCCAGCGGCGCAAATGTCGCAACGTCGGTAACAGCGCGGACACGAGAGCTTGACACAACTCCGTGGCGCGAACCACACTCCCCCAAAACCTGGGAGCGCTCCCAGAACGTTCACCGCCGATCAACTGAGGAGTTCTCGTGCGCTACCGTAGAGCGGGCTTGGCCAAGGCGCTGGCCTGTACCGCAGTGGTCGCCCTGGCCGCTACGGCCTGTGGCTCGGGTGGTTCCACCACCACTTCCGATGGCAAGACCGTGCTGACGATCGCCACGTTCAACGAGTTCGGCTACGAGGAACTCTTCAAGGAGTACGAGGCGGCCAACCCGAACGTCAAGATCGAGCAGCGCAAGACCGGTCAGGGTGCGCCCCACCACCAGAACCTCTTCACCAAGCTGACCGCCGGCTCCGGTCTCGCCGACATCGAGGGCATCGAAGAGGGCTACCTGGCCAAGGTCATGGCCCAGTCCAGCAAGTTCGAGGACCTGAAGAAGATCGGTCCGTCGGACGTCCGCGAGGACCGCTGGCTCCAGTGGAAGGTCGACGCCGTCACCACCAAGGACGGCAAGCTGATCGGTTACGGCACCGACATCGGCCCGCTGGCGATGTGCTACCGCAAGGACCTCCTCGAGGCCGCCAACATGCCGTCCGACGCCGAGGGCGTCAAGGCGCTGTTCGAGAACTGGGACTCCTACTTCGCGGCGGGTGACCAGTACGTGAAGGCCACCGGCAAGGCGTGGTTCGACTCCGCCTCCCAGGTCTTCAACCCGATGCACAACCAGGAGAAGGTCGGCTACTTCGACGCCGACGACAAGCTCGCCATCGAGACCAACAACGACAAGAAGCTCTTCGAGCAGGTCGTCAAGGCCGTCGAGGGTGGCCAGTCGGCGAAGCTGGTCGCGTGGAGCGACGAGTGGAAGCGCGGCTTCAAGGAGTCGGCGTTCGCCACCAAGGTCTGCCCGTCCTGGATGCTGGGCGGCATCCGCGAGAACTCCGGCCCCGAGCACAAGGGCAAGTGGGCCGTCAGCGCCTCCTTCCCGGGTGGCGGCGGCAACTGGGGCGGTTCGTACCTGGCCGTCCCGACGCAGGGCAAGAACAAGGAAGAGGCCGCCAAGCTGGCCGCGTGGCTGACCGCGCCCGAGCAGCAGATCAAGGCCTTCAAGGCCAAGGGCACCTTCCCGAGCCAGACCCAGGCCCTGATCTCGCCCGAGCTGCTGAACCAGACCGACGAGTACTTCGGCGGCGAGAAGGTCGGTCTGCTCTTCGCCGAGCAGGCGAACAAGGTCCCGGCGGCCCAGTACAAGGGCCCTGAGGACGGCGCGATCCAGGAGAACGTGATTGCCCCGGCCCTCCAGTCGGTCGAGCAGGGCACCTCCGGCGCGGACGCGTGGAACACGGTCGTCGAGGGAGCCAAGAAGGCTGCCAAGTAATGACGACCGAATTGACGGTCACGAGCGGGCGGGGCGCCGAGCCCCGCCCGCCGCGGCGCGAAGACAACGATGACATCACGCCCGCCAAGGTGAACTGGCGGCACCGGCTGACCCACCTCGACGTCAAGGTCTCGCCGTACCTCTACATCGCACCGTTCTTCATCGTGTTCGGCCTCGTGGGCCTGTTCCCGCTGCTGTACACCGCCTACCTCTCCCTCTTCGACTGGGAGATGGGCGCCGACGAGCAGCCGTTCGTCGGGTTGGACAACTACACCACGCTGTTGGCCGACTCGCAGTTCTGGAACGCGATGGTCAACACGCTGAGCATCTTCGTGCTCTCCAGCGGTCCCCAGGTGGTCGTGGCGGTGCTGCTGGCCGCCCTGCTCAACACCGCGCTGCGCGGGCGCACCGCCTGGCGCATGGGCGTGCTGCTGCCCTACGTGGCCAGCCTGGTGGCGCTGACGATCATCTTCGCCAACCTGTTCGGCCCGCAGTACGGCATGGTCAACAACATCCTGGAGTTCGTCGGGATCGACCGGATCGACTGGCAGGCCGAGCGCTGGTGGAGCCACGTCGCCATCGCCACCATGGTCAACTGGCGCTGGACCGGCTACAACGCGTTGATCGTGCTGGCCGCCATGCAGGCCATCCCGCGCGACGTCTACGAGGCGGCCTGGGTGGACGGCGCGAGCAAGATGCGCCAGTTCTTCAGCATCACCCTGCCGCTGCTGCGCCCGACGATGATCTTCGTGGTGGTCACCTCGACCATCGGCGGTCTCCAGATCTTCACCGAGCCGAAGCTGTTCGCGCCCGCGGGCAGCAACAACGGCGGTTCGCAGAACCAGTACCAGACCGTCGTGCTCTACATGTACCAGTCCGGCTTCGAGGGCTTCGACCTCGGCTACGCGTCAGCGATCGCCTGGGTCCTGTTCCTGGTCATCATCGGGATCGCCGGCGTCAACTTCCTGATCACCAGGCGACTCGCATCCACCGGAGGATCATGATGGCCGTCATCCACGGGCGTCGGACCGTCGTCGAGCGGCCGCCGGACAAGGGCGCCGGGAAGGGCAAGGGCACGCTGTCCGACCGCCGCCCTGGGTTCACCGTCTACGGCATCCTGATCGCCTTCATCCTGGGCTCGGCGTTCCCGTTCTACTGGTCCTACGTGGTGGCCAGCCACAACGACGCGGACATCAAGGGCGACCCGCCGCTGATCCCGGGCGGCAACTTCTTCGCCAACGCCAACCGCGTGCTCGACACCATCCCGTTCTGGAAGGCGCTGGGCAACAGCGTCATCGTCTCCGGCACGGTCACCCTGTCGGTGGTCATCCTGTCCACTTTGGCGGGATTCGCGTTCGCGAAGCTGCGGTTCAAGGGTCGCGGCCCGCTGATGGTGTTCGTCGTCGCCACCCTGGCCGTGCCCACCCAGCTCGGCATCATCCCGCTCTTCATGACGATGTCGGAGCTGGGGTGGTCCGGCACGCTCGGCGCGGTCATCGTGCCCAACCTGGTGACCGCCTTCGGCGTGTTCTGGATGCGCCAGTACATCGCCGACGCCGTGCCCGACGAGCTGATCGAGGCCGCCCGCATGGACGGTTGCAGCATGATCCGCACGTTCTGGCACGTGTGCCTGCCCGCGGTGCGCCCGGCGGCGGCCATGCTCGGCATCTTCACGTTCATGACGTCGTGGAACGACTTCCTCTGGCCGCTGATCGTGCTCGACCCGTCCGACCCGACCATGCAGGTCGCCCTGGAGAAGCTCCAGAGCGGCTACTACGTCGACAACACGCTCGTGCTCGCCGGGACCACGATGGCCACGGTCCCGATCTTGATCGTCTTCCTCGTACTCGGTCGGCAGATCGTCGCCGGGATCATGCAGGGTGCTGTGAAGGGGTAGCTGTGGAGTCGATTTCCTTTCCCGAGGGATTCGTGTGGGGCGCCGCGACCGCGGCGTTCCAGATCGAGGGCGCGACCACCGCGGACGGTCGCACCGCGTCCATCTGGGACACGTTCTGCAAGACGCCGGGTGCGGTGGTGGGCGGTGACACGGGGGACCCCGCCGCGGACCACTACTACCGCGTCGACGAGGACGTCCAGCTGATGGTCGACCTCGGGCTGCACGCGTACCGGTTCTCCACCGCCTGGCCGCGCATCCGCCCCGACGCGGGTCCGGTCAACCAGGCGGGCCTGGACTTCTACTCCCGGCTGGTCGACAAGCTGCTGGAGAACAACGTCACCCCGTGGCTGACCCTCTACCACTGGGACCTCCCGCAGACGCTGGAGGACGCGGGCGGCTGGGCCAACCGCGACACGGCGTACCGCTTCGCGGAGTACGCCGAGTCGGTCGTCGGCGCGCTGGGCGACCGGGTGACCAACTGGACCACGCTGAACGAGCCGTGGTGCTCGTCGCTGCTCAGCTACGCCGCGGGCATCCACGCCCCGGGCCGCCAGGAGCCGGAGGCCGCCGTGGCCGCCGTGCACCACCTGCTGCTCGCGCACGGCCTGGCCACCGCGGCCATCCGGGAGCAGACGCCGGCCGCCAAGATCGGGATCACGCTGAACATGTACCCGATCATCCCGGCGGACCCGGACGACCCGGCCGACCTGGACGCCGCCCGCAGGCTGGACGGCCTCCAGAACCGGATCTTCCTCGACCCGCTGTTCAAGGGGGAGTACCCGGCCGACATCGTCGCGGACCTGGAGCCCTACGGGTTCTCCAAGCACATCCGCGAGAACGACCTGGAGATCATCTCCGCGCCGTTGGACCAGCTGGGCGTCAACTACTACGCCGAGCACTTCGTCAGCGGCACCCCCGCGGCGGAGTCCGACGCGCCGGTCCAGACCAATGGGCGTCGCCCGACCGGCTCACCCTGGGTGGGCGCCGAGCACGTCACGTTCCCCAGCCGGGGCCTGCCCCGGACGGACATGGACTGGGAGGTCGAGCCGAACGGCCTGTACAAGGTGCTCAAGCGGGTGCACGAGGACTACCCGAGCATCCCGCTGTACGTGACCGAGAACGGGGCCGCGTACCGGGACGCCGTCGACGAGGACGGCGCGATCAACGACGTGGAGCGCCGCGACTACATCGACTCCCACCTCCGGGCGGCCCACGCGGCCATCCGGGAAGGCGTCGACCTGCGCGGCTACTTCGCGTGGTCGCTCATGGACAACTTCGAGTGGGCCGAGGGTTACGCCAAGCGGTTCGGGATCGTGCATGTCGACTACGAGACCCAGGTCCGGACGCCTAAGATGAGCGCCATGTGGTACTCGCAGGTTGCCCGTGGCAACGCTCTCGCGGCGACGGTCGCTCCGTGACCGATGCCGTTGAACCGCCCAAAGCACGACGACCGAACACCCGGCTGGAGGAGGTCGCTCGTGCCGCCGGGGTGTCCAAGTCGACCGTGTCCCGGGTGATCAACGGCGAGCCGTACGTGAGCTCCAAGGCGCGCGAGGCCGTCCACCAGGCCATCACGCAGCTCGGTTACAGCCCCAACCAGGCCGCCCGGACGCTCGCGGGGAGCAGGGCGAACTGCATCGCCCTGGTCGTCTCCGAGCAGGGCAGCCGCGTGCTGGCGGACCCGTTCTTCGCCGGTGTGCTGCGCGGCGTGAACGCCGAGCTGGCGGGCAAGCGGGTCCAGCTCGTCCTCATGATGAGCAAGGAGGGGGACGAGCAGGACCTGGTGAACTACCTCTGCGGCGGCCACGTGGACGGCGTGCTGGTGATCAGCCTGCACGGCCAGGACCCGCTGCCCCGCACGCTCGCCGACGCGGGCCTGCCGACCGTCGTCGGCGGCAGGCCCCTCGGCGCGGGCGGAGTGCCCTATGTGGACTCCGACAACTTCAACGGCGCCATGGAGGCGGCTCGCTACCTGGTCTCGCTGGGTCGCCGGCGCATCGCCACCATCGCCGGTCCCCGGGACATGGCGGTGGGCATGGACCGGCTCTCGGGCTGGAAGCGCGGCATCAGCCAGGCCCGGATGGACGCCGACCTGGTGGCCTACGCGACGGACTTCACCCCGGAGAGCGGCGCGGCGGCCATGGCCGACCTGCTCCGGCGGGAACCGGCGCTGGACGCGGTGTTCGTCGGCGCGGACATCATGGCCCTGGGCGCGCTCCAGACCCTGCACGCGCACGGCAAGAAGGTGCCCGACGACGTGGCCGTGGTCGGCTTCGACGACCTGATGATCGCCTCGACCGCGGTGCCGCCGCTGACCACGATCCGCCAGGACGTGGAGCAGTTGGGCCGCACCATGACGTGGCGGTTGATGGCGGAGCTGGCAGGGGAGGAGAACCTCCCGCCGTTCCTGCTCCTGCCGACCTCGATGGTCACCCGCGTGAGCGCCTGAGCACGACCTCCGCGAACCGGTCGGCGGCACGTCCGCCGGCCGGTTCCGCGCGTCCGGGGCCGGGCGTTCGGCGCGGTCCGCGGGTCCAGGGGCTTGGCGTTCTGTCCGTTCTGCGCGTTCAAGGCCCGGCCCTCGGCCGGTTCCGCGCGTTCCCGAGGTCCGGCATTCCGTCCGTTTCGCACCGCGAGTCCTTTTCGCTCGGTCATTCGATCGGTTGAACCGCCTCGTTCACGGAACATCACTCGGATGGCGTAGCCGAGCCTCTTGCTGAGTGCCGATCGGCCTGGCTAACGTCCCTTAACACAGTCTGGGAGCGCTCCCAGAAACACCGAGCGCCCCCGGAGCGCGACCGCGCCGGCACCGGGCACCGACCCGCGACCCGGCGCCCGCGCACCCCGGAGAGCCTGGGAGGAGGCGGTTCCCTCTCGCCCCCGCCTCCTCCCACCCCCCGCGCAAAGGAGCGCAGGCACGATGGCAGCCAGAGCCACCCCGGCCCGGTACCCGGTACCGCACGGCGCCCGCCGCCGCGCGGACGGGGGGAGCGGACTCGCGAAGAGGTTGCTGGCGCTGACCTCCGGCGTCCTCGCCGCGTTCGGCCTGGTCGCGGTCACCAGCGCGACCAGCCCCGACTCGCCCGCGCCCCAGGTGGACACCTCCTCCGTGGCGGAGGTCGTCCAAGAGCACCGCTGGCGCAACGCGGAGATCGAGGGCGGCGGCTTCGTGCCGGGCATCGTGTTCAGCCAGGCTGAGCAGGACCTGGTCTACGCCCGCACCGACATCGGCGGCGCCTACCGGCGGGACCGGGCCACCGGCCGCTGGACCCCCCTGCTCGACTGGGTCGGCTGGGACCGGTGGGGCTACAACGGCGTGGCGAGCATCGCGCCCGACCCCACCGACGCCGAGCGCGTCTACGCCGCGGTCGGCATGTACACCAACAGCTGGGACCCGAACAACGGCGCGATCCTGCGCTCGTCCGACCGGGGCCGCACCTGGCAGGTCGCCGAGCTGCCGTTCAAGGTCGGCGGCAACATGCCCGGACGGGGCATGGGCGAGCGGCTGGCCGTCGACCCGAACGACGGCCGCGTCCTGCACTTCGGCGCGCCCAGCGGCAAGGGCCTGTGGCGCAGCACCGACCGCGGCGCCACGTGGTCGCAGGTCACGAGCTTCCCCAACCCGGGCAACTACGTCGCCGACCCGAACGACCCCAACGGCTACGCCAACGACATCCAGGGCGTCGTCTGGATCACCCACGACCCCAGGTCGTCCTCGCCCGGCAGCCCCTCGAAGACCATCTACGCGGGCGTCGCCGACAAGGACAACACCGTCTACCGCAGCACCGACGCGGGCGCGACGTGGACCCGGCTGGCGGACCAGCCGACCGGCTACATCGCCCACAAGGGCGTGCTGGACACCGAGGGCGGCTTCCTCTACCTGGCCACCAGCGACACCGGCGGCCCGTACGACGGCGGCAAGGGCGACGTGTGGAAGCACGACACCGCCACCGGGGCCTGGACGCGGATCAGCCCCGTCCCCTCGACCAGCCCCGAGGCCCACTTCGGCTACAGCGGCCTGACCGTGGACCGGCAGGACCCGGACACGCTGATGGTCGCCAGCCAGATCTCCTGGTGGCCCGACGTCATCCTCTTCCGCAGCACCGACGGCGGCGCCACGTGGACCCGGGCCTGGGACTTCACCGACTACCCCGACCGGAGCTTCCGCTACCGGATGGACATCAGCTCCTCGCCGTGGCTGAGCTGGGGCGCGAACCCGCAGCCGCCCGAGGTCGCGCCGAAGCTCGGCTGGATGGTGGAGTCGCTGGAGATCGACCCGTTCGACTCCGACCGGATGCTCTACGGCACCGGCGCGACCGTCTACGGCAGCACCGACCTGCTGAAGTGGGACGCCGGCGAGCAGATCACGATCAAGCCGAGCGCGGCGGGCCTGGAGGAGACCGCGGTGCTCGACCTGATCAGCCCGCCCACCGGTGACGCGCCGCTGATCAGCGGCCTGGGCGACATCGGCGGGTTCCGGCACACCGACCTGACCCGCGTGCCGCCGATGATGTTCACCCAGCCGAACTTCACCACGACCACCAGCCTGGACTACGCCGAGGGCAACTCCTCGGTGGTGGTGCGCTCCGGCAACGTCGACGACCAGCCGAACGTGGCGTTCTCCACCGACGCGGGCGTGAACTGGTTCGCGGGCTCCGAACCGGCGGGCGTCACCGGTGGCGGCACGGTCGCGGCGGCGGCCGACGGCAGCCGGTTCGTGTGGTCGCCGGCCGGCGCGGGCGTCCACCACTCGATCGGCTTCGGCACCTCGTGGGCGCCGTCCGCGGGCGTGCCGGCGGGCGCGGTCGTCGAGTCCGACCGGGTGAACCCGAACAAGTTCTACGCCCTGGCCGGCGGTCGCCTCCACACCAGCACCGACGGCGGCGCGACGTTCACCGCGGGCGCGGAGGCGCCGGGCGCCACCAGGCTCAAGGCGACCCCCGGCCACGAGGGCGACGTCTGGTTGGTCGGCCAGGGCGGCCTGTACCGCTCGACCGACTCCGGCGCCACGGTCAAGCGCAACAGCCACGTCGGCCGGGGCGTGAACATCGGGTTCGGCAAGGCCGCGCCCGGCAAGACCTACCCGACGATCTTCGCGGTGCTGACCGTCGGCATCGGCGTGGACGGCGTCTTCCGGTCCGAGGACCTCGGGTACGACGGGGTGGGTTCGGGCTGGGTGCGCATCAACGACGACGCCCACCAGTACGGCAACATGGGCGAGGCGATCACCGGGGACCCGAGGGTCTACGGGCGCGTCTACCTGGGCACCAACGGCCGCGGCATCCTCGTCGCCGACCCGGACGGCCCGATCGTGACCACCCACCCGTGGCCGCCCTCGACGACCACGACCACTACGACCACCACGACGACGACCACCACCACTGCGCCACCGGCCTCGTGCTCGGTGGAGTACAAGGTCGTCAACCAGTGGAGAGGTGGCTTCACCGGTTCGGTGAGGCTCGCCAACCGGGGGACCGGCGCCATCACGGGCTGGGACCTCGGCTGGTCGTTCGCGAACGGCCAGCAGATCACCAACAGCTGGAACGGCAGGGCGACCCAGTCGGGCGCCGCCGTCTCGGTGACCAACGAGGGATGGAACAGGACCGTCGCCGCGGGTGGCTCGGTGGAATTCGGTTTCCAGGCGAGCTGGCAGGGCAGCAACGTCACACCCACCGGCTTCACCCTGAACGGCAGGACCTGTTCGACCGCCTAGCGGTGCCCTCGTTCGGCCCCGGCGGCGCGGTCGCAAGACCCGGGCTGCGCCGCCGGGGCCGCCAGGACCCCACCGGCGCTCGCCGCGAACAGCAGTGCCACTTCCCGGGAGCGTGCCGGACGCTCCCGGGAAGTGGATCGCGGCGCCGGTGGGGTTCCGGAGGATGCGGCCTCCCCCGGACAGCGCCCCCCGGACAGCGCCCCCTCAGCCGCACGGGCGGCTGTACTCCAGCGCGCCGACCGCGGCCACGTACTGCTGCCACTCCTCGCGCGTGATGTCGGCCTCCACCAGGTCGCACATCTCCTGCCGCGCGGTGTCGAAGTCGAAGTCCCAGTCGCGGAACGTGCCGTCCGCCCTGGTCGTCGTCACCCGCGTGGGGTCGTCGCCGAACGACACGCCGTAGATCCGGTCGGTGCGCCCGGCGATCCGGCCCTGCTCGACCGGCCGGGTCCGGTCCGCGAGGCTCCACAGCGCCACCTTGTCGTCCTTGCCGACGGTGGCCAGCGCCAGGCCGTCGCGGCGGAAGCCCAGGGCGCTGATCGCCTCCGGGTGCGCCTTGCGCGACCACAGCTCGCGCGGCGCCCACCGGTTGGTCCGGTCCCAGACCCGCACCTGGCCGCTCGGGAAGCCGACCGCGAGCGTGCCGGCGTCCGGGGTGAGCGCGACCGCCGAGATCGCCTTGCCCAGCGGCTGCTGGCCGACCCGCTGGGGCTGGTCGAGGTCGGTCAGGTCCCACATCCGGATGAGGCCCGCGTCGTCGTAGGTGACCACCACGTCGCCGGTGGGGCTGAACGCGATGCCGTCCAGCGGGCGGTCGTGGCCGATCAGGCGGGACCGCTTCACCGGGCGGTCGGGGTCCGACCAGTCCCACACCACCACCTCGTTGATCTCGGAGACGGTGACCACGACCTGCGCGAGGGGGTCCATCGCGAGCCGCACCACGGGGAAGTCGAAGGTGTGCGCGACCACCGGCTCGATCGCGTCGGTGATGTTCCAGACGGCGGCCTCCCGGTTCCGCAGCGTGGTGGCGAACGCCTGCGACACCGAGTTCTCCGCGGTCGAGGTCACCACCAGGTCGGGCACGTCGCGGGCGGTGATGCTGCGGTACTGGTCGAGGGCCGGCACCGGCACCCGGTCGTTGGGCAGCCGCGCGCCGTCCGGGCTCAGGCCCTCGCCGAACGTCGACCGGCTGACCAGGTCCTCCCCGCTCGCCGCGTGCGCGCTCAGCACACCGTCGCGCAGGGCGTCGGTGGGGTTGAGCTGGTGGGCGGCGATGGCGAGCTGGTCGGCCAGCCGGGGGTCGCTCGCGCGCAGCGCCTGCGCCTGGTTGGCGACGTACCAGGCGGCCGACGAGCGCCAGCCCTCGGCGGCCTCGTTCTGCGCCCGGATGGCGTAGAAGACCGCGCTGCCCGCGCACACCAGCAGCACGGCCAGCAGCGCGACGAGCTGCCGCAGCCGTCGGGTGCGGCGGTGGGCGACGTGCCGCTCGCGGTCGCGGGCCTGGAGGCTCTCGGCCAGGAAGTCCCGCTCCTGGGCGCTGGTGCGCACGCCGTCGCGCCGCGTCCACTCCAGGGCGGAGTCCAGCCGGGTGCCCCGGTACAGCGCGTCCGGGTCGCGGCCGAGCGACACCCAGGTGGCGGCGGCCTCGGTGAGCCGGCGCATCGTGCGCAGGCCCTCGCGGTCCTCGGCGAGCCAGCCGCGCAGCCGGGGCCAGGAGCGGATCAGCGCCTCGTGCGCGATCTCCACGCGGTCCCGGTCCAGCGTGAGCAGCCGGGCGTGGGCGAGCCGGTCGAGCACGACGTCCAGGTCGGGGTCGGCGTCCAGCTCGGCGCGCGGCAGCCGCCGCTTGGTGTCCTCGGTGCCGTCGCCCAGCGCGGTGAGCCGCAGGAACACCTGCCGGGCCAGCTCGCGCTGCTGCCGCTCCAGCGAGGTGAAGGTGCGCTCGGCGGTCTGCGCGATGGCGTGCTGGATGCCGCCCGCCGCCTCGTACCCGGCCAGCGTCAGCGCCTTGCCGCGCCGGCGGCGCCAGGTCTCCAGCAGCGCGTGCGACATCAGCGGCAGCACGCCCGGCTGGCCGGTCGCGTCCGCGATCAGCCGCGACACCAGCGCGGTCTCCACCGTGCACGACGCCTTCACGGCGGGCCGCATGATGACCTGGCGCAGCTCCTCCGGGCCCATCGGCCCGAGCAGCAGCTGGCCGTTGGTGATCGTCGCCGCCAGCACCGGGTGCTGCGCGCAGTGCCCGTAGAAGTCGGCGCGCACGCCCACCACGACCCGGCACGGCGCGGTCAGCAGCGCGTCGACGAACGCGGCCCGCTGGTCGGCGTCCGGGCAGAGGGTGAAGACCTCCTCGAACTGGTCCACGATCAGCAGGTCGACGGACAGGTCGAGCAGCTCGGCGCGAACCCCCAGCTCACCGGGCGTGGTCACGGCGACTCGGCCCTCGACCCGGGGCACCAGCCCGGCGCGCAGCAGCGACGACTTGCCCGCGCCGGAGGCGCCGAACACCGCGACGAACCGGCGTGCCGCGATGCGCCGGCCCAGCTCGTCGAGCAGGTCGTCGCGGCCGAAGAACCACTCGGCGTCCTCGGTGCCGTACGCGGTCAGCCCGACGTAGGGCGGGCAGGCCTCGTCCTGGGCGGTCTCGTGGCCGGGCAGCACCTCGGCGGCGACCTGCCGCCAGCGGTCCTCCCACTCGGTCACGTCGCCCTCGCAGGCGCGCACGTACGCCAGCGTCACGGCGAGCGTGGGCAGCCTGCGCCCGCCCGCCGCGTCGGACAGGGTCGTGGCGGAGTAGTGGGCGCGCGCGCCCATCTGCCGGTAGCTCTGGCCGCCGGCCCTGTCGCGCAGCGACCTGAGGTCCGCGGCGAACCTGAGCAGCGGGCCTTCGCCGACGTCCAACGGGCGCTCTCCACGCGGCACCGGGTCACCCCCCTGAGCAGTCCCCGGCCCTGGGCGTCCGAGGTGCCGTCCAGGCTGTCAGAACGGGCCCGCGCGCACCTCCACATCCGAGGTGCGCATCCGGGTGATGACTTCAGGTGCTTGACCTGTCACACACCGCACCGACGTGCCACAACACCCGCCGGCCCGCCCCGAACGCAGAACTCGCCCGCCCCGAACGTACGACTCGCGCGCCCTGGACGTACGACTCGCGCGCCCTGGACGTACGACTCGCGCGCGAGTCGTACGTTCGGGGCCACCGTGTCGTACGTTCCGGTACCCCGAGTTCTGCGTTCAGGTCGGGGTGGGGTCAGGTCAGGACCGAGGTGACGTAGGGGTCCGGGTCGGCGAGGATGGCGCGGACCGCGCTGCCCGCCGCGCCCCGGACGGCGGCCTCGGCGCCCAGTGACGAGGCGACGACGCGCACGGGGGACCACTCGGCGCTCACCACCCGCCGGTCCAGTTCGGCGCGCAGGGGGTCGTGCAGCCACGGCTCCAGGCGCGCGTAGTTGCCGCCCAGCACCACCGTGGGCAGGTCGAGGAGGTTGATCGCGCCGGCCAGGGCCACGCCCAGCCACCGGGCGGCCGAGCGGACCGCCGTGGTCGCGGCCTTGTCGCCGGCGGCCAGCCGGGTCAGCAGGTCGTCCACGCCGGACACGCCCGCGGCCCGGACGATCTCGTCCTGCCCGGCCAGCCGCTCCAGGCAGCCGCGCGAGCCGCAGCCGCAGCGCGGGCCCCGGGGGTCCACGGACAGGTGACCGATCTCGCCGCCGAACCCGGACACGCCCTCGAACAGCCCGCCGCCGACCACGATGCCCGCGCCGATGCCGATCTCGCCCGAGATGTGCACGAAGTCCGCCGCCACGTCGCCGTGCCACAGCTCGGCCAGCGCGGCCAGGTTCGCCTCGTTGCCCACCAGCACCGGCACGTCCAGCGCCATCCGCCGGGTCAGCTCGCCCCGGAGGTCGACCTCGCGCCAACCCAGGTTCGGCGCCACCCGCAGCGTGCCGCCCGCGACCTCGACCAGGCCGGGCACCGCCACCCCGACGCCGCCGACCGACACGTCCTCGGCCAGCGCCGTGCGCACGGCCGAGGCGACCTTGGCCAGCACGCGCGAGGGTGAGGAGTCGCGGTTGTCGCTCGGCCGCACCCACCGCGCCCGCACCCGCCCGGTCAGGTCGACCAGGCACGTGGCCAGGTAGTCGACCCCGATCTCCACGCCCAGCCCGTGCGGCCCGGTGGGCGACAGGTGCAGCGCCGTGCCCCGCCTGCCGGGCCCGGTGCGGGCCTGCGCCTCGCCCTCGGCCACGAGGCCCGCGCCGATCATCCGGTCGACCAGGCTGGACACGGTGGCCTTGGTGAGGCCGGTGCGGGCGGCCACGGCCGCGCGCGACGAGCCGGGCGCCTGCATGATCGAGTCGAGCACCAGGGCGGAGTTGTGCCTGCGCACGGTGTGCTGGCTCGCCGGCCGGGGTCTGGACACCTCTGGATACTATCCGCTCGGTGCGATAAGTTCAGGCATCAAACTTATTGGAGGTGCCCTCGTGGAGGACAAGTTCAGCTTCGGCCTGTGGACGGTGGGCTGGCAGGGTCGCGACCCCTTCGGCCACGCCACCCGCCCCGTCCTGGACGCGCCGACGGCGGTGCGCAAGCTCGCCGAGCTCGGCGCGTGGGGCATCACGTTCCACGACAACGACCTGATCCCCTTCGACGCCGACGCGGCCGAGCGGGACCGGCGGATCTCCGACTTCCGCGCCGCGCTCGACGAGACCGGCGTGGTGGTGCCGATGGTCACCACCGACCTGTTCCAGCACCCGGTCTTCAAGGACGGCGGCTTCACCAGCAACGACCGGAACGTGCGCCGGTTCGCGCTGCGCAAGGTGCTGCGCAACCTGGAGCTGGCCGCGGAGCTGGGCGCGGGGACCATCGTGCTGTGGGGTGGTCGGGAAGGCTCCGAGGTCGACGCGGCGAAGGACGTGCGCGCCGCCCTCGACCGGTACCGGGAGGCGCTGGACACCATCGCCCAGTACTCCGAGGACCAGGGCTACGGCCTGAAGTTCGCCCTGGAGCCCAAGCCCAACGAGCCGCGCGGCGACATCCTGCTGCCGACCATCGGCCACGCCCTGGCGTTCATCGGCGAGCTGGAGCACCACCGGCTGTTCGGCGTGAACCCCGAGGTCGGCCACGAGCAGATGGCCGGGCTCAACTTCGTGCACGGCATCGCCCAGGCCCTGTGGCAGGGCAAGCTGTTCCACATCGACCTGAACGGCCAGAAGGGCCCGCGCTACGACCAGGACCTCGTGTTCGGCCACGGCGACCTGCTGTCCGCGTTCTTCCTGGTCGACCTGCTGGAGCACGGCGGCTACGAGGGCCCGCGCCACTTCGACTACAAGCCCCTGCGCACCGAGGACCTCGACGGCGTGTGGGCCAGCGCGGCGGCCAACATGCGCACCTACCAGCTCCTGCGCGAGCGGGCGGCGGCGTTCCGCGCCGACCCCGAGGTGCAGGAGGCGCTGAAGACCAGCGGCGTGTACGAGCTGGCCGAGCCGACCCTGTCCGAGGGCGAGTCCATCGCGGACTTCATCAAGGCCGACGACGTGGACGTGACCGCCGCCGCCGAGCGCGGGTACGGGTTCGTGCGCCTGTCCCAGCTGGCGCTGGAGCACGTGCTGGGCGCACGCTGATGGCGCTCGTCGCGGGCGTCGACTCGTCCACCCAGTCGTGCAAGGTCGTGGTGCGCGACGCGGACTCCGGCGCCCTGGTGCGGGAGGGGCGCGCGGCGCACCCGGCGGGCACCGAAGTGCACCCGGCCGCCTGGTGGGACGCCCTCCAGGCGGCCATCGCCCAGGCCGGCGGCCTGGACGACGTGGCGGCGGTGTCGGTCGCGGCGCAGCAGCACGGCATGGTCACGCTGGACGCGTCCGGCGAGGTCGTGCGCCCCGCGCTGCTGTGGAACGACACCCGCTCCGCGGGCGCGGCGGTCGACCTGACCGCCGAGCTGGGCGGGCCGCGGGCGTGGGCCGAGGCGATCGGCAGCGTGCCGGTGGCCTCGCTGACCGTCACCAAGCTGCGGTGGCTGGCGCGGAACGAGCCGGAGTCGGTGGCTCGCACCGCGGCGGTCTGCCTGCCGCACGACTGGTTGACGTGGAAGCTGGCCGGCGGCGCCTCGTTGGACGCCCTGACCACCGACCGCAGCGACGCCAGCGGCACGGGTTACTGGTCCCCGTCCACTGAGGACTACCGACCGGACCTGCTGGAGCTGGCGCTGGGTCGCGTGCCGCACCTGCCGCGCGTGCTCGGGCCCGCGGAGCTGACCGGCGGCCGCTTCGGCGCGGGCGCGGGCGACAACGCGGGCGCGGGGCTGGGCGTGCAGATGCGCCCCGGCGACGTGGTCGTGTCCATCGGCACGTCCGGCACGGCGTTCGCCCGCTCGCCGCACCCGGTGGCGGACGGCACGGGCATCGTCAACGGCTTCGCCGACGCGGAGGGCGGGCACCTGCCGCTCGTCTGCACGCTCAACGCGTCGCGGGTCCTGGACGCCACGGCGGCCGTGCTGGGCGTGGACCTGGACGTGTTGTCGGACCTCGCCCTCAGCGCGCCGGCGGGCGCCGACGGCCTGGCCTTCGTCCCCTACCTGGAGGGCGAGCGGACGCCGAACAAGCCGGACTCGACCGGCGCCCTGCACGGCCTGAGGCTCGACAACATGACCCCGGCGCACCTGGCGCGCGCCGCGGTCGAGGGCCTGCTGTGCAGCCTGGCGGACGCCATCGACGCGCTGGTGGCGGTGGGCACCCCGGTGTCCCGGGTGCTGCTCATCGGCGGCGGCGCGCGGTCGGCCGCCGTGCGGCGGCTCGCGCCCGCGGTGTTCGGCTGCCCGGTGCTCGTGCCGGCGCCGAGCGAGTACGTGGCCGACGGCGCCGCCCGGCAGGCGGCGTGGGCGGTGAGCGGTGCGGCCGGGCCGCCGCACTGGTCCTCGCTGGAGGCCGAGCTCGTCGAGGCCGACCCGGCGCCGCTGGTGCGGGAGCGCTACGCGGCGGCGCGCGAGCTGACGGTCAACCGCTAGACCGCCGGGCCGCCGGGCCGCCGGCAGCCGGTCGTCGACCGCCGGACCTCCGGCGCCGGACCTCCGGCAGCCGGGCCGCCGGCCGTCGACATCGGGAGGGGTGCTTCCACGCCACGTGGAAGCACCCCTCCCGCGTCTCAGCGCCGTGCGGCGAGAAAAGCGAGCCAGGCTCCCGGGGGGAAGGCCAGGGTGCTGCCCGCGGTGTTCTTGCTGTCGCGGACCGCCGCCCCGCCCTCCGCGAAGCGCACCTCCACGCAGGAGCTCTGCGGGTCGGCCTGGCTGTAGCTGGCCTTGCGCCACGTCGGTTCGTCCACCGCGCTCACGTCCTTCCCGGTGCGGTCAGGACCGGGAGGCCCCCGACAGGAATCGGAGGAACGGTTGGGCCTCGTGGGCCCTGAGTCCGGCGGCGCGCTGTTCTTCCCACAGGTCGAGGACCCTGGCCACCTGCCTGGGGTCGCTCACGACCTCCCGGTCGTCGTAGCTCTCAACGTAGAGGAGGTGGATGGTCGGGTCAGCGTCGTATTGGTAGATCGAGTACTGCGCCTCTTGGCCCCGGTAGTACCCGTGGGTGAAGGGGACGAGCAGCAGGTCGACGTTCGGCCGCCGGTCCGCTGCCAGCAGGTGCAGCAGCTGCTCGTTGGCCCACGGCGCGGTGCCCATCCGGGCGAGCGCGGCCTGGTCGATGCTGAACGCGAAGCGCTGGTCGGGGTGGTCGAGCACCCGTTGGCGCTGGAGGCGCAGCGCGGTGTGCCGGGTGACCTCCTCCTCGCTGAGCGCGGGCCGGAACGCGCGGAAGTGGTGGCGGATGTAGGCCTCGGTCTGGAGCAGGCCGGGCACGAACATGCTGTAGCGCGAGCAGATCACGGCCGCCGAGCGCTCCATGTCCACGACCTTGCGCAGGGCGTCGCCCTTGAACCGCCAGCGGAAGTCGGTCTTGGGGATGGCGGCGCGGCCCGCCTCGACGTGGTCGTGGACCCGCCGCCGCTGGTCGTCGTCCGGGCGCAGCACGTCGAACAGCTTCTCCAGGTCGTCCGGACGCACCCGGATCGCGCCCTGCTCGACGTTGGCGACCTTGGTCTGGGACCAGCCGCACCGCTCGGCCACCTGCTCCTGGGTGAGTCCCGCGGTGGTGCGCAGCAGCTCCAGCTGTCGCCCGGCGACGATCTTGTGGACGAACGGCGGCATCGGTTCACGGCCCGTCACCTGCGGAAAACCTCCGGGAATCGGGGTTGTGCGCAACGTTGCGGACAGTAGCAGGGTCTGAGTTCACCCCAACGGACGTATTTCAGCTCTGAATATTCAACAGTTCCGTCGGCCTGTGTCATCGTTTCCACAGTTCCGATCAGCAGCTAGGAGTGGTCCGGGATGGATATGCGCCCATCGCTGCAAGGTCGTCTACTGGGGGACAAGCTGCGCGGGCTCCGTGAGCGGCGCGGCCTGACCGTGGACGAGCTGGCCGCGCGCGTCGGGCTGCCGCCGCAGCGGATCGTGGAGCTGGAGGGCGGCGGCTCGCGCCGGGTGCGGCAGCGCGACCTCTGGTGCTCCTGGGGCGCGCAGGCCAACGCCGTGCTCGACGAGCTGTGCCGGACCGCCGAGCGGGTCGACCTGCACGCGCCGCTGGGCGTGGCCCCGGTGTTCCGGGACCTCGACGCCGCCCGCTGCACCGCCTACGTGCTGGCGCAGGCGCCCACGGACCGGACCGACGTCACCTTCCGCGTCATCCCGCGCGACGCGGGCGCCTACCCGGGCCTGGAGCAGCCCCTGACGCTGTTCCGGATGACCGGCGGGCCGCCGGTGGTCTGCTACACCTACGCGCACGCGGTGATGTTCACCGAGGACCCGGAGCACACCGACGCGGCGCACGCCGTCTTCAACCGGCTGCACGAGCTGACGGGGGCCTGACCGGGACTGGACCGGACTGGGTGGCCTGGCCCGAACTGGAATCGGTCGGGGCTTGACCTGGCCTGATCGGGGCGCGGCCGGGGACTGGGCCCGAGCCGGATCGCGGTCTGACCCGGGCCTGGTCGCCGCCCGTGTCGGGCCGCACCCGCGCGGGTACCCGGCCGCCATGAGGATCGTGGTCACCGGCGCGACCGGCAACCTGGGTACCGCCCTGCTGCGCAGGCTCGCCGACGAGCCGGGCGTCGTGGTCCACGGCACGTCCCGCCGCCCCCCGGAGCGCCGGGACGCCTTCCGGGACGTCGAGTGGACCCCGCTCGACCTCAGCCGCGAGGGCGCCGAGGAACCGCTCACCGAGGTGTGCCGCGGCGCGGACGCCGTGGTGCACCTCGCCTGGCGCGTCCAGCCCGGCCACGACGAGCGCGCCCTCTACCGGACCAACGTCGCGGGCAGCGACCGGGTCTTCACCGCGGCCGTCAACGCGGGCGTGCCGCACCTGGTGCACATGTCGTCCGTCGGCGCGTACTCCCCGGCGGCCAAGGACCACGCCGTCGACGAGAGCTGGCCGACCGACGGCGTCTCCACCTCCTACTACAGCAGGCACAAGGCCGCCGTGGAGCACCTGCTCGACCAGGTGGCGCGCGAGCACCCCGTGCTCAAGATCGGCCGCGTGAGGCCCGGCCTGATCCTGCAACCCGAGGCCGCCGCCGAGATCAAGCGCTACTTCCTGGGACCGCTGGTCCCGCACGCCGTGTTCCGGCTCAAGCCGCCCGTGCTGCCGCTGCCGCGCACGATGGTCCTCCAGTTCGCCCACGCCGACGACGTGGCCGACGCCGTCGCCAAGGTCGTGCTCGGCGGGCACACCGGCGCGTTCAACGTCGTCTCCGACCCGGTCGTGACCCCCGAGGTGCTGGCCGGGGTGCTGGGCGCCCGCCACGTGCCGATCCCGCCCGCGGCCCTGCGCGCCGCCGCCCGGGTCAGCTGGCACCTGCGCCTCCAGCCCACCTCGCCCGGCTGGATCGACCTCGCCCTCACCGTGCCGCTGCTGGACGCCTCCAGGGCTCGCGACGAGCTGGGCTGGAAGCCCCGCCACGACGCCCGGGACGCCCTCCGGCAGCTGATCGACGGGCTGGGCCGCAAGGAGGGCCTGAGCCCCAGCCCGCCGCTGCGGCCCTGAGGCCTGGAGCACTGAGGGCTGGGGCCCTGAAGCCTGGCGCCCTGAGCCCCAGCCCACCCCGAGACCTCGGGCGCCGGGGCCTTGAGCCCCGGCGCGCCGCCGGGGCCTCGGTGGCCGAGGACCTCAGAAGGTCTTCGACCAGCTCATCACCTCGGCCACGATGAAGGCCAGGACCAGCAGGGTCAGCACCACCACCAGCACCAGCGTGATCACCGGGCCCTTGCGCGAGGGCATGGGCTGCGGGTGGGACAGGCCGGAGGTCTGACCGGAGTCGGGCGGCGTGTCGCCGGGGGCGACCCCGCCGCCGGGCTCCAGGCCGGGCGTGCGCGCCGGGTCCGGGTCGGGCGGCACCGCGCCGCCGGGGGTGCGGGAGGTGTCCGGGTCGGGCGGTTGGGCAGTCATGCCCGGTGATTACCCGGCACGCAGCCGGCTACCCACCCGACGCCTGCCCGTGTGAACGGCGGCACGTCCGGGTAATCAACAGGCATGAGCGGTGTCCAAGACGACTTGTTGCGCACTTTGACCAAGGTGGCCAAGGCCCTGCGCACCGAGGGCATCCCGTTCGCCCTGACGGGCGGGTGCGCGGTGTACGCCAGGGGTGGGCCCGCGACCGAGCACGACGTGGACATCATCGTGCGCGAGGAAGATGCCAAGAACGCGGTGAGCGCGCTCGTGGCGGCCGGCATGCGCGCCGCCACGCCGCCAGAGGACTGGCTGCTCAAGGTGTACGACGGCGACTCGTTGGTGGACCTGCTGTTCCGCCCGAACGAGATCCCGGTGACCGAGGAGACCCTGGGCAGGGCGGAGGAGCTGGCCGTCGGGTCGGTGACGCTGCCGGTGATGCCCGCGACCGAGGTGATGATCAGCAAGCTGCTGGTCCTGGACGGCCACCGCTGCGACTTCAGCCAGCTCCTGCCGTTCGCCCGCGCGCTGCGCGAGCAGATCGCCTGGGACAAGGTCCGCGAGGCCACGAAGCACTCGCCGTACGCGGAGGCGTTCCTGGTGCTGGTGGAACGCCTGGACCTCCTGCACCCGACGACGTTGACCAGGAGCGCGTGATGAACGCAGAGCCCGAGCAGTACCTGTCCGCCCGGCTGCGCCGGGCCCTCGCCGAGGACTCGCGCACGACCGAGCAGGGCGTGCGCGTGACCGTGCGGGGGGACAACGTCCTGCTGTCCGGCAGCGTGGCCAGCGAGGAGCGCCGTGACGCGCTGAAGGCCGTCGTGCACGACGTCGCGCCGGAGCTGACCGTGCTGGACGACGTGAAGGTGGTGCCGGTCGACGCGCCGGCCGGCCGGGAGGAGATTCGATGATCCGCATCGCCGCGGTGGGGGACGTGCACCTGGGCGAGGACGCGCGCGGGCGGTTGCGGCCCGCGTTGGAGCAGCTGGGCGAGTGCGCCGACGTGCTGCTCCTGGCCGGCGACCTGACCAGGCACGGCACGGTGTCCGAGGCGAGGGTCGTCGCGGACGAGTTCACCGACCTGCCGGTGCCGGTGGCCGCGGTGCTCGGCAACCACGACTACCACGACGACAAGCCGGACGAGGTCACGCGGGTGCTGCGCGACGCCGGGCTGCACGTGCTGGAGGGCGAGGGTGTCTCCTTCCAGGTGAACGGGCACTCGCTGGGCGTCGCCGGCGTCAAGGGCTTCGGCGGCGGCTTCGCGGGCAAGTGCGGCAGCATGTTCGGCGAACCGGAGATGAAGTCGTTCATCCGCCACACCATCGGCATCGCGGACTCGCTGCGGACGGCGCTGGAGGGCCTGGACACCGACGTGAAGGTGGCGCTGACCCACTACGCGCCGATCCCGGACACGCTGCGTGGCGAACCACCGGAGATCTACCCCTTTCTGGGCGCCTACCAATTGGGTGAGGCGATCGACGCGACGGGCGTGAACCTCGCGCTGCACGGGCACGCGCACTTCGGCACGGAGCACGGGCTCACCCCCGGCGGCGTGCGGGTGCGCAACGTGGCCCAGCCGGTCCTCCGGCAGGCGTACACCGTGTACTGCGTGGAACCCGCTGTGGTGGAGGTGTAGGCGTGGAGGAGACGAGGACGCACGGCCCGGCCGTGGTGTGGGCGGGGCCGGACGACGCGCCGGTCGTGGTGGTGCTCGACCCGGCGGGCGTCGGCCTGCACGGCGACCTGCCCGCGTCGTGGCGACCGCTGGCCGAGCACCTGCGGGTGATGTGGTGCCGGCTGCCCGCGTCGGACGGGTCGTGGCGCGAGGTGGACGAGGCGCTGTCCGGGTTCGCGGCCCGCGGGGCGCGGGTGCACCTGGTGGCGGGCGCGGGCGCGGGTTCCGAGGTGGGCGACCTGATCCGGCGTCACGAGGGTGTCATCGGCTCCGCGCAGACGTTCGCCGCGCCGGTGCCGCTGGGCCACCCGGAGGTGGTGCTGGAGGTCGTGCGGGAGCTGCTGGACCACGACGTGACGCCGGAGGCGGAGCGGGAGCCGGCCAGGCCCGGGACGACGTCGCTGATCGGTGACGCGGCCTCGGCGCTGCGGCACTCGCTGACCCAGCTGTTCGACGGGTTGAAGCGCGGCTGATCCCCTGGTGCGAAGGGCCGGGAACCCGAGGGTTCCCGGCCCTTCGCCATGTCGTCCGGCGACATCACCCGGCACGAAGTGGAACCCAGAGGGAGTGGCACCCGAAGGGGAATCGGGCTTGTCCCGAAAGGGTTGTGGCAAACGGGCCCGACCGGGCGCACGCACGACGGAGCCCCGCGAACCTGGGTTCGCGGGGCTCCTGTCGTCTTCTCGCGGTTCAGCTGCCGTCGACCGGTGGCCTGGGCTGCGGGATGGACGAACCGGGTACCCGGTTCCCTCCCCGCGGTCCGGGCACCGCTCGCGCGCTCA
The DNA here is from genome assembly GCF_039527585.1 of Saccharothrix xinjiangensis. Lineage (NCBI taxonomy): Bacteria > Bacillati > Actinomycetota > Actinomycetes > Pseudonocardiales > Pseudonocardiaceae > Saccharothrix > Saccharothrix xinjiangensis. The sequence continues at coordinate 320,114 of NZ_BAAAKE010000003.1, read as the reverse complement.
CCGCAGCGGGTCGCCCGGCCTACCGGCGTCGGGCAGGTCGTGGCGCGTCTCGCCGGCCTGCGGCGGACGCTGCACGTCGCCTCGCCAGCCGCCTTCCTCGACCCCGCGGTCCTCGATGAACTCCTTGAACCGCTTCAGGTCGGCGTTCACGCGGTGCTCGACCACGCCCAGCGCGGAGCCCGCCTTCTCGGTCAGCGTCTGCGGGTCGTACTGCATCTGCACGTGGACCCGCGTCGTGCGGTCGTCGATGCGGTGGAAGGTCACCACACCGCCCTGCGGCGGGCCGTCGACCGTGTGCCACGCGACGCGCTCATCCGGGTGCTGCTCGGTGATCTCGGCGTCGAACTCCCTGGTCACACCGGCAATCTTGGTCACCCAGTGGGTCCGGGTGGGAGTGACCTGGGTGATGCGCTCGACGCCCTCCATGAACTGCGGGAACGATTCGAACTGCGTCCACTGGTTGTACGCGGTCGTGACAGGGACCGCGACGTCAACCGACTTCTCGATCGTCGTCACTGCTTGCAACCTCTCCTCGGGAATCGAGTTCTCTCCCGGAGTACCCCTCGCGACGCGCTCCACACATGCCCCACTCCTGGGTGGCTGTGAGTAGCGCTTCTCCATTTCGCGTTTGCATCGGGTTCGCCCGGCTAAATCTCCTCTGTGGACCAGTACCCCGACGCCGTCCTGTTCGACCGCGACGGCACGCTCATCAGGGACGTGCCCTACAACGGGGACCCCGACGAGGTCGAGCCGATGCCGGGCGCGCGGGAGGTCCTGCGGGCGCTGCGGGCGCGCGGCGTGCGCACGGGCGTGGTCACCAACCAGTCCGGCATCGGGCGCGGGTTGCTCACGGGGGCGCAGGTCGACGCGGTCAACGCCCGCGTCGAGGAGCTGCTCGGCCCGTTCGGGACCTGGCAGGTCTGCCCGCACCACCCGGACGACGGCTGCGACTGCCGCAAGCCCTCGCCCCGCATGGTGCTCGACGCCTGCGCGCGGCTGGACGCCCGCCCCGGGCGCACCTACTTCATCGGCGACATCGAGGCCGACGTCGAGGCCGGCCTGGCCGCGGGCGTCACGCCGATCCTGGTCCCCACCCCCGTCACCCTCCCCGACGAGGTCGACCGCGCGCCGCGCACCGCGCCCGACCTCCTGTCCGCCCTGGCGCTGGTCCTATGAGGACGATCGTGGCCAGGCTCGACAGCGACGGCGACGTGCTGCTCGCCGGGCCCGCGGTGCGCGCGGCCGCCCACGCCGGCGAGGTGGTGCTGCTGTGCGGCCACGCCGGCGCGCAGGCCGCCGGGCTGCTGCCCGGTGTGAGCCGGGTCGTGCGCTGGGACTGCCCGTGGATCGCCCACCCGGCGCCGGCGGTCCGCGACGCCGACATCGGGGCCGTGGTGGCGCTGCTCAAGGAGGTGCGCGCCGACGTGGCCCTGGTCCTGACGTCGTTCCACCAGAGCGCCCTGCCCCTCGCCCTCGTGTTGCGGCTCGCCGGCGTGCCGAAGGTCGTGGCCCGCTCGACGGACTACCCCGGTTCGCTGCTGGACGTCCGGCTGCGCGAGGACCCCGACGTCCCGGAGGCCGAACGCGCGCTGGAGGTCGCCCGCGCCGCCGGTTTCGAGCTGCCGCCGGGCGACGACGGCCGGCTCGCCGTGACGCCGCCGCCGGAGCCCGCCGAGGTCGGGCCGCACGTGGTGGTGCACCCGGGCGCCTCGGTGCCCGCCCGCGCCTGGTCGCCGGACCGGTGCGCGCAGGCCGTCACCGCGCTCGCCGCGGCCGGGCACCGGGTGCTGGTCACCGGCGGCCCGGGTGAGACCGCGCTGACCCGGCACGTGGCCGGCGCGCACGGCGTCGACCTCGGCGGTCGCACGACCTTCGCCGAGCTGGCCGGGCTGCTGGCCCGCGCGGACGCCGCGGTCGTCGGGAACACGGGTCCGGCGCACCTCGCCGCGGCCGTGGGCACGCCCGTCGTCTCGCTGTTCTCCCCGGTCGTGCCGGCCGCGCGGTGGGCCCCGCACGGCCCCCACGTGCTGCTGGGCGACCAGGGGGCGCCGTGCAAGGACTCCCGGGCCCGGGACTGCCCGGTGCCCGGTCACCCGTGCTTGAACCAGGTGACGCCCGACCGGGTCGTCGCCGCCGTCGCGGAGTTGGTGGGAGTGCGGACGTGAAGATCCTGCTGTGGCACGTGCACGGCTCGTGGACGAACGCCTTCGTCCGGGGCGGGCACGAGTACCTGATCCCGGGTCCTCCCCGCGGCAACGGCCTGCTCGGCCGGGACTGGCCCGCGGCCCGCGAGGTCGACGTGTCCGAAGTGGACGCCGACCTGGCCGTCCTGCAACGGCCCGAGGAGGTCGGCTGGGTGCCCGGCGCGATACCGGTGGTCTACCTGGAGCACAACACGCCCAGGCACCCCAACCAGCCGCACCCGCTCAAGGACTGGCCGGGCACCATCGTGCACGTCACCCACTTCAACGACCTGATGTGGGACTGCGGCTCCACGCGCACCACCGTGATCGAGCACGGCGTCGTCGACCCCGGTCCGCTCTACACCGGCGACCTGCCCCGCGCGGCCGTCGTGGTCAACGAGCCGGTGCGGCGCGGCCGCGTGGTCGGCACGGACCTGCTGCCCCGCTTCGCGGAGGCCGCGCCGCTGGACGTGTTCGGCATGAAGACCGAGCAGCTCGGCGAGATGGGCCGCGGCGACCTCCCCCTGGACGTGCTGCACCCCGAGCTGGCCAGGCGCCGCGCGTACCTCCACCCGGTGAGGTGGACGTCACTGGGCCTCTCGCTCGTCGAGGCGATGCACCTCGGCATGCCGGTGGTCGCGCTGGCCTGCACCGAGGTGGTGCGCGCCGTGCCGCCCGAGGCGGGGGTCGTGTCCACCGACGTGGACGAGCTGGTGCGCGCGCTGGCCGACCTGGTGGCCGACCCGGCGTCGGCCCGGGAGAAGGGCAAGCAGGCCAGGGAGTTCGCCCTGGCCCATTACGGCCTCGAAGCCTTCCTTCGGGCGTGGGACCGGTTGTTGACAGGAGTGTGCGGATGAGGATCGCGATGGTGTCCGAGCACGCCGACCCGTTGGCGGCGTTGGGCGGTGTCGACGCGGGTGGGCAGAACGTGCACGTGGCCGCGCTCTCGACGGCCCTGGCGGCGCTCGGCCACGACGTGGAGGTCTACACCCGCCGCGACGACCCGGACCTGCCCGAACGGGTGTCCACCGACCAGGGCTACGAGGTGGTGCGCGTGCCCGCCGGGCCCGCGGGTCCGGTGCCGAAGGACGAGCTGCTGCCGCACATGGGCGACTTCGCCCGCTACCTGGAGCGGCAGTGGGCCGCGCGGCGGCCGGACGTGGCGCACGCCCACTTCTGGATGTCCGGTTTCGCCTCGGTGCTCGCGGGCCGCCGGGCGGGCGTGCCGGTCGTGCAGACCTACCACGCCCTGGGCACGGTGAAGCGCCGCCACCAGGGCGCCGGGGACACGAGCCCGGCGCAGCGCATCGGCATCGAGCGCATGGTCGGCCGCGAGGCCAACGCCATCGCCGCCACCTGCGACGACGAGGTGGCCGAGCTGATGCGCATGGGGCTGCCGCGGGCGAAGATCTCCGTGGTGCCGTGCGGGGTGGACCTCCACCGGTTCCAGCCCGAGGGTCCGGTCGACGTGCGAGGACCCTTCCAGCGGATCGTGTCGGTCGGCAGGCTGGTGCCGCGCAAGGGCTTCGAGGACCTGATCAGCGCGCTGCGGTCGCTGCCGATGGTGGAGCTGGTCATCGCGGGCGGGCCGGTGGACGTCGAGTCCGACCCGGAGGCGCGGCGGCTGCTGGCCCACGCCGCGCGGGCGGGCGTGCGGGAGCGGGTGCGGCTGGTCGGCCAGGTGTCGCGCGCCGCGATGCCCGCGTTGCTGCGCTCCGCGGACGTGGTGGCCTGCGTGCCCTGGTACGAGCCGTTCGGCATCGTGCCGCTGGAGGCCATGGCGTGCGGCAAGCCGGTGGTGGCCACCACCGTGGGCGGCCTGGTGGACACGGTCGTGCACAACGTCACCGGGGTGCTGGTGCCGCCGCGCGACCCGCTGGCGCTGGTCCGCGCGCTGGGTCCGCTGCTGGTCGACCGGGCGCGGCGGGAGGCGTGCGGGCTGGCCGGCCTCGACCGGGTCGCCGCCCGCTACACGTGGGAACGGATCGCCGAGGACACCGAACGCGTTTACGAGCGGGCGACGGCAGGAAGCGCCGTGGTCGTGGGAGGCACCCGATGAGCGTCGACGCGCATTTGAACGGACTCGCCCAGTCGCTGGCCGGGCTGCGCGCCCAGGCCCCGCGCCTGAGCAGGTGGGGATCCGTGCTGGCCCGCCGGCTCAGCGACGGCGGCCGGCTGCTGGCCGCGGGCAACGGCGGTTCGGCCGCCGAGGCGCAGCACCTGACGGCCGAGCTGGTGGGCCGCTTCCGCGACGACCGGCGGCCGTTCTCGGCGATCGCGCTGTGCGCGGAGTCCGCCAGCGTGACGGCCATCGGCAACGACTACGGCTACGAGCAGGTGTTCGCCCGCCAGGTCACCGCGCACGCCCGGCCCAACGACGTGGTGGTGCTGCTGTCCACCAGCGGGGCGAGCCCGAACCTGCTGGAGGCGGTGAAGGCCGGTCGGCAGGCGGGCGCGCACGTGTGGGCGATGACCGGTCCGGGTCCGAACCCGCTGGCCGAGGCCGCGGACGAGGCGCTGTGCCTGCCCGGCGACACGGCCAACGTCCAGGAGGCGCAGCTGGTGGCGGTGCACGCGCTGTGCGCGGCGTTCGAGGCGGCGCTGCCGGTCGAGGAGCGGAAGGTCTCTTGAGGTTCCCGGCGGGGCGGCCGGGGCAGGCGGGGCGCGGTGCACGAGCGGGCGCGGGCGCGCCCGGAGGGGAGGGTGTCGTGGAGCGGGTGGACGAAGTCCGCGAGGAGGGCGCGCGGGGTCCGGGGGGCCGCGCCGCGGCGTTCGCGGCGCCCTGGCGGGGAGTGACGGGCCGCCGGGCGCGCGGGGGCGTGCGGGCCACCGGTGTGGCGGGCCAAGCGGCTTCCGGGCTTGGCCGGGCGCGAGCGCGCAGGCAGCCCACCGGTGTGCCGGGCGAGCGGGCGCGGAGGGCGTCGTGAAGCTGGCCGTGGTCGGCGACTGCCTGCTGGACGTGGACCTGCACGGCGCGGTCGAGCGGATCTGCCCCGACGCGCCCGCGCCCGTGCTGGACGTGACCGAGGAGCGCGCCCGACCCGGCGGCGCGGGCCTGGCCGCCGCGCTGGCCGCCGCCGACGGGGTGGAGGTCACGCTGATCAGCGCCGTCGCGGACGACGCCGACGGCCACCGGCTGCGCGAGGAGCTGACCGGGCTGACCGCCGTGCTGGGCCGGTCGTCCGCGCCCACCCCGGTCAAGACGCGCCTGCGCTGCGGGAGCCACTCGCTGGCCCGGGTGGACCGGGGCGGCGGCCCCGGCGCCCCGGAGGTCACCGACGAGATGCTGGACGCCGTCCTCGACGCCGACCTCGTGCTGGTCTCCGACTACGGGCGCGGCCTGGTGCGCGACGAGCGGCTGCGCGCCGTGCTCGGCCGCGTGCCCGTCGTGTGGGACCCCCACCCGCGCGGCCCGGCCCCGGTGGCGGACGCCCGGCTGGTCACCCCGAACGCGGCCGAGGCGGGCAGGTTCAGCGGGCGTCCCGACCCGGCGGACGCCGCCCGCGCGCTGCGCGGCAGGTGGGCCGCCCGCGCCGTCGTGGTGACGCTCGGCGCGAAGGGCGCGCTGCTCGACGCGGGCGGCGCGCAGGTGGCCGTGCCCGCGCCGGACGTGCCGGTGCTCGACCCGTGCGGCGCGGGCGACCGGTTCGCGGTCACCGCCGCCGCCCGCCTGATGGCCGGCGCGGCGACGGACGACGCGGTCGCCGCCGCGGTCACCTCGGCCGCCGACTTCCTGCTGCGGGGCGGCGCGTCCGGGTTCCGGCCCGCCGAGCGGGTGCCCCGGCCCAGGTCGGAGCAGGTGTCCGCGGTCGAGCGGGTGCGGGCGCGCGGCGGCGTGGTCGTCGCCACCGGCGGCTGCTTCGACCTGCTGCACGCGGGCCACGTCCGCACCCTGCGCGCGGCCCGCTCACTGGGCGACTGCCTGGTGGTGTGCCTGAACTCCGACGACTCGGTGCGCCGGTTGAAGGGCCCGGGGCGGCCGGTCAACAGCCGGCACGACCGGGTCGAGGTGCTGCGCGCGCTGGGCTGCGTCGACGACGTGGTCGTGTTCGACGAGGACACCCCGGAACGGGTGCTGGCCGAGCTGCGGCCGGACGTCTGGGTCAAGGGCGGCGACTACTCGGCGGACTCGCTGCCCGAAGCGGAGCTGGTGCGGGGGTGGGGCGGGCGCACCGTCGTCGTGCCCTACCACCGCGGTCGCTCCACCACCGAAATGCTCTCCAGGAGGGGCTGATGGCGGCTACAGGGGATATCGGGAACGTGCTCGTCACCGGCGGCGCGTCCGGGCTGGGCGCGGCCGTGGTGCACGCCGTGCACGAGCTGGGCGGCAAGGCGCTCGTGCTGGACAAGGCCGCGCCGTCGTCGCCCGAGGTGGCCGACTTCGAGTCGGTCGACCTGTCCGACACCAGGGCGGCCGAGCGGGCGGTCGAGGCGATCGCCGGGCGCAACGGCGGCCTGCGGGCCGTGGTCACCGCCGCGGGCACCGACGCGTGCGGCCGGCTGGACCAGGTGCCCGCCGCCGACTGGGAGCGGGTGGTCATGGTCAACCTGCTCGGCACCGCCGCCGTGGTGCGGGCGGCGCTGCCGCTGCTGGACGGCGGCCGCGTGGTGACCATTGCCTCCACTCTGGGCATCAAGGCGGTGAGCGACGCGACCGCCTACTGCGCCTCCAAGTTCGGCGTCGTCGGCTTCACCAGGGCGCTGGCCGCCGAGACCGCCGGGCGGGTCGGCGTGACGCTGGTGATCCCCGGCGGGATGCGCACCCGCTTCTTCGACGACCGCGAGGAGCGGTACCGGCCGCCGGACGACAGCAGGCTCAACCCGCCGGAGCGCGTGGCCGACGCCATCGTGTTCGCCCTGCGCCAGCCCGAGGGCTGCGAGATCCGCGAGCTGGTCGTGGCCCACCGCGAAGAGGGGTCGTGGCCGTAGCCCCCAGGCCGGCCACCGGCCGGGCGTTCACCCACGTGCTGCGTGGCGGGCCGGGCGCGTGCCCCGGGCGCGACCTCGTGGTGGTCGCGGGCGGCACCGCGCTGGAGGTGCTGCGGGCGCCGCTGCCCGCGACGCCCGACCACTTCGGCCCGCCGTCCGCCGTCCGCCGCCGGCCACCGGCTTGGGCCGTGCGGCCCACCCGCCGGTGGACCGCGCGGCCCAAGCCCCCCGACCTGGAAACACGCAGGAGAACAGGTGGTTGACGGGAGTGGACGATGGGTACGTCGTGCCCGTGAGCCAGGGCGAGGAATCCCACCACAGAAGACTGACCCGCAACCTGAACGAGCTGCTCCAGGAGCTCCGGGTGGCGCAGGCCGGCGTGCAGATCCTGTTCGGCTTCCTGCTGACCATCGCCTTCTCCGAGCGCTACCAGAGCGCGGACGACTTCATCCGCGTCACGCACCTGATCACGATCATGTTCGCGGCGTGCTCGGTCGCGCTGATGACCGCGCCGGCCGCGTGGCACCGGCTGCTGTTCCGCCGGGGCCGGCGAGAGGACCTGATCGAGGTCGCGAACCGCTTCGCGATCGCGGGCCTGGTCTTCCTGGCCCTGACCATGATCGGCACGGTGCTGCTGCTGGGCGAGGTCATCCTCGGCGGGTGGATGGCGGTCGGGCTCGGGGTCTTCGCCGTGCTGCTGTTCGGCACCCTGTGGTTCGTCCTGCCGCTGCGCGAGCGCGGCCGGGACAGCTTCGGCGACGACGGTGAAGAGGACGAAGAGGACGACGACGAGGTGGCCGACCGGCAGGGGTGACCCCCGGCCGGCCGCCGCGCCGCTTCAGGGGCGCAGCAGCACCTTGACCGCGCCGTCCCGCTTCCGCTGGAAGATCTCGTACGCGTGGGGCGCCTCGTCGAGCGGCAGGTGGTGCGTCGCGAACGAGTCCACGCCCAGCGGGTCCTCGTCGGTCAGCAGCGGCAGGATCTCCGGCACCCAGCGCCACACGTTGGCCTGGCCCATGCGCAGCTGCACCTGCTTGTCGAACAGGGTCAGCAGCGGCAGCGGGTCGGCCATGCCGCCGTACACGCCGGACAGCGAGATGGTGCCGCCGCGCCGCACGATGTCGATCGCCAGGCGCAGCGCGTGCAGCCGGTCCACGCCGGCGGTCTTCATGAACGGCGCGGCGATGGCGTCCGGCAGCAGCCCCACGGCCTGGTGGGCCAGCTTGGCCACCGGCGCGCCGTGCGCCTCCATGCCGACCGCGTCGACCACCGCCTCCGGGCCGCGCCCGCCGGTCAGCTCGCGGATGTGGCCGACCAGGTCCTTGTCCCGCGCGTCCAGCACGGTCACGCCGTGCGCCTCGGCGCGGGCCATGCGCTCGGGCACCAGGTCGACGCCGATCACCGTGCCGACGCCGCGGTGCCCGGCGACGCGGGTGGCCATGTCGCCGATCGGGCCGAGGCCGAGCACCACGAGGCTGTCGCCCGGGTCCGCGTACTCGACCGCCTGCCACGCGGTGGGCAGCACGTCGGACAGGTACACGAACCGGTCGTCCGGCGGACCGTCCGGCACCTTGATCGGCAGCGTGTTGCCGAACGGCACCCGCAGGTACTCCGCCTGCCCGCCGGGCACCTGCCCGTAGAGCTTGGTGTAGCCGAACAGCGACGCGCCGGTGCCCTGCTCCCGCACCTGGGTGGTCTCGCACTGGGACTGGAGCCCCCGCCCGCACATGAAGCACGTGCCGCAGGAGACGTTGAACGGGATCACCACCCGGTCGCCGGGCTTGACCTCCGTGACCTCGGGGCCGACCTCCTCGACGACGCCCATGGGTTCGTGCCCGAGGATGTCGCCCACGTCGATGAACGGGCCGAGCACCTCGTAGAGGTGCAGGTCGGACCCGCACAGGCCGGTGGACGTGACGCGCACGACCACGTCGGTGGGATCTTCGACGACCGGGTCGGGCACGCTGTCCACGCGCACGTCCCGCTTGCCGTGCCAGGTGACGGCCTTCATCGTGGTGTCTCCTCTCGCCCGGTCGTGGCGTTCCCTGGCCGGCGTGTGGCAAACCCCGGCGCGGGTACTCGCCACCCATGAGTGCTCCACTTCCCGAAGACAGGACCGGCGCGCCGCTGCGCGCGGTGGTGACCGGGGCCGACTCCGGCATCGGCAGGGCGATCGCGGTGGCGTTCGCGGGCGGAGGCGTGGACGTCGGGATCACCTACCACGAGGACGAGGGGGGCGGCGAGGCCACCGCGGCGGAGGTCCGCGAGCAGGGCGCCCGCGCGGTCGTGCGGCGGCTCGACCTGACGGACCTGCCCGGCGCGGCGGCCGTGGTGGACGAGCTGGCCGAGGAGCTGGGCGGGGTCGACGTCCTGGTCAACTGCGCCGGCACGGGCAGCGCGCAGAAGGCGGTGGACATGGACTTCGAGACCTGGCGCTCGGTCCTGTCGGTCGACCTGGACGGCGCTTTCCTGTGCTCCCAGCGGGCCGCCAGGCACATGATCGCCGCGGGCCGGGGCGGCCGGATCGTGAACATCACCTCGGTGCACGAGCACCAGCCGCGCGTGGGCGCGGCGCCGTACTGCGCGGCGAAGGCCGGCCTGGGCGCGTTGACGAAGGTGCTGGCCCTGGAGCTGGCCGAGCACGGCATCACGGTGAACTCGGTCGCGCCCGGCGAGATCTCCACGCCGATGACCGGGCAGGAGGACACCGACCCGCGGACCGAGCCGAGGCCGGGCGTGCCCCTGGGCCGCCCCGGTCACGCGGCGGAGGTCGCCGCGGTGGTGGCGTTCCTGGCCACGCCCGCGGCCGGGTACGTGACCGGCGCGTCGTTCGTGGTGGACGGCGGCATGACGCTGATGGGGCCGCAGGCGAGCCCGCTGCTGCCCGACCGGAGCTGGCTGGAGGTGTAGGGCGGCCCGGCGGCTCGGCGACCCGGTGGCGCTGCGCGGTGCACGACCGTCGCACCGGGTCGCCGAGTCGCCGCCCGGACCTCCCTAGGAACGCGCCTTGGCGGTCTCGCGGTCGTTCGCCTTCTGGATCGCCTTCACCAGCTGGTCCTTGCTCATCGTCGACCGGCCCGCGATGTCCAGCTTCTTGGCCACGTCGTACAGGTGCTGCTTGCTCGCGTTGGCGTCCACGCCGCCCGCGGTCTTGCCGGGCTTGGGGGTGCTGCGCGCGGCCTGCGCGTCCGAGGGGCCCTTCTGCTCCTTCGGCTCCCAGTGGTCGCCGACCTTCTCGAAGGAGTGCTTCAGGGCCGCGAACGCCGTGCGGTGCGCGCGCTGGCCCTCGCCGTAGGACTCCACCGCCGAGTCGTGGGCCTTGATCCAGGTCCGCTGGGCCTTCTTCGGCGAGCGGGCGACGGTGCTGGGCAACTCCTTGGCTCCGGGCATGGCTCCTCCTCGCACGTGGTTTCACCTGCACCGCCCGGGTACCCGAACCGCATGACCGACATGCGCGCCCCCCTGGAAGTCCAACCACCGCTCGACGGTGGCGTGATCGACCTGCTGCCGCACGCCACCGACGACGACGTGGCGGGCGCCGTGCTGACCGCGCGCGAGGCGCTGGCCGGGTGGGCGGCGACGCCGGCGGGGGAGCGGGGCGCGGCGCTGCGGGCCGCGGCCGACGAGGTGCGCGCGCACGCGGACGAGCTGGCCGCCGCGGTGGAGTCGGAGACGGGCCGCCCGTTCGACTCGGCCCGAGAGGGCGTGCTGGCCGGGGTGTCCACACTGGAGCAGTACGCCGAGCTGGGCCCGGTGCACCGGGGGCGGTCGCTGCTCGGCTCGCCCGGCGCGGTGGACTTCATGGTGCCCGAGCCGCGCGGCGTGGTGGTGGCGCTCACCCCGTGGAACGACCCGGTGGCGGTGGCGTGCGGCCTGCTGGGCGCGGCGCTGGTGACCGGCAACACCGCGGTGCACAAGCCCAGCGAGCGCTGCCCGCGCACGGGCGCGCTGCTCGGCGGGTTCCTGGCCGGGCACTTCCCGCCGGGCGTGCTCCAGACCCTCTCCGGCGACGGCGAGGTGGGCGCGGCGCTGGCCGCGTCGGCGCACGTGGACGTGGTCGCGCACGTCGGCGGCACGGCCACCGGCCGCTCCGTCGCCCGGTCCTGCGCGCTCACCGGCGCCAAGGCGCTGCTGGAGAACGGCGGCAACGACCCGCTGGTCGTGGACGCGGACGTGGACCCGGCGTGGGCCGCCGCCCAGGCCGCGACGGGCGCGTTCACCAACGCCGGCCAGCTGTGCACCTCGGTGGAGCGGATCTTCGTGCACGAGGCGGTCGCGGAGGAGTTCCTGGCCGCGCTGTGCGAGCAGGCCCGGCGGTGGACGGCGAACGCCCAGCCGCTGGTGGACCGGCGGATGCGCGACCACGTGCACGCGCACGTGGCCGAGGCGGTGGCCGACGGCGCGGAGCTGCTGGTCGGCGGCGAGGTGCCGGGGGGCGGGGGCGCGCACTACCCGGCGACGGTGCTCACCCGCTGCACGCCCGGGATGCGGGTGATGCGGGAGGAGACGTTCGGGCCGGTCGCCCCGGTGCGGGTGGTGGCCTCGTTCGAGGAGGGCCTGGCGGAGGCGTGCGCGGACGAGCACGGCCTGGCCGCGACCGTGCTGACCGGGTCGATGGCGAACGCGCAGCGGGCGTGGCGGGAGCTGCCCGTGGGCACGGTGAAGGTCAACGCGGTGTTCGGCGGCGCGCCGGGCGGCGCCGCGCACCCGCGCCGGGCCTCCGGCACGGGGTTCGGCTACGGGCCCGAGCTGCTCGACGAGATGACGGCGGTGAAGGTGGTGCACCTCGGGCAGGCGGAGGCGCGGCGCTAGATCCAGCCCTCCTCCCAGGCCAGGCGGGCGGCCTCGTAGCGGGTGCTCACCCCGAGCTTGGTCATCGCCGAGGACAGGTAGTTGCGCACGGTGCCCGCGGCCAGGTGGGCGTCGCGGGCGATGACGGCCACCGTGCCGCCGCCCAGGGCGTGCCGCAGCACGTCCAGCTCCCGCGCGGTCAGCGGGCACGCGCCCTCGGTCAGCGCGGCGGCGGCGATCTCGGAGTCCACGTACCGGCTGCCCGCGTGCACGTCCCGCAGGATCGACGCGAGCCGGGCGGCGGGCGTGGTCTTCGGCACGAACCCGCGCACGCCCGCGCTCAGCGCCCGCCGCAGCACGCCGGGCCGGGCGTGCCTGGTCACGATGACCACCGCCACCCCGGCCAGGTCGCGCACCGCCTCGGCGGCCAGCACGCCGTCCCGGCGCGGCATCTCCAGGTCGAACACCGCGATGTCCGGCCGGTGCTCGCGCACCGCGGCCACCGCCGCCTCGCCGTCGCTGACCTGGTCGACCACGGTGATGTCGTCCTCCAGCTCCAGCAGCGCCGCCAGCGCGCCCCGGATCAGGTCCTCGTCGTCGGCGAGCACGACCCGGATCACCGGCCCACCGCCGCGCGGCCGACCAGCTCGAACCCGCCCGGCTCGGCCCGGCCCGCCTCCACGCGCCCGCCGACCGCGGCGAACCGCTCCCGCAGCCCGGCGAGCCCGGCGCCCGCGTCGGCGGCGGTGTCCGCCCGCGCGCCGTCGTTGGTCAGCCGCACGCTGACCTGGCCGTCGACCACGCTGATCGCCACGTCGCAGTGCCGCGCCCGGCTGTGCCGCAGCACGTTCGTGGTGCCCTCCCGGACCAGCGCGCCGAACAGGGGCTGCAACGGCGGCGGCACGTCCGCCGCGTCGCCGTCCACCGCGGTCTCGATGCCGGCCGCGCGCAGCACGCCCACCGCGTTGGTGATCTCGGTGCCGAGGCTGGCCCGCCGGTAGCCCTGCACGACCTCGCGGGTCTCGCGCAGCGCCGTGCGGGCCAGTTCGGCGACCTCGGCGGCGTGCCGCCGGGCCAGCTCGTCGTCCCGGCCGATCAGCCGCTCCGCCAGCTCGCCCTTCAGCGCGATGGCCTGGAGGTGGTGGCCCTGGATGTCGTGCAGGTCGGCGGCGAACCTCAGCCGCTCCTCGGCCACGGCCAGCGCCCGCTCGGTCTCGCGGGCCCGTTCCTGCTGGAGCGCGAGGTCCCAGATCCACAGCTGCGCCAGGTCCGCCAGCACCAGCGAGGAGACCATGACCACCGCGACCACCGCCGCCGGCCAGTCGTTGCCGCCGCCGAACACGACACCGGTGGCCATGGTGAGCGCGCCGCCCCCGAACACCACCGCCCACCGGAGCCTCTTGGGCAGCACCGCCGCCACGTGCGCCAGCACCAGCGCGGGCAGCGCGGCCCACGCGGGCATGAACCCGTCGCTGCCCGCCATCACGCCCCACGCCGCCAGCGCCACCGCGAACGTCGCCGCGTGCTCCAGCGGCCGGTGCTCGCCGCGGCCGAAGCCGGTCATCGCGTGGCGCAGGTAGCGGACGTGCTGCGCGGACACGACCACCACCGCCCCGCCCAGCAGCAGCTCCGCGACCAGCCCGAACCGGTGGTTGACGAGCAGGTCGAGGACGCTGCCCGACACGACGGCCAGCGCGCCCGTCACCACCGTCCACCACGTGTAGCGCCGCAGCCTGCGCAGATCGGTCACGGGGTGGAATCTACGAGGCCGACTCGCACGGTGTCTGCTGACATCTGTCACAACGACTCGTGCGCGCCGGCACTACAGGGTCGCGCCGGGCGCCGACAGCATGGTCCCCATGAGGAACCCGGTGATCGACGTGGAGGGCCTGAGGTGCCGCTACGGCGACTTCGAGGCCGTGCGAGGGGTCGACTTCGAGGTCGCCGAGGGCGAGCTGTTCGCCCTGCTGGGCACCAACGGCGCGGGCAAGACCACGACCATGGAGACGCTGGAAGGGCTGCGGCCGGCGGACGCGGGCTCCGTGCGGGTGCTGGGCGCGGACCCGTGGCGCGAGCGGGCGGCGCTGCGCCCCCGGACCGGGATCATGCTCCAGGAGAGCGGCTTCCCGGCGGACCTGACCGCGAGGGAGGTGGTGACCCTGTGGACCGCGACGAGCGGGCGGCGCGCCGGCGAGGACGTGCTGGAGCGCCTGGACCTGGCGCACCGGCGCGACGTGCGGGTCAAGCAGCTGTCCGGCGGTGAGCGCCGCCGCCTGGACCTGGCGCTGGCCGTGCTGGGGCGGCCCGAGCTGCTGTTCCTGGACGAGCCGACGACCGGCCTGGACCCGGAGTCGCGGCAGCGCACGTGGGAGGTGGTGCGCGGGTTGCTGCGCGACGGCACGACCATCGTGCTGACCACGCACTACCTGGAGGAGGCCGAGTCGCTGGCCCACCGGCTGGCGATCATGCACGAGGGGGTGGTGGCGGTGTCCGGGACGCTGGAGGACGTGCTGGCCGAGCAGCCGGCGCGGATCTCGTTCGACCTGCCGGCCCGGCTGGGGGTGGACGCGCTGCCGATGCTGGCGGGCGACGTCGTGCACGAGCCGTCGGGGCGGGTGGAGGTGCGCACGTCGGAGCTCCAGGAGGACCTGGCGGCGCTGCTGGCGTGGGCGGGCGCGGCGAACGTGCGCCTCGGGCGCGTCCGCGCGCACCACGCGTCGCTGGAGGACGTCTTCCACGCGGCCCGGTCCCGCTCGTTCGCCGAGGCGATGGCCGCGTGATCGCCGCCCTGGGCGTGGCCGAGCTGAAGCTCCTGCTGCGCAACCGCACCGCCGCCGCCCTGGCCGTGCTCATGCCGCTGGGCGCGGGCCTGTTCTTCGCGACGAACGTGGAGGACGCCGACGGCTGGCCGATGGTCATCGCCCTCCAGCTGCTGTTCGGTTTCGGCTTCTCGGTCTACGTGACCGTGACGACCACCCTGACCTCCCGCCGCCAGGACCTGTACCTGAAGCGCCTGCGCACCGGCGCGGCGTCGGACGCGGTGGTGCTGACCGGTGTCCTGCTGCCGGTGGTGCTGCTGGGCCTGGCCCAGTCGCTGGTGCTGCTGGGCATCAGCCTGGCGGCGGGCGCGCCGGTGCCCGAGCGGCCGGAGCTGGTGCTGCTGGCGCTGGTCGGCGGCACCGCCCTGACCTGCGCGGCCGGTGTCGCCACCAGCGGCCTGACCGGCACCGCCGAGCTGGCCCAGATCACCACGGCGCCGTTCTTCTTCGCCATGGTCGCCGGGGTGCTGCCCGCCCTGGGCCCGGACCCGGACCCGCGCATGCTGCTCCTGCCGGGCAGCGGCCTGGGCGTGCTGGTGCGGGAGGCGTGGGGCGGCGGTGGCGGGCAGCTCGACCTGGCGGCGCTGTCGCTGGCCGGCTGGACCGCCGTGGGCATCGCCCTGTCGATCAGGTTCTTCCGCTGGGACCGGCGCGGCTGAGGTCAGGGGTGGACGGGAACCCGCCCGCCGCCGTCGGTGCGAGCACTCGACGGCGGCGAGCCGGTCCCGGGTACGGGTTCAGCTCGGCAGGGTGCGGAGGAGCCGGCGGGCGTCGTCGCGCAGCACTTCGCTCCAGCGGGCGAGGTCGCGCGCGGCGTGCACCCGGACGTGCCACGGGACGGTGTCGTCGAACGCCACGTCACGGGCTGCCGGCACAGCGCTTTCGCGGTGCCCGCGGTGCACCCGGAGGAGGGCTTCGGCGCAGCGCAGGCGCGCGACCGGCGGGAGGTCGCGGTCCCGGGTCATCGCGCGCAGTGGTGGCGCCGCCTCCAGCGGCGCGAGTTCACCGATCGCCCGCAGCGCGAGCAGGCGGTGCAGGGGGTTGTCGTTCTCGGCCAGTTCGCGGAGCGTGGAGAGCACCTCTCGTCGTCGGCTGCGGGCGGTTCGCCCGAGCAGCCCGGCGGCGGCGATCCGGGCCGTTGTCGGCAGGTCGGGGTCCTCGGCCATCGACCGCGCCACCTCGGCGGCCTTGGTGCGCCCGGCAGCGCCGAACAGGGCCAGGTCCCTCGCCGCCGCGCACCGCGACGCGGGCCGGTGCGCCCGGTCGGTCGCGATGGACCACAGCACCGCCGCGCCCGCGGCGCGGTCCTCGGGGAGGAAGTCGCGAAGCAGGGTGCTCACCTGCCGCCGGGTGGCGGGAGCGGTGCGCTCGTCGTCGCGGACCGCCCGGAGCCCGGCCAACCCGCGCACGTGCCGAAGGCGGAACGCCGCCTCGATCCGCAGGCGGGTCGAGGCCCGCTCGTCGGCGATCACGCGATCCAGGAAGTCGACGACCGGCGCGGGCGGCGTGGAGCACAGGTCGTCGACGAACCGGGCTGCCCGGAAGCGGGTGTTCCGGGGCGCCGTCGCGTCGGCCACCAGCCGCAGGTCGTCCTCCAGCAGTCGTCGCCGGAGCGCCGAACCCCGACCGGTGAAGAACAGCCGGCCGGTCATCCCGAGCAGCACTTCCTCGGCTTCGGGAGCCGATTCGGGGGAGAGGTCGATCAGCGCGTTCGCCGCCGAGACGCGTTCCTCGGCAGGGGATTCGGGCGCGGTGAGCACGTCGCGCGCCACCGCGATCGCTTGGTCGACCAGAGCCGGGTCCTCGGACCGGGGCAGGCGGGAGCGGAGGGGCAGCAGGGTGTCGGTCAGCATGTCGTGTTGTGCGGTTCTCCACGCGCGACCCGAGAGGAAGCGGACCATCCACCGGCGGACGTGACCGTCGGCCCCGGGGTGGTGCACGACCGGGAGGACCAACGAGTCCTCTTCCCCGAACCGGATGGCGTTGAGCCGGTCGAGCCCTTCGACCAGTTCGGCTCGTCCTTCCGGCGTCGTCCCGGGAGCGCGGAGCGATCGGCGGAGCAGCGCGACGGTGTCCGCCCAGTGCGACCTGTCGAGCCGCACCAGGTCTCGTGCGGCCCCGCACCGCTCGCCCGTGTCGGCGTCTTCGTCCGCCAGGACGTCGCGCAGGTGCTCGATCGCGCTGTCGGGCGGTGCGCCGAGCCGCACCAGGTCCATCAGCGCTCGGCTTCGCCTGGCCGGCGACAGGTGGGGATCGGCTGCTTGGCGCTCCAGTTCCGACACGGCCCCGCGATGAGCGGAACCGTGCGTTTCGATGAGCAGCTTCGCCGCTTCGTACCTGGAATCGCACGTCGCGTCGCCGTCGTTCAGCTGCGCCTCCACGGAGGTCGTGGGCGTGGCGCCCAGGAGGTTCACGGCCTCCCTGCGCGCGTAGGGCTCGGCCAGGGGATCGGACCCGATCTCGCGCAGGACGTCGACGGTGGCTCCGTCCTGCTCGCCGAGATCGGCCAGCATCCCCGCCGCCCGGATCACGTCGATGTGGTCGGTGTCGGGATGCCTGATCACCTCGCGGAGGTGATGGGCGAGCCGTTCTCGTGTCGAACGAGAGCTTTCGAGGAATCTGCGGGATACGAACGGGCTGGAAAAGCTGTTGTCGCGCCCCGACCTCCACAGCTCGATGACGGCGTCCAGGACGAGGGGATGAGCCCTGTGGTCCAGGCTCATCAGGGTGTGCGCGGCCACGTCCCTGTTCGACGTGGACTGCGATGGGTCCAGGATCACCTGCGCCAGCGCTTCGACTGTGGCGTTCCTGGTGTTCTCACCAATGCCCCAGGCAGCCCCGTAGATCACCGGTCCTCGGACGTTCTCCTCGACGGGGACGGCGAGTCGGGCGAGTGCTTCGTCAGCCGCCTCGCTGTACCGGTCGTCGAGCGAGGACAAGGTGCGCCAGATGTCGAAAGCGTCTTGTCGTGGTGGATCCGCGTCGAGCACCTGGAGCAGCTGGTCGATGACCTCCCGGTGCAGTTCGGGGCTGATCTGCGCCAATCGGGTGGCGGCGTTGTGCCGCATCGACGGCCTGAGGTCCGCGTCGGCGAGTTCGGCGCGCAACCGGCTGACGGCGTCCACCCGGTGCGGTTCACCGAGTTCGGCGAGCCGCTCGAGTGCCGCCGCGCGCTCGAAGCCGGTGACCAGCGGGTCGTCGGCGAGGCGCAGCAGGGCCCGTGCCCCCTCCGCGCGGTAGGCCGGGCCCAGGTCCAAGAGGGCGTCGATCGCCCAGTAGACGGTGTTCTCGTTCGATTCGTGGTCGTCGATCACCTCGCGCAGGCGGGTCGCCGCCTGCTCGTGGTCCTGGACGCCCAGGTCGTTCAGGGCCACCAGGACGTCGCGGAGTGAGTGCCGGTGGACCGGGTCCGCCGCCATGTCCCGCAGGTGCTGCGCGGCGGCGGCGCGGTGCTGTGGTCCGAGCCTGCCCAGGGTCTTGGCGGCCTGCACGCAGTGGTACTCGTAGTGCGGCGCTTTCCGGGCGATCAGCTCGGTCAGGGCCGCCGCCGCGTGCTCCAGGTGCTGCGACCCCAGCGTGGCCAGGGCGATGGCGGCGTCGTCACGTCCTCGCATCGACCTGACCGGGTCGTGCAGCACCGCCCCGAGCACCTCGGCGCAGCGCTGGTGGAACTCGACGGCGATCTCGGCCAGACCGGTCGCGGCCTCGACCAGTTCCCCGTTCGGCAGGAGCGGGTCGTCCAGGAAGCCCAGCAGGGCTTCGACCGCACGGGCGCGACCGGCGTGGCCGAGGCCCGCCAGCACGACGGCCGCCGTGCGGCACTCCGCCATTTTGGCGAACCGGCTCGCCAACACCGCGTCCAGGCCCCGCTCGGCGGCCTCGCGCTCCGGCGCCCCGCAGTGCGCCAGCGACTCGGCGGCGCCGAGCCGGTCCGCCACGGTGACGGACGGGCTCTCGACCGCCGATCGCAGCAGCGCCACCGCCTCGGGAGCGGTGTCGGCGCGCAGGCGGGTGGCCAGGGCGGTGGCCGCCTCGATGCGCGACGCCCAAGGCGCGTGCGCGTCCCGCATGATCCCCAGCAGCCAGGGCTCCAGCGCCGGGTGGTGGGCGATCCGACTGGCGTGGCCCAGGATCGCCGTGCCGGGGTACCGCTTCGTCATCGCCCAGCCCCGGACCGTGGTCAGGAAGCCGTCGATGACACCCGAAGAGGCCGGCAGGTGCTGGGCGAGCAGCCTGGCCGCCAGGACGTGGTGCGTGTCGCCTCCCCCGTGCAACCACTCGACGAGCCGGTCGGCCTGGTCGGGCCGCAGCCTGGTGTAGTGGAGGAGCACCGCGCGGGCGTGGCGTCCCCGGTCGCCCTGCAAGGCCGCGTGCACCAGCGCCGGGAAGTCGTGGTGACCCGCGTCGAACCCCGGCGGCAGTTCCCGGGCCCTCGCGGTGGCGGCGAGGTGCTCCGCGAAGCTGTGGTGCAGGAAGCGCAGGTCGTCGCCGCGGTGGACCAGGGGGCCGACCGCGGTCAGGAACGACGTCAGATCCTCGGTCCACCCCACCCGGACCGCCACCCGCGCGGAGACCCACTCGCGAGCGGCCGCCACCAGCGACACGTCGGTCTCCAACCGCACCCGGCCCAGGTGCTCCAGCAGTCCGTCCCGCAGGTGGTCGAACGGACAGGGCGGGTTCTCGCGCCCCGCGAGCAGGTAGCCGAGGTATGCCTCGTACAGCTCGTACTGGTTGTCCGGCAGGGGGCGGTCGTCGTGCTGCTCGAAGACGATCGCGGCGATGGTGGCCAGCAGCGGCACGCGCACCAGTTCGTCGAGGTGGGCCTCGCGCGCCTGTCGCAGGAACCGCTCGGCGCGCTCCGGGTCGAACCACCTGCGGGCGAACCGCCGGAACGCCTCCTCGTCGAACGGCTGCAACTCGTACCGGGCGGCGGACACGCGCTGGAGCGGGGCCAGGACCGTGCCCTCGATCGGCCGGGTGGTCACCACCACCCGGTACGGCGTCCCCGACCGCGCGCAGCGCTCCAGGACCCGGACCAGCCTCGCCTGGTCGTCGGGGTCGGCGACCTCGTCCAGCCCGTCGACCAGCAGCAGCCAGCGGCAGCCGGCGACCCGGCCGGTCACCTGCCCCGGCTCGACCTCGGACCACAGCAGGGAGCCGTAGTCCGCGCGGCAGCTCTCCACCAGGGCTTTCGGGAACGGCAGGTCCAGGCGCTTGGCCAGCTCGCGCGCGGTCACCCGGAGGGGGAGCACGACCTCGGCCAGCGGCGGCGGCTCGGCGCCGCCCAGCCACAGCGCGGCCAGCTCACCCGCCAGGCGCAGCGACAGGGTCGACTTGCCCTGACCCGGGCCACCGGTGACCAGCAGGTGCTCGTCGTCGTCCAGCGCCTCCTGGACCGTCCGCGCCGGAGGGCGAACGGCCAGCCGCGGCTTCGGCGCGGCGCGCTCGCGCAGGAGACCGCGTTCGTCCAGCTCGGGTTCGGTCCGGTGGTCCTCGTGCTGCTCGTCGGCGCCGGTGCCCAGATCCTGCCGCACGTAGACGGTGTCGAGGGACGGTGTCCGCGCGCCCCGCAGCCGGTACGGCATCCGGCGCGCCGACTCCTCCTGCGCCTCCAGCAGCGACCGCACCTCGACGGGCAGCACCGGCAGCGCCGACCACCCCTCCGGCGCCGGGCGCCGGTCGACCCGCTCGGCCCGGCGGCGGGCCTCGCGGCCCTCGCGCGCCGCCTGCCACAGCTCGACGGCCCGCTGCTCGTCCAGGGCGAGCGCGATGACCAGCGCGTCCAGCGCCTGCCTGCCGGGCAGGAAGAGGCCGTTGCCCATCTCGGACACCTTGGTCCGCGACAGGCCGATCCGCCTGCCCACCCACTCCTGGGTCACCCCGGCGGCGGCGCGGCGGCGCTCCACCTCCGCGCCGAAGGCGCGCTCCTGCGCGGACGGCTCCACGCGTCCCCCTCCCTGTCCGGGAAGCGTCCCGGCGCTGTCGGGACGTCCCGCGACCGTCCCACGCTAGCGGCAACGGATCGCGTCGGGCGGCTACGAGGAGTCGGGATGGGGAACGAGTCGGTGATCACCGCAATCCTGTGGGCGGTCGGGTGCCTGGCGCTGCTCGCGCAGGCGGCCCTGCTCGTGGTCGTGTGCCGCGTGACGAGGTCGCCGGTGACGGTCAACGTCGTGGCGGGCAGCGCGGCGGACGTCGTCCAAGCGGGTTCCGTCGGGGACGGCCCGCCGTGACGGGTCAGGCCGCCGCCCGGCGCCCCAGGTTCACCAGGTGGAACCCGGCCTCCACGACCTTGTCCAACGGCAGCAGGTTGCGGGTGTCGACGATGACCCGCCGGTGCACCGAGTCGGCCAGCGCGGGCCAGTCCAGTTCCGCGAACTCGGGCCACTCGGTCAGCACCAGCAGCCCGTCGGCCCCCCGGGCCACCTCCTCCGCCGAGCCCAGCACCCGCACCGGCCCGCAGTCCCGCCGCACGCACGGGTCGTAGCCGACCAGCCGCGCGCCCTCCTCGGCCAGCAGCGCGGCCACCGCCAGGGCGGGCGAGTCGCGCAGGTCGTCGGTGCCGGCCTTGAACGTCAGCCCCAGCAGCCCGAGCCGGGCGCCGCGCAGGGGGCCGATCGCCGCGCGCGCCAGGTCCACGACGCGCCGCGCCTGGTGGCCGTTCGTGCCGATGGTCGCGCGCAGCAGCGGGAAGTCGACGCGCGCCTCCTCGGCGGCGGACAGCAGCGCCTTGGTGTCCTTGGGGAAGCACGAGCCGCCCCAGCCTGGTCCCGGTTCCAGGAACGCCGTGCCGATCCGGTCGTCCAGCGACATGCCCTCGGTCACGTCCGAGATGTCACCGCCGACCCGTTCGCACAGCTCGGCCAGGCTGTTGACGTAGGACAGCTTCATGGCCAGGAAGCAGTTGCTGGCGTACTTCACCAGCTCCGCGCTGGTGCTGTCGGTGACCACCGCCGGCGCGCCCGTGCCCTCGTAGAGCCCGACCACGCGCCGCGCCGCGTCCTCGCCGCCGGCGGACGCGCCGACCACGACCCGCTGGGGCCGCAGGAAGTCGTCCACGGCGTGGCCCTCGCGCAGGAACTCCGGGTTGGACACGACGCCGACGTCGTCGCGGCCCAGCAGCCCGGCCACCCGCTCGGCGGTCCCGGGCGGCACCGTGGACTTGAGCACCACCGCGCAGCCGGGCCGCACCGCGCCCCGCGCCTCGCGCAGCACGGCGTGCACGGCGGCCAGGTCGGCCGCGCCGTCCGCGCCGGTCGGGGTGGGCACGCACAGGAACACGAAGTCCACACCGGACAGCGCCTCGTCGTTGCCGAGCACGAAGCGCAAGCGCTTGCCCCGGACGCCCTCCTCGACCAGCTCGGGCAGCCCCGGCTCGTGCGCGCCCACCTCGGCCCGCGACAGCGACTCGACCTTGGCCGGTTCCACGTCCGCGCACACCACGTCGTGCCCGAGGCGGGCGAAGCACGCCGCCGTGGTCAACCCGACATAGCCCGCGCCGACGACGCCGATCCTGGCCACGGTCCACCTCCCATCAGCGCTCGTGCGGCCGCCAGCACCTCGCCGACGCCGATCTCCAGCAGGCCGGGGTCGGGCTCGTCGGCGAACGTGTCGCCGGTCCGGCCGCGCCACAGCGCCACGTGGGGCCCCGACGCGCGCGGTCCCCAGTCCGCGGGCGACACCGGCCCGAACAGCACCACCGACGGCGTGCCGAACGCGGTGGCGACGTGGGCCACGCCCGTGTCGCCGCACACCACCAGCCGCGCGCCCGCCACCAGGTCCAGCAGGCCGCCCAGGTCGCCGGTGCGGGTGCGCCCGCCCCCCGCCACCTCCCGCACCAGCGGCTCCTCGGCGGGGCTGCCGGTGACCACCACGTCCGGGCCCAGCGCCGCCGCGACCTCGGCGAACCGCTCGGCGGGCCAGCGGCGGGCGCCGTGGCTCGCGCCGGGGTGCACCACGACCGCGCCGGTGGCGGGTCGGCGCGGCAGGCGCAGGTCGTCCGGGTCGCAGGCGATGCCGAACTGCGCCAGCAGCCGGCACCACCGCACCACCTCGTGCTGCCGCTCGACCCAGGGCACGTGCGCGCCGTGCGTGATGAGCCGGCGCGGCCGGGTGGCGCGCAGCAGCTCGGCGCTCCGCGGCCCGCGCCCGTGCAGGTTGACCGCGAGGTCCGGTGGCGCGCAGTCGATCGACGCCCAGTCGATCGGCTCCAGCCCTTCGGTGGGCAGCAGCCGGTCGACGGCGTCGATCCGCGCCACCGCGTCGGCCAGCCAGGCGGGCGCGGCCAGCACCAGCTCCGCGCCGGGGTCGGCGCGGCGCAGGCCCCGCAGCGCGGGCACGGCCGTGAGCAGGTCGCCCAGGCCGAGCGCGCGCAGCACCAGGACCCTCACCGCCGCACCACCGGCGGCCGTTCGGCGTGCGGGTCGAACACGTCGGCGGCCCTCGGCGGGCCCACGCGGCGGTGGCGCACCTCGCCGAGGACCCGGTGCAGGCACGCGGCGGGCGGGATGGCGGCGCTGGTCACCAGCATCTTCACCACCTCCTCGCGGGTGCGCGGCCCGGGCGCGATGCGGTCGGCGGCGAACTTCGCGGTCAGCGCCGCCCACGCGCCGCCGAGCAGCAGCGCCGCCTTCCGCGCCCCGAGCAGCCCGGCCAGCACGGCCAGGGCGGCGGACGCGGTGGTCGCCGCGTGCCGGGGCAGCCTGGTGGGCGCGCCGCCGAACTCCTCGCGCCAGCCGCGCCCGAACAGGCGGCGCACCAGCGCGTCGTCGGCGTTGCCGCGCTGCTGCCGCACGCTCACGAAGAAGTCGGCCTCCCGCACCGGGTGGGTGGTCACGCGGTCGCCGGTGACCACCCGGTACCCGTGCCGCTGGACGCGCAGCGCCAGCTCGGTGTCCTCGCGGTAGGCGCGGGGGAAGCGCTCGTCGAACCCGCCGCAGCGCACCAGCGCCGCCCGCCGGTAGGCCATGTCGGCGGTGATCCACCTCGCGGTCGCCAGCCCGGCCGTGTTGCGCTCCCAGTCGGTCGGCGCCCGGTCGGCGGGCAGCGGCACGGTGATCCGCGCCTGCGACGCGCCCACCTCCAGGCCCAGCCACTCCAGGTCGGCGACCAGCCGCGCCTTCCAGTCCGGCGGCGGCACCACGTCGTCGTCGAGGAACACCACCCACTCGCAGCACGCGGCGCGCCACCCGGCGTTGCGGGCGGCCGCGGGACCCCGGCCGCCGGTGCGCAGCACGCGCGCCGCGTGCGTCGCGGGCAGCGGGCCCGGGTCGGGCCGGTCGTCCACCACGATCACCTCGCGCGGCGGTGGCCCGGAGCCGCGCTCCAGCGCGTCCAGCACCACGCCCAGGCTCGACCGGCCGACGGTCGGGACGACCACCGCGTAGTCGACGTCCCCGCTCATCGCCGCACCACGAACCGGCCGATCGCGAGCAGGTCGACCGGCGCCGAGCCGAAGCACTCCAGCGCGTCGCGCGGGTCGTCGACCATGGGCCGCCCGGCGGTGTTCAGGCTGGTGTTCACGACCACCGGCAGGCCGGTGCGCTTCTCGAACTCGCCGAGCACGCGCGCCACCAGCGGCTCGTCGGCCGGGTCGACGGTCTGGGCGCGGGCCGTGTGGTCCACGTGCACCACGGCCGGGATGCGGTCGCGCCACTCGGGTTTCACGTCGTGCACGAACAGCATGTAAGGGCTGGGGAGCGGCCCCCGCTCGAACAGCTCGGGCGCGCGGTCGGCCAGCACCATCGGCGCGATCGGCCGGAACTGCTCGCGGCCCTTGACCTCGTTGAGCCGGGCCAGGTTCTCCTGCCTGCCGGGGTGCGCCATCAGCGAACGGCGGCCCAGCGCGCGCGGACCGTACTCGCTGCGGCCCTGGAACCACGCCACGACCTGGTCGTCGGCCAGCGCCTCGGCCACCGCGACCGCCACGTCCTCCGGCTCCTCGTAGGCGATCTTCGCGTGGTCCAGGTACCCCCGGACCTGCTCGTCGCTCCACGAGCGGCCCAGGTCCGCGCCCGGCATCGGCGCGGCCGGCTCGCCCGCGTCGGCGACCACGGTCAGCGCCGCCCCGAGCGCGGTGCCCGCGTCGCCCGCGGCCGGCTGCACCCACACCTCCTCGAACGGGCCCTCGGCGAAGATCCGGGTGTTCGCCACGCAGTTCAGCGCCACGCCGCCCGCCATGGTCAGCCGCTTGTGCCCGGTGCGCCCGTGCAGCCACCGGGCCAGGTCCAGCAGGACCTCCTCCAGCCGCGCCTGCACGCTCGCCGCCAGCTCGGCGTGCTCCCGCGTCACCTCCTCGTGCGGCTCGCGCTTCTTCGCCAGGGTCGCCCAGTTCAGCGGCATGACCGCGAACCCGCCGTCCTCGGTCGCGTAGAAGTGCTCGCGCATCAGGTCCAGGTGGCGCGGCTCGGCGTAGGAGGCCAGCGCCATCACCTTGTACTCGTCGCTGGAGCGCAGGAAACCCAGGTGCTCGGTCAGGTCCTCGTAGAGCAGGCCGAGGGAGTGCGGCAGGTGCTGCGCGGCCAGCGTCTCCAACCGGTGGCCGCGGTAGCTGCCCGCCAGGTGCGAGCGGCACTCGCCGCGGCCGTCGTTGACCAGCACGGCGCAGTCGCCGCCGTACGGCGCGGCCAGGCCCGCGGACGCCGCGTGCGCCACGTGGTGCGGCACGAACCGCACGATCGCCGGGTCGAGGCCGGGCAGCGCGGTGGCCAGGAAGTACGGCGCCCGGCGGGCGTACTCGGTGCGCAAATCCTCCCACGGCACGTCACTGGGCTCCACCAGGTCCGGGTCGTAGGAGTAGGCGACCGCGTCCAGGTCGCCCGGCGTCAGCCCGGCCCGCTCCAGGCACCAGCGGGCGGCCAGCTCGGGCTGCTCCCACGCCGAGAACGGCACCGGCCGCTTGCCGTGCTTGCGCCGGGAGAAGCGCTCCTCCTCCGCGGCCGCGACGACCCGCCCGTCGACCACGAGGGCCGCGGCGGGGTCGTGGAAGATCGCGTTGATGCCGAGCACGCGCACGGCGTTCCCCTTTCGCTCCTGTGTGGACCGGCCTGGGCCGGTCACCCGACGGGGTGGCGGTCGAACGACCGCCGCAGACCCTCGGCCAGGGTGATCTCCGGCTGCCAGCCCAGCAGGTCACGGGCCCGCGAGATGTCCGGCCTGCGCCGCCGCGGGTCGTCGGTCATGGCGTCGACGTGCTCGACCACCGACGAGCTGCCGGTGAACTCGATCACCCTCCGGGCGACCTCCAGCACGGTGACCTCCTCGGGGTTGCCCAGGTTCACCGGGCCGAGGTGCCCGCTGCCCGCCATCGCCAGCAGGCCGCGCACCAGGTCGTCGACGTGGCACAGCGACCGGGTCTGCCGCCCGTCGCCGTGCACGGTCAGCGGCTCGCCCGCGAGGGCCTGGCGCAGGAACGTCGGCACCATCCGGCCGTCGTCCGGGCGCATCCGCGAGCCGTAGGTGTTGAAGATCCGCACGATGCCCGCGTCCACCCCGTGCTCACGGCTGAACGCGCACGTCAACGCCTCGCCGTAGCGCTTGGCCTCGTCGTAGACGCTGCGCGGGCCGATCGGGTTGACGTTGCCCCAGTACGTCTCCCGCTGCGGGTGCTCCAGCGGGTCGCCGTAGACCTCGCTGGTGGAGGCGACGACGACGCGGGCCCCGGTGGCCCGGGCCAGCTCCAGCGCGTGCTGCGTGCCCAGCGCGCCGGTCCTCAGCGTCTCGACCGGCATCCGCAGGTAGTCCACGGGCGACGCCGGGCACGCCAGGTGCAGCACCAGGTCGACCGGGCCGGTCACGTCGAGCGGGTCGCACACGTCCGCCACGACCACGTCCAGCCGCGGGTCGTCGGGCAGGTTGTCGGGCGAGCCGGTGCGGAAGTCGTCCACGCACACCACCCGCGCACCGCCCGCCAGCAGCGCCTCGCACACGTGCGAACCCAGGAAACCGGCGCCGCCGGTCACCACCGCTCTTTCGAAGCCCATGAAAGTGAGCTACCCGCGAAGTGCGGGTGTAACCACCGCTCACCCGGGTAGCGCCCGCCGGCGCCCGGAAAGGCGGTGGTGGGCGCGGCGCAGGACCGGGCCACCCGGCGGCACGGCCGGTCGGCTACCCGGCCAGGGCGTCCCGCTCCACCACCACGTCCGACGTGCCGTCCACCCGGTACCCCACCCCGCGCACCGTCGTGATGAACGACGCCGCGTCACCGAGCTTGCGACGCAGCCGCCGCACGTGCACGTCCACCGTCCGCGTGTCGACCGTGCTCGTCCCACCCCACACGCTGTTCATCAGCGACGCCCGCCGGTGCACCTGCCTGGGGTGCGTGCACAGGTGGTGGAGCAGGTCGAACTCCAACCGGGTCAGCTCCACCGGCCGACCGCGGTGCAGCACGCGCCGCGAGTCGACCAGGACCCGCAGCTCGGGTTCCACCCGCCGGGGCAGCTCGCGCACCGGCGGCAGCTCGACCACCACCTCCGACTCGGGCAGGTCCAGCGCGGACCGCAACGCCTCGGCGAACCGCTGCGCCCCGTCCACCACGTGGGACGGGGGTGCGGACAAGCGGATGGCGATCGTCACCTCGACGTTCGTCACACCAGGGAATGCGCTCACACCAGTGATACGACCAGCGGGAACAGGCGCGGGTCAACGGCTCCCGGCACGTGGAAGCCCTTGACAAGGTGCATGATGGCGGCATGACGAGGAGCACCACCCTGAACACCGGCGTGACCATGCCGCAGCTCGGCTTCGGCGTCTTCCAGGTGTCCACTGAGGACACGCACGCCGCCGTCACCGAGGCCTTGGAGGTCGGTTACCGCAGCATCGACACCGCCGCCGCCTACGGCAACGAGGAGCCCGTCGGCCGCGCCCTGGCCGACTCCGGCGTCCCCCGCGACGAGGTCTTCGTGACCACCAAGCTGTGGAACTCCGACCAGGGCTACGACGAGGCGCTGCGCGCGTTCGACACCAGCATCGCCAAGCTCGGCCTGGACCAGCTCGACCTCTACCTCATCCACTGGCCCGCGCCCGGGCAGGACCGCTACGTCGACAGCTGGCGCGCGCTCGGCAAGCTCCGCGCCGACGGCCGGGTCCGCGCCATCGGCGTGTCCAACTTCCAGCCCGCGCACCTGGAACGCGTCATCGACGCCACCGGCGAGGTGCCCGCGTTGAACCAGGTGGAGCTGCACCCGTGGCTCCAGCAGGGCGAACTGCGCGCGTTCCACCGGGCGCACGGCATCGCCACCGAGGCGTGGAGCCCGCTCGCCCAGGGCGGCGACCTGCTCGCCGACCCGGCGATCACCTCCATCGCCGACAAGCACGGCCGCACACCCGCCCAGGTGGTGCTGCGCTGGCACGTGCAGCTCGACAACGTGGTCATCCCCAAGTCGGTGACGCCGAGCCGCATCGCGGAGAACGCCCGCATCTTCGACTTCGCGCTCGACCAGGAGGAGCTGGACCTGATCGCCGGCCTCGACCGCGGCCTGCGCACCGGCCCGGACCCCGACACGTTCGGCTGACCCGAGCCGCTCACACCTCGACCGGGCCGCCCGAGCGCCAGTACTCGCCGCCGGCCCGGTCGAGCAGCCCCTCGTCGACCAGGTACCGGCGCACGGTCACGTGGTCGACCTCGCCACCCTCGCACCACGCCTTGAGCACCGCCACCACGTCCTTCTCGGCGTAACGCCGCCCCGGCTCGAACGCGGTGCTCACCTGTTCGAGGACCGCCCGCCTGCGCTCGCGCTGCGCGGGGAGCCTCACCAGCCGCCCGCCTCGGACGAACGGGTCCTCCCGCACCCGGTCCGCCTGCCCGACCCGCGCGGCGTCCTGGAACAGCTCCTCGCGCACCCGCAGGCCCGACGCGTCGGTCACCACCAGGCCGGCGGTCCGCAACCTGCGCAGCGCGTGCTCCACGCCCCGGGTGTCCAACCGGGTCGCGTCGACGACCTCGGCGCCCGTGCGCGCACCCAGCACGACGGCCGCCACCACGCGCAACCTCTCGGGTTCCGCCAACAGTCCGAGCAGAGAATCAGGGGTCACGGGCAGAGCCAACCCCAACCGCGCCGCCGGCGCACCCGGGTTGAGGGCGGACCTTAATACCCGTGCGCACTGATCTCCTCTTTCCCCTGGCCTCGGTGGAGCCCGTCTTCGGCATGCCCACCGAGCACGCCCACAAGTTCCAGCAGGTGGCCGCGGAGCATGACCTGGTCATCGACGTGCGGGCCACGAACCCGCACGCGGTGGCGTGGTTGCGCGCGGGCGCGCTGCCCAAACCGGAGGCCGTCAAGGCCAAGACCATCGACGACCTCGACGTCCGACTGGGCGCGTCGGAGGGCCAGCGCGGCCTGGTCGGCTACTTCCCGCCCGCGTTACCCGGGCACGACCTCAGCGACCGCCTGCTGCGGCGCTACGACCAGCGGCGGGTCGAGTTCGACGCGCTGCGCGAGAAGATGACCGCGTTCGAGCGGCGCGGCGAGTACGTGGTGCGGAACGGCGTCGTCCACGGCTACGACCGCCGCGGCGCGCTACGCCCCCTGACCGGCGACCACGACGTGTTCGACATCCACGCCTCCGGCGGGCGGGCGCTGAGCGACCGCCGCTACGACCGGGCGGTGGCGACCATGATGTCGATGGACATGGGGGTCACCCACGGCGCCCACATGTACTGGCGGCCCACGACCACAGCGGACCGGGCGATGTTCGAGTCGATCGCCCACAGCCACGACCCCAAGCTGCGCTTCCACCCGGACGGCACGCTGACCGCCGGCGACTACCGCCGCTTGAACGCCGGGATGAGGACGATCACCAGGCCCGCCACCGCCGCCCGGCCGTACGCCAAGGTCTCCAGGGTCGGCAGGCCGAAAGGGCCGGTGTCGTCCGCGTCGGTGATGAACAGCTGACCGTAGAGGAGGAGCAGGCCGACGCCGTAGAAGCGGGCGTGGTGGTGGCGCCAAGCGAGCAGGACACCCGCCGCGCCGGTGCAGACGTACAAGGTGTGGTTCGTGCCCTCTCCCATGGGGAGGAAGGGGATCGACGCCATGACGAGCTGGAGCACGCCGACCACGAGCGCGAGCAGCTGCGCCCGACTGAACCTCCGGGTGTCGGCTGCCGTGCCGTCGCGCGCGCGAACTGTGTTCCGCATGAGGCCGGACTACCCGGAGCAACCGGAATCATCCCTGGTCCAGGCGGTGTCCCACCACGGGGATGCCTGCCGTTACCTGATGGGGTGAGGAGCTGTGCAGGATGCGTGACGAGAGCAGGGCGCGGGGCCGTGTGGACACCACGCACCCTCACCCATCCACCGCCCGCGCATCCGCTCCTCCCCACCTCCGCCCCTGCCACCTCTGCCCGCCACCCTGCCGCTCTCCGCCATTTCCAGTAACCTCCTCGGATCTCTCCCTTGTCGACCCTCGCCGCCGCCGTAGTGAGACACGATCGAGTGATCATCGGCCGAAGATGTACGAAAACAGGGGTCTCGCCCATCGGTTAAATGAAATGGAGCCCTCGAACCACCACCCGACCACCAGACCCACCCGACCACCAGACCCACCCGACCACCAGACCCACCCGACCACCAGACCCGTCCAACCGCCGCACCGACCAGACCACCAGACCACCAGACAGCCACGACCCGCTCGACCGCCAGACCTGCCCAACTGCCGGACCCGCCCGGCTGCCGAACCTGCCCGCCGGCCGCCACACGCGCCCGACCGCCGCCTCAGCCGACCGCCACGCGCACCCGATCACGTGACCTGCCCGCCCACTGCGCCCGCCCACCGGACCCAAGCGCCCGCCGGACCCGCCGTGCCTGGCCCGCCACACCTGGTCTGGCCTGCCCCGTCCCAGCCCGGTTCGACCTGCTCTGCTCGGCCCAGCCCGTCCGGCCGCCCAACCCTGCCGCGCGGCTCGCCCCGCCCAACCCTGTCGAGCAGCCCGCGCCGCTCGTGCCTGCCGCGCCGCCTGCGCAGCCCGCGTCCCCGCCCCGCCTGCGCCGCCTGCGTCCCCGCGCCGCCCGGCCTACCCCAGCAATCGGCTGACCTCGGCTCCCGCCCCGGTAGCCGCCTCGGCCGGTTCACGCCGTCCGCCCAGCACGTCCGCGACCGCCGTGCTGATCACCCCCGAGACCTCCGAGTACTTCGCCCCGTACGAGGTCCGGCTGCGCGCGGTCGCCAACTGGTGCGCGAATCCCGCCAGGTTCGGGTCCCACTGCCAGGCCAGGTCGTCGACCGTGTCGGCGCGGTTGGGCAGCGCGCCCAGCCCGCCGCCGAACTCGGTGGCGTTGTCCCGGGTTTCGGCGAGCCAGGTGAGCAGGTCCCAGGCCTGGTCGACGTGACCGCTGCCCCGACCCACCACCCACGTCTCGCCGCCCAGGGGCGCCGCCGTGCCCGCTTCGCCTCGCGGCAGCGCCGCCGCCGCCCAGTTCAGGCCCGCCTGGTTGAACACCGGGATCGAGCCGGGGTCGGCGATGACCATGGCGCACCGCCCGTCCGCGAACCGCCGCGCGGCCTCGTCGGCGGTCAGGCCCGGGGTGTTCGCGGGCGCGCCGGCGTCGCCGGCCAGGTCGCGGAGGTAGGCGAGGGCGTCGACGCCACCCTGCGCGCCGAGGTCCGCCACGTCGCCGCCCGCCTGCCACAGGAACGGCAGGAACGTCGTGGTCAGGTCTTCGCCGTCGGTGGGGAAGCACAGTCCCGCCCGGTCGCCCCCGGTGAGCGCGCGGGCCGTGGTGCGCAGGTCCGGCCAGGTGGCGGGAGGTTCGGCCACGCCCTCCCGCTCGAACACGTGCCGGTCGTAGACCAGCGCCGTGGTGGTGCTGCGCAGCGGGACGCCGTAGAACCGGCCCCCGTGGGTGGCGCTCTCGCGCACCGGCTCCAGGAACCGGTCGGTCAACTGCCACCCGGCGAAGCGGTCGGTGAGGTCGGCCAACACGCCCTGGTCCGCGAGCCGGGGCAGGTCCGGCGAGTCGACGGCCGCGATGTCGGGGAACGTGCCGGAGGCGGTCGCCTCGACGAGTTCGGCCCGGAACTCGTCGGGGGACATCGACCTGCGCTCGACCCGCACCTCCGGGTGTTCCTGCTGATAACGCGCCAGCAGGTGGTCCACGGCCTGGTCGGCCATGGGGGAGTGGTTGAAGTGATCCCACCAGGTGAGGGTCACCTGGTCAGGCGTGGTGGGCTGCCCCCCGGTGCAGGCTGTCACAGCCAGCAGCGCTGCCGCCGTGAGCAGTGCTCGTACACGCATTCCGCTCCACCCTTCGGGGTAGGCGCCCTGGTCTACGGACTCAAGTCGTCCTACTCCGCCGCGTGAGGCGGTGTCAAGATCGTTGGTTCAGACCTTTGGCTTTTTGCGCGGCCGATCCCGCGACGCGCGTTCGGCACGGCCCGGTGGCGCGGCGTCCGGGGTCGGGTCCGCGGGCGGCGCGGCGGGCTCGCCCGGTTCGGTGTCGGCGAGGTAGGTGGCGGCCAACTCGTCGTAGATCGGTGTTGAGCTCATTCTCCGGATCCTGTCCGGCCACCGGTCCCGGCGCTGCCCTTCTCACTCCTGTGGGTTACGTTTTTGGCCGAACGGGACCGCAGAAGTGCGGATATGGTGTTCCGGTCCTGGGCGGGCGGAAGGATCGCCGCGGGTCCGCCGGGTGGAACGCCGGACCTCCGGGCAGGGCACCCAAGAAAATCAAATGGGTTGGTTTGGTGACCGGTAACAGGGGTAATCACCCGCACGATGAGGGCGTAGGCGGCCGCCGCCCCCCCAAGGCCGCCTGACAGTCCCGGCCGGACCCCACTCCCCCCAGGGGTCCGGCCGGGCACCTCATCCCTTCGAGCCGGCCGGCACACGCCGAGGTCACGACGCAACATCGCGTCGCAAGATCACGCCCCAAGGGCACGCCACGGCAAGGCCGCACCACGGCGTGATCACCACTCGGCGAGGCCATGCGGTGCGGCGTCCCGAAGTGCGCCCGACCACGCGCGGTCGCCGACCACCTCCCGACCGGGTGACGAACGACCACGCCGTCCCACGTGCAGGTGACGAACGACCGCGCGCCACTCCGCACCGGGGTGGCGCGCGGCCGCGTGATCAGCTCACGACCCCGGCGGGGTGCGGCGCACCGGCGCCCGGTGCCGGGGCTGCCGGATCTCCGGCGGCTTCGGCGGGTCCGGGATGGACAGCGTGACCGGCTCCCCCTTCTCCACGGTGATGCGCTCACCGTGGTGGGAGGCGCGCAGCGGCCCGCCGGACAGCACCCGGTAGGTGGCGCGCCCCGGCTCGACCTCCACCGAGAGCAGCGCGCCCCGGTAGGTCAGCCGGAACGCCAGCCCCGTCAACCCGGGTGGCAGCCGGGGCGCGAACGACAGCCCGTCGCCGTGGTTGCGCATCCCGCCGAACCCGGCCACCAGCCCGGTCCACGCGCCCGCCAACGACGCCATGTGCAGTCCGTTGTGGACGTTCTTGTGCAGGTCGTGCAGGTCGGTGAACGCCGCCTCGGACAGGTAGTCGTAGGCCAGCCGCAGCGCGCCCACCTCGGCCGCCAGCACCGCCTGCGTGCCGGCCGACAGCGAGGAGTCGCGGACCGTCCGCGCGTCGTAGTAGGCGAAGTTGCGGGCCTTCTGCTCCGGCGTGAACGCGTCGCCGCGCACGTGCATCGCCAGCACCAGGTCGGCCTGCTTGACCACCTGCTTGCGGTACAGGTCGAAGTAGGGGTAGTTCAGCATCAGCGGGTACTCGTCGGGGTCGGTCCGGTCGAAGTCCCACGCCGCGTGCGAGGTGAAGCCCTCGGCCTGCTCGTGCACCCCCAGCAGGTCGTCGAACGGCAGCAGCATGCCGTCGGCGGCCTTGCGCCAGGCCGCGGTCTCCTCGTCGGTGACGTCCAGCCGCTCGGCCACCTCCGGGTGCCGCTCGCACGCCGCGACCGCGTTGCGCAGGTTCTCCTGCGCGATCAGGTTCGTGTAGGTGTTGTTGTCCATCACCGCCGAGTACTCGTCGGGCCCGGTGACGCCGTCGACGCGGAACCCGCCGTGCTGGTCGTGGTGCCCCAGCGACGTCCACAGCCGCGCGGTCTCCACCAGGATCTCCGTGCCGTGCTCGCGCTCGAACGCCACGTCGCCGGTCATGTCCACGTACTGCGCCACCGCGTGCGCCACGTCGCCGGACACGTGGAACGCCGCCGTGCCCGCGGGCCAGTACGCCGAGCACTCCGCGCCGTTGATCGACCGCCACGGGAACGCCGCGCCGCCCTGACCGAGCACCCGCGCCCGCTCCCGCGCCTTGTCCAGCGTCGAGTGCCGCCACCGCAGCGCGTCCCGCGCCGCCTCCGGCACCGTGCAGGCCAGCACGGGCAGCACGAACATCTCCGTGTCCCAGAACGCGTGCCCGTCGTAGCCGGGCCCGGTCAGGCCCTTGCCGGGGATCGCCCGCGTCTCACCGCGCACCGCCGCCTGCATGACGTGGAACAGCGCGAACCGCACCGCCTGCTGCAACTCGTCGTCACCGCGCACCTCGACGTCCGCGGCCGCCCAGAACTCGTCCAGGAACCGCCGCTGCTCGGCCAGCAGCCCCTCCCAGCCGGTCTGCCGCGCGCCCGCCAGCGCCGCCTCGACCTGGGCGCGCAGCGCGGGCACCGACCGCTGCGCCGACCAGCCGTAACCCAGGTACTTCACCAGCCGCAGCTTCCCGCCCGCGGGCACGTCCACGGCCGCGGTGAACCGGGCCAGGTCGCCATC
Organism: Saccharothrix xinjiangensis; assembly: GCF_039527585.1. Lineage (NCBI taxonomy): Bacteria > Bacillati > Actinomycetota > Actinomycetes > Pseudonocardiales > Pseudonocardiaceae > Saccharothrix > Saccharothrix xinjiangensis. The sequence goes on along the minus strand of NZ_BAAAKE010000003.1, from coordinate 285,686 downwards.
GGCGCTGATCTCGGTGCGCACGCCGTCGCCGCCGGTCTCCAGCTCGTGGTCCATCGCCGCGGCCATGCGCAGCTCCGAGTTGCGCGCGTGGTGCGCCAGGATCGCCCGCTGCTCGGAGGCGTGCGCGAAGTCCGCGACCAGCGGGTCCTCCAGCGCGGCGGCCACCCGCGGGTCGTCGCTGTCGTGCTCGACCGGCTCGTTGGCCAGCAGGTCGGACTGCACCACCAGCTGCACCCGCTCGTCGGTCTCCACCTCGTACAGGATCGCGGCGACCGCGCGCTGGGTCAGCGACACCAGCCGCTCGCTGCGCACGGTGATCCGGCGGCCGGTCGGCGACTCCCACACCGTGCGGCGGCGCAGCGTCCCGGAGCGGAAGTCCAGCTCCCGCTCGTGCTCGTGGGCCTTGCCGTAGCGCATGTCCAGCGGCTCGTCCTCCACCAGCAGCCGGATCACCTTGCCGTCGGTGACGTTGACGACCGTCTGCCCGTCCTCCGGGTAGCCGTAGCCGGACTCCCCGTACGGCAGCGCGTGCGCCTCGTAGAAGCCGTTGAGGTAGGTGCCGGGCAGGCCGCGCGGCTCGCCCTCGTCCAGGGTGCCGCGCATCCCGAGGTGGCCGTTGGACAGCGCGAACACCGACTCGGTCCGGCGCAGCTGGTCCACCGCCAGGCCCCGCCAGCGCAGCAGCCAGGGCAGCACCTCCCAGCCGGGGGACCCCGCCGCGCCGCCGCCCAGCTCGCCGTCGTCCGAGGACGAACCGAGGTCGTCGACGGCGCGGTCGTCGGGGGTGGTCGTCGTCCCGCCGGGCGCGGTCGCGGCCTCGCTCGGCCCGTCCGCCGTGCCGCCGGGCCCGCCGCCGGCATCCCTGTCGAACACCATCACAGCAGCTCCGCCAAGTCGTCGACCACCACGTCCGCCCCGTGCGCGAGCAGCGCGTCCCGCTGCCCCGCCCGGTCCACGCCCACCACGAACCCGAAACCGCCCGACCGACCCGCCTGCACGCCCGACAGCGCGTCCTCGAACACGGCGGCGTGCTCCGGCGCCACCCCCAGCTCGCGCGCGCCCACCAGGAAGGAGTCCGGCGTGGGCTTGCCCCGGAGACCGTCCCGGCTGATCACCACGCCGTCCACCAGCGCCTGCGCGAACCGGCTCAGGTCGGCCGCGTCCAACACCTTGCGGGCGTTCGCCGACGAGGTCACCACCCCGATGTCCAAACCGCGCGCCCGCGCCGCCTCCAGGTACCGGACCGTGCCCGGGTACGGCGCCACGCCCTCCTGCCGGATGACCTCCTCCAGCAGCTCGTTCTTGCGGTTGCCCACCCCGTGCACGGTATCGGTGTCCGGCGGGTCGTCGGGCGCTCCTTCCGGGATGGTGACGCCGCGCGAGGCCAGGAACTCCCGCACCCCGTCATACCGGGGGCGTCCGTCCACGAACCGCACGTAATCCAGCTCGGTGAACGGGGCCTGGCCGCGCGGGGCCAGGAAGTCGTCGAAGGTGCGCCGCCAAGCCCGGCGGTGCAGCACGGCCGTGCTGGTGAGCACGCCGTCGAGGTCGAACAAGCAGGCGGATACCGCATCCGGCAGTCCAAGGGGCATGTCCCGTGTCTACCCTGTTCCCGTCCGGGGTACCCGTCGTCGTCGTCACCACCGTCGTCGGAGGGAACCGCCATGGGCAAGCCACGCGTGCTGGTCGTGGGCACGGGCTTCGCGGGCTACCACTGCCTCCGGACGCTGGAGCGGGTGCTGCCGCCCGACGCGGCGGAGCTGGTCGCCGTCAACCCGACCGACTACATGCTCTACGTCCCGCTGCTGCCCGAGGTCGCGGGCGGCTCGCTCGACCCGCGACGGGTCGCCGTGCCGCTGCGCCCCAAGCTGCCGCGCACCCGGCTCGTGCAGGGCAACGCCACCACGATCGACCTGGGCGCCCGCACGTGCGCCGTGGTCGACGTCGAGGGCCGCGAACAGGTCCTGGAGTGGGACCGCCTCGTGCTCACCGCGGGCTCCGTCACCCGCCTGCTGTCCATCCCCGGCGTCGCCGAGCACGCCTTCGGGTTCAAGTCCGTCGCCGAAGCGGTGTTCCTGCGCGACCACGTGCTGCGGCAGGTCGAGCTGGCCGAGCAGGCCGACGACCCGGCCGAGCGCGCCGCGCGCGCCACGTTCGTGGTGGTCGGCGCCGGCTACACGGGCACCGAACTGGTGGCGCAGGTCCAGCAGCTGACCAGGTCGGCCCTGCGCGGGCGCACCGGGCTGACCGAGGCCGACCTCAGGTGGGTGCTCGTCGACACGGCGCCCCGCGTGCTGCCCGGCCTCGACGAGCGGCTGTCGGGACCCGCCGCCAGGGTGCTGCGGGCCCGCGGCGTGGACCTGCGGCTCAAGACCAGCGTCGAGTCCGTCACCGCCACGTGCGCCCGCCTCACCGACGGCACGGAGATCCCCACCCGGACCCTCGTGTGGTGCGTCGGCGTGCGACCCGACCCGCTGGTCGAGTCGGTGGCGGTGAAGACCGAGGAGGGCCGGGTCGTGGTCGACCCCACGTTGGCCGTGCCGACCCACCCGCACGTGTTCGCCGCCGGCGACGTGGCGGCCGTGCCCGACGTGTTCAACGACAACCGGCCCACCCCCATGACCGCGCAGCACGCCCAGCGGCAGGGCAAGCTCGCCGGGCGGAACGTGGCGGCGTCCCTCGGCCGCGGCGCCGTGGGGACGTACCGGCACCGCGACCTGGGGTTCGTGGTGGACCTGGCCGGCGCGCAGGCGGTGGCGAACCCGCTGCACGTGCCGCTCACCGGCCTGCCCGCGAAGGCCGTGGCCCGCGGCTACCACCTGCTGGCCATGCCGGGCAACCGCCTGCGGGTCGCCGTCGACTGGCTCACCGACCTGCTCGCCCGCCGCCAGGTCGTGCAGTTCGGCCTGGTCCCCGAGGCGGGCGTGCGGCTGTCGGACGCGGAGCAGGTGCCGACGATCAAGCGGTCGTGAGCCCTAGGCGGGCTTGAGCGGGTCGTGGCCGATGGACATCAGCCGGTGCCGCCAGTGCGCCTCGCCCGCGGTCGGCTCCAGGTCGGCGCGGCGCTGCTCGTGCACCCGGTCCACGACCTTGCGCATCACCCTCACGTCCTCCGTGGTCAGGTCGGTGCGGCGCTTGCGCAGCACCGACAGCACCTCCTGACCGGTGACCGTGCCCGCCTGGTCCGGCACGGTCTCGCTGTCCTCGTCCGCCGAGCGGGTGCGCAGCCAGGCCTCCAGTTCGTTCGAGGTCATGTTCACCACGCGGTGGAACTCTTCCCACAGGGTGTCGGTCATGAGGCAGTGGGTTGCCGCTCGCGGCCGTGGCGAAACTGGCGGGTTCCGTGAACTTCGCGGTCCGAGGTGAACTTCACCCGCCCTCAGCCCACCCCCGGCGCGAACTGGGCCTTCGCCACGCCGATCGCCTCCGCCAGCACCTCGGCGGACGACGTGCCCCCCGACTCGACCACCGCCGCCCAGAGGTCGATCGACCCCAGGCTGAACCGCTGCGCCTCCTCCGAGTCCGCCATGACGACCGGGTCGGCGCCCTCGGCCACCTCGCCCGCCAGGAACAGGGCGAGACCCAGCAGACCGCCGTCCCACCCCGGACCCACGTAGAGCGCGCCCGCCCCGCCTGCCGCCATCTCCGGCGGGACGGTGTGCTCCAGCTCCACCGTCGTCCGCCCGCCCTCCGGCGTCAGCCGCACCTGCACGATCGACGTCTCACCGCCGAACGTGACCTTGAGCAGCTTCGGGGGAGCGCAGGTCAGGATGTCGCCGCCCGCGTTGCCCTCCAGCTGGAAGTTCCCGCCCTCCCGCAGGTCGCCGCTGACCGGCATGAACCAGCGCCGCAGCCGGGCGGGGTCCGTGATCGCGTCCCACACGTCCTCGACCGTCGCCTCGTAGGTGCGGCGCAGCAGCACGCCCACGACCTGCCCGTCGTCCTTGCCCAGCTCGCGGCCGATGGACCTGAGGTGGTCGGCCATGTCGATCACTCTTGTTCCTCCTCCATGAGTCGCCTCTCGCGCTTGCCGCGCGCGAGCTCGGTGGCCAGCGCGTCGAGGTGCCCGCTCCAGAACCGGCGGAACCGGTCGAGCCACTCGTCCACCTCCCGCAGCCCCCGGGCGTCCACCGCGTAGAGGCGGCGGTTGCCCTCCGCCCGGACCCGGGCGAAGCCGTGCTCGCGCAGCACCCGGAGGTGCTGGGACACGGCGGGCTGGGAGATGCCGAACTCCCGGCGGACCACCTCCGTGACCGCGCCCGAGGCCAGCTCGCCGTCGGCGAGCAGCTCCAGGATGCGGCGTCGCACAGGATCGCCGAGAACGTCAAACGCGTGCACGACCTGCATCTTTCAAGTTTGGACTTATATAAGTCAAGACTTCGGACTCCAAAATTGTCGGTGGTAGGTGGCAACATCTTCGAACGGATGTTCGGTACGCGTTCGAAGGGAGCTGTGCGATGCGAGTTCGACTTGATCCCCGTCAGTGGCCCGGCCGTGTCATCCCAGAGACCGACGCCGAGATCGACACGGCTGTCGAGGCGTTCTGCCTCCGCGCCAACTGGGCCGACGCCAACCGCGCCGCGCTGCGCCGCGCCGTCGAGCCCTGGTTCGGCGAGGGGTGGTGCGTCGACGCCCTGCTGGCGGCGGTCGACCGCAGGCCGGACGGCACGAAGCAGGGCAGCCCGAGGAGCCGCGACCAGGTAGCGCACGACTTCCTCCGTGCGCGGCTGAGGTCGTGGTGGCAGGGGGGCGCGCACAGGGCGCGCCCCCCGGTGCCGGGGATGACGCTGGGCGCGTGGTGGCGCATCAACCGCCGCAACGCGCGCCTCACCCAGCCCAAGCAGGCCCGCCCCCTCAGCGCGGCCGGCACGCTGGCGCGCGAGCAGTCGCGCGAGCGCGTGAGGTCCAGGCTGAAGGACCCGGTGGAGCGGTCCAGGGCGCTGGCGAGGCGTCGGCAGGAGGTCCTGGACAGCCTCCTGGTGCCCGGCCAGAAGGTTCCGACGTTCGACGACTCCAGGCGGTTGGTGGCGGACATCCAGGTGCCGTCCCACCCGGTGTGCAGCAAGTGCGGCTGCCGGCAGGGGGTGCTACCGTCAGCGGCTTGAACAGCGGAAACACCACCTCCGTCACCGGTGCTGCCGTCTCCGCCGGTACTGCCGTTGGTACCGCCGTTGGCGCCTCCGTCGTCGGCGTCGCAGCCGGTGCCGCCACCGGTGTCGGACACGATCGGGTGATCATCGGCGGAAGATGTACGAAAACGGGGGTCTCGACCATCGGTTAGAAGAAATCGGAGCCCCCGAACCACCCGCCCACCCAACCACCCACTCGATCCCGCCCAATCCCCGACCACCCCGACCCCAGCTACCACAACCCCTGCCACCCAACCCCGACCCAGCCCTCGACCCCGCAGCCCACCACCAACTCCGTCCACCACCGACCCCGCCCGGCCCGAGCCATCCCCAAAGCCGGTCCACCCAGCCCCAGCGATCCCACTCCCGAGCTGCCGACCCGCCGAAAGAGCCCCGCAATGCGGTGGCTGGTGCAGGCAAGCACGCCCACCTCCAGGCAAGCGCCGCCGAAGCTGCCTGATGCGGACCTCCCGGAACCACGGCCTCGCAGCACCGGCCGGCCAGCGCTGTGACGCTCGCGTCCAGACCGCCGAACGCCGCAGCAACTCCGCCGCAGCCACTCCGCGCCAGGATTGCCAAGCGCGGACCAGCCCACCCGCTCCGCGTCGGGACTGCCATGCGCGGACCAGCTCACCCGCTCCGCGCCGGGACTGCCAAGCGCGGACCAGCCCACACACTCCCCGCCAGGACCGCCACGCGCGGACCAGTCCGCCCACGCCATCCGCACTTCGCCTCGGCCCACCCCGGCAGGCCCATCCGGCTGCCTTGCTCGGCTGCGCCCTGCATGGATGCACCCCGCGCCGGCCCTTCCGCCCGGCTGCATCGCGCCACCTTCCACCCGGCTGCCGTCGCCTGGCTGCCCGGGTTCCCGCCCTGGCTGCTGGGGCTGGCCGTCCGCCCTGCCCGGCTGGCGTGGCCCGGTTGGTCACGTCCCTCCGGTCGGCTCCGCCTGAGCCGCCGGGATTGGGTGGCTGCGGTCAGTGGCCGAGGCTGGGATGGGCGGGGCTGGGATGGGCGGGGCTGTGGTTGCCAGGGCCGGGGTGGGTGCGGTGGGGGTGGTTGGGGAGTGGGGTGAGGTCACCTGGTCAGGTGAAATGCTCACTCGCATCGTGTGGACACGGGGAGTGCTGCTGGCACCTGGGCCTCGCCGTCCGGTAGTAACGCCCGGTGGTGAAATCCCGGCTTTGGCGAGTGTGGCTCGTTGGAGTCCTGCTCGTCCCGGCTCTCCTTGCGGCGTCAGGGGTTCATGCCCGCGCGCGACAGATCGAGTGGGAGCGGGGTGGTGGGGGCGCGGGCGGGCGGTTGGTGGTGTTGGTTCGTGCTGACGAGGTCCTGCTGGTCGGGGACGCTCGTGATGATGCCGAGCGGACCGCGTTGGTCGAGGCGGTTCGGGGCGGGGTTGGTCCCTACCGGGTGACGGACCTGGTCAACCCGAACGGTGAACCGGTGCCGGCCGCGCATGGCAAGGTCGTCGACCTGCTCGTGGCCGCGGTGGGGAGCGGGGCCGTTGGTCTCACCGCGGAGTTCAAGGGCGCGCGGGTGGATGTCGCGGCCGTCGTGCCCGATGAGGAGGCGGCCGAGGTGTTGCGGCAGTCCGTGCGGCGGGTGGTCTCCGTCCGTCACCTGAACGTCGGGGTTCGCGCGCCGATCGGCGGACCGCCGGACGTGGGAGCGCTTCAGCGCTCCGTCACCGCCATGGTCCAGCGCAACGGCGGCTTCCGCTTCGAACCCGGCACCACCGACTGGCAGGGGCACGGCCCGGTCCTCGTCAACCGCGTCGGCAGGCTGCTGCTGGCCGCGCCCGCGTCGACCGTCACCCTGGTCGGGCACGCTTCCGCCGAACGCCCCGACGCCCACGACCTCGCCTCTGCCCGCGCCGGGATGGTGCGGGACCTCTTCACCGCCCAGGGTGTGCGACCGGACCGGATCGAGACCACGGTCGTCGTCGACACCGCACCGGAGAACTCGGACCCGGCCACCTGCCAGGTCGACGTCCTGATCAGCTAGCTCCGCACGGAGCTCGGAGGAGTGCCAGTGTTCTGGTTGTTCACCCAGATGTTCGTCCTGTGCGTGCTGGCGTTCGCCGCAGGTGCGGTGCTGACCTGGCTGCCGCTGCGCGCCACCATCCGCGACCTCCGAGCCGAGAACGCCCGCGTCCGCCGGATGATCTGGCCCGCCCTTCCGCCGGCTCCGGCTGAACCCGCGGAACACGTGATCACCGACTTCGAGCCGGGAGACGGGGAGGGGGCTGAGACAGGAGTTGGGGCGGCCCTCGAGTCGATGTCGATCGTTGAACCGGTGGGCGCAGGCGCCGCGACCACTGACGCCGCGGCGGCCGGCTCAACGGCGATCAACCTGGCGACCACCTGGACGGCCGCCAACCCGGCAGTGTCATATTCTGATGCCTTTGTAATTTCAGTGCAGAATGAAAAGACGGTTGGGGTGGGTGGTGGGGCGGTCAGTGAGCCGGCGACCCTGGAGTTCCCCCAACAGCACGCCGAGGTCTTGGAGCACGTAGGGCTGGTGGAGCGATCGCAGGAATGGCAGGGAGAGGGGCGGCGGGGAGAAGGGCGGCAGGAAGGGGAACGGCAGGGAGAGGGATGGTGGGGAGAGGGGCGGCACGGGCGGCATGGGAAGGACGAGAGGCTGGGTGAAGGGCTGGGTGAAGGGCTGGGTGAAGGGCTGGGTGAGCCGGGAGGGACGTTGGGGGAGGAAGTTCGGAACGCGGTGCTCCCTGAGCGGTTCGAGTCGGTGAACGCCTCGGAAGTTGGCTCGGAAGTTGGCGCGTTGCGGGCGCAATCCGAAGTGGTCGACGGAGTCGGCACCGGTGGGGGTGGTGGGTTGCGGGGTGCGGAGGTGTCGGCGGGTGGTTCAGGTCGCCATGCCTTGGTGACGCGGTCGTCTGGAGTGGTGAAGTGCAACTCCAGGTCCATGGTCTTCCACACCTCAGCCTCGCCGTACTTCAAGCGGATGAAGGGTGAGGTCACCTTCGCTTCCGCTGAGGAGGCCGAGCGCGCCGGCTACACGCCGTGGGTGCCGAAGGTGAAGGCCGCTGGGGAGGTTCGAGCCGCCCCCGCGCTCAAGACCGGCCCCGAGCGCGAGACCAAGCCGAAGTCCGCGTCCAAGGCAAGGTCCGCGTCCAAGGCAAGGTCCGCGACCAAGTCGGGATCCGTGAGCAAGCCGGTGTCCGCGAGCAAGCCAGGACCCGCGACCAAGCCAGGACCCGCGATCACGTCAGAGTCCGCCGCCAAGCCTGAGCCCACTACCAAGCCCAAGCCCAAAGTCGGCGCGAACCGGTGATCTCCCAAGACCGCTCGAACCCGGTTCAAGAGCGGTTCAGCTCAAGCACCGCCTCCACCGCCTCGCTCAACGTCCACAACCGCCGCGCCCCAACCGGCGCCTCCTCCCACCCCGGCCCGCCGACCAGCACCACGTGCCCGCGCGACAGCAGGTCCGCCACCGGCGCGGCCTCCGCGTGAACCCGGGCGTGCGCCCACAGCACCACCGAACCGGGCGACAAGAGCGCCGCCGCGTCCAGCAGCGACTCGGCGGGCACCCGCGCCCCGAGGTTGCGCGACGCGCACCCGCGTTCGGCCAGCGCCGCCGCCAGCACGTCCAGCGGCAGGCTGTGCTGCTCCTCCGGCGCGCACGCCAGCAGCACCGGCAGCCGCCCGTCGGGGGCCGCGGGCTCCGTCACGCGCAGGGCGTCGAGGAGGCACGCCGTCGCCAGGTGCTCGACCTCGACGCCCCTGCCCCGGGTCATGACCCGCTCGCCCAGCGCGGCCAGGAACGGCGCCAGCACCGACTCCCACGCGTCGACCACGCCGCGCCGCTCCACCAGTTCCAGGGTCAGCGCGGTCATCAGGGGCGCGTCCAGCCGGGCCGCCGCTCGGGCGAACCCCCGACCCTCCACCGAACCGTCGACCGCGATCGCCTTCGGCCCGCCACCGGCCCGGGACGTCGCGGGCGGGGGTGAGCCCAGGGCGACGGCGGCGGCTGCGGCGGGGGCCATGCCCTGGGCGGTGAGTTCCAGCATCCGGCGCAGCCGGGACACGTCGGCGGGGGAGTAGCGGCGGTGCCTGCCCTCCTCACGGGTGTCCGGGCCGAGTCCGTAGCGCCGGTCCCACGTGCGCAGCGTGGTGGGCGAGATGCCCAGCATTCGCGCGACCGTGCCCGCGCTCCACTGCTCCACGCGTCTCCCGCCTGTGCGGATCTGCCCTGAACCGAATCATGGTAACGAGCCGGTCCGGGACGCGCGCGTGATCGCGGGGAGGGCGGGGGTCAGCCGACCACGCGGCGGATCACGTCGACCGGGCCGATCGACTCGATGTCCTGCACCTTCACCGGCACGCCCTCGGTGGAGGCGTGCACGGCCCGCAGCCCGTCGATCGCCATGGCCACGTGCGTCTGACCGCTGTAGTAGATGATCAGGTCGCCGGCCCTGACCTCGTTGCGCGACACCCCGCGCCCGATCTTGGCCTGCCCGTAGGTGGTGCGCGGGACGCTGATGCCCACCGACCGGTAGGCCGCCTGCATGAGGCTGGAGCAGTCCCACGAGTTCGGGCCGTTCGAGCCGTACACGTAGGGCTTGCCGCGCTCGCCCAGCGCGAACGCCAGCGCCTGGCCGGCCTGGCCCGCCGGCACCGGGATGGGGCCGGTGTCGCCCGCGTCGTTCAACGACCGGCGGTCGGCGGGGCTGAGCGAGCGGTACGCCTCGCGGGCCTCGTCGATCTGCTGGTTCAGCGCGCCCTTGCGCCGGTCGATCTCGCCGATGGCCTGGTTCGCGCTCTCCGTGGCCTCGGTGGCGCGCCGCGCGGCGTCGGCGGCGCCGTCGACCGCCTCCTCCAGGCCGCGCAACGCCTCGGCGCTGTCGTGCGCCAGCACGCCGAGCGCCGACATCCGGTTGAGGAAGTCCTGCTGGGAGTCCGACACCAGCAGCGCGGACAGCTGGTTGAACCGCGCGCCCTGGAACGACGCCTCGGTGAGCAGGTCGACCTGCCCGCGCAGCGACTCCTGCGCCTCCTCGGCGGTGGTGATGTCGCGGTTGGCCTGGTCGAGCGCGCCCTGCGCGTCGGCGAGTTCCTCCTGCGCCCGCAGGTGCTCCTCGTTGAGGGCCTCGGCCTGCGTGGACAGCTCGTTGTACCGCTTGAGCGCGTCGGAGGCGTTGGACGGCACGGGATCGGCCCCGGCGTGGGGCAGCGGCAGCGCGCCGATCAGCACGGCGACTGCGGTGGCCGCCACGGCGGCGCGAACGGTGCGCTGAGCGGGGTTCGACGCCACGGTCCCGCGACCCTCCTCCATAACCGGACCTAGCCCGAACGGGTTACCCCCGGTCAGGTCTCGGACAGGTTACGGAACCGCGTGATCGCCGTCTACCAGGGGTGGTGGAAAACGCGTCAGCGGGTCAGGCCGGTCAGGTCCGTGCGGCCGCCCGGGTGGTCGACGGCGCGGCCGGACGCGGCGGTGGCGAACCTGCCGGCCGTCCCGGGGTCGTCGCCGCGCGCCAGCGCCACGGCCAGCGCGGCCACGAACGCGTCCCCGCCGCCGGTGGTGTCCACGACGTCCTCGTCGGTCAGCGGCACCACCGCCGAGCCGCCCTCCCAGACGAGCGCGTTCGCCTCGCCGGGCACCTCCAGCGCCACCACGGACGGGCCGCGCGCGAGCAGTTCCCGGCCCGCCGCCACCGCGTCCTCCGGTCCGTCGACGGCCCGCCCGACCAGCTGCTCGGCCTCGGCGTGGTCCGCCCGCAGCACGTCCGCGCGGGCCAGCAGGGCGTCCACCTCGTCGTCCGGCAGGCCGTCGAGCACCACGAGGCCGGACGTGGCGCGGGCGGCGGCCAGCACGGCGCGGCCGGGTTGCTGGAGCTGGAGCACCACGGCGTCCGCCGCCGCGAGGGCGGTCGCCGCCGCCCCCACGTCGGCGGTGGTGACGAGCGTGTCCTCGGGGATGTCCTCCAGGTAGCGGTACCGGCCGTCGCACACGACGTCCACGACGAGGGCCGTTCGGGCGCCCGTCCGCTGCACCACGGTGGAGGTCCCTACCCCGTCCGCCGCGAGCGCCTCGACCAGCAGGCGGCCTTCGCGGTCGTCCCCGACGACGCCGAGCAGCGCGGTGGACGCGCCGAGCTGCACGGCGTTGCGGGCGATGTTGGCGCCCTTGCCGCCGAGCACCTCCCGGCGCTCGGAAACCGTTGTGCTGCCGCCCTTCCCGGGCACCTCGGGCACCACCAGCACGAGGTCACGCGCCACCTGACCGACCACCGTGATCCGCATGCCTGACCGGTACCCGGCGACCACCAGTTGAAACAGAGCGTTGACGTCTGGTCACCGGTAATGCGATCGTAATTCTGGGAGCGCTCCCAGTTAGCAGATCACCGTCGATCTGAATGGAGACATCCGTGCGACTCAAGCGCATCGGGGCGTTGGCCGCCGCCGCGCTCGGCATCGTCGGGGTGACCACCGTCCTCGTCCCGAGCGGCGTCGCGTTGGCCCACGGTTCCATGACCTACCCGGCCAGCCGGACCTACGCCTGCTACGAGGACGGCAGGCTCGGCGGCAACGGCGACCTGAACCCGACGAACCCGGCGTGCGCCGCCGCGGTGCAGCTCGGCGGGAAGCAACCGCTGTGGGACTGGTACGGCAACCTGATCAGCCAGGCGGGCGGCCGCCACCGCGAGATCATCGCCGACGGCGACCTCTGCGGCCCGACCACCAAGTACGACGCCTACAACCTGGCTCGCGCGGACTGGCCCGTGACCAACCTCCAGGCGGGGTCGCGGATCACCTTCAAGTACAACGCGTGGGCGCCGCACCCCGGCCGCTGGGACCAGTACGTCACCAGGGACGGCTACGACGTCACCCAGCCGCTGAAGTGGTCGGACCTGGAGCCCGCGCCGTTCGACAGCGTCACCAACCCGCCGCTGGGCAGCGGCGAGTACACCTGGAGCGGCACCCTGCCCAACAAGTCCGGCCGCCACGTCATCTACTCGATCTGGCAGCGCAGCGACAGCCCCGAGGCGTTCTACAGCTGCTCGGACGTGAACTTCAGCGGCGGTGGCAGCGGCGGTGACACCCAGGCCCCGACGGCGCCGGGCACGCCGACCGCGACCGCGACGAGCGACTCCGTGTCGCTGAGCTGGTCCGCGTCCTCGGACAACACCGGCGTGGCCTCCTACCAGGTGTTCCGGGAGGCGGGCGCGAACGACGTGCAGGTCGCCTCCGGCTCGGGCACCACGGCCACGGTCACCGGCCTCGCCGCCGACACCGCCTACCAGTTCTACGTGGTGGCGCGCGACGCGGCGGGCAACACCTCGACCCCCTCGGCGGTCGTCTCGGTCCGCACCGGCGGCGGTGGCACCGGCACGCCCACCGGCGCGTGCGCGGTGACCTACGCCGTGGGCAGCGCGTGGTCCGGCGGCTTCACCGCGAACGTGTCGGTGAAGAACACGGGCGCCACCGCGGTCAGCGCGTGGGAACTGGTCTGGGACGTGCCCTCCGGCCAGGGCATCACCCAGGCGTGGTCGGCCGCGGTCGCCGTGTCCGGCGGCAAGGCCACCGCGAAGGGCGCGAGCTGGAACCAGAACCTCCAGCCGGGCCAGTCGGTGAGCTTCGGGTTCAACGGGACGTCGCAGGGCGCCCCCGCCAACCCGGCCGCCTTCGCCCTCAACGGCGCTTCGTGCGCCACGGCCTGATGTCGGCGCGGTGCGCGGCCCTGGTCGCGCTCCTGGTGGGGTCGGTCGCCTGCTCGTCCGGGGCGACCGGCTCCCGGGGCCTCGCCGCCAACGCCCTGGGGCCGCCCCTGGCGACCCCGGCGGCGGTGGGCGAGTGGGTGCACGAGAAGACCGGCGAGTGCACCGAGGTGCAGCCGCGGACGATGGCGGAGTTCGACGAGTTCGTCGGGCCGCTGCGCAGCAGGCTGTACGCGCCGTACGTGGTGGAGTGGGGCACGTGCCGGGTGGGGCCGTACGAGCGGCTCGGCCTGGTGATCTTCCAACGGGAGAAGCTGGCGGACCTCCAGCGGGCCTGGCAGGGCGCGCGGTCGACCGGTGAGGTCGCCGACGACCCGGACTTCGGGTTCGGCAACGGCTTCGCGCTCAGCGGCACGGTCGGCCTGGAGGCCCTGGGGCTGCACCACCTGAGGTGCACGCCGGTGACGCCGGAGGAGCAGGTGGCCCACACCATCGCGGCCGAGGCCGAGGGCTGCGTCTACGCGCAGCGGGAAGGTCACCACCACTAGGGACGACCCCCGGGGAACTCACCGGGGATGAGGAAAAGACGGCTCGTCAGCGCGGCGGTGCGGTGCTCTGCCGCACCACCAGCGTGGTGGCAAGCTCGATTCGGCGGTGTTCGGGCTCTTCACCACGTGCCAGCGTGATGGCGAGACGGGTGCCCGCCGCGGCCATGTCCTGCAGCGGCTGCCGGACCGTGGTCAGCGGCGGGCCCACCCACTGGGCGACCGGGAGGTCGTCGAAACCGATGACGCTCAGGTCGTCGGGGACGCGCAGGCCGGCGGCGCGGGCGGCCTCGTAGACGCCGAGCGCCTGGAGGTCCGAGCCCGCGAACACCGCGGTGGGCGGTTCGGGCAGCTCCAGCATCTGCGCGAACTGCGCGCGGCCGGACTCGACGTGGAAGTCGCCGTAGCGGACCAGGGTCGGGTCGACCGCGAGGCCCGCGGTCTCCAGCGCGGCGCGGTAGCCGTCCACCCGGGCGCGGCTGCACAGCACCCGCTCCGGGCCGCCGATCATGGCGATCCGGCGGTGCCCCAGCTCGATCAGGTGCCGGGTGGCGGTCAGCCCGCCGTTCCAGTTCGTGGCCCCTATGGAGGGCGTCTCCAGCTGGGGCTCGCCGATCGGGTCGACCACCACGACCGGGATGTCGCGGGCGCGCAGCTTCGCCAGCTGCTGCGAGGTCAGGTCGGAGAACACCGAGATCACCGCGAGCGGCTTGCGGGCGATCACGCCCTCCAGCCAGCCGTGGCCCGGGGTGAGCCGGCCCTGCGACTCGCTGAGCACGAGCGCCAGGCCGTTCTCGGCGGCCACCTGCTCGGCGCCGCGGATGATCTCCAGCGCCCACGCGCTCTCCAACTCGTGGAACATCAGCTCCACCAGGTTGGACCGCCGTGACCGCTCGTCCGACCGCCGCTGGTAGCCGTGGCGGCGGATGATCGCCTCGACCTTCTCCCGCGTGTGCGGCGCGACGTCGGCACGACCGTTCATGACCTTCGAAACTGTCGGTACCGACACCCCGGCCTCGGCGGCGATGTCCGCGATGGTGATCTTGCTCGTGGCGGTGCCATCCGAGGTTGGCTGGGCTTTGGTCGGCATGGGCCGCAGTCTACGGCAGCAACACGCGCGGAAGGCTGGTCAATGTGGTGATCGGAAAGCGGTGTGGCTCACTCTTCGGGATCCACAGAGGCCGAAATTGTCGAATGACTTTTCGAAACAGTTCGGCAAACGCAGAGGGGGCGTGGCCGTTGGGAGAGAGGTTGGACGGCCACGCCCCTGGCGCGGGGGCCCCGCGTCGCCGCGGGGCCGGGTGTCGGTCGGCTACTTGCCGAAGCCGGCCGTGAGGCCGCTCAGCAGGAACCGCCGCCCGAACAGGTACACCACGAAGATCGGCAGCACGGACAGCGTCACGGCCGCCAGCAGCGCGGGCACGTTGGTGCCGAACTGCCCCTGGAAGTCCCACAACCCGAGGGTCAGCACGCGGGACGACTCGGACTGCGTGAGCACCAGCGGGAACAGGAACCCGTTCCACGCGTTGAGCGCGGTGTAGACCACCACGGTCATGATCGCCGGCCTGGCCAGCGGCAGGACCAGCGACATCAGCACCCGGAACGGGCCGGCGCCGTCGATCGCCTGCGCCTCGTACAGCTCGCGGGGCACTTCCCGCAGGCTGTTGGTCATCACCAGCGTGGCCACCGGCAGCGCGAACGCCGCCGTGGGCAGGATGATCGCCAGGAGGGTGTCGTACAGGTGCATCCGGGTGATCAGCAGGTAGATCGGGATGATGGTCGCCTGCGCCGGGATGGCCAGGCCGATCAGCAGCAGGGTGAACCCGCGCTGCACGAACCGGGCCTGGCTCCGCGCGACCGCGTAGGCGCACGGCACGGCGATCAGCACCACGATCACCACCGTCGCCGCGGTCACGATCACGTTGTTGAGCAGGTACTGGCCGAAGCCACCCGTCAGCACGGTCTCGTAGTTGTCGAGGGTCAGCGCCTCGGGCACCGACCACGCGCTCTTGCCGAGGTACTCGGTGCGGGTGCGCAGCGACACCGTGATCAGGTAGACCAGCGGCCCGAGGACCAGCGCCAGCCACGCCAGGGAGAACAGCCCGGCGAGCCAGTTCGGACGAGATTTCACGACCCCTCCTGCTGGCTGCTCATCGAGCGGAACCCGCTCCAGCGCATGACCGCCACCGACAGCGCCGTGCCGAGCACCACGAGCACGACCGCGATCGCGCTGGCGTAGCCCATCTCGAAGCCGCTGAAGCCGGTGATGTACATGTGCAGCGGCAGGATGCGGGTCGCGGTGCCCGGTCCGCCGTTGGTCAGGATCAGCACGGTGTCGAACGTGGTCAGCGAGCCGACCAGCATCAGCACCGACGACGTCACGATCGTGTACCGCAGCTGCGGCAGGGTGATGTTCCTGAACTTCCCGAACCGCGAGGCGCCGTCGATGGTCGCCGCCTCGTACAGCGACGGCGGGATCGCCCGCGCCGCGCCCTGGTAGAGCAGGGTGTGGAACGGGATGTACTGCCACGAGATCACGAACACCACGGTGTAGATGGCGATGTCCGTGTCGCCCAGGAACAGCGGACCGCCGACGAAGGCGCCGAAGTTCGGGTCGAGCAGCACCTGCCACAGCAGCGCGATCGCCGCCGTGGACAGCAGCAGGGGCAGGAAGAAGATCGAGCTGAGCACCGCGCGCGACCGCTCCTTGCCGGCCGCCCAGACCCCGATCAGCAACGCGATCGGGGTCTGGACGAGCCAGGACACGACCATCAGCAGCACGGTCCGCCCCACCGAGGCGTGGGCCTCGCCGTCCTCCATCAACCGGGTCCAGTTGTCGACCCCGCTGACCTGAGGGGTTCCCAGGCCGTCCCAGGTGGTGAAGCTCAGGTAGACCACGAGCACCATGGGCAGCGCGGCGAACAGGGCGAAGAACGCGAACGCGGGTGCGGCGTACCAGCCCGAAGGTCGTTGGGACGACATCAGCGCGCGGCCACCGCGTCGACGAACTGCTGCGGCGAGACCTTGCCCAGGAAGAACTCCTGGAGCTGGGTCAGCATGAACGTGGCGTCGTCGGCCGGCAGGTCCTGGTCCCAGGAGAGCTGGAAGTTCTTCGTGTCCAGCACCATCTGGTAGATCGAGGTCGTGTAGTCGGCGTTGTCCGCCGCCTTCAGCTTGTCCTCGGCGCCCACCACCGGCGGCACGTCACCGGCCGCGACCAGCGCGTCGATGTAGGAGTCCTCGTGCAGGGTGGTGGTGACGAACTTCTTCGCCGCGTCCAGGTTCTTCGACTCCGCGGTGACGGAGTAGAAGTTGCTGACGTTGCCGACCAGGTTCGACGCGTCGCCCTTGCCGCCCGGGATCGTCGGGAACGCCACCCAGCCCAGGTCGCCCGCCTTGACGAAGTCGGGGCTCTGGCCCAGCTGGTTGGTGTACTCCCACGAGCCCATCAGGTGCATCGCGGCCTTGCCCTGGGCGAGGATGGTGGACGCGCCACCGGCGTCGTAGCCGACCGAGGCGAAGTTCGTGCCGAAGCCGCCGCGGTCGATCAGCTCCTTGAGCTTGGACAGGGACTCGACCACGGCCGGGTCCTTCCAGCCCTGGGGGCCCCCGTCCCGGATCTTCTTGAAGACCTCGGGACCCGCGAAGCGGTCGAGCACGTACTCGGCCCACATCAGCTCGGTCCACGCCTGGGTGCCGGCCAGGGCGATCGGGGTGACGCCCTTCGCCTTGAAGGTGTCGACCAGCGAGAGCAGGTCGTCCCAGGTCTTCGGCGGCTCGGCGCCGGCCTCGGTGAACACCTTCTTGTTGTAGAACAGGATCACCGGCTGCATGCCGCGCATCGGCACGCCGTAGATCTTGCCGTCGAGCGTCGCGCCGTCCAGGACGCTGGGGATGAACTTGTCCTTGGCGGCCTTGTTCTCGTCGAGCAGCGAGGTCAGGTCGGCGACCTTGCCCGCGTCGACGTACTCCTTGAGGTTGCCGCCACCCCAGTTGAAGAACAGGTCGGGGGCCTGCGGCGACCCGATGGCGACCCGGAGGCGCTGCTTGTACGGGTCGTTGCCGAAGGTCTCCAGGGAGGCGTTGCCGCCCTGGGCCTTGAAGGAGTCGATCGACTTCTGCTCGATCGGGTTGAGCACCGGGTCTTCCAGCGCCCACACCTTCAGCTCACCCGCGCCCGACTCGGCCGGACCGGAGGAGCCGCACGCGGAAGCCACTGCTGCCGCGACGACGAGCCCCATCGCCATGAGGGGACGCGTCCATGATCGGCGGGACATGCAACCGCCACCCTTCTGCCACGCTGCGGAAATGTTCGTGGCCTCGAAACATTTCGAAACATCCACGACTTGCGGAGAACCTAGACGGGTACCGGACGCGTGTCAAGGCTCACTCTGAACTGAGACGAGGTCGCGTTTCTGCACGTCAAAGGGTCACTCTTGTGTTTCGATCGAGTTTCGATACTATCGGCCCATGCGTCGAGCCACGTTGGCCACGATTGCTGCTGCAGCGGGCGTGTCGCTCCCGACGGTGTCCAAAGTCCTCAACGGGAAGGACGACGTCGGCGCGGAGACCAGGGCTCGGGTGCGGCAGCTCCTCGCCGAGTACGACTACGTGCCCGTGGGGTCCCGCCGGGCCTCCGGGCACATGTTGGTCGACCTCGTGTTCACCGCCCTGGACAGCCCCTGGGCGGTGGAGATCATCCGCGGTGTCGTCGACACCGGCCTGCACGTCGTCGTGTCGTCCACGGACAAGCCTCGCCACCACGCGTCCTGGGCGGCGTCGCTGGTCGAGGCCAGGCGCGCGGGCGCGCTCCTGGTGACCTCCCAGCTGACCGCCGCCGACCGGCGGGTGCTGGCCGACTCGCGCATCCCGGTGGTGGTGATCGACCCCGTCGACCTGCCGCAGCCGAACGTGCCCAGCGTCGGCGCCACCAACTGGGCGGGCGGCCTGTCCGCCACCGAGCACCTGATCCGGCTGGGCCACCGCCGCATCGGCGTGATCGGCGGACCGGCCGGGATGCTGTGCAGCCGCGCCCGGGTCGACGGCTACCGCGCCGCGCTCGACCGGGCGGGCATCCCGTTCGACCCCGAGCTGGTCAAGAACGGCGACTTCAAGCACGAGGGCGGGTTCCGGCGCGCCGCCGAGCTGCTGGCGCAGCCCAACCGGCCCACCGCGGTCTTCGCGGGCAACGACGAGCAGGCGCTGGGCGTGATCGAGGCCGCCCGCGTCGCCGGGCTGTCCGTGCCCCGGGACCTGAGCGTGGTCGGGTTCGACGACTTACCGGTCGCCGTGTGGTCGTCCCCCGCGCTCACCACGGTGCGCCAGCCGCTCACGGAGATGGGCCGCCACGCCGGCCGGATGCTCGCCGACCTCATCGCGGGCCGACCGGTCGAGACCGAGCGCGTCGAGCTGGCCACCGAACTCGTCGTCCGATCGTCAACGAAGGAGCCACCGTGCTGAACCCCTGGGCCGATCCCGGCAAGCCGACCGGGGAGCGCGTCGCCGCCCTGCTGGCCGAGCTGACCCTGGAGGAGAAGCTGGCCCAGCTGGTGGGCGTGTGGGTGGGCATCTCGGAGGGCGAGGAGGTCGCTCCCGCGCAGCACGAGTTCGCCGAGCCGCTGCCCCCGTGGGACGAGCTGACCAAGCCCGGCCTCGGGCAGCTGACCCGCGTGTTCGGCACCGGGCCCGTCGACCCGCTGGTCGGCGCGAAGGTGCTCGCCGAGACCCAGCGCAGGCTGGTGGCCAACAACCGGTTCGGCATCCCGGCCATGGCCCACGAGGAGTGCCTGGCGGGCTTCACCGCCTGGCAGGCCACGGTGTTCCCGGTGCCGCTCGCGTGGGGCGCGTCCTTCGACCCCGAGTCGGTCGAGGTCATGGCCCGCGAGGTGGGCCGCGTGATGCGCGACCTCGGCGTCCACCAGGGCCTGTCGCCGGTGCTCGACGTGACGCGCGACCCCCGCTGGGGGCGCACCGAGGAGACCATCGGCGAGGACCCGTACCTCGTCGGCCTCGTCGGCGCGGCCTACACCCGCGGCCTGGAGTCCAGCGGGATCGTGGCCACCCTGAAGCACTTCGCGGGCTACTCCGCCTCGCGCGCCGCCCGCAACCACGCGCCCGTCCACATGGGACCGCGCGAGTTCGCCGACGTGGTGCTGCCGCCGTTCGAGATGGCGCTGCGCCTCGGCGGCGCGCGCTCGGTGATGAACTCCTACGCCGAGATCGACGGCGTGCCGCCCGCCTCGGACCCGTCCCTGCTCACCGACCTGCTGCGCGAGCAGTGGGGCTTCACCGGCGTGGTGGTCGCGGACTACTTCGCGGTGTCGTTCCTGGAGACCACCCACGGCGTGGCCGGCTCGCCCGGCGAGGCCGCCGCGCTGGCCCTGGCCGCGGGCATCGACGTGGAGCTGCCCAGCGTCCGCTGCTACGGCGAGCCGCTGGCGGAGCTGGTGCGCGCCGGCGAGGTCGACGAGGCGCTGGTGGACCGCGCGGTCACCCGCGTTCTCACCCAGAAGTGTGAACTCGGTCTGCTGGACGAGGGCTGGCAGCCCGACTCGCCCGCCGCGCTGCGCGGCGAGCCGGTCGACCTGGACCCGCCCGCCCTGCGCGACCTGGCCCGCACCATGGCCGAGCGGTCCGTGGTGCTGCTGGACAACGCCTCCGGCGCGCTGCCGCTGACGGCGCCCGGGAAGCTGGCCGTCGTCGGGCCGTGCGCGGACGACCTGCTGTCCATGATGGGCTGCTACTCCTTCCCCAACCACGTCGGCGTGCACCACCCCGAGGTGCCGCTGGGCGTGGAGATGGACACCCTGCTGGCCGCCGTGCGCAAGGAGTTCCCGGACGCCGCGGTCACCACGGCGAAGGGCTGCGAGGTCTCCGGCGACGACCGGGCGGGCATCGCCGAGGCGGTCGACGCGGCGCGGGACGCGGACGTCGTGCTGGCCGTCCTCGGCGACCTGGCCGGCCTGTTCGGCCGCGGCACCTCCGGCGAGGGCTGCGACGCGGAGGACCTGTCGCTGCCCGGCGTGCAGGGCGAGCTGCTGGAGGCGCTGCTGGCGACCGGCAAGCCGGTCGTCCTGGTGCTGCTGGCCGGCCGCCCGTACGCGCTGGGCGCCTACCGGCCGGCGGCCGTGGTGCAGGCGTTCTTCCCCGGCGAGGAGGGCGCGGGCGCGGTGGCCGGCGTGCTCAGCGGTCGGGTGAACCCGTCCGCCAAGCTGCCCGTGCAGGTGCCGCGCACCCCCGGCGGGCAGCCGACCACCTACCTGCACCCGAAGCTGGGCGCCAAGGGCGGCATCAGCTCCGTCGACCCCACCCCGCTGTACCCGTTCGGCCACGGCCTGTCCTACACCTCGTTCGAGCTGTCGGACTTCGCCGCCGGCGACGAGCTGCCCACCGACGGCGAGGTCGAGGTGTCGTGCCTGGTGCGCAACACCGGCGCGCGGTCCGGCGCCGAGGTCGTCCAGCTGTACCTGCACGACCCGGTCGCCACCGTGACCAGGCCGGTGCGCCAGCTCGTCGGCTTCGCCCGGGTCGAGCTGGAGGCGGGCGAGCAGCGGCGGGTGTCGTTCCGGCTGCACGCCGACCGCACCTCCTTCACCGGCCGCGACGGCCGGCGGGTCGTGGAGACCGGCGAGGTCGTGCTGCTGGTGGGCTGCTCCAGCGACGACGTCCGCTGGGAGCGGTCGGTCCGGGTGACGGGCGAGCAGCGCGCCGTCGGCCACGACCGGGTGCTGGACACCCCCGTCGAGGTCGGCTGACCGCCGCCACGAGCCGGTCGTGGACGCAGGGACCCCGGACCGAGCTACCGGGGTCCCCGGAGAGCCGCCGAGTCCACCGACCGGGCGGCCGCGAGGGGGCTATGGCGGTGGCCCCCTCGCGGTTCGCCGCTGACCGCCGCCCGCTCAGAGGTGCGCGCGCAGGTGGCGCAGCCGCCGCTCGTCGTGCACCCGGGGCACCGCGTGCCCGCTGAACGGGAACACCGCCATCTCCTTCGGCGCGGTGATCTCGTTGTACGCCGCGTACACCGTGGACGGCGGGCACACCTCGTCCATCAGGCCCACGCTCAGCAGCGACGTGGCCGTGATCCGGCGGGACAGCAGCGCGCCGTCCACGTACCGCAGGGTGTCCAGCGCCCGCGGGATCAGGTCCACGTGCTGGGCCAGGAACTGCGAGATCTCCGCGTACGGCTCGGCGGCGGTGATGGTGACCGCCCGCTGGAAGTCGCACAGGAACGGCACGTCCGCGTGGCACACCTTGACCGCGTCGCCGTTGAGCGCCGCCGCGGCCAGCGCCAGCCCGCCGCCCTGGCTGCCGCCCGACACGGCGACCCTGGCCGCGTCCACCCCGTCCAGGGAGGCGGCCACCTCCACCGCGCGGGCCGCGTCGACCATCAGCCGCGTCACGTAGTAGGTCTCGGGCGAGGCGATGCCCCGCGTCATCACGCCCGGGTGCTCCGGACCGGCGAACCCGGAGTCCGCCGTGGCGCCCAGCGTCCAGCGCCCGCCCTGGCCGCGGGTGTCCATCACGAACACCGCGTAGCCCGCCGCGGGCAGCAGCACGTGCTCCGAGGGCAGCCCGCGCCCGCCGCCGTAGCCGATGTAGCACACCACGGTCGGCAGCTCGGCCACCCCGGACCCGGCCGGCCGGATGTACCAGCCGCGCACCCGGTCGCCGCCGTAACCGGAGAACTCGACGTCCCACACCGGCAGGGGGCCGTAGACGTCCGAGGCGTACGGGGTCAGCACCGGCGGTCGCGCGGCTGCCCGCGCCTCCTCCAGCCGCGCCTTCCACCACGCGTCCAGGTCGTCCGGCTCGGTGGTGGCGGTGCGGTACGTCGCCAGTTCCCGCTCGGACAGGTCGAACCAGGGCACGGAGGTCCCCTTTCCCCATGATCAGTTAAGCGCTTAATCACCCTACCGGGGCGGACTGTCTCAACAGCGGTCTAAACTCATGATCACGCATCGAGGAGGCGCGGTGGGAGCTAAGCGTCCGACCATCTCGGACATCGCGAAGGCGGCCGGCGTGTCCACCGGCGCGGTGTCCTACGCGCTCAACAACCGGCCGGGCGTCTCCGAACCCACCCGCCGCCGCATCATGGACATCGCCGACCGCCTCGGCTGGGTGCCCAGCAGCGCGGCGCGCTCCCTCAGCGACGGCCGCGCCAACGCCATCGGCCTGGTCGTGGACCGGCCCGCCAGGGTGATCGGCGTCGAGCCGTACTTCATGCAGCTCATCTCGGGCATCCAGGGCGCGCTCGCCGGCGGGCCCACGTCGCTGCTGCTCCAGGTCACCGACAACGCCGCCGCCGAGCTGGCCGCCTACCGGCGGTGGTGGGGCGAGCGCCGGGTCGACGGCGTGCTGCTGGTCGACCTGGTGCAGAACGACCCGCGCGTCGAGCTGGTGCAGGAGCTGCGGCTGCCCGCCGTGGTGCTCGGCGAACCGGTCGCGCCCGAGGTCCCGTGCGTGTGGACCGACGACGAGACGGCCGTGATCGAGGTGCTGGAGTACCTGGTCGCGCTCGGCCACCGGCGGATCGTGCGGGTCGCGGGACCCACCAGGTTCGTGCACACCCAGACCAGGTCGCGCGCCTTCACCACGGCCGTCGCCCGGCTCGGCCTGGGCGAGGCGCGGGTGGTCCACGCCGACTACTCGGACGAGGCCGCGGCCCGCGTCACCCGCCGCGTGCTGACCGGCGGGTCGCCGCCCACCGCGCTGGTGTTCGACAACGACGTGATGGCGGTGTCCGCGCTGGGGGTGGCGCACGAGCTGGGGCTGAGCGTGCCGGACCAGCTGTCCCTGGTCGCCTGGGACGACTCCGCGCTGTGCCGCCTGGTCAGGCCCGCGCTGTCGGCGGTGCGCCGGCCGATCGCCGAGCGCGGCGCGGCCGCGGTGCGGTTGCTGCTCGACGTCATCGGGGGCGGACCGGTGGAGCAGGTGAAGACCTCCGACCCGGAGCTGGTGCCGCGGTCGAGCACCGGGCAGGCGCCCGCGGGCTGAGGTGCGCCGGCCGGGCTGCGTCGGGCCGGGCTGCGTCGGGCCGGGCTGCGTCGGGCCGGCGAGCCGGGCGAGTCCGGGTCGGGTCGGTTGCACCGCGCCTGGGAGCGGGGTCGGGTCGGGTGTGGGCGTCGTGTCCGGTTCCGGACAGCTCGGGGGACCGGTCTGGACGCGGCCCGTCCTCCCAAGGCACACTGAGATCGCTTTCTGGGAGCGCTCCCAGTTGTGCTGAGTGCTGCATAAAACGCTGCTGACCTGGACTTTTGGCCACAATTGCCCGTTGACACTTAAGCGGTTAATTGCTTTGGTGTGGGTGCCTGCCCGCCGGGTGGGCGCGCTGCCCTGCGCTCGCCAATGTCAGTGTCGACAACTCCGCGAGGTACACCCATGCGCAAGCGATTCGCCTTGGCCGGCGCAGCCGTCGCCGCCTTGGTCCTCTCACTGCTGACGGTGGTGCCGGCCCAAGCGGCCGCCGGCTTCACGGTCGCCAACGGGCGCCTGCTGGACGCCAACGGCAACGACTTCGTGATGCGCGGCGTCAACCACGCGCACACCTGGTACCTGGACCGCACCACCCAGGCGCTGAAGGACATCAAGGCCACGGGCGCCAACACCGTCCGCGTCGTCCTCTCCAGCGGTGACCGGTGGACCCGCAACGACGCCTCGGACGTCAGCAACGTCATCGGCCAGTGCAAGGCCAACAAGCTCATCTGCGTGCTGGAGGTGCACGACACCACCGGCTACCAGGAGCAGAGCGGCGCGGTCAGCCTGGCGCGCGCCGTGGAGTACTGGAAGAGCGTCCAGACCGCCATGGCCGGCCAGGAGAAGTACGTCATCCTCAACATCGGCAACGAGCCGTGGGGCAACACCGGCTACACCGGGTGGACGCAGGCGACCAAGGACGCCATCACGTCGCTGCGCTCGGCCGGCTTCCAGCACACGATCATGGTCGACGCGCCGAACTGGGGCCAGGACTGGGCCTTCACCATGCGTGACAACGCCCAGTCGGTGTTCGACGCCGACCCCCAGAAGAACACGGTGTTCTCCATCCACATGTACGGCGTGTTCGACACGGCCGCCGAGGTCAACGACTACCTCAACCGGTTCGTGTCGGCGAAGCTGCCGATCGTGGTCGGCGAGTTCGGCTACGACCACAGCGACGGCAACCCCGACGAGGACACCATCTTCGCCACCACCCAGCAGCTCAAGCTGGGCTACCTGGCCTGGTCGTGGTCCGGCAACGGCGGCGGCGTCGAGTACCTGGACATGGTCACCGGCTTCAACGCCTCCCAGCTGACCACCTGGGGCCAGCGCGCGATCAACGGCGCCAACGGCATCAAGGCCACCTCCAAGGAGGCCAGCGTGTACGGCGGTGGCGGCGACCCGGGCGACACCACCCCGCCCAGCGCGCCCGGCACCCCGACCTCCAGCGGCGTGACCTCGTCGTCGGTCACGCTGGCCTGGTCCGCCGCCACCGACAACGTCGGCGTCGCCGGCTACGACGTGGTCCGGGTCAGCGGCACCACCGAGACCGCGGCGGCCTCCTCCGCCACCACGAGCGCGACCGTCACCGGCCTGTCCGCGGGCACCGCCTACACCTTCGCGGTGTACGCGCGCGATGCGGCGGGCAACCGCTCGACCCGGTCGAACACGGTCAACGTCACCACCCAGACCGGTGGCGGCGGCCCGGCCGGCTGCGCGGTCACCTACAAGGTCGCCGGCCAGTGGCAGGGCGGTTTCCAGGGCGACGTGAAGATCGCCAACACGGGCGCCACCGCGGTCAGCGGCTGGACGCTGCGCTGGACCTGGGCCAACGGTCAGACCGTGTCGCAGTCGTGGGGCGCCACGACGAGCCAGTCGGGCACCGCGCTGAGCGCGACCAACGTGTCCTACAACGCCGCGATCCCGGCCAACGGCTCGGTGAGCTTCGGCTTCATCGGCTCGTGGAACGGCGCCAACGCCGCGCCCACGGCGTTCACCCTCAACGGCGCCTCCTGCACCACCGCCTAGGGGGCTGCGATGTCGAAGGGAATCGCGGTGCCGGCGCTGCTCGCGGCGCTGGCCACGGTGATCGGGCTCCTCGTGGCCGTGCCGGGGCAGGCGTCCGTCCAGGCCGCCGCCCCGACGCGGATCATGGCGCTCGGCGACTCGATCACCGGGTCGCCGGGCTGCTGGCGCGCGTTGCTGGACCGGGACCTGCGCGCCGCCGGGCACTCGGACATCGACTTCGTGGGCACCCGCGCCGGTGACGGTTGCGGTTTCGCCTACGACGGCGAGAACGAGGGGCACGGCGGGGCGCTGGTCACCGCGGTGGCCGACCAGAACCAGCTCGTGGGCTGGCTCAACGCCACCAACCCGAACGTGGTGATCATGCACTTCGGGACCAACGACGTGTGGAGCAACCGGTCCACGGCGACCATCCTGGCCGCCTACTCCAAGCTGGTCGACCAGATGCGCGCCAACAACGCGTCGATGCGGGTCATCGTCGCGAAGATCATCCCGATGGCGGCGAGCGCCTGCGCCGAGTGCCCCCAGCGGGTGGTCGACCTGAACGCGGCGATCCCCGGCTGGGCGGCGGGCAAGTCCACCGCGCGGTCGCCGATCACCGTGGTCGACCAGTGGACCGGGTTCTCCACCGGGAGCGACACCTACGACGGCGTGCACCCGAACGCCGCCGGTGACCGCAAGATCGCCAACAGGTGGATCCCGGCCGTGGTGTCCGCGCTCGACGGCGCCACGCCCACGTCCACGACCACCAGCACGACCACCAGCACGACGACGACCACGACCACCACGACCACGACCACGACGACGACTTCGTCGCCGGGCGGGACGTGCGCGGTCGAGATCGGGATCGGCAACCGGTGGCCGGGCGGGTTCTCGGCCACGATCGTCCTCCGCAACCCGGGCGCGTCGGCCGGCCGGAGCTGGTCCGTCCGCTTCGACCTCGGCGCGGGGATGACCGTGGCCCAGGGCTGGAACGGCACGTTCAGCCAGAGCGGCCGCACCGTCACGGTGGCCAACGCCTCGTGGAACGGGTCCGTCCCGCCCGCGGGCTCCGTCACCGCCGGGTTCAACGGCACCGGCGACCCGACCGGCTGGAACCCCGCGCCGGTCTGCGCGCTGGGCTGATTCGTGCAGGGGGTGCCGGCCTCGCGCCGGCACCCCCTCGCGCGCGACCTGGCCGACCCGTGGAGTGGCGCAGGTCACAGGCGGGTTCGTGTAGAGAACCCGCGACCGGCTACGTCCTGGGTGTGAGAGCGCCGAACCGGGCGCACCGCACCGAGGAGTCCGACATGGCGAAGTTCCTGCTCCTGATGAACTACGGCTCCAGCGCCACCTGCGACACCCCGATGGACCAGTGGGCTCCTGAGGACATCGCGGCGCACATCAAGTTCCAGCAGGACCTCGGCGCGGCCCTGGCGGGCACCGGCGAGCTGGTCGACGCGCAGGGCCTGTCGGGCCCCGAGCTGGCCAAGCGGGTCGTCAACACGGGCTCCGGCGCGCCCGTCGTCACCGACGGCCCGTTCGCGGAGTCCAAGGACGTGGTGGCGGGTTACTGGCTGGTCGACGCCACCCTGGAGCGCGCGCTGGAGATCGCGGCGCAGGCGTCCGCCGCGCCCGGCCCGAACGGCGTGCCGCTCGGCCAGGCGATCGAGGTGCGCGAGCTGATGTCCGCGCCCGAGGTGTGAGCCGCGAACACCCCTGCCTTGGGTAGCCTGGAATGGGGGGTGGGGACCATGACCGAGCGCAAACCCGCTGGTATGGACTTCGAGAGCTGGATCGACCGGCAGATCCGCGAGGCCCAGGAGCGCGGCGAGTTCGACGACCTGCCGGGCGCGGGCAAGCCGCTGGAGGGCCTCCGGGAGCCGCACGACGAGCTGTGGTGGGTGAAGGAGAAGCTGCGCCGCGAGGAGGGCACCGCCCTGCCGCCCACGCTGCTGCTGCGCAAGGAGGCCGCGGCGGCGCGGGAGGCGGCCGGGCGGGCGTCGTCGGAGGCCGAGGTGCGGCGGGTCCTGGCGGAGGTCAACGCGAAGATCGAGGACGCGATCCGCAAACCCCGGTCCGGCCCGCCGCTGAACCTGATGCCGTTCGACGTGGAGCACGTGGTGGGGGAGTGGCGGGCCGCCCGCCGCTAGGGCCACCACCGCAGGGTGTCGCCGACCGCCTCGGAGATCCGGATCAGGGCTTCCGGGCCGCCGAGGCGGGCGAGGGCGGGGGCGGTCGCGCCCACCAGGTACGCGAACTGGTCGCGGTTGACGGCGCGGGTGGCGATTTCCAACGACGTCAGGAACGCGTCCTGCGCTTCGGGCAGCTCGGAGAGCTTGACCACCAACTGCAACAGGGGGTTGTAGAAGCCGAAACTGACGGGTGGGTTCCTGTCGGCGAGCTCGTCGGGGAACAAGAGGGTGCCGTAGCGCAGCACGCCTTTCCCGAGTGGGTGCTCGGACAGGAATCGCCGTGCCGACTCGATGCCCAGTTCCCGCAGCTCTCGGCGCTCGGCCCCGGTGAGCCGGTCCGCGAGGGTCGGCAGCACGGATGCGCGGGTGACGTCGTCCTCCTCGGCCTTGGCGCTCTCCACGGCTCGCGCCACGCCGGCCGCAGTCGCCACTTCCGCCGCGGCGAGCAGCGCGTCCGGCAACGACTGGCCCCCGGACCCGCACGTGGCGGCGACGTCCACCGCCAGGTCACCCAGTGCCGGGTCCCGCCGCGCCGGCGCGATCAGCAGGAGGAGGGAGGCGTCGCGGTGCGAAGTCCGTTGCGCGAGCTTTGCCACGTGGAGTCGTTGCTCGTCCGACAGAGTGGGCACCAGCAGGGCGAACATCCGCAACCGGTGGATTTCGTGGAGTTGGGACGCCCTGGCGAGCAGGTCGGTCACGAGAGCACTGCGGCGGTTCTCGGGCACTCGTGCGACCAGCTCAGCGGCCCGAGCCGGCCCGGTGAACGCGTCGGAATCGTCCAGGGCGCGCCGGAACGCCTCCTCCGCCTGGTCCGGGCGCAGGTGGTGGACCAGATGAGCGGCGGCGTAGGGGAATCCGTTCGCCACCACCTCGGCCGCCACCACCTCGGCATCCTCGGAAGGTGGCGGGCGAGCCACACCCGGGTCCGGAACAACTCGCGCTCGTCCTTGATGGCGTCGATCGCGGCCATGGCCGCGGTCATGGCGGGACCGCGCGACGACGCGGGCGCGGCCAGGGCGAGGCGCGTCCTGGCGCGTGCGTGGGTCGCGCCGCTCGACGAGGCGGCCACCTCCATCGCTCGGCGCAACAGGACCGGACGTCGTTCGGCGGGGATGTGCGCCAGCACCTTGGGCAGGTGGCGCCACCCCGAGCCGCCCCGCATCAGGGAGAAGATCTCGTCCAACGCGCGCCCCAGCACTTCCTGGAGTTGGTCGCCGGACACGACGGAGAGCAGTTCGACGAGCGCGGAGGCACGAGCGTGGCGGTTGTCGGCCGTGCCGGCGAACTCGACGACCTCCTGCTGGAGGGTGGCCGGCAGGTGCTCGAACAACCCGATCATTCCCAGGGAGTGTTCCGCGGCGTCACGGGTGGCACCCACCGCGCGCCAGACCAGCTCGGCGAAACGCGGCTTGGCCTCGGCCGGGGCCTGGGCGGCTGCCGCGAAGAGCACGGTGATCTCGGCTCGCGGCGACGTGATGGTCTCGGCGATCTCCACGAGCTGATCGCTCGTCGCGTGCCCGACCCACCCCGGTCTGCGCGCCGCGGCGGCCCGGCGGTACTCATCCGGGATTTCCCCGACCAGCTCCGGCAAGTCCCGCCGACGCTCGGGCGGGAGGTGGGCTCGGAGTTCGGACAACGCCTCGACGCGGTCGGGATCGCTCCGGGGACGATGTCGAGCACCCGCGCGGTGAGGGCGGGCCTGCGGTCCGCCGGCAGGCGCAGCAAGAGCCGCCTCAAGAAGGTCAGCCGCCTTGACGGGTCGGTGATGGTCCCGGTCGCCTCGACGACGCCGTCGAGCAGGTGTTCCGGGAGGCGCCCCGCCATCAAGATCAAGGCGTCGGCGCGCCGCTCCTCGTCGGTGATGTCCACCGCGATGCGCAACACGGTGGACAGGAGCCTTTCGGGCAGGTGCGGCAGCAGCACGCCCAATGACACGGGACGAGGCTCGGCGATTGGTGGCGAACGTGCGCGAGGGCGCGTTCCGGGGTCCAGACGCCGTGCTCGACCAGGGCCGCGATCACATCGCTCGGGGAACCAGCGATGCGACCGGTGACCGAGGAGGTCATGAGCAGGTACCGCACCAGGTCGACCAGCGCGGGAGCGGGACGGCCGGCGGCCACGGCTTCGTCCACCCGCTGCCGGGCTCGGGTGGTGGCCGGCGCCAGGTCCGCCAGGTACGTGTCGATGCCGTCGACCGCGTCGTGCGCGGCGAACCAGGTGTTGCGGCCGTCCTCCTCGGCGGTGAGCAGCCGGTGGAGGTCGGCTTCACGACCGGCGCCCACCAGGTGGCGCGCCAGGTTCCGCAGGGCGTAGTCGTCCACGGTCGACAGGCAGCGGTCGGCGATGCGCCCGTGCGCGGACCTCGTCGCCTCGGCCAGGGCGTCGGCCCACGCGCGCTCGTCGTCCGACCCGTCGGCCGGCACCGCGCCGTCCACCAGCTCCCGGAAGCTCGCGTGGTAGATCGCGTACCGGCGCGGTGACTCGTCGGTCGCGGTGAGGAACGGCCGCAGGTCGTGCCGGCACCACTGCCGGACGTCCGCCCCGGTCAGCCCGGACAGGGTGGTGACGTCCAGCGGCTCGGCCGCCGCGGTGAGGGTGGCGAGCAGGGGGAGCAGGCCGGTTCGCCAGTCGGGGGAGCCGGACCACCTCGTCAGCTGGGCCGTGTAGTAGGCGCGCAGGTTCGGCGGTAGGGAGGCCAGCTCGTCCGGCTGTCGCGTGCCGAGCCTGATCTCGTGCAGCAGGTACCGCAGGTACACCCAGACGCCACCGCAGCGGTCGGCCAGGGTGGTCGCGAGGTCGGGGTCCTCGACCAGCGTCGACAGGTGGGCGCCCAGGTCGGCGCGGTTGCGCGGGTCATCCGCTTCGATGCGCACCACCCGTGACGGCGAGTCGCTCGCCGGGCGCGCCGCGCCCGTGCGGTACGTCCCGACCACGTGCACGCCCGGCGGCAGCGTGTGAGGCAGGCCCCACGGGAGGCCGCCGGACTGCTCGGCCTCGTCGGCCCCGTCCACGACCAGCGCCGGCGGGCCCTGGTCGGCGGCCTCGCCGAGCAGCGCTTCGAAGCCCTCCGGCGCGTAGGCCCGGTCGGGCAGCACGCCGCCCGGCACCAGGGCGGACAGGTCTCGGAGCCGCGCCAACTGCCCCGCGAGGTTCTGCAACCCGACCCGGACCGCGCCGCCGTTGGCGTACCGGGCGAAGTGCGACGGCCACCCGCGCTCGCGCGCCAGGTGCGCCGCGAACGCGGTCTTGCCCAGACCGGCTTCCGCCTCCACCCACAGGTAGCCGCAGGGCCCGGTCAGGAACTCGTCGACCTCGCGGAGCAGCCACCGGCGGCCGGTGAAGCCGTCGGCCAGGACGTCGTGGAAGACCTTCGCGGGTCGCGCACCGCGACCCGCAGGGGCACGGAGGTCGGGCCGAGGTGCACCGCGCCGATCGACGCGCTCTGGAAGACGGCGCCGTGCACCGGGCCGCTCGTCTCGTTGCGCACCTCCACCCGGCCATCCTGGCAGTCAGGACATCCCGGCGGCGTCGAGCAACGCCGTGGCGGTCCGGACGCCCAGGCCTCCCAGGGGTTCGGCGCGGAGCACCGCGCGGGTCGAGGACCCGTCGAAGACCACGGTCAGCTGGGCGGCCAGCGCGTCCGGGTCGGTGACGCCCGCCGCCCGCGCCTCCGCGGCGAAGAAGTCCGTCAGGCCCTGCTTCCGCCGGCGCGCCACGTCGTTGGCCGGGTGGTCCGGGTCCTTCAGCTCCACCGCCGTGGCGACGAGGGGGCAGCCGCGGTAGCCCGGCCTCGTGGTGAGGGCGTCCTGGGCCTGGAAGACGTGCAGGACGCGGTCGCGCGGGGCTCCGCCCCCCGGTGGGAGCAGCAGGGCGTCGTAGGTCGGGCCGCGGCGCTCCAGGCTGGCCGCGATCAGCTCGTCCTTGCTCTCGAACAGCTGGTACATCGACCGCTTCGAGACGCCCGCCGCCCGGCACAGGGCGTCGACGCCGACGCCCACGCCCTCCTGGTGGAACAGCTCGCCCGCGGCGTCGAGCAGGCGGTCGCGTGGAGAGGTCACACCGGGCAGGTTACCCCGTCGCTTGCGCGGAGGAAACAGATCGGTTTACAGTGCCAGGAAACAGATCGGTTTCCATCCTTGGAGGGGCATCATGACCATCATCAACGGCGCGACCGCGCTCGTCACCGGCGGCAGCCGCGGCATCGGCAAGGCGCTGGTCGAGGCCCTGTACGCCAGGGGCGCGCGCAAGGTCTACGCCACTGCCCGCGACCCGCGCGCGGTCACGCACCCCGACGCCGTCCCGCTCGCCCTGGAGGTGACCGACCCCGCCTCGGTCGCCGCGGCGGTCCGCGAGGCGGACGACGTCACGATCCTGGTCAACAACGCGGGCGGGCTCGTCCGGGCCTCGTTCCTCGACTCGCCGGTCGAGGACGTCCGCCGCGAGTTCGAGACCAACTTCTACGGCCCGCTGAACGTCACCCGCGCCTTCGTCCCGATCATCGAGCGCCACGGCGGCGGCCACCTGCTCACCGTGGCCTCGGCCCTGTCCTGGGCCGCCCTCAGCGGCTCCTACAGCGCCTCCAAGGCCGCTCTCTGGTCCCAGACCAACTCGTTGCGCCTGGACCTGCGCACGCGCGGCATCCGCGTCACCGGACTGCACGTCGGCTACGTGGACACCGACATGACCGCGGCCGTCACCGCGCCCAAGAGCGACCCGCGCCACGTCGCGGAACTGGCCCTGGACGGCGTCGAGGCCGACGCCTTCGAGGTGCTGGCCGACGAGGTGTCGCGGCGCGCGAAGGCCGCGCTGGCGCAGGAGATCGCCGTGCAGTACCCGGTGCTCGCCGGCTGACCGGCGAACGAACCGAAAATGCCGGGACCGTCCACTGGGGACGGTCAGGGGCACGCCGCGACTGAGCTGGGCAGCACGGGGTGGGCGGTCAGCCGGTCCAGCCTGCGCCGCCACGGCGCGAGCGGCCGGCCCGCCCGCGCGGCGACCACCGAGACCACGTGCGCCCCGACCACGGCCGTGGTGAAGCCCTCGGCCTCCTCGCGCACGTCCGCGCCCGCCACGACCTCGCCCGCCGCCGCCGCCCGGTGGAGCAGGTCGCGCACCACGGCCGTGAGGCAGGCGAAGTGCACGCCCGCCACCAGGTCGAACAGCTCGCTGGTGTAGAGCAGCCGCGCGCCGACCCGCACGGTCCGGTCCTCGTGCACCAGCAGGCCCATCCGCTCGGTCAGGGCGATCAGCGTGCGCAGCGGCCCGCCGCCGGCGCCCTCCAGCTCGGCGCGCACGTCGTGCCAGCGGCGGAAGTACTCCTCGACCACGGCGACCGCGAGCGCCTGCTTGGACGGGAAGTGCCGGTACAGCGCGCCCTTCGTCACCGAGACGCGCCGGCAGACGGCCTCCAGCGACGTGGACTCGTAACCCTGGCGGTCGAACAGCTCGATGCTCGCGGCGACCAGGGCGGCCCTCGTGCGGGGTCCCCTGGTCGGATCGTTCACGCGAAGCCTCCACGGCATCGATTTTCGATGACACACGGTAGTCAATTGAGCACGCCAAGTCAACGAGGCGGGTCGACCCGCAAGCCCGCCCACACCTCCGGCCGCACCACGGCGGGCAGCCAGGAGCGCCAGACCCGCGCCAGGCCCAGGGCCACCGCGTCGGCCGCGTCCACCGCCATCCCCACCAGGTGCGCGCCCACCAGCTCGGCCACGAGGCCCTCCGCCAGCGACGGCAGGTCGCCGTCCTCGCGCAGCTCGCCGCGCGCCGCCGCGCCGCGCAGCAGGTCGTGCGCCGTGGACCGCCACCGCGCGAGCTGCCGCTCGGCGACCTCCTCCCACACCGGCGACTGGAACACCAGCCGCCGCACCACCGGGTCGTCCGTCGCGTAGCCGAGGTCCACCAGCACCTGCAACGGGCTGCGGTGGACGCGCTGGAGCCGTTCGCGCGCCCGCGCCCACTCGCGGGCGTGCTCCTCCACCAACGCCACCGCGAGCGCCTTCTTCGAGCTGAAGTGGCCGTACAGCGCGCCTTTCGTGACGCCGGCGCGGAGGCAGACGTCGTCGACGGTCGCCCGCACGTACCCGTGGCGCTCGAACACCTCGGCCGCCGCCGCGAGCAGCTCGTCGCGGGTCGTCACCGCCGTCTGCGGGTCCACCGGGCGACCGCCGCCGCCCGCTCCAGCTCGCGCGCCGGGGTGTCGAGCACCCGACCGAGCCACGCCCGCCAGTACGGGCCGGGGATGCGCTTGCCGCGCTCCCACCGGGACACCTCCTCGCGGGTGACGCTCGCGTTGCCGGACGCCGCGTGGAGCCGTGACGCCAGGTCGTGCTGGGTCAACCCGCGCCCGCGGCGCAGCTCCGGCAGGAGGTCGCTGATCGGTCGGGGTTCATCCGGCACGGCGGCACCTCTCGTCGGCGATCGGTCGCGATCGTCATCCTGGCACCGATCCGTGCGGCCAATTCGGTGATACCGGCGGAACACCGGCCGTCCCCAGGGCGCGGGCCACCTCCAACGTGTCGGAGTACCAGCGGAAGTCGCTGATCAGGCCGCCCCGGACGGACACCGCGAGGGCGAAGTGGAAGGACCGCGATTCGCCGCTCACGTGCACCCGCGCGTGCAGCCGCCCGGTCAGCACGGCGTCGGAGCCGGCGGCGACCAGGCGACCGGTGGTGACGCGGGTCAGCTCGAACGCGCCGAGGAAGGCGAGGAAGAACGCCTCGACCTCGCGCGGCGAGCGCACCACGTCCGGCCACGGCGCGCCCGGCACGGGCGCCGCCCACCACCGCACCCGGTCGGCGAACAGCCGGCCCGCGCCCGCGGCGTCGGCGGCGGCCCACCGGGCGACGAGCCGCTCCACCGCCGCCGTCGCCCCGCCTACCACCGCGGCCGGTCCGGTCGGTGGGCGGCCGGTGACGTCACGCGGGTCGCGGGCGTCGGTGACCTCGGTGGTGTCACGTGTGGGCCTCCCCGGCACGGTCGTCCCGGACCCAGTGTGGGCCGGGCGCGACCCGGGCGCACGGGGCCATTGGGGTGCTCGCACGAGGTGTTCCGCCGCGCCCGCGAGCGGGCGCACGGGTGCCTGCGGGTGGTACCGGCGGACGGCGGGGCGTCGGCGGAGCGCTCCCGATCGCCGTCTTCCCCGTGCCCCCGGCTCCTCGACCCGACGCCTCGGCGGCGTCACACCCCGTCGAATTCGATTCGATTTCGACAATTCGTCGAAACGGGCCGTCGAACGAACATCGAACCAGGTTACGTCGTTGACGTGCGCCGAACACTTTCGTAATACTCTGTTCGCACTTCTGGATAGCGTTCACGGATATGAACGAACTCGCCGGGGAAGGCCCCTCGACATGCGGATTATCAGTTCTGCGCTCGTGCTCGCCTGCGCCCTCGGCGCGCTGGTCGCCGCACCCGCGCAAGCAGGTCATGACCTGGGCAGACAGGTCTTGCAGCCCGGTGACGGCTGGGCGTCGAGCGGCACCGGCACGACCGGCGGGTCGGCCGCGGCGACCGAGCACGTGGTGCGCACGGTCGCGGAATTGCGGGCCGCGCTGGCGGCGCCCGCACCGCGCCTGATCAAGGTCCGCGGCGTCATCGACCTCCGCCAGGACTGCTCTTCCCACGCGACCGGCGGTTACACGCTGCCCGCCTATTTGGCGGCATACGACCCGGCCGTCTGGGGGCGCGACAGCGAACCCAGCGGCCCGCTGGAAGATGCCCGCGCCGCGTCCGCGCAGCGGCAACTGGCGGCGATCGGCCTCCCCGTGGGGAGCGACACCACGATCGTCGGAGACGGGCGCGGCGCGGGCATCACGGGCGCGAGCCTGCGCGTGCACAACGCGAGCAACGTGATCATCCGCAACCTCACCTTCCGCGACACCCGCGACTGCTTCCCCCAGTGGGACCCGACGGACGGCGCGGACGGCAACTGGAACTCCGCCTACGACGCGGTGTCCCTCCAGCGCGCCACGAACGTGTGGGTCGACCACAACACCTTCACCGACCAGCCCCACCCGGACAGCGCCGCGCCGACCTACTTCGGCCGCCCGTACCAGCAGCACGACGGCTCGCTGGACATGACCAGCGGCACCGACCTGGTCACTGCGTCTTACAACCTGTTCGAGGACCACGGCAAGACGATGCTCATCGGCTCGTCCAACACCTCGACCACCGACCCGGGCAAGCTGCGCGTCTCCGTGCACCACAACGTGTTCCGCAACGTCGAGGAGCGCCTGCCGCGCGTGCGCTTCGGCCAGGTCCACGTCTACAACAACCTCTACGAGCCCGGACCCACGTTCGTCTACGCCTGGGGCGTGGGCGTGCAGTCCGCGCTCTACGTGGAGAACAACTACGTCAAGCTCGGCAACGGCGGCTCCGTCGAAGACCTCATCTACAACTGGGGCGGCACCGCCATCACCGAGACCGGCACCCTCGTCGACGGCCGGCCGGTCGACGTGCTCGACGCCTTCAACGCCGCCAACCCGACCGCGACCCTGTCCGGCGTCGCCGGGTGGACGCCCGTGCTGAACCGCGGCCTGGAACCCGCCCACCGGGTGAAGAACCTCAAGGCCGGCGCGCTCCAGCGCGAGCGCTACCACGTCGCCAAGGGCACCGACTTCGACACCGTGCAGGCCGCGATCGACGCCGCGCCGGCGGGCACCACCATCACCATCGGCAAGGGCGTCTACCGCGAGGTGATCAGGGTCCCCGCCACCAAGCGGGACCTCACCCTCAAGGGCTCCACCGGCACCGCCCGCGACGTGGTCGTCGACTACGACAACGCGAGCGGCACCCCGAAGCCCGACGGCACCACCCACGGCACCACGGGCTCGGCCACGGCCACCATCGAGGCCGACGGCTTCACCGCCCGCGACCTCACCTTCAGCAACTCCTTCGACCGCGCCGCGCACCCCGGCATCACCGCCACCCAGGCGGTCGCGGTCAAGGCCACCGGCGACCGGCAGTACTACGACCGGGTCCGCTTCCTCGGCCACCAGGACACCCTGTACGCCGACACCGGGTCCGCGGGCACCCGCGCCCGCCAGTACTACCGGGGCGGCGAGATCGTCGGCGACGTCGACTTCGTCTTCGGCCGCGCCACCGCCGTGTTCGACCAGGTCAAGATCCACGCGCTGCACCGCGACGGCGAGCCCGCCGGGTACGTCACCGCCGCCAGCACCCGCCGCGACAACCCCCGCGGCTTCCTCATCGTGAACTCGACCATCACCAGCGACGCGCCCGACGGCTCCTACTACCTGGGCCGCCCGTGGCACCCCGGCGGCGACCCGGACGCCGTCGGCTCCGTCGTCATCCGCGACACCGAGCTGCCCGCCGCGGTGAAGGCCGCCCCGTGGACCGACATGTCCGGCTTCCCGTGGCGCGAGGCCCGGTTCGCCGAGTACCGCAACTCCGGTCCCGGCGCGGGCACGGGCGCGGACCGGCCGCAGCTCACCGCCGAGCAGGCCCGGCAGCACACCGTCCGCGCGTACCTCGGCGACTGGATCCCCGCATGAGGACCCGCACCTGGGCGCCCTACGCGCTCATCGCACCGACGCTGGTGCTCATGGCGGTGTTCCTGGTCTACCCGATCGGCAGCGTCGTCTACTACAGCCTCCAGCGCTACAACGTCACCCAGCCCTGGAAGAACGGCTTCGCCGGGCTGGACAACTTCAAGCAGATGCTGTTCGACGACCCGCTGTTCTGGCAGAGCCTCGCGTTCAGCGCCAAGTGGGTGCTGGTCGAGGTCGGGCTCCAGCTCGTGCTCGGCCTGGTCCTCGCGCTGATCGTGAACGAGACGTTCGTCGGCCGGGGCGTCGCGCGGGCCCTGGTGTTCTCGCCGTGGGCGGTCTCGGGCGTGCTCACCACGGGCATCTGGATCCTGCTGCTCAACCCGTCCACCGGCATCTTCCAGGTGCTCTCCGAGTGGGGCATCGGCTCGCCGGGCACCTCCGTGCTCGGCAACCCCGACACGGTGTTCGACGCCCTCGTGGTGACCGAGCTGTGGCGCGGCGTGCCGTTCTTCGCGATCCTGCTGCTCGCCGACCTCCAGAGCATCCCCAAGGACCTCTACGAGGCGGCGTCGGTGGACGGCGCGAACCGGTGGCGGCGCTTCACCAGCGTCACCCTGCCGCACCTCAAGGACGCGATCATCCTGTCCACCCTGCTGCGGGCGGTGTGGGAGTTCAACAACGTGGACCTCATCTACACCCTGACCGGCGGCGGGCCCGCCAACCAGACCACCACCCTGCCGCTGTACGTGGCGCGGCAGGCCGTCGACTCGCACAACTTCGGGTACGGCTCGGCGCTCACCGTGGCCGGGTTCCTCATCCTGCTGTTCTTCTCGATCCTGTACCTGCGCGTGTCGAAGTTCGGGAGCCGTGCATGACCGAGACCCTGGGCAAGACCGACACCCTGGTGCGGGAGGTCGTCGACACCACGCACCGGAGGCCACCGGTCAAGCGGCGCCCGCGGCCCGTGGCCGAGGAGCCGGGCAAGCGGTGGCTCATCCACCTGCCGCTGGCGCTCTACCTGCTGTTCACCATCGTCCCGTTCTACTGGATGCTGGTGTTCGCGGTGCGGCCGACCGGCTCGACGCAGCTGGTGCCGTGGCCGATCTCGTTCGAGCACTTCGACACGGTGTGGAACGACATCGGGTTCGGCGTGTTCTTCTACAACAGCGTGGTCATGGGCCTCGGCGTGCTCGTGTTCGTGACCCTGCTGTCGGTGATGGGCGGGTACGCGCTGGCGCGGTTCAAGTTCCGCGGCCAGAAGGTCTTCCTGCTGGCGATGCTGTGCAGCCAGTTCATCCCCGGCGCGATGATGCTGATCCCGCTGTTCGTGATCTTCAAGGGCCTCGGGCTGCTCAACAGCATCACCGGCCTGGTCATCGCGGAGGTGGCGTTCCAGCTGCCGCTGTCGCTGATCCTGATGGCGGGGTTCATCCGCAACATCTCCGTGGAGCTCGAAGAAGCCGCGATGGTGGACGGTTGCTCGCGCCTGCGCGCGTTCTTCGCCGTCGTCCTGCCGCAGCTCAAGCCCGCCCTCGTGGCGGTCGGGTCGTTCGCGTTCATCGGCGCCTGGAACAACTTCCTGTTCGCGCTGATGTTCGCGACCAGGCAGGACAAGTTCACCCTGCCGGTCGGCCTCAGCTACACGCTGGGTGAGTTCAACACCGACTTCGGGGCACTCGCCGCCGGTGGCGTGGTCGCGGCCGTGCCGGTGGTCCTGGTTTTCGCCGTCGTGCAGCGGTTCCTGGTGCAGGGGCTCAGCGCCGGGGCTGTCAAGGGATAGGAGCATCATGAGAAAACTGCTGGTCGCCGTGGCCGCCGCCGCGCTGGCGCTGACCGCTTGCGGTTCGGGGGACTCGGGAGGTGACGGCAAGGTCACCCTCACGTTCTGGGACAACAACGGGGGGCCCGCCCGCGAGCCGATCTACAAGGAGCTGATCTCGCGCTTCGAGTCGGCGAACCCGGACATCAAGGTCGAGTACGTCGGCATCCCCAGCGCGTCGGTGCAGCAGAAGTACGACACCGCCATCGCCGGCGGTGAGACGCCCGACGTCGGTGGCGTGACCACCTCGTACCTGGCGCACCTGATCGGCCAGAACGCGCTGGCCCCGCTCGACGACCGCATCAACGGCGGCGCGCTGAAGGACAAGCTGCTGCCCTCGCTGGTGGAGACCGTCCGCCAGACCGCGCCGGACGGCAAGCTCTACATCGTCCCGTCGTCGGCCAACATGGACGTCATCTGGTACCGCGCCGACTGGTTCAAGGACGCCGGCCTGGAGCCGCCGAAGACCTGGGACGAGTTCATCACGGCCGCCACGCAGCTCACCGACGCGGGCGCGAACAAGTACGGCTACACCATCCGCGGCGGCGCCGGCTCGGTGTTCCAGCTGATCACCGAGGCGTACGCGTACTCCGGCGTGGACAACTTCTTCGAGGGCGGCCAGAGCACGCTGGGCGACAGCGCCAACGCGGAGCTGGTCGACAAGGTCGCCGACCTCTACAAGAAGGCCACGCCCGAGGCCGACATCAACAACAGCTTCACCCAGATGATCGCCCAGTTCACCGGCGGCTCGGTCGCCATGATGCACCACAACCTGGGCTCCTACAGCGACGTGACCAAGGCGCTCGGCGACAAGGTCGCCGCGATCCCGCTGCCGGTCGGCCCCAGCGGCAAGCGGACCGTCGTGCCCAACCCGACCGACGGCTTCGCGGTGTTCAACAACAGCGAGCACCAGGACGCGGCGTGGAAGTTCGCCGAGTTCCTGACCTCCTCGGAGTCCAACAGCTACTGGAACGAGAAGGTCGGCCAGATCCCGGCGAACACCGACGTGCGCAGCGCGCCGTGGATCGACAAGAGCGCCCACGTGAAGATGGCGCTCGGCATCCTGGAGGACCCGGCGACGATCCTCGTGCCCGCACCGGTGTACCTGCCGCAGTACTCGTCGATCACCAAGGCCGACAGCGAGCCGCTGTACCAGAAGGTGCTGCTGGGCGAGACGTCCGCGCAGGACTTCCTCAACGGCATGGCGGAGAAGCTGACCGCGGCCCAGAAGGAGTGGGAGGAACGGAATTGATCGAGCGCGTCGAGGTGTCGGTGTTCACGACCACCGCGTGGACGGCGGTGGACCCGCACGGGCACCGGCACCCGAGCGCCGAGCACGAGGTCCGCGAGGCCGTGCTGGAGATCACCGACTCCGACGGCGTCGTGGGCCGCGTGCAGGCGCACCCCGACCAGTTGCGGCCCGCCGTGCTGGAGTCGATCGTCAAGCCGGTGCTGATCGGCGCGGACCCGTGGGACCGCGAGCTGCTGTGGCGCAAGATGGCCCGCAAGCAGCGCGGCTCGCACGGCCGGTTCACCGACCGCGCCCTCGGCTACGTCGACACCGCGCTGTGGGACCTGGTGGGCAAGCGGGTCGAGCTGCCGGTGTGGAAGCTCATCGGCGGCGCCCGCTCCCGCGTGCCCGCCTACGCCAGCACGATGTGCGGCGACGAGATCCCCGGCGGCCTGTCCACTCCCGGCGACTACGCCGAGTTCGCCAAGCAGCTGGTCGAGCGCGGGTACCGGGCGATCAAGCTGCACACGTGGATGCCGCCGGTGCCCGGCGCGCCGAACGTGCGGGCCGACATCGCCGCGTGCGAGGCCGTGCGAGAGGCCGTCGGCCCGACCGTGGCGCTCATGCTCGACGCCAACCACTGGTACTCGCGCACCGAGGCGCTGGAGCTGGGCCGCGCCCTGGAGCGGTTGGACTACTACTGGTTCGAGGAGCCGATGGAGGAGGCCTCGATCAGCTCCTACCGGTGGCTGTCCGAGCAGCTGTCCATCCCGGTCATCGGGCCCGAGGTGGCGTGGGGCAAGCACCTCAGCCGCGCCGAGTGGGTGACCTCCGGCGCGTGCGACATCCTCCGCGCCGGGCCCACCGACGTGGGCGGCATCTCGCCGACGCTCAAGGCCCTGCACCTGGCCGAGGCGTTCAACATGGACTGCGAGGTCCACGGCGACGGCTCCGCCAGCCTGGCCGTGCTGGGCGGCACCGACAACGGCCGCTGGTACGAGCGCGGCCTGCTGCACCCGCTGCACGACTTCGACCGCGTGCCGCCCCACCGGCTCGCGATCGCCGACCCGCTCGACGACGAGGGCTTCGTCACCCTGTCGACCTCTCCCGGACTGGGCGACGAGTTCGACGTCGAGCACATCCGCCGGCACACGACCGAGAGGTGGTGAGCACGGTGTAGTCGCCCGCGACCGCCGCGAGACCCACCGCCGCCGGACCCGCCGCCAGACCACCGCCGCCAGAACGACCGCCGCCAGAACGACCGCCGCCGGTTCCCTTTTCATCCACAGTCGTATGGAGGAAACCGCATGTCCCGCAAGACATCCCGTGCGCTGCTCGCGGCCACGGCCCTCGTCGCCACCGCCGTCATGGTGGCGCCCTCGGCCAACGCCGCGTCGTTCAACCTCCAGGGTTGGGCCACGCAGTGCGGCGGCACCACCGGAGGTAGCGGTGGTGCGACGGTGAACGTCGGCAGCGACGCGACCGCGTTCATCAACGCGGCCAAGTCCAGCAGCGCGCAGGTGATCCGGGTCTCCGGCACCATCACGCTGTCCAGCATGACGAAGGTCGCGTCCAACAAGACGATCATCGGCGTGGGCTCGGGCGCCGCCATCGTCGGCCACGGCCTCAACGTGTCGGAGGCCAACAACGTCATCATCCGGAACCTGAACTTCAGGAACTGGAAGGACGACGCGATCAACGTGCAGTACTCGACGCGCGTGTGGATCGACCACAACAGCCTGTCCAACGGCTACGACGGCGCGATCGACGTCAAGCGCGCGTCCGACTGCGTGACCATCTCGTGGAACAAGATCAGCAGCCACGACAAGTCCATGCTGCTGGGCCACAGCGACGACAACGGTGGCGAGGACCGCGGCAAGCTGCGCGTCACCTACCACCACAACTGGTTCGACGGCACCGGCCAGCGCCACCCGCGGGTCCGCTTCGGCAACCCCGTGCACGTGTTCAACAACTACTACGGCGGGGTGACCTCCTACGGTGTCGCCTCGACGGAGGAGGCGGGCGTCCTCGTCGAGGGCAACTACTTCGAGAACACCGAGGACCCGTTCCACCGCGGCGAGGGCAGCTCCGACCCCGCCAACCTGGTGGCGCGGAACAACCACTTCGTGAACTCGGGCTCGGGCGACCAGGGCGGCAGCGTCAAGTCGATCCCGTACTCCTACTCGCTGGACTCGGCGAGCAGCGTGAAGTCGACCGTCCAGGGCGGCGCGGGCACCGGCAAGGTCTCGGGCTGATCCCCTAGCGGTGTGAACGGCGACCCCCGGCGGTGTTCCGCCGGGGGTCGTCCCGCGTCCGGGGTCAGGCGGGGGCGACGGGTTGCCGGAGGATCGTGCGCAGCCGCTCGGGCGCGACCTTCCGGGGGTCGCCGAGGTAGATCTCGTGGTGCCTGCCGGTCAGGCGCAGCCCCTGCTCGGGGATGAACCGGTGGTGCATCCGGTCGAGGACCTCGCCCTCGTCGTCGTAGGGGCCGACGTGCAGGGTCTGGACGCAGGTGCCCTCGTCGAGCGACCGGAGGGCGACCCGGTCGGCCGCGCCGGCCTCCGCCGCCACCGCGGCGACCAGGTCCGGGGGGATCCAGTCCGGCACCAGGATCAGCAGGGTCCAGCTCCACCGGCCCTTGTCGCGCCGCGACGTGAACGCCTCCATGTCGTCGGCCCACCACAGGCCCTCCAGCGGCATGACGACGTAGTCCCGGTCGAGTTCCCGCTTGCTCGCGAACTTGAGCTTGTAGGCGACGGGGTAGAGCGCGGCGAGCGCGTCGGCGTACTCCGGCCCGGTGTTCGGGTCGCCGCGGCCGTCCACCGCCAGGTACCGCAGCGGTGGCACCTCGACGACGCGGAACACGCCGTGGCGGGCCCGGTAGCAGTCCAGCTCCTTCTTGAGGTCGACCTTCGGCGTCACGGCGCGCACCTCCGGGGCCCGAACTCGTCGAGCTGCCGGACGCCGCGCTCCTCGACCACCCGCTCGATGTCGTGGCCGTGCCCGGGACGCTCGACGAGCAGGCCGAGGACGGTCGGCTCCGCCGGTGACAGGTCCACGTCCCCATCCTAGTGCCAGGACGGGGACGTGGACCCCGGGCTCCTGCTACTCCGGGACGCGAGGCAGCTTCTGCGTCGGGCTCTCGTCGGGCGGCGGGTTCTGCTCGTCCTCGTCCGGCTTGCACGGGTCGTCGCTGGACATGGTCACCTCCTCTCCTCCGGCTCGAAGTCGGCCTCGGGGTAGGGGAGGACCAGTGCGGTGACGTCGTCACGGCTGCCGCGCTCGCGCGCCGCCCCGACGAGCAGCTCGGCGCAGGACCGCGGGTCGTGCGCGTGCTCGGCGAGCAGGGCGGCGAGGTCGTCGTGCGGGAGCTTCAGCCCGTCCGAGGCCAGGACCAGCACGCGGGCGATCGCCTGGAGGCCCTCGACGCCGTCGACCGGGACGCGGGCGAGGCTGCGCCGGAGCTGGTGGTCGTGGGCGGCGGCCTCGGCCTCCGGCGCGCCGGCGCGGCGCATCTCCTCGCCGAGGGTGTGGGGCGCGGTGAAGCGGCGCACGCTGCCGTCGTCCTTGAGGCCGTAGGCGGAGCTGTCCCCGGACCAGGCGATGCGCCAGCACCCGCCGGGCCGGACCGAGGCGACCACGATCGCGCCGGTGGGGTCGACCAGGTCGGTGTCCGGGTCGGACCAGGCCTCGGCGGCGGCGACGACGCCGAGCACCGGCGTGCGGCGCGCGGCGACCCGGGCCGCGGTGCCGGCCGCCACCGCCGCGAACTCGACCACCTCGGGCTCGGAGCCGGTGCCGTCGACGACCGCGGCGGCGAGCACGCCGTGGTGGACGTGGACGGCGTGGGCGTCGGCGTTGCGCGGCCGTTTCGGGCCCCGCGAGGTGGCGGCGCCGACCGTGCGGCGGAGCGGTGGTGCTGCGGTCATGGCGGTGCGCCCTCCCCGTACCGCGACGTGGCTCGCGGTGGCCCCCGGCCGGATCGGCCGGTCGGGACCGAAGGTAGGGGCGCGGGGGACGGGGTGGTGGGGACGCCACCCGTCGGTGCGGACGTCTTCACGCCGTCGTGGGTTGGTGTACCGGCGGGGCGCGCCCCGGTCGACGACCGCCGACCGGGGCGCGCCGGGTCACGCGGTCAGCCGCGACGCCACTTCTGGTTCGCGCCGCCCGTGCACTCCCACTGCTGGAGCGGCGTGCCGGAGCCGCCCCACGAGGTGACGTCCACGCACTTGTTGGCCTGCGGGTTGACCAGGTCGCCCGCGCCGCTGAGCACGAACTGCTGCGCGGGGTTGCCGGAGCACCTGGCCAGCTGGATCACGGCGCCGTTGTCGCGCGAACCCCACGCCACGTCCATGCACAGGCCGAACGCCCGCACCGTGCCGTCGCCGGGGAAGGTCCAGTTCTGCGCGGCGGTGCCGTTGCAGTCCCACACCTGGAGGCGCTGACCCTCGACCGCGTTGCTGTTGGGCACGTCGACGCACTTGTCCTGGTAGCCGATGATCCGGCCGCCACCGCCGCCGCCCGTGGTGGTCAGCTGGAGGCCGTAGACGCCGAGGATCTCGTTGAGCGGCTGGAACAGCGTGGTGCCGCCGGTCGAGCAGTTGCCCGAGCCGCCCGAGGTGACGCCCTGCGCCTGGTTGCCGGCCAGCCACGCGCCGCCGGAGTCGCCGCCCTCGGCGCACGCGGTGGTCGAGGT
This sequence comes from Saccharothrix xinjiangensis, assembly GCF_039527585.1. Lineage (NCBI taxonomy): Bacteria > Bacillati > Actinomycetota > Actinomycetes > Pseudonocardiales > Pseudonocardiaceae > Saccharothrix > Saccharothrix xinjiangensis. The sequence continues at coordinate 240,893 of NZ_BAAAKE010000003.1, read as the reverse complement.
CAGGCCGTGGACCAGGCGGCCGGAGTAGTTGACGGTGACGTTCTTGGCCTGGACCGTGCCGCAGCGCCAGCCCGTGGTGCGGCCCGAGCGGCACACCGACGCGCCGATGCCCGCCTCCTGCGAGCCCGCCACCGCGACGCTGCCGCCCGAGTAGTTGTTCACATAGGGCGTCGGGGTCCAGTTGGCGTTGGTCCGCACCCAGGCGTAGTCGTTCTCCGGGAACGAGGAGCCGGCGAACGTGCCCTGGGCGACGTTGTTGTGGCCGAGCGTGGGGCTGCCCGCGCCACCGCAGTGGCCGGCCGTGACGAAGCCGCCGTTGTTCACCGAGAAGCCGACCGAGCAGAGCGTGTTGCCGTTGATGACGTACTGGTCGCCGCCCCGGATGTCGTGCAGGGGCTCGGGCGCCTGCTCCGACACGACGGTCCGCGCCGCCACGCCCGCCCGCGCGGCGAAGGCCCGCGCGGCCGACGCGGTCCGGGCGGTCACGACCACGGAGTTGGTGCCCGGGTCGACGTGCCAGGAGTGGACGTCCGAGCCGACGGGCGCGCGGTCCAGCGCGGCCTTGGCGTCCACGAGCGACTTCTCGGTCCTGGCCACGGGCACGGGGGACGCGCCGGCGGCCCGCACGGCGGCGGCGTCGGCCCGGTCGACCACGCCGACCTTGAGCCCGCCGTCGTACCAGGCGCCGCCGAACCGGTCGCCGAGGCGCGCCCTCAGCGCCCGCTCGACCGGCACGGAGGCGGACTCGGCGGCCTGCTCGACGGCCGCCCGCGCCGGGTCCCAGCCCAGGTCGCGCGCCAGTGCGACGTGCAGGGGATCGGCCGCCGGCGCGGCCTGGGAGGGTGCGGCCTGGGCGGCGGGCACGACGACGAACGCGGCGGCCACCACCGCCGCGCAGCACTGCGCGATCAATCTCACGACAGCTCCTAATGCAGGGAGGAGAGGTGTGAGAGCGCTCTCGTGAGGAAGCTTCGCAGTTGGTCCAAACCCCGTCAACAGGTTCGGTGAGAGCGCTCTCCAAGACGGTTGTCCGGGAAATGCCTGGTTGGACCGGGACGGCTCGCGCCCTTCGGGGATGATGCGCGGGTGGACCTCCGCTCCTGGTTCCGGCGCCGGCCGCCCGCACCGCCCGCGCTCGCACCCGAACCGCCGCCACCGCCGCCGGTGGAGGCCTACCGGCCCCTGGTCGAGCTGCTCGCCGACCCGCTGCCCGAACCGTGGCGGTCCTCGCGCTGGGAGGCCTTCCTGGCCGCGTTCGCGTTCCAGGTCGAGGAGGAGGGCGAGGGCGATTCGCACGTCGCGCGCTGGGAGGCGCTGATCGCGGCGTTGCAGCACCCCGGGGAGCCGGACTGGTGGCTCGCCTTCGCCGTCGACTGGAAGGACGGGCAGGAAGCCGTGGCGCAGGCCGCCGCGCTCGCCGAGGCCCACGGCGTCACCGAGCCGTACGCGTGGACGCGGGACGCGCCGCCCTGCGTGCCGGACGTGCTGGAGGACTTCTCGGGCTGGGTGCGGCGGCACGACCTCCGCTACGTCCGGTGGGAGCGGGACGCCGACGCGTACTACGGCTTCGTGCTGCGCCCCGAGCAGGTGCCCGAGTGGGAGCGGCTGACCGCCGAGCTGGGCCTGCACGGGTGAGGACGACCGCGTCCCCCGGCGGCCGTGGCCACCGGGGGACGCGGGGTCGTCGCGCTTACGGGTTGATGTTGAGGGTGAAGGTGGTCGTGCGGTTGCGGACGTCCTCGTTGTTGTTGCTCAACCGCAGGTTGTGGAACGTCGCCGAGCCCACCGCCGGTCCCTGGCCCGCCTCCGGCATCTCGTTGACCCAGATGCCGATGCCCGACTTGGCCTGGAACGCGTCACCGCTGAGCCGCGCCCCGGAGATCGAGACGTTGGTCAGCACGGTGTCCTGGACCGGGTTCTGCGGCTGCCCGCCCACGTAGTTGGTCTGGAACATGATGCCGCTGTAGGTCGGGTCGACGATGTCCACGTCGGTGACCCGGATGCCCCGGAACGGCTTGGACGCCGAGAACATCCAGATGCCCGGGAACGTCTGCGCGCCCCAGAAGTGGCCGCCGGTGCGGACCAGGGTGAGCCCGCTGAACGTGGTCGGCTCGGGCCCGAAGCCGTTCATCGGGTAGCCGAAGTCCAGCGAGCTGATCGTGACGCCGGAGTAGGTGAGCGTGTCGGCCACGTAGATGTTGCGGAAGGTGTTGAGGTAGCCGCCGTACACCGCCAGGCCCGCCGCCCGCCACGGCGTCAGGGACGTCAGGTTCTCGTAGACGTTGTTCTTCTCGTCCGCGCCGCCCGCGTCGATCGCGGAGAACAGCGCGAAGCTGTCGTCGCCGGTCGAGCGCGCCTCGATGTTCTGCACGAGGTTGTCCGTGCTGCCGTTGGTCATGTTGACGCCGTCGGCGAACGTGTTGCGGATGCGGGAGTTCTTGATGGTCATGAAGTCGGTGTTCGCGCCCCAGTAGAGGCACACCGTGTGCTCGGCCCAGATGTTGTCGATGGTGATGTTGGCGACGTTGCTGAAGTCGAACACCTTGCCGGGACCGTCGATGCGCGACACGTAGTTGCCGAAGAACGAGAAGCCGCTGAACGTCGAGCCGTTGACCGAGGCCTCGGCGCGGAAGCCCGCGTCGGTGTTCTCCTGCGCGGTCGGCACGACGAACCTGGTGAACCACGGGCCCGCGCCGATCAGCCGCACCGGCTTGCCGTACACCTGGAACTTCTGCGCGGTGGTGTAGGCGCCCGCCGGCAGGTAGACGCCCAGCAGCGTGCCGCTGGTGTCCATGCGGAACCGGTCCAGGGCGTTCTGCACGTCCTGGTGGCCGAACCCGGCGGGCGTGATGTAGCGCGCCGGGTCGGGGTTGCCCTGCGCCACGGCGTGCTCGAAGTTGACGAAGTCGACGGCGTAGTTGGTGGTGTTCGCGGCGTCCTTCTGGAGCTTGATCCGCGTGCCCGCCGGGAACGTGCCGTCGAGCACCACGTTGGCCTCGTCGTAGATGTGCCGGGGCCCGCCCGCGCTCGGCGAGTTGCCCGGGTTGGCCTCGTTGCCGTAGAGCCAGATGTGCCGCGAGGTCAGCTGGATCGCCTTGTGGAACGTGCCGTTGACGTAGACGTTGAGCGTGGAGTCGATGCCGCCGCCGCCCGGCGCGTCGGGGATGGAGAAGCGGGTGACCAGGGTGTTGGTGGCCACGCCGGTGGTGAACTCGACGGACGCGCCGGTGCTGTTCAGCGTGACCGCGCGGCGGCCGGACGCCTCGCCGGCGAGGTCGCCGATGGTGCGGTTGGGGCCGATCTTCTGCGCGCCGCCCGCGGTCACGCCGTCCTCGGCCTCGACGTGCTGCCACGGCACGTTCGCGCCGCGGCCGACGAACAGCGGCTGGTTCGACAGGTTGTTGCCCCGCCGGGACGGGATCTCGTTGGCGTCGACCGCGACCTGGGCGCGCACGGTGTAGTTGCCGTTGGCGGCGGTCCACGTGCCCAGGCTGACCTGCGGGCTCGACTGGCCGGGCTGGATCACGCCGGTGAAGCTGCCGGTCAGCGTGCGCACCGTGCCGCCGGAGGCGTTGAGCAGGGTGAGCGTGACGCCGTGCGCGCCACCGGCCGAGGCGGTGCTGCCCTCGTTGCGGATCACCGCGTTGAAGGTGACGTTCTGGCCGTTGGAGGGGTTGCCGGGCGACCAGGTGATCGTGCCGACGAGGTCCGAGCTGGGCACCGGGGTGACGACCAGCGCGGACGGGTGCACGCGGGCGTTGTTGGCCTCGTCCTGCTCGACGACCTTCTTCGTCTCGTCGACCTTCGCGGTGTACTCGTAGGAGCCCGAGGTGCGCGCGCCGATGTTGGTGGTGACGGTCGCGGACGCGCCCGCCGCCAGGGCGCCCACCTGGGCGGTGCCGACGGACTGGCTGCCGAGGAAGAACGTCACGTCGGTGGCCCCGGACGCCGCCGTGCCCGCGTTGCGCACGGTGGCGGACAGCGTGACCGCGTCGGTCTCCACCGGGCTGGTCGGGGTGAACGAGGTGCCGGTGACGGTCAGGTCCGGGTTGGGCGCGGCCGTGCCGAACACCTGGAACTCGGCGACCTGGCCGCCGGGCGCGCCGCTGTTGGCGGTGATGCGCAGCTGCACGTCCGCGACCCGCCCGGACAGCGGGATCGTCGCGGTGTTGCCCGAGGCCGGGTTGAAGGCGTGGTCGCGGGCGGCGGCGAGGGTGGTGAAGCCGGTCGCGCCCTGCTCGCGGCCCAGCACCTGGATGTTCTGGGTGCGCGGGCCCCACGCGGACGACGGGTTCAGCTTGACCACCACCGAGCTGAGGTCGGCGTTGGCGCCGAGCTGCGCGGTGAGGGTGTTCGGGTAGGTCGCGCCCTCCCAGTAGGTGTTCACGTCGTCGTCGTTGGCGTTGGCGGCGACGAAGGTGAACGCGTGGGAGCTGGCCGTGATCGGCTTGCCCTTGGCCAGGTTCTGGCCGCTGCCGCCCGAACCGGGCCGGGTCACGCTGTTGCTGGGCGGCGACTGGTTGCCCGCCGCGTCCTTGGCGACGACGTGGTAGGTGACCGCGAGGCCGTCCGGCTGGGTGTCGGTGTACGCGAGCACGGTGCCGGCGACGCTGGTCCGCAGCTGGCCGTTGGCGTAGACGTCGTAGCCGGTGACGCCGGTGTTGTCGCTCGACGCGGACCAGGTGAGCCTGATCTGGCCGGACTGCGGCGTGGTGTACGCGAGGTTCGCGGGCGCGCTGGGCGCCTGGGTGTCGCCGCCGGAGGTGCCGTGCACCTCGAACTCGGAGAGCTGCGCGGCGGGCCAGCCGGTGTTGCCGGTGATCAGCAGCCGCACGTACCGAGTGGTGGTCGCGGTGAACTGGATGGTCACCGCGTTGTTCGAGGCGGGGTTGAAGGCGTACTGGGCCGAGGGCACGAGGTCGCTGAACGAGGTGCCGTTCGCGCTGTGCTGCACGGCCAGCGTCTGCGTGCGCGCGCCCCAGTTCACCGTGGGCAGCTTCAGCACCACGCGGTCGACCTTGAGGGCCGCGCCGAGGTCGGCCCGCAGCCACTGCGGGAACGCGTTGTTCGCGCTCTCCCAGTAGGTGGCCTGGTTGCCGTCGCCGGCGTTGGCCGCCTGGTAGACGTCGCTGTGGCTGCTCGCGGTGTAGGTGGCGGGCAGCAGGGCCTGCGCGTCGACCACGCGGCGGACGTCGACCTCGGCCAGCTGCGCGCGGTCGCCGGTGCTGTTGCCGGTCACCTCGACCTGCACGAAGCGGACCAGGGTCGGGTCGACGTCGAACGTCACCTGGTTGCCGTTGGCCCGGTTGAACGCGTGGGTGCCGGACGGCACGAGCGTGGAGAGCCCCTCGCCGTCGAGGCTGGTCCGGATGCTGAAGGTCTGCCGCCGCTCGCCCCAGTGCTCGGGCACCGACAGCCGGACCTGGTCGATCCGGGTGGGCGCGCCGAGGTCGAGGCCGACCGACCGGGGGAGGGAGTCGGTCTGCCAGTAGGTGTTCCGGTCGCCGTCGTCCACCAGGGCGGCGGCGGGCGCGCCCTGGGCGGCGGGGGAGACCAGGGTCAACGCGGTCAGGGACAGTGCGAGCAGTGCTGCGGCTAGGCGTGAACGAGCACGTGTCGTCGGTGACATCGGTGCCGGCCCTTCTCGTCGGGCGGTGCAGGGGTGGCCGCAAGTCGGCAGAACTCGCTGTTGTCGATAAGTTCCGCCTACTTGTCGATTTTTTGCGTAGTGCGCTCGAAGAGTTACAGACCGGCTGTGTGAAAGTCAACACATCCGCACCACGGCGAAGGCCGCCCGCGCGTGGCGGGCGGCCTTCGGGGGACTGCCTGGTGGCGTGCCGGCGCTAGGTCCGCCGCACGATGACGCGCTGCAAGGCGATGAACGCCAGCAGCAGGCCGCCGATCACGATCTTGGTCCACCACGAGGACAGCGTGCCCTCGAACGAGATCAGCGTCTGGATGGTGCCCAGCACCAGCACGCCGACCACCGAGCCGATGACGAACCCGACCCCGCCCGACAGCAGGCTGCCGCCCACCACCACGGCGGCGATGGCGTCCAGCTCCATGCCGACGGCGTGCAGGCTGTAGCCGGAGAGCATGTAGAGGCTGAACAGCAGACCGGCCAGGGCCGAGCAGAAACCGCTGATCACGTACACGCCGATCTTGACCCGCGTGGTGGCCAGGCCCATCAGCCGAGCGGACGACTCGTTGCCGCCCACCGCGTACACCGTCCGGCCGAACCGGGTCAGGTGCAGCACGTACACCGCGGCCAGCACCGCCACCAGCGCGATCACCACGCCGTAGGTGATGGTCACGCCACCGGGCAGCTCGATGGTGCCGGTGGCCAGCGAGCGGAACGCCGGGTCCTTGATCGAGACGGACTCGACGCTGATCACGAAGCACAGGCCGCGGGCCAGGAACATGCCCGCCAGGGTCACGATGAACGGCTGCACGCCGAACCGGTGGATCACCCAGCCCATCGCCAGCCCCAGGCCGGAGCCGACCGCCAGCACCGCGACCACCACCAGCAGCGGCGGCCACCCGGCGCGCAGGCCCGCCGCCGCGATCATCGTCGACAGCGCCACCACCGAGCCGACCGACAGGTCGATGCCGCCGGTCAGGATCACGAACGTCATGCCGACCGCGAGCACGATCAGGAACGCGTTGTCGATGAACAGGTTCGCCACCACCTGGCCCGACGCGAACCCCTCGTACCGCACCGAGCCGACGCCGAACGTCGCCACGAACACCACGAACGTCGCGATCACCGGCAGGAACCGCGACGGCACCCGTCGCAGCCCGCCGCCCGGGGCCGCCTCCGGGGTCGACCTCTTACCGGTCGTCGTCGTCGCCGTCATCGCAGGGCCACCCCTCGCCTCACCCGGATCCTGATCGGCGCCTGCACCAGGCACACCGCGATCACCACGACCGCCTTGAACACCAGCGTGATCTCCGGCGCGATGCCGGCCGTGTAGACCGTCGTGGTCAGCGTCTGGATGATCAGCGCGCCGAGCAGCGTGCCGGTCAGCGAGTACCGGCCGCCCGCCAGCGACGTGCCGCCGATGACCACCGCCAGGATCGCGTCCATCTCGATCCACAGGCCGGCGTTGTTGGCGTCCGCCGCGCTCACGTTCGAGCTGATCATCAACCCGGCGATGCCCGCGCACAGCGCCGCGAACACGTACACCGTCCAGATGATCGTGCGCGACCGCACGCCCGCCAGCCTCGACGCCTCCGGGTTCACCCCGACCGACTCGATCAGCATCCCCAGCGCCGTGCGCCTGGTCGCCAGCGCGACCAGGCCCAGCACCGCGAGGCTGATCAGGATCGCGATCGGCAGCACCAGGAAGCCCGCGCCCACCTGCCGGTAGACGGGGGAGTCCACGGTGATGATCTGGCCCTCGGTGATCAGCATCGCCACGCCGCGCCCGGCGGTCATCAGCACCAGGGTGGCGATGATCGGCTGGATGCCGAGCACCGAGACCAGGAACCCGTTCCACAGCCCCAGCACCGCGCACAGCGCCAGCGCCAGGCCCATCGCGACCCACGCGTTGCCGCCGGCGGCGATGTGCGTGCACGTCACCGCGCCCGCGATCGCCGCCACCGCGCCCACCGACAGGTCGATGCCGCGGGTGGCGATGACCAGCGTCATGCCCAGCGCGATCAGCAGCGTCGGCGCGCCGTTGCGCAGGATGTCCACCAGGCTGCCGAACAGCGCGCCGTCCTGGACCCGCAGCGAGAAGAACGAGGGCGTGAACACCACGTTCAGCAGCAGCAGGGCGACCAGGGCCAGGACCGGCCACAGCAGTCGGTTCTTCACGAGGCCACCGCCTTGTCGACCGGCGTCACGAGGGCCCCGGGCGCGGCGGGCTCGTCGACGTGACCGGCGATCAGCTCCATCACGTCGTCCACGCCGGCGTCGCCGCCCAGCTCGGCCACCATCTTCCGGTCGCGCATCACCACCACCCGGTCGGAGATGCGGACCACCTCCTCCAACTCCGCGGAGATGAACAGCACCGCCATCCCCTCGGCGGCCAGCTCGGCCACCAGCTTCTGGATCTGCGCCTTCGCGCCCACGTCGATGCCGCGCGTGGGCTCGTCCAGGATCAGCAGCCGGGGCTTGGTCACCAGCCACCGCGCCAGCAGCACCTTCTGCTGGTTGCCGCCGGACAGGTTGCCGACCATCTTCTCCGGGTCCGCCGGCCGGATGTCCAGCACCTCGATGTACTTGGCCACCAGCTCGTCGGCCAGCTTGCGCGGCACGGGCCGGGCCCAACCGCGGGCGGCCTGCATCGCCAGGATCAGGTTGTCGCGCACGCTCAGGTCGGCCACGACGCCCTCGGCCTTGCGGTCCTCCGAGGAGAACGCGATGCCCGCCGCGATCGCCGCCCGCGGCCCGGTCAGCCGCAGCGGCTCGCCGTCCACCAGCACGCGGCCCGAGTCGGCCTTGTCCGCGCCGTACAGCAGCCGCGCCACCTCGGTGCGGCCCGAGCCGAGCAGCCCGGCCAGGCCCACCACCTCGCCCGTGCGGATGGTCAGGTCGAACGGCTCGACGCTGCCCTTGCGCCCCAGGCCCTCGGCCACCAGCAGCGGCTCGCCCGGCGAGCCCGAGCGGTGCTCGATCTCCTCCAGCAGGCCGACCTCGCGGCCCAGCATCGCCGACACCAGGTCGAGCCTGCTCAGGGAGGCGGTCATGTGCTCGCCGACCAGGCGGCCGTTGCGCAGCACGGTCATCCGGTCGGAGATCTCGTAGACCTGCTCCAGGAAGTGCGTCACGAACAGCACCGCGACGCCCTCGTCGCGCAGCACCCGGATGATCCGGAACAGCTCCGCGACCTCGTCGGCGTCCAGGCTGGAGGTCGGCTCGTCCAGCACCAGCACCCGCGCGTCGACGGCCACCGCGCGCGCGATGGCCACCAGCTGCTGCACCGCGATCGGGTGGCTCTCCAGCACCGACGCCGGGTCGATGTCCAACCCGATGCGCGCCAGCAGCTCCGCGGAGCGCCCGCGCATGGCCTTGCCGTCGATGCGGCCGAACTTCCGCGGCTCACGACCGAGCAGGATGTTCTCCGCCACGGTCAGGTTCGCGCACAGGTTGACCTCCTGGTACACCGTGCTGATCCCGGCCGCCTGGGCCTGCGCGGGCCCGCCGAACGAGACCGCCTCACCCGCGTACCGGACCTCGCCGGCCGCGAGGCGGTGCACGCCGGTCAGGGCTTTGATGAGCGTGGACTTGCCCGCTCCGTTCTCGCCCATCAAGGCGTGGACCTCACCGGGGAACAGCCGGAAATCCACCTCCTGGAGGGCCTTCACACCGGGGAACTCCACTGAGATGCCCCGCATGTCGACGACCGGCTCGGTCACCGGACAACTCCCCTCGCGCAGCTGGCTGTCGCCTCCGCGCCACGCTCCGGGACGGCGGGAGGCCGACCGCGCCTACCGGGAGCACGGCCGGGTGCGGCTCCCGCCACCACACCCGGAGGGTGGCGGGAGCCGCGGTCTGGAACGGGTACGGGATCAGTACTTGCGCTCGGGGAGCGCGGCCTTGGCCTGCTCCGAGGTGAACGTGGTCTCCTCGGTCACCACCCGGGCCGGCACCTCCTCGCCGGCCACGACCTTCTTGGCCAGCTCCATCAGCTGCTTGCCCAGCAGCGGGTTGCACTCGACGATGAAGTTGATCTCACCGGCGGCCAGCGCGGTCATGCCGTCCTTCACCGCGTCCACGGTGATGATCTTGATGTCCTTGCCGGGCACCTTGCCCGCGGCCTTGATCGCCTCGATCGCGCCCAGGCCCATGTCGTCGTTGTGCGCGTACACCACGTCGACGTCCGGCACGGACTTCAGGAACGCCTCCATGACCTGCTTGCCGCCCGACCGCGTGAAGTCACCGGTCTGCGAGGCCACGACCTTCAGGTTCGTGCCCTCGATGGCCTTCTCGAAGCCCTCCTTGCGGTCGATCGCCGGCGCGGCGCCGGTGGTGCCCTGGAGCTCCACGACGTTGGTCGCGTCCCCGGCGTTCTCCTTCAGCCACTCGCCGGCCTTCTTGCCCTCCTCGACGAAGTCCGAGCCCAGGAAGGTCTTGTAGAGCGAGGTGTCGTCCGAATCGATCGCGCGGTCGGTCAGGATGACCGGGATGTTGGCCCGCTGGGCCTCCAGCAGCACGGTGTCCCAGCCCGTCTCCACCACCGGGCTGAACGCGATCACGTCCACCTTCTGCTGGATGAACGACCGGATCGCCTTGATCTGGTTCTCCTGCTTCTGCTGCGCGTCGGAGAACTTCAGCTCGACGCCCGCCGCGGCGGCCTCGTCCTGGACCGACTTGGTGTTGGCGGTGCGCCACCCGCTCTCCGCGCCCACCTGGGCGAAGCCCATGGTGATCTTCCCGTCGTCGGCGCCCGACGACCCCGCGTCCCCGGAACCTCCGGAACCGCACGCGGTCAACGCGGCCAACAGGACCGCGCTGGTGGCGGTCGCGATCTTCTTGAGCACTGGTCTTCCTCCGTGTGAACCCGAGACACTTGCGGGGGCGGCGAACCGCGTGACGGTGGTCACCTGGGCCACAAGAGTGAACGTTCACAATCGCCACGTCAACCCCTCCGAAACGTCAACTTTGCACGCTTGACATGTTTGGAGAGGCGGACATATGTTAGCGCTCACTTTTGTGACTCAGCGCACGTCGACACCCGGACGTCCTGTTCACGCCGCGCGGCGAACGCCGCGCACGACGACGAGAGCGACGCCCCATGTTCTCCCTTCGCCACCGTCCACGCACCACCGCGACGGTCCTCGTCGCGGCACTGCTCGCCACGATGACAGGCAGCACCGCGACCGCCACCGCAGCCACCGCGGCGCCCGCAGCCGCCACCCCGACCGCCGCCGCCACGGCCGCCGCCGCCACCGCCGCCGCTGCTGCCACGGCCACCTCGACCGCCGCCGCTGCCGCCATGGCCACCACCGCCGCCATGGCCGCAGCGGCCGCCACCGCCGCTGACGACGGCCCGACCGACGGCCCGACCGACGGGCTGGCCGCGCACTACCCGCTCACCGAGACGGCCGGCACCGTCGCCCGCGACGCCTCGGGCAACGGCCGCGACGCCGCCGTCCTCGGCGACGCCACCCCGGCCGGCGCGGACGGCCTCCAGCTCGGCGGCGCCAACGGGCACGTGAAGCTGCCCGACCACCTCCTGCGCGACCTGACCGAGGTCAGCGTCTCGCTGGAGGTCCGCATCGCACCGGACCAGGCGACGCCGTACTTCATCTGGGGCCTCGGCAACTCCTCGGGCACCTCCGGCAACGGCTACCTGTTCACCACCGGCAACGCATACCGCACCTCCATCGCCACCGGCAACTGGTCCACCGAGCAGACCACGACCGCGGGCCGCGACCTGGCCCGAGGCGTGTGGAAGACGCTCACCTACACCCTCGCCGACGGCACCGCAGTGCTCTACGAGGACGGCGTGGAGGTCGCCCGCAAGACCGGCGTCACCACCACCCCGGCGATGATCGGCAACGGCAGCACCACCGCCAACCACATCGGCCGCTCCGTCTACAGCGGCGACCGCCACCTCAAGGGCGCGGTCAGGGACTTCCGCCTGTACGACCGCGCCCTCACCGCCGCCGAAGCCCACGAGCTCGGCTTCGTCCCGGTCGAGGAGAAGGCCCGCCGCGACCTGGCCGCCCTGGACCTCGGCGACCTGTCCGCGGTCACCGCGAACCTCACCCTGCCCACCACCGGCCCGTACGGCTCGGTGATCACGTGGCGGTCGAGCGACCCGCGGCACGTGACCGATCAAGGCGCGGTCACCCGCCCCGCCCCGGGCGCACGCCCGGCCACGGTCACCCTCACCGCGACCGCCGCCGACCAGACCCGGGGTTTCACGGTCACCGTGAAACCCGAGCTGACCGACCGCCAGAAGGTCGCCGAGGCCGCCGCCGCGCTGACCGTGTGGAACCCCGAGGACATCCGCGGCAACATCACCCTGCCCACCACCGGCCTCCACGGCGCCGAGGTGACGTGGAAGACGACGAAGAAGAAGGTGATCACCGAAACCGGCGAGGTCACCCGCCCCGCCCACGGCAAGCGCCCGGAGCACGTGGTCCTCCTGGCGGTGGTCGCGAGCGGCAAGCGCAAGGCCGTCCGCGTCTTCCCCGTCACCGTCACGCCGCTGCCGCAGGAGCAGGCCTACGAGGGCTACCTGTTCGGCTACTTCACCGGCGAGGGCAGCGCCACCGGCGAGCAGGTGCACTTCGCCGCCAGCCGCGGCAACGACGCGCTCAAGTGGGACGAGCTCAACAACGGCAAACCGGTGCTCACCTCCTCTCTGGGGGACAAGGGCGTGCGCGACCCGTTCATCATCAGGTCGCCGGAGGGCGACAAGTTCTACCTCATCGCCACCGACCTGAAGATCCACGGCAACGGCAACTGGGACCTGGTGCAGCGCAATGGGAGCCGCCACATCGAGGTGTGGGAGTCAACGGACCTGGTCACCTGGTCGCAGCAGCGCCACGTGCGGGTGTCGCCGGAGACGGCGGGCAACACCTGGGCGCCGGAGGCGTACTACGACGAGTCCATCGGCGCGTACGTCGTCTTCTGGGCCTCCAAGCTCTACACCGCGGACGACCCGCAGCACACCGGCAACACCTACAACAAGATGCTCTACGCGACCACCCGCGACTTCCGCACCTTCACCGAGCCGAAGGTCTGGGTCGACCCGGGCTACTCGGTCATCGACTCGACCGTCATCAAGCACGGCGCGGAGTACTACCGCTTCACCAAGGACGAGCGGAACAACACCTCCAGCACCCCGTGCAGCAAGTTCATCCTGGCCGAGAAGTCCACTCAGCTGCGCGACACCTCCTACGACTTCGTCGCCGACTGCATCGGCAAGGGCTCGATCAACCAGGGCGAGGGCCCGACGGTGTTCAAGTCCAACACCGAGGACAGGTGGTACCTGTTCATCGACGAGTTCGGCGGTCGCGGCTACGTCCCCTTCGAGACCACCGACCTGGCCTCCGGGCAGTGGCAGCTCGCCACCGGTTACGAGCTGCCCAGCCGCCCGCGCCACGGCACCGTGCTACCGGTGACCAAGGCCGAACTGGACCGAGTCCGCGCCGCCTACCCCTGACCCCACCTCCACCTCCACCTCTGAGCTCCACCTCCACCTCCGAGACCAGCGGCCGGCCGCACCGACATCCACGACGCGGCCGGTCGCACCCCAACTCCATCTCCATCCCGATCCCCATCGAATCCCACGTCCTCCGTCGCACCGGTGGCGGACGAGGGCCGGGCGACGTCCGCGGGGCACCACCAACGCCCCGCGCGACAGGACCGACGCCTCACGTGCCGCGGCAGCGCGCCACGGGGCCGGATCGGTGTTCCGCAGAGGCCTGGCGGGGTCCTCACGCGGAACACCGTCGATGCCCCACGGCCGTTGACCGCGACACCGGGAGGCGTGGCCGGACTCCGCGGGGTGCTGCCGCGCCCTGCGGAGTACGGCCCGGCACAGAGCCGACCGCGACCCGCTCTGGAGCCGACTGCGACCCGGACCCGGACCTGACCCGGACCCGGACCTGACCCGGACCGACCTGACCCGGAGCCGGACCCGACCCGGAGCCGGACCCGACCCGAAGGCGGAGCGCCAATTCCGATGCCGGGACCTGAAGCCAAACCTGAGCCTCACCCGACTGCCCGCCCGGCTGACTGCCCGCTCGACTGCCCGCTCGGCTCACTGCTCGACCGATCGCCTGCCTGACTGCCTGCTCGACCAGCTGCCTGACCGACTGCCTCAGGTCACCACGTCCCTGTCCAGTTCACCTCCTGACCACCGACCTCCTGACGCCCCGCTCGGTCCCTGCCTAGGAATGGGCCCGGGAATGGGCTTGGGGGTCGGGCCGACCCAGTACGCGTTGCCTTCCCCTGATCTCCCTGGAGCACGCATGTCCCGCGTAGTGATGGCCGCGGCGCTCGTCGCCGGGTTGCTCGTCGCCGTGCCCGCGTCCGGCGTGGCGGCCGACACCGACTACACCCTCACCATCGACCCGACCGCCAAGGGCGCCTCGATCGACGACACCATGTACGGCGTCTTCTTCGAGGACATCAACCGCGCCGCGGACGGCGGCCTGTACGCCGAGCTGGTGCAGAACCGATCGTTCGAGTACAGCACCGCCGACAACGCCGCCTACACCCCGTTCACCGGGTGGGCCCCGACCGGCGGCGCCCTCGACGTGGTCAACGACGACGGTCGCCTGAACGAGCGCAACCGCAACTACCTCCGGGTCGGGCTGCCCGCCGGCCTCATCAACGCCGGGTACAACTCCGGCATCAACGTGGAGAAGGGCAAGCGGTACGACTTCTCCGTCTGGGCCCGCACGGACCAGGCCGCCGGCACCCCGCTGGAGGTCGGCCTGACCGATCCGGCGGGCAAGGAGCTCGGGCAGGAGCTGAAGCTCCGGGTGCGCGGTGACGGCTGGACCAGGTACACCGGCGTCCTCACGGCCCGGGAGTCCTCCACCACCGGCCGCCTGCTGGTGACCGGCGGGGGCACGGGCACGCTCCGGCTGGACGAGGTCTCGCTCTTCCCGAAGGACACCTTCAAGGGCCGCCCGAACGGCCTGCGCAAGGACCTGGCCGAGAAGATCGCCGCCCTCGAACCCGGGTTCGTGCGCTTCCCCGGCGGCTGCCTGGTGAACACCGGCAGCCACTACGGCTACGACGAGTCCTCCAACTGGGAGCGCAAGCGCTCCTACCAGTGGAAGGACACCATCGGCCCGGTCGAGCAGCGCGCCACCAACGCGAACTTCTGGGGCTACAACCAGTCCTACGGCCTCGGCTACTACGAGTACTTCCAGTTCTCCGAGGACATTGGCGCGATGCCGCTGCCCGTGGTGCCCGCCCTGGTGACCGGCTGCGGCCAGAACCGCGCCACCGACGACCCGGCGCTGCTCCAGCGCCACATCCAGGACACGCTCGACCTGATCGAGTTCGCCAACGGCCCGGTCGACTCGACCTGGGGCCGCAAGCGCGCCGCGATGGGGCACCCGAGGCCGTTCAACCTCACCCACCTGGGTGTCGGCAACGAGGAGAACCTGGCCGACGCGTTCTTCGAGCGCTTCACGCAGTTCCGCGCCGCGATCGAGGCGAAGCACCCGGACATCACCATCATCAGCAACTCCGGGCCCGACGACACCGGCGCCAACTTCGACCGGCTCTGGCAGCTCAACCGCGAGGCCGGCGTCGACATGGTCGACGAGCACTACTACAACAGCCCGAACTGGTTCCTGGAGAACAACAACCGGTACGACAGCTACGACCGCAACGGCCCCGAGGTCTTCCTCGGTGAGTACGCCTCCCAGGACAACCGCTTCTACAACGCCCTGTCCGAGGCCGCCTTCATGACCGGCCTGGAGCGCAACGCCGACGTGGTCAAGCTCGCCTCCTACGCGCCGCTGCTGTCCAACGAGGACTACGTGCAGTGGCGGCCGGACATGATCTGGTTCAACAACCACGCCTCCTGGGGCTCGGCCTCCTACGAGGTGCAGAAGCTGTTCATGACCAACGTGGGCGACCACGTGGTGCCCAGCACGGCCTCCGGCACGCCGTGGAGCCCGTCCCCGATCACCGGCGCCATCGCGCTCTCCTCCTGGGCCACCTCCGTCGCCTACGACGACGTGAAGGTCACCTCCGCGGACGGGCGGGAGCTGTTCGCCGACGACTTCTCCGGCGACGCGGGCAACTGGACCGGCAACGGCTACGGCCGCTGGGGCGTCCAGGACGGCGCCTACGTGCAGTCCGACGCCACCGCCACGAACCCCATCGTCACCGCCGGCGACCCGAGCTGGAGCGACTTCACCTTCAGCGTCAAGGCCACCAAGCTGTCCGGCAGCGAGGGCTTCCTGATTCCCTTCGCCGTCAACGGCGCCGGCAACCCGTACTTCTGGAACCTCGGCGGCTGGAACAACACCCGGTCCGCGGTGGACGGCGGCAACCAGTCCCGCGTCTTCCACTCCGACAACACGACCATCGAGACCGGCCGCACCTACGACCTGCGCGTCGAGGTGCGCGACCGCACCGTGAAGCTCTTCATCGACGGGCGGCTCTGGGCCGAGTTCACCGACGAGGCGAGCCAGGCCCCCGAGCCCTTCCGCCAGGTGGTGACCCGGGACCAGAAGACCGGCGACCTGATCGTCAAGGTGGTCAACGCCCAGGCCGACGCGGCCAGGACCAAGGTCGACCTCGGCCGGAACACCCGGGTCCTGCCCTTCGCCGAAGCCACCGTGCTGGAGGGCCTGCCGGACGACGTGAACACCGAGCACACCCAGCCGATCAGGGCGCGCAAGGCGCAGGTGAGGGTCTCCGGCTCGTTCACGCACACGTTCCCGCCGCACTCCGTGACCTTCTTGCGCCTCAAGGACAAGCGGCGATGACAACTGCTGGACACACGTTGATCTCGTCATGCCGCAACGTTATCGAACAAATGTTCGAAAAGAGCTCGAAGCCCCTCATGATCACTCGATCAAGTGACCGGCAGAGCCGCCCCCGATGGGAGTCCTCCTGATGCTCGACCGCAGATCACTGTTCCGCGTCGGCGGCGCGCTGGCCGTGGCGGGCGCCCTGCCCACGTCGGCGGCCGTCGCCTCCGCCGAGCCGCCGGCGCGGTCCGGCGGCGACCCGGGCGGTCCCGCGTTGACCACCCGCAACCCGCTGGTCGAGCAGCGCGCCGACCCGTTCATCACCCGCCCGGCGGACGGCATGTACTACATGACCGGTTCCGTGCCGGAGTACGACCGCGTCGTGGTGCGCGGCGCGCCGACCCTTGAAGGGCTGGCCACCGCCGAGGAGACCACCATTTGGCAACGCCCGGCGTCCGGGGCCATGGGCGGCTACATCTGGGCGCCGGAGCTGCACCGCATCGACGGCAAGTGGTACGTCTACTTCGCCGCGGGGGACTCCGACCAGCCCTTCCGCATCCGCACCTACGTCCTGGAGTCGGCCAACGCCGACCCCCGCGCGGGCGGCTGGGTGCTGCGCGGCCAGGTGGTCACCGCCTGGGACACCTTCACCCTCGACGCCACCACGTTCGAGCACCGCGGCCGGCGCTACTTCCTGTGGGCGCAGAGCGAACCGGGCATCAACACCAACAGCAACCTCTACATCGCGGAGATGGCCTCGCCGCTGGCGCTCAAGACCGCGCCCGTGCGCATCGCCGTGCCCACGCTGGACTGGGAGGTGCAGGGCTTCCGGGTGAACGAGGGCGCGGCGGTGCTGGTCCGCAACGGCCGGGTGTTCGTCACCTACTCGGCCAGCGCCACGGACGCCCGCTACTGCATGGGCCTGCTCACCGCCGACGAGAACGCCGACCTGCTCGACGCGCGGTCGTGGACCAAGACGCCGACGCCGGTGTTCACCACGAACGACGCCACCCGCCAGTACGGGCCGGGGCACAACTCGTTCACCACCGTCGGCGACCAGGACGTGCTGGTCTACCACGCCCGCGACTACCGCGACATCACCGGCGACCCGCTGTTCGACCCCAACCGGCACACCCGCGTGCAGCGGCTGTACTGGAACGACGACGGCACGCCGAGCTTCGGCGTCCCGGTGGGCAAGGGCGGCCCGGCCGTGCGCCTGTCCCCGCTGGACTCGCCGAGGCTGCACGTGCGCCACTTCGCCTACCGCCTCCGGGTGGAGGGCAACGTGCGCGAGCTGGCGGACTCGCAGTTCCGGTTCGAGCCCGGCTTCCTCGGCGCGGGCACGACGTCGCTCCAGTCGGTCAACCACCCCAGCCGCTACGCCAGGTTCGACGGGGCCTCGCTGCGGTTGGACCCGAACGAGGGCACGGAGGCCTACCGGCGCGCCGCCTCGTTCGTGAGGGTGGCCGGGCTGGCCGACCGGGGCGGGGTGTCGCTGCGGCTCGCCGGCGACCAGTCGGCCTACGTGGCGCACGACGGGTCCGGGCGGTTGGTCGTCGCCAGGCCGGGCAACGACCGGAGGGCGCGCGAGCGGGCGACTTTCCGGCTGGGCTGAGCGAACCCGCCGGTAGCGACGGTCCCTGGTGGACAATGGGAGAAGGAGCACCTTCGCGGCGAAGAACGCGTGTTATCGCTAACATCGGAGGTGCACGGCAATGAGCAGAGATGGGGCGGTAGTGGATCAGAAGACCGCGCGCGATCCCGCGATGACGGATGTCGCCCGGCTCGCCGGGGTCTCGCACCAGACGGTGTCGCGGGTCCTCAACGGGCACCCCAACGTCCGGGAGCAGACCCGGCTGCGGGTGCGCGCGGCGATCGCCGAGCTGGGCTACCGGCCCAACAAGGCGGCCCGCGCGCTGGTCACCGGCCGCTCCCAGCTCATCGGGGTGGTGGCGCAGAACTCCACCCTGTACGGGCCGGCGTCGCTGCTCGCGGCGTTCGAGCAGGCGGCGGCGGAGGCCGGGTTCGCGGTCAGCGTCGGCCGGGTCAACGTGCTGGACCGCGCGTCCATCTCCGCGGCCGTGGAGCGGCACCGCGACCAGCGGGTGGCGGGGATAGTGGTGATCGCGCCGACCGCGTCGGCCAACGACGCGGTCGGCGACGTCTCCGCCGGCATCCCGCTGGTGACCGTGGACGGCGACCCGGAGCGGTCGACCCCGCTGGTGACGGTGGACCAGGCGGCGGGCGCGTTCGAGGCGACCCGGCACCTGCTGGAGGCCGGTCACCGCACGGTGTGGCACGTCTCGGGCCCGCCGGACTGGTTCGACAGCGCGGGCCGCGTGCGCGGCTGGCGCTCGGCGCTGGAGTCCGCGGGCGCGGAGGTGCCGCCGCTGGTGCCCGCGGACTGGAGCGCGGCCTCCGGCTACCGGGCTGGGCAGATGTTCGCGCGGATGCCGGAGGTCACGGCGATCTTCGCGGCCAACGACCACCTGGCGCTGGGCATCCTGCGGGCGATGAGCGAGCGCGGCCGCAACGTGCCCCGCGACGTGAGCGTGGTCGGCTTCGACGACGTGCCCGAGGCCGCCTACTTCATCCCGCCGCTGACCACCATCAGACCGGACTTCGACGCGGTCGCCCGCGAGACCCTGGGCCTGCTGCTGGCCCAGGTCGGCGACGGCGAGGTCGGCGCCTCCCAGCGCACCATCGCGCCCACCCTGGTGAAGCGGGACAGCGTCGCGCCACCGGCCTGACCCGCCACGCGCGGGGAGCGCGCCCGGCGTGAGCCGGGCGCGTAACTCTTTCGTGTTCCTCGAACGGTGTTCGGCACCCTAGGCTGGACCTGAGCCACCTCGGCGACGCGGCCTCGTTGTGCACGTTCACCAGGCTGTTAAGAGCACGTTGCGGGCGGGTCTTGACGTGATGAATGTTAGCGATAACACTGCCCTGCATGGCGAGTGAACCGTTGGTGGTGGGTGTCGACTTCGGCACGTTGTCCGGCCGCGCGGTCGTGGTCCGGGTGCGGGACGGCGCGGAGCTGGGCACGGCGGTGCACGAATACCGGCACGGCGTGCTGGACCGGGCCTTGCCCGACGGCCGCCCGCTGCCCCCGGACTGGGCGCTCCAGGTGCCCCAGGACTACGTGGACGTGCTGAGGAACGCGGTCCCGGCGGCCGTCGCGGACGCGGGCGCCGACCCGGCCGACGTGATCGGCATCGGCACGGACTTCACCGCGTGCACCATGGTGCCCACGACGGGCGACGGCACGCCGCTCAACGAGCTGCCCGAGTTCGCGGGCAACCCCCACGCCTACGTCAAGCTGTGGAAGCACCACGCCGCGCAGGGCCAGGCCGACCGCATCAACGCCCTGGCCGAGCAGCGCGGGGAGGCCTGGCTGCCCCGGTACGGCGGCCTGATCTCCTCGGAGTGGGAGTTCGCCAAGGGCCTCCAGCTGCTGGAGGAGGCGCCCGAGGTCTACGCGGCCATGGACCACTGGGTCGAGGCCGCCGACTGGATCGTGTGGCAGCTGTGCGGCACTTACGCCCGCAACGCCTGCACGGCCGGCTACAAGGGCATCTACCAGGACGGCTACCCCTCGCCGGAGTTCCTCAAGGGGCTCAACCCCGATTTCGGCGGCTTCGTCGCCGACAAGCTCGACCACCCGCTGGGCCGGCTCGGTGACAAGGCGGGCGCGCTCACCGCGCAGGCCGCGGCGTGGACCGGCCTGCGCGAGGGCATCGCGGTGGCCGTGGGCAACGTCGACGCGCACGTGACCGCCCCGGCCGCGCGGGCCGTCGAGCCCGGCCAGATGGTCGCGATCATGGGCACGAGCACCTGCCACGTGATGAACGGCGACGTGCTGCGCGAGGTGCCCGGCATGTGCGGCGTGGTCGAGGGCGGCATCGTGCCCGGCCTGTGGGGCTACGAGTCGGGCCAGAGCGGCGTCGGCGACATCTTCGCCTGGTTCGTCGACCACAACGTGCCACCGGCCTACCACGAGCGGGCCCGCGAGCGCGGCACCTCGGTCCACGACCTGCTGACCGAGCTGGCCGCGGGGCAGCGCATCGGCGAGCACGGCCTGGTCGCGCTGGACTGGCACAGCGGCAACCGGTCGGTGCTGGTCGACCACGAGCTGTCCGGCCTGGTCCTGGGCCAGACCCTGGCCACGCGCGCCGAGGACACCTACCGCGCCCTGCTGGAGGCCACCGCCTACGGCACGCGCGTGATCGTGGACTCCTACACCGACGCGGGCATCCCGGTGACCGAGCTGGTCATCGCGGGCGGCCTGGTGAAGAACGAGCTGCTCATGCAGATCTACGCCGACGTGACCAACCTGCCGCTGTCGGTGATCGGCTCCGAGCAGGGCCCGGCGCTCGGCTCGGCCATGCACGCCGCGGTCGCGGCGGGCGCCCACGCGGACATCCGCGCGGCGGCCGACGCCATGGGCTCGGTCCGGCGCGGCGTCTACCAGCCGATCCCGGCCAACGTCGAGGCCTACGAACAGCTGTTCGCGGAGTACCAGGAGCTGCACGACCACTTCGGGCGCGGCGCCAACGAGGTCATGCACCGGCTCAAGGCCATGCGCCGCGCCGCGAAGGGGGAGAGCTGATGTCGGTCCTGGACGACCTGCGCCGCACGGTCTCCGACCTGCACCGGGAGCTGACCCGCTACGAGCTGGTGATCTGGACGGCGGGCAACGTCTCGGCCCGCGTGCCCGAGCGGGACCTGATGGTGATCAAGCCGTCGGGGGTGTCCTACGACGACCTGGGACCCGAGGCGATGGTCGTCACCGACCTGCACGGCAACCTCGTGGAGGGCGACCTGGCGCCGTCCTCGGACACCGCCGCGCACGCCTACGTGTACCGGCACATGCCCGAGGTGGGCGGCGTGGTGCACACCCACTCGCCTTACGCCACCGCGTGGGCGGCGAGGGGCGAGCCGATCCCGTGCGTGCTCACCATGATCGCCGACGAGTTCGGCGGCGACATCCCGGTGGGCCCGTTCGCCCTCATCGGCGACGACTCGATCGGCCGCGGCATCGTGGAGACCTTGCGCGCGAGCCGCTCCAAGGCGGTGCTCATGCGCAACCACGGCCCGTTCACCGTCGGCAAGGACGCCCGCGCGGCGGTCAAGGCCGCGGTGATGCTGGAGGACGTGGCGCGCACCGTCCACTTCGCGCACCAGCTGGGCAGGCCCGAGCCGATCGAGCAGCACCACGTCGACAGCCTTTACGCCCGCTACCAGAACGTCTACGGGCAATGAGCCCACGAGGGGAGCTCCGCATGTCCTCTGCTGCTGCGAAGCCGCAGGTCTGGTTCCTGACCGGGAGCCAGCACCTCTACGGCCCGGACACGCTCGAACAGGTCGCCCAGCAGTCGCAGCAGATCCAGCGGATGCTCACGGGGTCGGGCCGGATCTCCGCCGAGGTCGTGTGGCAGCCGGTGCTGACCGACACCGCCGCGATCCGCGACGTGATGCTGGCCGCCAACAGCGACCCCACGTGCATCGGCGTGATCGCCTGGATGCACACGTTCTCGCCCGCCAAGATGTGGATCACCGGGCTGGACGTGCTGCGCAAGCCGCTGCTGCACCTGCACACGCAGCTGAACGAGGCGCTGCCGTGGTCGACCATCGACATGGACTTCATGAACCTCAACCAGGCCGCGCACGGCGACCGGGAGTTCGGGTTCATCCAGACCAGGCTGGGCGTGGCGCGCAAGACCGTCGCCGGTCACGCGAGCGACCCGCGACTGGCCGAGCGCATCGACGGCTGGGTCCGCGCGGCCACCGGCCACCACCACTTGAACGGGTTGAAGCTGGCCCGCTTCGGGGACAACATGCGTGGCGTGGCGGTGACCGAGGGTGACAAGGTGGAGGCCGAGCTGCGCTTCGGCGTCAGCGTCAACACCTACGGCGTCAACGACCTGGTCGAGGTCGTGGACGCGGTGCCCGACGACGAGGTCGACCTGCTGGTGGCCGCCTACGCCGACACCTACCGGCTCTCACCCGGCCTGGCCAAGGGCGGTGACCGGCACGACTCGCTGCGCTACGCCGCCCGCATCGAGGCCGGCCTGCGCCGGTTCCTCACCGAGGGCGGCTTCGGCGCGTTCACCACGAACTTCGAGGACCTCGGCGGGCTGCGGCAGCTGCCGGGCCTGGCCGTGCAGCGGCTGATGGCCGACGGCTACGGCTTCGGCGGCGAGGGCGACTGGAAGACCTCGGCGCTGCTGGCCGCGGTCAAGGCGATGGGCGCGGGCACCGGCCGCGGCACGTCGTTCATGGAGGACTACACCTACCACTTCGGCCCCGGCGAGCCGAAGATCCTGGGCGCGCACATGCTGGAGGTCTGCCCGACCATCGCCGCCGACCGGCCCAGCTGCGAGGTCCACCCGCTGGGCATCGGCGGCCGGGAGGACCCGGTGCGGCTGGTGTTCGACGCGGCCGCGGGTCCCGCCGTGGTGGTCGGCCTGGCGGACCTGGGCGAGCGGTTCCGCCTGGTGGCCAACGAGGTCGAGGTCGTGCCGCCGGACGAGCCGCTGCCGAACCTGCCCGTGGCGCGCGCGGTGTGGAAGCCCGCGCCGTCGCTGTCCACCTCCGCCGAGTCGTGGCTGACCGCGGGCGGCCCGCACCACACCGTGATGACGCAGGCGGTGGGCGCGGAGACGCTGAACGACTTCGCGCAGATGGTGCGGACGGAGCTCGTCGTCATCGACCGGGACACGACCACCGCCTCGTTCACCGACCGCCTGCGCTGGAACCAGGCGTACTACCGGCTCGCGCAGGGCCTGCGCTAGCCGCACCGCCAAAGGGAGAGAGAGAAACGATGAGGTTTCCGCGGATCGCCGCCATCGCCGCGGCCGGTTTGATGCTCGCCGCCTGCGGGTCGGCGGAGAAGACCGTCGACCAGCAGAGCGGGTCCACCGAGGGCGCGGTGGTCGGCGTGACCATGCCGACCCGCTCCTCGGAGCGCTGGATCCACGACGGCGACAACATCAAGAAGGCGCTGGAGGCGAAGGGCTACCAGGTCGACCTCCAGTACGCCGAGAACGACATCCCCACGCAGGCCAACCAGATCGAGAACCAGATCACCAAGGGCGCGAAGCTGCTCATCGTCGCCTCGATCGACGGCACCGCCCTGACCAGCCAGCTCCAGCAGGCCGCCGACGCGAAGATCCCGGTCATCTCCTACGACCGGCTGATCCGCAACAGCCCGAACGTGGACTACTACGCCACGTTCGACAACTTCAAGGTCGGCGTGCAGCAGGCCACCTCGTTGCTGACCGGGCTGAAGGTCCTCAACGCCGACGGCAGCACCGGCACCGCCACCGGCCCGATCAACGTCGAGCTGTTCGCGGGCTCGCCCGACGACAACAACGCCACGTTCTTCTTCAACGGCGCGATGTCGGTGCTCCAGCCGCACATCGACAAGGGCACGCTGGTGGTCAAGAGCGGCCAGACCGACTTCCGCACCGTGTCCATCCTGCGGTGGGACCCGGCGACCGCCCAGCGGCGCATGGAGGACATCCTCACCTCTAGCTACCAGGGCGGCCAGCTGGTGCAGGGCGTGCTCTCGCCCTACGACGGCCTGTCCATCGGCATCCTGTCCGCGCTCAAGAGCAACGGCTACGGCGTCGGCGCCACGCCCTACCCGGTCGTGACCGGCCAGGACGCCGAGGTCGCCTCGGTGAAGTCGATCATCGCCGGTGAGCAGTACTCGACCATCCAGAAGGACACCCGCGAGCTGGCCGAGGTGACCGTGGACATGGCCGACGCCGTGCTCAAGGGCGGCAAGCCCGAGGTCAACAACGAGAAGGACTACGACAACGGCGAGAAGGTCGTCCCCTCGTACCTGCTGGAGCCGGTCATCGTCGACAAGGACAACTACAAGAAGGTCCTCGTCGAGTCCGGCTACTACACCGAAGACCAGCTGAGGTAGTCGGGGGCATGTCCGACGACATCCTGGTGATGCGGGGCATCACCAAGCGGTTCGGCGGGGTCACCGCGCTGCGCGACGTCTCGCTCGCCGTGCGGCGCGGTGAGATCCACGCGATCTGCGGCGAGAACGGCGCGGGCAAGTCCACGCTGATGAAGGTGCTCTCCGGCGTGCACCCGCACGGGTCGTACGAGGGCGAGATCGTCTTCGAGGGCCGGCCGTGCTCGTTCGGCGGCGTGCGCGACAGCGAGCGGCGCGGCATCGCGATCATCCACCAGGAGCTCGCGCTGTGCGGCCAGCTGTCCATCGCGGAGAACCTGTTCCTGGGCAACGAGCGGGCCTCGCGGGGCTTCATCGACTGGAACCGCACCAACCACGCGGCGAGCGAGCTGCTCGCCCGCGTGGGCCTGCGGGAGAACCCCACGACGCCGGTGCACGACCTGGGCGTCGGCAAGCAGCAGCTGGTGGAGATCGCCAAGGCGCTGGCCAAGGACGTGCGGCTGCTGATCCTGGACGAGCCGACCGCGGCGCTGAACGACGACGACTCCGCGCACCTGCTCGACCTGCTCGACGGCCTGCGCGAGCACGGCGTCACCTCGGTGATCATCTCGCACAAGCTCAACGAGGTGAAGCGGATCGCCGACAGCATCACCATCCTGCGCGACGGCCGCACGATCGAGACGCTGCCGGCCCGCGAGGTGGCCGAGGAGCGGATCATCTCGGGCATGGTCGGCCGCGACCTGGAGCACCGCTTCCCGCCGCGCACGCCGCGGGTGGGCGAGGAGGTGCTGCGGATCGAGGACTGGACCGTGCACAGCCCGTCGCAGCCGGACCGCGTCGTGGTCGACCGGGCCAACCTGGTGCTGCGGCGCGGCGAGATCGTCGGCCTGGCGGGCCTGATGGGCGCGGGGCGCACCGAACTGGCGATGAGCGTGTTCGGCCGCTCCTACGGCGTCGGCGTCTCGGGCCGGGTGGTCAAGGAGGGGCGCGAGATCGACACGCGCACCGTCCGCCGGGCCATCCGCAACGGCCTGGCCTACGTCAGCGAGGACCGCAAGCGCTACGGCCTCAACCTCATCGAGGACGTCAAGCGCAACGTGTCCGCGGCCGGGCTCGGCAAGCTCGCGAGCCGGGGCTGGGTGGACGAGAACGAGGAGTTCTCGGTCGCCGAGCGGTTCCGGCGGTCGATGAACATCAAGACCTCGGGCGTCGGCACGCAGGTCGGCACGCTGTCCGGCGGCAACCAGCAGAAGGTCGTGCTGGCCAAGTGGATGTTCACCGACCCGGACGTGCTCATCCTCGACGAGCCGACGCGCGGCATCGACGTGGGCGCGAAGTACGAGATCTACTCGATCATCAACGAACTGGCCGACCAGGGTCGCGCGGTGCTGGTCATCTCCTCCGAGCTGCCCGAGCTGCTCGGCCTGTGCGACCGGGTGTACGCGCTGGCCGAGGGCCGGATCACCGGTGAGCTGACCCGCGCCGAAGCCACCCAGGAACGCCTGATGCACCACATGACCCAGGGACAGACCTCATGACCACCAAGACCGCGGCGACGCCGGTCAAGGAGCAGGCGGGGCCGCAGCGGCGGTTCACGATCAACCTGCGGCAGTCCGGCATCTACGTGGCGTTCGCGTTGATCGTGGCGCTGTTCGCGGTGCTCACCGACGGCGCGCTGCTCCAGCCGCAGAACATCTCCAACATCATCGTCCAGAACTCCTACGTGCTGATCCTGGCCATCGGCATGATGCTGGTGATCATCGGCGGCCACATCGACCTGTCCGTCGGGTCGGTGGTGGCGCTGACGGGCGCGGTCTGCGCGGTGCTGACCGTGCAGATGGGCCTGCCGTGGTGGTTGGCGGTGCTGATCACGCTCCTCACGGGCGCGGTGATCGGCGCGGCGCAGGGGTACTGGGTGGCGTTCTTCGGCATCCCGGCGTTCATCGTGACGCTGGCGGGCATGCTGGTGTTCCGCGCGCTCACCCTGACCGTGCTGGGCAACCAGGGCATCGGGCCGTTCCCGGAGCAGATCCGCACCCTGGCCAACGGCTTCACCTCCGGCTACCTGGGCAACGTCGGCCTGGGGCCGCTGGGCGGCGCGGACCTGGTGAGCCTGCTGGTCGGCGTCGCGGTGGTGGCCGGGTTCGCGTTCACCCAGTGGCGCAGGCGCAAGGCGCGGCTGGGCTACGGGCAGGTCGTCGACCCGTTCCCGGTGTTCGTGCTGAAGATCGCGCTGGCGGCGGCGGTCGTGCTGGCCGTGGTGGTGCAGCTGGCCCGGTTCCGCAACCTGCCGTGGGTGCTCGTGGTGCTCGCGGTGCTGGTGATGGGGTACTCGGTGATGGCCGACCGGTCGGTGTTCGGCCGGCACATCTACGCCATCGGCGGCAACCTCCAGGCGGCGACGCTGTCCGGCGTGAAGGTCAAGCAGGTGACCTTCTGGGTGTTCGTGAACATGGGCGTGCTGGCGGCGCTGGCGGGCATCATCTTCGCGGGCCGGCTCAACCAGGCCGGGCCGACCGCGGGCACCTCGTTCGAGCTGGACGCGATCGCGGCGGCGTTCATCGGCGGCGCGGCGGTGCAGGGCGGCGTGGGCAAGGTGGTCGGCGCGATCACCGGCGGCCTGATCATGGGTGTGATCAACAACGGCATGTCGTTGATCGGCGCGCCGAGCGAGCGGGTGATGCTGGTCAAGGGCCTGGTGCTGCTCGTGGCCGTCGCCTACGACGTGTGGACCAAGCGGCGGGCGTGACCCCTGCGCCGTCAAGGGCCCGACCCGGGCCCTTGACGGCGCACCGCCCATCCGCTCTACTACCGGTCTGGGAACGCTCCCAGGCGCGACCGGTGCTCCTCGCCGCCGCGTCAGCGGTCTTGGGCGGCGGTCCGCCGTCCCCCGGCGGACCGCCGCCGAACCCCCTACCACCACCGAAAACCCGAGGACATCCGCCGCCGTGTAGGAAAGCGCTTACCAACCCGATGCAGGAGACCCAGATGAAAGCTCTGCTCGCCGTGTCAGCGTTGACCGCGGCGCTCCTCCAGGTCGCCGCGCCCGAGGCGCGGGCCGCCTGTGGCGACGGCTCGTACAACGCCGAGGTGACCGGCTCCGGGAGCAGCTTCACCGCCCGGAACGGCAGCCGGACCGTCTACACCGGCAACAGCCTGCGCGCCGCCCTGCAAGCAGCCAACGACAGCCTCACCGCGAACCGCACCTCGAAGGAGCGGATCGTCGTCCGGGCCTCCGGCTCCATCCCGGCGGGCGAGCGGTACTCGATGCGCAGCTACACCGCGATCGACCTGTGCGGCACCATCAACGTCACCGGTTCCGGCTCGGGCGACTACGCCCCGGTGTACGCGCGCGGCGTGCGCGACATCGAGGTCCAGAACCTCACCCTCACGGGCACGCCGGTCTACGGCATCTTCATGCGCAACGTCACCAACGTGGTCATCGGCACCGTGAACATGCGCCTGTCCCGAGGGCTCGGCGTGCGCATCGACAACCGCGGCGACACCAGCCAGTGGACCCGCAACGTCCGCATCGACTACGCCTACGTGCAGGGCGCCAGCTCGCACGCGGTGGAGACCTACGGCGTGGACGGCCTGACCGTCGGCACGGTCGTGGCGCGCGGCGTCGGCGAGTCGGGCCTGCTGCTCAACCAGACGATCAACGCCACCGTCGGCACCGTCGACGCGGAGAACGCGGGCACCGGCACCGGCTACGCCGCCTTCCGCACCGCCAACCGCAACGGCCGCGTCGGCAGCAGCTACCCGATCAACGTCCGGGTCGGCCAGGTCATCGCCCGCGGCGGCGGCCGGGGCATCTTCTGCGTCTCGGAGAGCGGCGGCCTCCAGATCGACCGGATCGACATCGCCAACACCGGCAGCAACGCGATCCTGATCGAGAACTGCTACAACGTGAACCTCGCCGCGCAGAGCGGCAGCGTCTCCGGCCCCGGCGACATCCGGCTGGCGGCGCGCAGCGAGTTCCCGGTGACCAGCGACATCCTCATCCAGAACCTGCGGGTGTCGAATTCGGCCATTCGCGAGAGCCCGTGCGGCAACAACACCACCTTCCGCAACAACACGCTGGTCAACAGCAGCCAGAGCATCTGCTGACCCCGACCTGACCGGGGCGCCGGGCGGAACGGTACCGCCTTCTGAACCGTTCCGCCCGGAGTCCCGGAATCGGTAATGTGCGGTGCCTGGGGTCCGGGAGGTGCCGCGTGAACCGCTATGACCGGTTGAACGCACTGCTGGAGCTCGTGGCCGAGCGCGGGCGGGTCGAGGTGGACGACATCGCCGTCGAGCTGGACGTCTCCGGCGCGACCATCCGCCGCGACCTCGACCACCTGGCGGAGCAGCAGCTGCTCACCCGGACCAGGGGCGGCGCGGTCGCCCACGCCGTCGCCTACGACCTGCCGCTGCGCTACCGGACGGTGCGGCGGGCGGGGGAGAAGCAGCGCATCGGGCGCGCGGCGGCCGGGCTGGTCACCAAGGGCGCCGTGGTCGGCATGAACGGCGGCACGACCACCACCGAGGTGGCCCGCGCCCTGGCGACCAGCGCTGAGTTCGGCGGCGCGGACGGCGACGGCCTGGTCACCGTGGTCACCAACGCGCTGAACATCGCCACCGAGCTGGCCGTGCGGCCCCAGGTGAAGCTGGTGGTGACCGGCGGGGTGGCGCGGCCGCAGACCTACCAGCTGATGAGCCCGCTCGCCGGGAAGATCATCAACGGGCTGAGCCTCGACGTGACGTTCCTCGGGGTGGACGCCATCGACCCCGACTCGGGGGCCTACTCGCACGACGAGGGCGAGGCCGACGTCAACCGGATGCTCGCCACCCGCGCCCGGCGCGTGGTCGTGGTGGCCGACTCCGCCAAGATCGGGGCCAGGGCGTTCGCCGAGGCCTGCCCGATCAGCGACGTCCACGTGCTGGTCACCGACGTCGACGCGGCCCCGGAGGACGTGCGCCGGTTCCGCGAGCGCGGGGTCGAGGTCAGGCTGGTCTGAGGCGCGGTCCACTGTGGTCCGCACGTGAGCTTCCCTCGGTCGCCGACCCCTCCGGTTGCGTTCCGGTCACGCCGTCGCGCGAAGTGCTTGACACCGCCCTGTGGCCCGGGACACAGTTGCCGCCGATTTCGGACGTCGGTAACGGGGGAGCGTTTTCCGGGACGAGGGGGCCTGGCCATGGCACGCTCGGCGTTCACGACTTGACCGCAGTGGGAGGAGAAGTGCCACGCGGTTCTCAGGGCCGGTCGTCACGTGTTGGGAGAGCCGTGGCGACCGGCCACAAACGGCGGGGAGCGCGCCGTGGCGACGCGGCGCGCTCCCCCCTTCGGGGGTGTCGCCACCCGATGGCGGCGGGCGAGGCCGCGCCCGGGACCAGCAGGACGGGCGCGCCCGAGCCGTCCGCGGGCGCCGACCACACGTCGTTGACGCCGTCGTCCCGTTGCCGCCCGTAGGCGACGGTGCGGTCGTCCAGCCAGGCCGGCTGGTCGTCCACGCTCCGGGTCTCCGCGAGCGGCGTCACCGCCCCGGTGGCCAGGTCCCGCACCGACAGCCGCCACCCGCGCCCCGGGTCACCGCCCACCGCGGCCTCGTAGGCGATGCGGGTCCCGTCCGGCGACAGCGAGGGGCACTCCACGCCGTCGGCGACCGACCGCAGCGACCGCGCCGCGAGGTCGCCCTCCACGAGGTGGCGACGCCCGCCGGTGGACATGGTGGCGTAGAAGCGGTTGTCGTCGGCGAACGTGACGCCCCAGAAGCTGCGGTCCGCCGCGGTGGTCACCACCCCGTCCACCGAGGAGGTGAACTCCTCCGGGTCGCGCACCAGCTCACCGGTGCGGGTGTCGAGGATCCCGGTGCTGGTGGAGAAGGCCCCGGAGGCGTACGAGTGGCCGTCCACGAACAGCGTCCAGGCCACCATGCGGCCGCTCGCCGAGACCCGGGCCCGGTTCGGGAAGCCGGTCAGCGGCACCGCCCGCAGCTCCCGCCAGGAGCTGTCGAGCACGGCCGGCCCGCCCGCCTCGAACGCGCCGACCGGCCGCAGGCAGGCCGTGGCGCCACCCGCGCTGTAGGCCCGGTCGCACCGTTGGCCGACCACCTACCGCGGACCGCCGGGGTCCGACCTCGCCACGGTCGACAGCACGCCGTTGCTCGGCACCACCAGCCGGGGACCGCTCACCGCGCCGGGCGCGGGCGCGGCCGGCGGACCGGCGGACCTCGCCGCGTAGCCGACCGCCACCCCGGCCGGCAGCAGCGCCGCCACCGCGGTGGTCAGCAGCTTGGCCCGGACGTTCACGGGCGCCTCCTCAGCAGGACGAACGTGGTGACCAGGGCGACCCCGACCGCCGCCGCCCCGGTCGCGGCCCCCGGAACTGCCAGGCCAGCCCGAACAGCACGGAGGAGCCCAGGTACGCCACCGCCTGTCCACTCTGGACCAGGGCGATGCCGGTGGCGCGCAGCCGCTCCGGCAGCAGCGGTCCGGCCAGCGCCACCAGCACGCCGTCCGTCGCCGCGTAGAAGACGCCGTAGAGCAGCACCACCGCGACCACCAGCGGCCACCCGCGCAGGGGCCCCGGCACGAGCAGGTAGACCGCGCCGAGCGCGACGTACCCGCCGAGCAGCACCGGCAGCCTGCCCACGCGGTCGGCCAGCGCGCCGAGCGGCGCGGCCAGCAGCAGGCACACCAGGCTGGTGCCGACCGCCGGCAGCGGGAACCAGCCGATCGCCAGGCCCTCGCGCCGCTGGAGCAGCGGGTACACGAACCCGTCGCCGATCGTGGCCAGGCCCGGCAGCGACGCCGCGAGCACGACCCGCCGCACGCCCGCGTCGCGCCACAGCCCGCCGACCGCGGCCACCCGCACCGGTGCGGCGGGCAGCGCCGACCGGTGGTCGCGCACGAACAGCACCAGGACCACCACGCCCATGGCGGCGACGCACGCGCTGGTCACGAACACCGAGTCGAACGAGCCGCCGGTCGCGGCCAGCATCGCCAGGGCGACCAGGGGACCGGCGAACGCGCCCGCGCCGTCCATCGCCCGGTGCACGCCGAACGCCCGGCCCAGGGCGTCCGCCGGCGTCGACAGGGTGATCAGCGCGTCGCGGGGCGCGGGGCGCGGTGCGCAGGCCCTTGCCCGCGCGGTCGAGGGCGATCACCGCGCCCAGCGCGGCGGTGGACGTCCCGGCGAGCACGAGCGCCGGCTTGGCCACCGCGGACAGGGCGTAGCCGAGGCCGGCCACGGCCTTGCGCCTGCTGGTCCGGTCGGCCAGGTAGCCGCCGACCAGCCGCAGCAGGGTGGTGGCCCTGGGTGTAGAGGCCGTCGACGACGCCGTAGGCGGCGGGGCTGAGCTGGAGCCCGACGACGAGGTAGAGGGGCAGGACCGCGGTGACCATCTCCGACGAGACGTCGGTGATCAGGCTGACCGCGCCGAGCGCGAAGACGTTGGCGCTCACGCCCCGCCGGCCCAGCTCCCGGGCGCGGGCGGGCTCAGTGGCAGGCGGTGGAGCCGCTGTCGGTGAACGTCTTGCCCGCCTCCGGCACGAACTGCCAGGAGAAGCTGTCGCTGTGCAGGGTCAGCTTCAGCACGCCGTAGGTGTTGCTGTCGCGCACCTCGCTGTTGGGCCGGATGGTGCCGAACGAGTAGTGGCTCGCCCCGCCCATGCCCGCGACGAACGTGCGGATGCCCTGCGCGGTGTCCAGGCCGCCGTTGGGGTTCTGCGGGACGAACCGCTCGTACTTGGTGGTTGTGCCCGAAGAGCACCACGTCGGCGTTGTGGTCGTAGAGGGCCTGGAACAGGGGGCGCGTCGCGGTGGACGGCGAGTGGTTGGCGCCAGGTCCGCGCGCAGCCACCTCTCCTGCGCCGAGCCGGCCGCCGTGCTGATGTTGCTGTTCCGCGAGACGACGTGCCAGTTGCCCAGGTCGTAGGAGTAGTAGCCCTGGCCGGCTGGTCCGGCGAGCGAGCCGAAGTAGTTGTAGTACCCGGTGGCGCCGCTGGTGTTGTAGTCGTGGTTGTCGGTGGTGAACACCGTGCCGGGGATGCCGTCCAGCAGCGCGGCCGTGGCGCTGTCGCCGGAGCCGGAGAGGCCGGAGCCGGAGAGGCCGGAGACGGAGAACCTGAGGAACATCCGCTTGACCGGCGAGCCGTCCACGCCGAGTCGGCCGGACGTGCCGTGGTTCGTGCCGGGTGCGGAACCGTCGACGTAGGTGTCGGCGGTCGGGGTGAAGGTGGCGGTGGCCGCCCAGGCGGCCGGGAGGTGGTCGGACGAGGCGACGGCGGTCAACGCGGCGGCGGTGACGACGCCGATGACGAGCACCGCCGGTAAAGCCCCGCGACCTGACGTGCGGAACCCTCCGCTTCAGGTGTGCCCGGACGAGGCATGTGCCTTCGAGTTCGTGCGCCCTCGGGGCGTTGCAGAGAGCAGGGACCCTTGAACACGTCGTGCCGATGGTCAGGCGGACGGCAGGTGAACGCGGGGCGAAAGGGGGGATCGGCCGCGGTCAGTGCAGCTCGGCCGCCGCGGCCCGGAAGACCGCGTCCGCCACGCGCGCCAGCGGCGGGGAGTCGAGCTTCCACTGCTGCCAGTGCAGCGGCACGTCCACCGGGCGGTCCGGGGCCAGGTGCACCAGGCCCCGGTGCCGCCGGACCTGGTGCTCGGTCAGCAGCGCCCACCCCGCGCCCGCCGCCACGGCGTCCTCGAACACGTGCCCGTCCGGCAGGTGGTGGCGGCGCGCGGCCGCGTCGTGGCCGGTCAGCTCGCGGCAGAACGCGTCCTGGAGGTCGTCCTTCGCGTCGAACACGACGACCGGCGCCTCGTGCAGCGGCCGGTCCGCCCAGCGGCGCGCGAACCGCCTGGCGGCCACCGCGTGGTAGCGGATGCTCCCCAGCGGCCGGACCCGGCAACCCTGCACCGGCCGCGGCGACGACGTCACGGCGGCCACGACCGAGCCCTGGCGCAGCAGGTCGGCGGTGTGGTCCTGGTCCTCCCGCCGCACGGTCAGCACCAGGCCCTCGTCGCCCGCCAGCTCCTTGACCGCGCGGCGGAACCAGGTGGACAGCGAGTCGGCGTTCACCGCCACCGGGATCGGCGTCGGGTCCTCGACCAGGCCGAGAGCCTCGCGCGCGTCCCGGTCCAGCAGCGCCTGCTGCCTGCCGTACCGGGCGATCACCGCGCCGGAGCCGGTCAGCCGAGCGGGCTTGGACCGCACCAGCAGCACCCGGCCGGTGCGCTGCTCCAGTTGCTTGACGCGCTGGCTGACCGCGGAAGGCGTGACGTGCAGCGCCTTGGCCGCGGCGTCGAACGTGCCCTCGTCCACCACGGCCAGCAGGGTGCGCACGCACTCCGGATCCAGCATCACGGCTGCTAATGATACGTAAGTAACTGTAGCTGGCCTTATGGCGAGCCCGTTCTTACCGTCGTGGTGTGATGCGCGCACTGCTCGCCGGGCTCGGCACCGGCCTCTCCCTGATCGTCGTCATCGGCGCGCAGAACGCCCTGGTGCTGCGGCAAGGCGTGCTGAGGCAGCGGGTGCCGGCGGTAGTGGCCATCTGCGCGGGCTCGGACATGCTGCTCATCGCGCTCGGCGTGGGCGGTGTCGGCGCGGCGCTGACCGCGTGGCCGGCCGCCCTGGAGGTGGTGCGCTGGGTCGGCGCGGCGTTCCTGGTCGGCTACGGCGTGCTGGCCGCGCGGCGCGTGCTGCGGCCGGCCGCGCTGGAGGTCGGCGGCGCGGCGTCCGCGGCGATCGCCACGTGCCTGGCGCTGACCTGGCTCAACCCGCACGTGTACCTGGACACCGTGCTGCTGCTCGGCACCGCTTCCACCGGCTTCGGCGACGACCGGTGGTGGTTCGGGGCGGGCGCGATGGCCGCCAGCGCGCTGTGGTTCGGCTGCTTGGGCTTCGGCGCGCGTCGGCTGTCGGGCACGTTCGCCCGCCCCTCGGCGTGGCGGGTGCTGGACGCGGCGGTCGCCGTGGTGGTCACGGCGACCGGCGTCTCACTCGTCCTCTAGTACGCGTACGGCCAGCCCTGGCTGTCGTAGGCGAGCAGGTTGATGCCGAGCAGCGCGGCCCCGCTGCTGGTGTAGTAGTGGTAGGCGAGGACGTCGGCGTCCGTGTCCGTGAACACGTCCTGGTGACCCGGGCCGATCACCGAGCCGTGCGTCGCCAGGATCTCGGTGCCGCCGCCGGAGTTCAGGTCCCGGCCGTTGCGGTCCACGTACGGGCCGGTGACGCTGGTCGAGCGGCCGACCATGACCCGGTACGTGCTCGACGCGCCGCGGCAGCAGTAGTCGAACGACACGAACAGGTAGTAGTAGTTGCCGCGCTTGACGATCGTCGGCGCCTCGATCGGCCCGCCGTTGCGGCTCGCGATGGACCGGATGGTGCTGTCGCTGCGCTTGCCCGTCGACGGGCTGAGCGCGACCATCTTGATGCCCGACCAGAACGAGCCGAAGCTCAGCCACCAGCGGCCCTGGTCGTCGATCACCAGGTTGGGGTCGATGGCGTTGAAGTTGTCGCTGGTGCGGGACTCGACGACCAGGCCCTGGTTGGTCCACGAACCGGCCGCGCCGGTGGTGCTGGTGGCCAGGAAGATCGCCGACCGGTTCGAGCCGAAGGACGACGCCGAGTAGTACAGGTAGTAGCGGCCGTTCTGGTACGACAGGTCCGGCGCCCAGAGGTTGCGGCCGCCGTTGGTGTAGGTCGTCGTCCACGACGCGCCGTTGGGGAAGACCTGGCCCGCGTTGCGGAACGCGGTGCGGTCGGCGGAGGTCTTCAGCGCGATGTTGTCGCCGGTGTGGGCGACCAGGTAGCCGCCCTCGGGTCGTTTGACGAACGTCGGGTCGTGCACGTGGACGTCGCCGGTCACCCGTCCCGGACCCGGATAAGCGGGTGCCGCGTTAGCGCTACCACCGGCGGTCAACGTCGCCGAGACGGTAAGAGCGGCTAAGAGCCCTGCGCCCCACGCGATCGCCTTTGACCTGCGTGTATCCATGCTTCGCCTCCTTGCGAGCAGGTTTGGGAACGCTCCCAACACCTCGGAACTATCGCGAGTTCGGGGTGGCGAAGTCAAGGCTTGCCGGTGATTTATGTGAGCGTTAACAGGTCGGGGTGCCCAAGCGGGCCGACCGTGAGGTACACGAGACCGCGTCGGCGCCGGGCGGGGACCCCACCCGGCGCCGAGGGGTCACCAGGTGCTGTTGACCAGCCCGGTGCCCAGGTAGACCTGGTCGAACCCGTTGCCGTCGTTGTCGTCGGTGTAGGCGACGGTGATCCGCCCCCACGCGTCCACGCCCAGCGCCGGCTCGTCCTGCCTGCCGGTGGCGGTCGAGACGGTCGCCTGCCGGGGCAGCCGGCCCTCGGCCGTGCCGTCCGGGTTCAGGCCCTGCGTCACGACGTCCTGCGCCCGCACCCAGCTCACCACGACGTTGAGCTGGTCGTCGATGCCGACCCGGGGATCCGCCCCGGTCTGCACGGCATCGGCCAAGACCGTGTCGGTGGCCGTCCGGGCCGCCCCGGCGGCGGTGAACGACCGGGCGGCCACCGCGGCGGCGCCCGTGTGGTCGGTCTCCCAGGCCACCGCGAAGTCGCCGTTGAAGTTCGCCGCCACCACCGGCCGCCGCTGCTGCCCGTCGCCCGCGGCGTTGGCCGTGCCCTGCGCCAGCTTCACGCCGCCGGACGGGGTCAGGACCTTCCGGCCGATGTTGGAGAACCCGTTGCCGTCGCCGTCCTCGTCCCACACCACGATCGCGTTGCCCGCCGCGCCCATGGCCACGTCCGGCCGCTGGTGCGCGCCGCCCGCGTTGTTGACCTGAGCCTCGTAGGTCTTCGAGGTCGCCGACGCGAACCCGGCCGCCCGCACGGTCGGCTCCGCCCCGGTCTGCCGGTCCTCCCACACCACCGCGAACCCGGCGGTGTCGGGGTCGGCGGCGACCGCCGGGGCGAGCTGCTGGCCGTCCGCGCTCGCGTTGGCCCGCGCCGAACCGGTCACCGCGCCCGTGGTCGAGAGCGTCCGCACCTGGACGTTGTAGTAGCCGTTGCCGTCCGCGTCGTCGGCCCACACCACGACCGCGGTGCCGTCGTCGTGCAGGGCCACGTCCGGCCGCACGTGCCGCCAGTCGCCGCTGCCGCCCGCCGACAGCTTCTGCTCGTAGCGCGACGCGCCGTCCTTGAACAGCCGCACCCACACGTCGGTGCGCGCGTCGTCGGCGGGCGTCGCGGAGTCGCGGTCGTCCTCCCACGCGACGGCGGTCCAGCCGTTGCGGACCGCGGACACCGCGGCGTTGTCCTGGTCGCCGGTCGCGGCGCTGTTGGCCGTGGTCCACGTGGCCGCCGCCGACGCCGTGCCCGCGCCCAGCAGGAGGAGCCCGCACACCAGGGGGATGATCTTCTTCATGGCGCCTGCAATCCGGGGTTGCCCGCTTCGACGACGTAGCTCTGGAGCGTCCTGACCGGGTAGTCGCGGGTGGTGACCCGGTCCACGAAGCGGAAGTCGACGTCGACCCGCGAGGGCGTGGTCCGGGTGCGGACGTAGCCCCGGAGGTTCTTGTGGAACTTGACGTGCGGGTTCAGGCCGGACAGGCCGTTGTCCGCGGCGTTGCCGTCGCCGCCCGAGGTGATCGAGGTGGTGACCAGCTCGGTGCCGATCACCCGGTCCTGGGCGTCGTAGTCGAGCAGCAGGTCCGCCGCCCACGACCGGTGCACGTCGCCGGTGAGCACGACGGTGTTGCGCAGGCCCGCCGAGTCCCAGCCGCGCTGGAGCCGGTCCCGGTTGGCGCGGTAGCCGTCCCAGGAGTCCATGGACCGCGCGCCGTCCGCCGAGGCGAGCTTCTGCGCGAAGAACACCTGCTGGCCCAGGAAGTCCCAGGTGCCGAGCCGCTGCCGCATCCCGTCGAGCAGCCACGCCTCCTGCGCCGCGCCGGTGAGCGTGCGCGCCGGGTCGTCGGCGTCCGCGCACACCTTGGTGCCGTCGCCGCACGCCTGGTCGTCGCGGTGCTGGCGGGTGTCGAGCATGTGGAACGTGGCCAGGCCGCCCCAGCGCACCCGGCGGTAGAGCCGCATGTCCTCCGCCACCGGCCGCTGCGCCGCACGCAGCGGCATGTGCTCGTAGTAGGCCTTGTACGCCGCCGCGCGGCGCGCCCGGAAGTCACCGGCGGGGGAGGTGTTGGCGCGCACCAGGTCGGCGTAGTTGTTCTCCACCTCGTGGTCGTCCCACACGACCAGCCACGGCGCGGCGGCGTGCGCGGCCTGGAGGTCCACGTCGGTCTTGTACTGCGCGTGCCGCACCCGGTAGTCGGCCAGGCCCGCGATCTCCGCCGACGGCGCGAACCGGCGCACCCTGGTGGTGGTCGCGGCGCCCTCGTAGATGTAGTCGCCCAGGTGCAGCACCAGGTGCGGGTTCTCCTCGGCCATCCGCCGGTAGGCGGTGAAGTACCCCTCCTCGTAGTGCGAGCAGGAGGCGAACACCATGGTCAGCTCGGAGCCGGCGCCGGGCGCGGGCGCGGTCACGCCGCGGCCGACCGGCGAGATATGGCCGGCGGCGCGGAACCGGTAGGAGTACTCGCGGCCGGGTTGGAGGCCGGTCACCTCCACGTGCGCGCTGTGCGCCCACTCGCGCGTCGCGGTGTGCGAGCCGCTGCGCACGACCTGCGTGAACCGGTTGTCGGTCGCGACCTGCCACTCGACGGTCACCGGGTCGGCCGCCATGCCGCCCAGGCCGTCGGCGGCGAGCGGGCTGGGCGCCAGGCGCGTCCAGATCACGAAGCCGTCCGGCGCGGGGTCGCCGGAGGCGACGCCCAGGGTGAACGGGTAGGCGAGGGCGTTGGCGGGTGCGGGCGCGAGGATCGTCGCGCCCGCACCCGCCACGCCGCCGGCGATGAGCGTCCGTCGGGTCAGCGGGGACATCGGCACTCCTTCGGTGCAGGGCCGGGAAGCACGCTGCCGAAACACTTGCGAGCTCCTGCCTACACCCGCCAGGTGATCGCGACGTGTACGCGCGGTGGATCCGGGTGGGCGACGAGGCACGGCAAGACGGGGTGCCGTAGCGGACCCGCGGGGCGAGAGGACCGGCACGTCCACCAACGCCGACCGCGCCGTCCACCACTTCCACACCCGCGCCAAGACCGCGCCGGAGCCGGAGGCCTCCCGCCGCCTCGGAGGAGTCCCTGGCGCGCGCGAAGGGCATGATCAGCCTGGACTCCTGACGGTCCGTGGCGGGTCGGAGAAGAAAACCGCCGACGGGGTGTATCTGGAGGGGTCTCTGGCGTGTCAAGAACCCGGGTGAACCGATCCGGGTCACCGTACGTGTCGAAGCAGTACTCGACGACCATCCTTGAGGGGGCGACCCGGTCGTGCACCAGGCCGAAGCCAAGACCACGTTGATCAAGATGCCGCGCCGGCCGGCCGAGACCCCGGCCGGGGACTGGGCGACCGGCCTGTTCAAGAAGCTCGACCCGCTGCCGACCGGCCGGGAGCCGTTGCGCGTCGTGGTGGCGGGCGGCGGCCCGGTCGGGCTGTCCTTCGCCTGCGCGCTGCGGGCGATGATGGGGGACCAGGTCGAGGTCAGGGTCCACGACCGGCGGTGGAAGCGGCAGGGCGACCGGGTCGTGTGGCTGGGCCAGGCCGAGGGCAACTTCCGGCGCGAGCAGGTCGTGACGCTCCAGAGCAACGTGTGGTCGACCCTGCCGCACCGCGTGCAGGAGCGGCTGTTCACCGGGGGCAGGTTCGGCGAGATGTGGCCGCTGGGCCCGGACTCGCCCGCGGCGAAGGGCCGCCCGCGCAACATCAAGATCCGGTGGGTCGAGGACTGCCTGCTGGACATGG
Source organism: Saccharothrix xinjiangensis (assembly GCF_039527585.1). Classification (NCBI taxonomy): domain Bacteria; kingdom Bacillati; phylum Actinomycetota; class Actinomycetes; order Pseudonocardiales; family Pseudonocardiaceae; genus Saccharothrix; species Saccharothrix xinjiangensis. Next base: position 201,743 of record NZ_BAAAKE010000003.1, on the reverse strand, counting down.
CGCAGGACGTCTACGGCGTCGAACTGGTGCCCGGCCGCTACGAAGTCCCCGCGGCGTGGGGCGACACGCACATCCTGGTCGTCGCCGACGGCGCGAACTCGCCGACCCGCGACCGGCTCAAGGACCACTTCGGCAAGCCCGACCGGGACTTCTACTCGGTCGACGGCGAGCAGCTGGTCGAGACCGTGCTGGGCATCCGGGTCAAGGGCGTGTTCCCCGACGAGCACACGGTGCCGCTGACGGTCAGCCAGAACCGGTACCTGTTCAACTCCCTGGGCGGCGGGTTCATCAACATGCGGCTGACCGCCGAGGAGGCCTCGGAGATCGTGGCCATCGGCGAGAACGGCCCGGTCGACTGCATCCGCACCTACCGGTGCACGGTGCTGCCGCGCGGCGACCGGTTCGCCTGCGACCGGCACCGCGCGGTCTTCAAGCCGTCGGTGGACCGGCTGTCGTTCCTGTGGCCGCGCGTCCTGGAGGGCGTGCGGTTCTTCGGCGCGACGCCGCGCGACATCCAGGGCATCACCATGTTCAACCTGAGCATGACGCAGAACTCCCGCTTCACCGCCCAGCTCGGCCCGGCCACGTTCGGGTTCCTCATCGGCGACGCGGCCAACTCCCTGCACTTCTGGCCCGGCCGCGGCCTGAACACCGGCGTGAAGAGCGCGCTGTCGCTGGCGGGCGCGTTGCGCTCGCGGTGGCAGGGCAGGCAGTTCCGCGCGTCCGACTTCTCCGGCCACGAGGGCTTGATGCAGCAGCTCCAGTACCGCGAGAAGTCCCGGGCGTGGACGACCATGCTCATGCCCGACGAGGACGGGGTGTCGCGCGGCATCGAGGCGCGGCTGCGCGAGGGCCTCGAAGGGCCGTACGACCGGGCGGCGCTGACCACCGCGCTGTGGGAGCGCGTCAAGGCGGTCAAGGCGCGGCTGGTCGGCCGCATGGGGCAGCTGCCGCCGGACGAGTGGTACCTCCAGCGCATCAACGGCCTGCACGTGAAGACGGTGAAGCAGCTCGTGGAGAGCGGGGCGTGGATCACCCGCGAGATCGGCGGCGACGAGGTGGCCGTCGACGTGGACTTCCCGGAGTCCTACCTGGCGGAGGTCCCGGCGCGGCCGCCCGCCGCCCCGCTGACGCCGGTCGTGCCGCAGGTCGACCCCGATCGGCCGGCGCCGGAGCCGAGGTCGGACACCGAGCCGACCGTGCTCAAGCCGCTGCGCGACGTGCTGCCGCTCGACCGGACCACGGCACCGCCGGTCCCGCAGCGCTGATGCCGCGGCGCTGGTCCGGGCTGGTCCCGGGCGCCCGCCGACCGCGTGAGCCTCGCGCCGCGCGGTCGGCGGGCGCCCGGCGGTGTGAGCGGCGCGCGGACGACCGGTCCCGCGCCGGCCCGGGCGACCGGCCCCGGAACCCCGGCGTGCGCCGGACTACCCGACCGGTTCCCCGACCCGGCGCGCGCCGGCCGCCGCGGTGGCGGTCCAGCTCTCCGGCTCGGTGTAGCCGTGCCCCGCGAAGGCCGCGCGCACGGCCGCCGCGCAGGCGTCGGCCGCCGACTCCTCGACCAGCGCGATGACGCAGCCGCCGAACCCGCCGCCGGTCATCCGGGCGCCCAGCGCGCCCTCGTGCAGCAGCGCGTCCACCGCCACGTCCAGCTCGGGCACCGTCACCTCGTAGTCGTCGCGCAGCGACTCGTGCGACGCGGTCATCAGCGGCCCGATCTCGCCGATCCGACCCTCCCGCAGCAGGTCCGCCACCTCCAGCACGCGCGCGTTCTCGCTCACCACGTGCCGCACCCGCGGCACCAGCTTCTCGGGCAGGTCGTGCGGCTCGCCGACCAGGTCCCGCAGCGCGGGCACGCCCAGCAGCTCGGCCGCGCGGTGGCAGTCGCGGCGGCGGGCCGCGTACTCGCCGTCCACCAGCCGGTGCGGCGCCTTGGTGTCCACGACCAGCAGCGCGAGCCCGGCGGCGGCCGGGTCGAACGGGATGTGCTCGACCGCCAGCGTCCGCGTGTCCAGCAGCAGCGCGTGCCGCTCCCACGCCAGCAGCGACGCCGACTGGTCCATGATCCCGCACGGCATCCCGACGAACTCGTTCTCCGCGCGCTGCGCGAGCCGCGCCAGCTCCCGGCGGTCCAGCTCGACCCCGGACAGCTCGGTCACGGCGAGCGCGGTGGCGCTCTCCAGCGCCGCCGACGAGGACAGTCCCGCGCCCAGCGGCACGTTGCCGTCCACCAGCAGGTCGAACCCGCCGATCGGGTGCCCGGCCTCGCGCAGCGCCCACACCACGCCCGCCACGTACCCGGCCCACCCGGTCACCGCGCCCGGCCGCAGGTCCGCCACGCCCAACTCGGCGGTGCCGGCTGCCTGCCGGGAGGCCATCCGCAGCACGTCGTCGTCGCGCCGGTGCGCCTGCACCCGCACCGAGTGGGGCAGGGCGATGGGCAGCACGAAGCCGTCGTTGTAGTCGGTGTGCTCGCCGATGAGGTTGATCCTGCCCGGAGCCTCGAACACCCCGTCACGCGCCACCCGTGCTCTCCCTCACCCGCAGCGTGAACGGCGTCCGCACGTGCTCCGTCGGCCGTTCGGTGTCCTCCACGCGCCGGCGCAGCAGGTCCACCGCGGCGTGCGCGATGGCGGCCTTGTCCGGGGCGACCGTGGTCAGCGAGGGGAGGCTGTAGGCGCCTTCCTCAGTGTTGTCGAAGCCTACGACAGCGAGGTCGTCCGGCACCCGCACACCCCGCTCGGCCGCGGCCCGCACCGCGCCGACGGCGAGCAGGTCGTTGAAGCAGAACACGGCGTCCGGCGGCTCGGGGGAGCCCAGCAGCCGCGCCATGGCCTCCGCGCCGTCGCGGCGGTGGTAGTTCAGGGCGGTCGCGACCAGGTCCTCGCGCACGGGCAGGCCCGCCTCGGTGAGCGCGAGCCGGTAGCCGGCCAGGCGCTGCGCGGCGGTGCCGCGGTGGGGGTGCGCGCCGATGGCGGCGATCCGGGTGCGGCCGAGGGAGACCAGGTGCGCCACGGCCTCGCGCGCGGCGGCCACGTTGTCGATGCCGACGTGGTCGAACGGCACGTCCACGCGGTGCTCGCCCAGCAGCACCACCGGGATGCCGGGCACCAGCTCGCCGAAGTCGTGCGTCGTCAGCGCCTCGGGGCTCACGATCGCGGCGTCGATCATGTGCGGGCCGAGGGCGGCGAGCGTGTCGCGCTCACCGTCGCGGGTGCCCTGGGTCTGCTCGATCAGCACGTTCCACTCGTGCTCCTGCGCCGCGCCGAGCACGAGGTTCGCCAGCTCGGCGAAGTAGGGCACCACCAGCTCCGGCAGCACCAGGGCGACGAAACCGGTCCGGCCCCGGCGCAGGTTGCGCGCGCCCAGGTTGGGCCGGTAGCCCGTGGTGAGCAGCGCCTCCTCGACCCGGCGGCGGTTCTCGGGTTTCACGAACGCGTAGCCGTTGACCACGTTCGACACCGTCTTCACCGACACGCCGGCCAGCGCGGCGACGTCCTTCAGCGTGGCCAACCGGCTCCTCCGCGAACTCTGGTCTCGGCAACGACCGGAATCGTAGCCGGCCACCACTTCGCTTACAACGTTGTAACGCGGGAGTGACCCACGTCACCGGCGAATGCCGGTCAAGACCGGTCGAGACCGCTCAGGACAGGCGGGCCACCAGGGCGAGGCTGCGCTCCACGACCAGCTCCGTGGCTGCCGCGTCGTAGGCGTCGAGGCTGCTGTCGGTGAACAGGTGGGTCGAACCGCGGTAGGTGAACAGCTCGGCGTCGGGGACCAGCCCGACCAGCTCCCGCATCACGTCGAGGTCGCCCCACGCGTCCTCGTCGTTGACGTGCGCCTGCACCGCCACGCCGGCCGGCCAGGACGGCGCGAACGCCGTGGCGGGCACCGCACCGTGGTACAGCAGGACGGCGAGCGCGCCGGGACGGGTCTGGGCGAGCTTCTGCGCCGGCATGGCCCCGAGGGAGGAACCGGCGTAGACGACCCGCTCGGGCAACCCGGCCACCGCCTCGACGCCGCGCTGGACCACCGCGTCGAAACCGATCTCCTCGGCGTGGGCGACGCCCTCCTCCACGGTGGCGAACACCCTGCCGTCGAAGAGGTCGGGCGTGGTGACCCGGTGACCGGCGGCGCGCAACCGGTCGGCGAAGGCGTGGACGCCCGGGGTGAGGCCCTGGGCGTGGTGGAACAGGACGATGTCGGTCACGGCGGTCCTACTGCGCGGCCTTGGCACCGTTCACCCCGCCCAACTCGGAAGGGGCGCCGGCAGGTCCGCGCCCGCCACCGCTCCGCCCCTTCACCACGAACGCGACCACGGCCAGCGTCAGCAGGGCGAAAGCCGGGTACGCCCACCCGATCAGCGACAGCCACCCGGGCCGGGTGATGGTCCAGATCGTCGGCTGCCGGTCGAGCTGGAAGGCGATCAGGTCCCAGAACATGATCGGGCACCACAGCACCAGCAGCGTCCACCGCGCCCACGGCACCACCCGCGAGTGCACCAGCCAGATCAGCAGCGCGCCGACCCACACCCAGTGGTGGTCCCACGAGATCGGCGACAGCAGCAGCCCGAGGAACTGCACCACCAGCACGCCGAGCAGCGCGTCGCGCGCCCGCACCGCCGCCCGCAGGGCGAACCCGGCCAGCACGGACGCCACCACCGCGGCCAGGATCCACGGCCACGTCATCTCGACGTCGTGGCCGAGGGTCCTGGACAGCGCGCCCCGCAGCGACTGGTTGTGCGCGGTGGCGATCGGGCCCACCCGGTCGGCCGCGCCGAGCAGCTCGAACCAGTAGCGCCTCGCCTGCTCCGCGTCGACCAGGAAGCTCAGGCCGACGCTCGCCGCGAACGCCGCCACCGACCACGCCGCGGCCGCGAACCTGCGCGTGGCCAGGAAGTACAGCCCGGAGATGGCGGGCACCAGCTTCACGCCCGCGGTCAGCCCGATGCCCGCGCCCGCGACCCGCGGGTCCCTGGCGACCATGGCCGCCAGCACGACGCCCGCCAGCACCAGGTTGATCTGCCCGAACTCGAACGTGTGGTAGACGGGCTGCATCCACAGCAGCACCGCGGTCCACAGGATCGCCCGCCGCCGCCACAGCCGGGGCTCCTCGGTCCACCCCGCGCCCGCCACCAGGCGCAGGGACACGCGCACCAGCCAGTACAGGCACAGCCCGGACAGCAGCCGGAACGCCCACTGCGCCACCACCCACGGCAGCCACGTCATGGGCAGGAACACCAGCGCGCCGAACGGCGGGTAGGTGAACGGCAGCGGGAAGTCGGGCGGCGAGTGCGGCGAGGTGACCTGGTAGAGGTCGCCCTCCAGCACGTGCGGCGCGAGCGCCCAGTACACGTACAGGTCGATCGTCTCGTTGCCGAACCCGGTGACGATGGTCCAGCCGCGGACGAGCGCGGAGGCGATCAGCAGCCACGGCGCGACGGCCAGCAGCCGCCTCTCCAAGGTTGCCGGGGCGAACGGTTCAGAGGGCACTGCGCTCGGCCTTCGAGGTCGGGGGGAGGGGCGCGCCGGTCCGCCCGCCGCGGAGCAGCCGGGGCATCACGGCGAGGCTGAGCAGGCCGAGCGCCGGGTAGGCCCACCCGAGCGCGGCGAGCGGCCACGGCCGGGGGACCTCCCAGATGGACGGCTGCTGGTCGATCAGGAACGTGATCAGGTCCGCGCCGGTCACGACGACCCACGCCGCGGCGACCGACAGCGCCGGCCACCCCCGCCGCGACCCGCCGTGCACCAGCCACAGCACCAGCGGGATGACCCACAGCCAGTGGTGGCTCCAGGAGATCGGCGAGAGCAGCAGCCCGAACAGCTGCACGGCCACCACGGCGGCCAGGGTGTCGCCGGCCCGCACCGCGGCGCGCAGCGCGAACCCGGTCAGCACCGCGGACACCGCCACGGCGAGCAGCCACGGCCAGGACGTGCCCACGTCGTGCCCGAAGGTGCGCGACAGCGCGCCGCGCAGCGACTGGTTGATCGCCGAGCCGACCGGGCCGACCCGGTCGGCCGCGCCGAGCAGCTCGAACCAGTAGCGCCACGAGTCGCCCGCCGAGGCGACGAAGCCCAGCGCCACCGTGAGCGCGAAGCCCGCCACCGACCACGCCGCGGCCGCGAACCTGCGCGTGACCAGGAAGTACAGCCCCGAGATCGCGGGGGTCAGCTTCAGCCCGGCGGCGACGCCGACGCCGAGGCCCGCCACGGCCTGGCGGGTCGCCACCATCGCCGCGAACGTGCCCGCGACCAGCACCAGGTTGATCTGCCCGAAGTCGAGGGTCTTGCGCACCGGCTCGCACCACAGCGCCAGCCCGGTCCACAGCAGCGCCCGGCGCGACCAGGTGGCGTCGTACGGCTGCCCGGCCCGGGAGGCGAGCAAGCCGAGCGCCGTCCGGACCAGCCACCACAGGCAGACCAGGGACAGCACCTGCCACAGGACGCGCGCGGCGAGCCACGGCAGCGACGAGATCGGCAGGAACGCCAGCGCCGCGAACGGCGGGTAGGTGAACGGCAGCGGGAAGTCCGCCGTGAACGGCATGTTGATCGAGTAGAGCTGGTCGCCCAGCAGGTTCGGCGAGAGGCTCCAGTAGACCTTGAGGTCGATCATGCCCCAGTCGGCCGGGTCGCCCAGCCGCCACGCGTACCAGCCCAGCGACAGGACCAGCACCAGCGGCGCGAACCTGAGGACCCCCTCCTCGACCGCGTGCGCCCGGTCAGCCACCCGAACTCCCGCGCCGCACGTCCGCCCCCTCGTCGACGCCGGTGAGGTCGACGTCCTTGAAATCGATCTTGTCCAGGTCGGCCAGGTCCTTGAAGTCCACGCCGGAGAGGTCCACCCTCGGGAGGTCGACGCCCGAGAGGTCGACGCCCGGCAGGTCCACGCCCGACCGGGCGGCGCCGTGCGACGTGACGCCGGCGATGTGGCGCAGAGCCGCGCCGGGTTCGCGCTGGAGCAGCGCCCGGCCCACCCACACGCCCACCAGGACGGTCAGGGCCAGGTAGGGCCACCACACCCAGGGGTTCATCGAACCGTAGGTCCACCGGGCGACGATCGTGCCGTCGGGCAGGGTGACCAGCACCATCCACACCGACACGCCGGCCGCGACGGCGAGCCACCTGTCCCGCCACGCGAACACCGCGGCCAGCGCCAGCGCCCAGGTGAAGTACCAGGGGAGCACCGACGGGGCGAGCACGGAGGCGGCGAGCAGGGCGATCGCGGCGCGCCGGACCGCTTCCGCGCCGCCCTCCCGGGCCAGCCACCACTGGCGGACGAGCACGGCGACCAGCACGTACATGCCAGCCGACCGGAAGAAGCCGAGGAAGCCCTCGTAGGTGAACACGCCGAAGTGGCGGCCGACCGCGTGGTAGGTGAGCTCCGCCACCGCGCAGGGCAGGGACATCCAGGTCAGCAGCGGGGTCTGCGAGCGCAGCACGTCGATCCACCCCAGGTCGACGCCCGCCACCAGGGTGGACAGGGCGAACACGACCACGAAGGCGCCGCCGCCCGCGGCCGCGCCCTTGAGGAAGCGGTGCCGCGCGGGACCGGACAGCCGCGCCACCCACACCCACACCAGGAACGGGGCGACCAGCAGCGCCGTGGCCTTCACCGCGGCGGCCAGGGCGATCACCGCGAACCCGAGCACGTGCCTGCGGTCGAGCACCATCAGCACGCCGACGGCCATCAGGCCGACCATCAGGATGTCGTTGTGCGCGCCGCCGATGCCCACGGCCACCACCAGCGGGTTGGCCACGGTCAGCCACAGGGCCACCGGGGCGCGCCCGCCGAGGTGGCGGGTGAGGCCCGGGATCGCCCAGGCGAGCAGCACCAGCCCGGCGAGCACGGCCAGGCGCATGAGGATCGCGCCGAGGATGACGTTGTCGCCGACCACGGCCACCGTGGACTTGGCCAGCAGCAGGAACAGCGGCCCGTAGGGCGACGGCGTGTCCTGCCACAGCCCGGCCACGTTGCCGCTCAGCGGCAGGTCCAGCGCCGACGCGCCGGTCGTGTAGGGGTCGAACCCGCGCAGCGCCACCGCGCCCTGCGCCAGGTAGCTGTAGACGTCCCGGCTGTAGAGGGGCGGGGCGATGATCAGCGGCGCGGTCCAGGCCGCGGCGGTCAGCGCCACCGCCCGGCCGCCGATCCGCCCGGTGCGCACCAGTCGGCCGAGCCGGACCCACGACACCACCATGAGCGCCAGCCCCGCGTACAGGACGGCGAAGGCGAGGTCGTGCCCGTGGCCGTAGCGCATCGCGTTGAGGAACGTGCCGCTCAGCAGCGGGTCGCGGCGGACGACCGCGCCCGCGCCCAGCCCGCCGAAGGTGATCAGCACAGCGCCGAGCACGCCCGGGCGCAGCACCTTGGAGGGCACCTGCCGGGACAGCGTCAGCCACGCGTTCAGCCGGGGAGGGAGCAGTTCCGCCCGCCCGGCACTTCCGCTCCGATCAGCGGTCACAGCCGGATCCACCTCGTCGATCCCGGGACCGGTCCGCGTACACGCCGACGGGGCCGGGTGTGCGCGGCACCGTCGCTGAGATCAGGGACGTGTGGGGCCATAACCAGGAATCTTGGCACGACACTCCACCGTAGATGACACGGACCGGTCTTTTATCCTCGTCGTTACAGAGCGGTGTGACGATCCCCACTGAAACGCAACCTCGACGAGACGTGCGTCAGACATCCTGCCCGAGCCGCCGCGCGGGGTTCCGGCGTTCTCGCCGTGGTGGGGTCGGACCGGCGCGCCCGAGGGCGGAAGGCCAGGTCCGGGGCTGTTCTCCCGACACGGCGCACGAGGGGGTGGAGGTCACCGGAGTGCGTTACCCCGGTTCCGACGAGGTCAAACCCCGGCCTGGTCGGGAGGCGGCCAGGTCCTTCCGCGACCGACGAATTGGCCCCTTCGCCGAGTGCTTAACGTCATGCCTGTGACGAACCGAGCCGTCCTCGCGACCGCGGCGTCACACCGTTGCCCGCGGGGTGCATTTACGGGGAATCACCTGACCCGCGCGAGATTGCACGATTCACCTGATCGTGTAATAACTTTCGTGTTGCGAGTGGACTGTGCCGTGAGCGAGGACCGGCCGCGCGAACCACGACGGCGAACCTCCGACCGGCCACGTGCGGCGCGCTGGTCGGCGAGGCGTCCGGCAGGGTCGCGGTGAGCGTGGACACCGGCAACGCCGTCATGCCGGCCGCAATCGCAACCGTGGTTGCGATTGCGACCGGGCTGGGCCGGTAGTCGCGACCGTGGTTGCGATTGCGGGGCGGTCGGGCTCGTAATCGCGACTGTGGTTGCGATTGTGGGCGGGTTAGCACCACAAACGCGACTGCGATTGCGATTGCGATTGCGATTGCGGCTGCGTCCGACGACGAGGAGTGCGTGGTCCGCGCGTCGTCACGCGGGCACCATGCCGGTGAACAGCAGCAGGTTCGGCGAGCCCGCGCCGAGGCCCTTGACCACGCCGGGCGTGGCGTTGGCGGTCAGCGCGGACGCCACCTGCACCGCCGAGTCGCCGGGGAACCGGTGCCGCCACAGCGCCGCCGCGCCCGCCGCGTGCGCGGACGCCGCCGAGCCGCTGATGGTCGAGTACGCGGTGTCCGACGTGCCCCACGCCGAGGTGATGTTCACGCCCGGCGCCCACACGTCGATGCAGCCGCCCTGGTTGGAGAAGCCCGCCTTGTTGTCGTTCGAGTCGGTCGCGCCTACGGTGGTGGCGAGCGGGGTGCTGCCGGGTGAGAAGCCGCACGCGTCGGTGTTCGAGCTGCCGGACACGACCGAGTAGTGCACGTTCGCCCTGATCGACGCGGTGATGGCGTCGTTGAACGCCTGGTGCTTCGGCCCGCCGGGGGTCATCAGCGCGACCGCGCGCCTGCCGCCGGCCGCCGCGTCCCTGGTCACCCAGTCGATGCCCTGGATGATCCGGGAGTAGGAGCCGGAGCCCTGGCAGTCGAGCACCCGCACGGACACCAGGGTCACGTCCTTGGCCACGCCGGTGGTCCGGCCGCCGACGATGCCCGCCATGTGCGTGCCGTGCCCGTTGCAGTCGTTGCCCGGCGGGGTGACGCCGCCGATGGCGTCCAGGCCCGGCACGGCCGCGCCGTCGAACTCCTGGTGGGTGTAGCGGATGCCGGTGCCGAAGACGTACGCCCGCACGTCCGCCGCGGTGTTGGCGTGGTGGTACTCGGCGTCCAGCGGCAGGGAGCGCTGGTCGATCCGGTCCAGCCCCCACGACGGCGGGTCGGGCTGCACCCCCGCGGCCCGCGCGGTGGCGCCCAGGTCCACCTCCAGGTCCTGCGCCACGTAGGCCACGCGCGGGTCGGCGGCCAGGCGGCGGGCGCTCGCGGCGTCGGCGCGCAGGGCGAAGCCCGCCAGGGCGGAGGTGTACGCGCGGGTGACGCCCCGGGCGGCGGTGCGCGTCGCCGCCAGGTCCTCGTGCCGCTTGAGCACCACGATGTAGCTGTCCGCGACGGCGTCGGGGTGCCCGCTGTAGAGCACCGGCGCGGCCGCGTGCGCGGTCGGTGCGACGAGCCCGGCTAAGAGCGCTCCGGCCACCGCGACGTGTCTGGTCCTCATGGCTCCTCCTAGAGCAGGGGTCGGCGGGGTCGCCGACTTTCAGGGGAACTCGTCCCTGCACCTCAACACGTCGGGCGTGACACGCGGCAGGGCCGATCAGTGGTCGATCACCCGACGGTCGTGTCCGGGTGCACTCGTTAGGCTGAATGGCTGAACGCGTTAAGTTCGGGCTAACGCTCATTCGGGGGACTTCGACAGCAAGGCCACCGACGCGCGCACACAGGGGGAATTGCGCTCATGGCCAGGAAGAAGAACGAGGCGCCCACGTCGCTGCGGCAGTTCGTGCGCACGAAAGGCGCCGGTTACCTGAGCGACCCGAACGTGTCATCCATCGGCATCGGTCACAAGGTGTCCGGTGGTCGGACCACCGACGAGGTCGCCATCCAGTTCACCGTGCGGCGGAAGGCCGCGCCCGAGGAGCTGGCCGCGCTGGGCACCGCGCCGCTGCCCGCGGTGATCGAGGTCGACGGCGTGGCCGTGCCGACGGACGTGCTGCAACGCGACTACCGCGTGGAGTTCCGGGTGCTGGAGGAGGCGGCCGTCGACCCGCGCAAGACGCGCGTCGACCCCGTGGTGCCCGGCGTCAGCGTGGGGCACGTGCGGGTGTCCGCGGGCACCGTCGGCTGCGTCGTGCACGACCGGGAGGACGGCACCCCGTACGTGCTGAGCAACTGGCACGTCCTGCACGGGCCGCAGGGCGCGCTGGGCGACGACGTGGTGCAGCCGGGCGTGCACGACGACAACCGCACCGGGCGCAACCGCCTCGGCCGGCTCGTCCGGTCGCACCTGGGCGCCGCGGGCGACTGCGCGATCGCCACCGTCGAGGACCGCGGGTTCGCCGCCCGGATCCACGAGCTGGGCGTCGCCGTGGACAAGCTCGGCGAGCCGGACCTCGGCGACAAGGTCGTCAAGAGCGGCCGCACCACCGGCGTGACGCACGGCGTGGTGCGGCGCGTCGACGTGCTCGCCAAGATCGACTACGGGCCGGGCGTCGGGCAGCGCGAGATCGGCTGCTTCGAGATCGGCCCCGACCGCGCCAAGCCCGCGCCCGACGGCGAGATCAGCCGGGGCGGCGACTCGGGCGCGGCGTGGGTGTTCAAGTCCGCCAACGGCAAACCCGGCCGGACCCTGGCCGGCCTGCACTTCGCCGGCGAAGCGGCGGGCGACGCGGACGAGCACGCGCTCGCGTGCCTGCCCGGCTCGGTGTTCGAGAAGCTGGGCATCTCGATCACGCCGCCGAAGGGCGTGCGGCCGGAGCGCGCGGCCCGGCTCGGCTTCGACCCCGACTTCCTCGGCACGCCCGCGGGCCTGCCGGTGCTGGGCGAGCGCACGCGGGCCGACGCGGTCGAGCTGGACGGCGAGCCGGTCATCGACTACACCCACTTCTCCCTGGCCCAGTCCAAGTCCCGGCGCTTCGCGCTCTGGGTGGCGTGGAACATCGACGGCGGCGGGCTGAAGCAGATCAACCGCAGCGGCATCCCGTTCGTCCTCGACCCGCGCGTGCCCGCCGAGCACCAGGTCGGCGACGAGCTGTACCGGGGCAACCGGCTCGACCGGGGCCACCTGGCGCGGCGCGCGGACCTGCTGTGGGGCCCGGACGCGGAGCAGGCCAACGTCGACTCGTTCTACTTCACCAACATCACGCCGCAGATGGACGACTTCAACCAGAGCTCGCGGCGCGGCCTGTGGGGCAGGCTGGAGGACGCCGTGCTCGCCGACGCCGAGGTGGACCGCCTGCGCGTCAGCGTCTACGGCGGCCCGGTGTTCCGGGCGGACGACCGGGTCTTCCGCGGCGTGGCCCTGCCGCGCGAGTACTGGAAGGTGGTCGTGTTCGCCTCGGGCGGCGCGCTCACCGCGCGGGCGTTCCTGCTGACCCAGAACCTGAACCAGCTGGAGTCGCTGGAGCTGGACGAGTTCCGGGTGTTCCAGGTCAAGGTGGCCGAGGTGGAGGAGCGGTGCGGGTTCGCCTTCCCGGACGAGGTGCGGGCGGCGGACGCGCTCGTCCTGCCGTCGTCGACCGACGAGCGCGCGCCGCTGGGAGCCCTGACCGACATCCTGTGGTAGGTCAGGCGCCGTGCACGGTGAGGGTGGTCGGCCCGGTCACGGAGGCCACCCCGCCGGCCAGGCACTGGAGGACGTTCGGCGTCACCAGGGTGATCACCTGCTCGGCCCCGGCCGGCGCGAACCCGCCCGCCGTGATCACGCCCGTGTTGACCACCACGACCTGGCCGGCCACGGCGCTGGAGGTGACGTTGTACCGGAAGTCGCTCGGCGCCGTGGTCCCGCCCCAGGTGAACGTGCGGAACGCCGAGCCGGAGTCGAACAGCACCAGGCAGGACGCGGTGAGCGTGAACGTCTCGGCATAGGTGGCGGTGACCGCGTCCGGGTTGGTGCAGGTGGTGTAGATCCCGCTGACGGTGACGGTCGTCGGCCGCGCGGTGAGGGTCAGCGGCGGGTCGAAGGTGGTGACCTCCGTCCCCGCGCACACCTGGTCGACCCCCGCCGCGTGGGCGGGCGCGGTGACGAGCGCGCCCGCCGCGGCGAGGAGGGTCGCCGCGGCGAGGCGGAGCGGTCGTGACGGCATCATGGGTTCGTCCTCCTCGACGACGGGTGGCACCGGTGAGTTCGCCCCGTCCGCCCGCCCGTTAGCCGCCGGGGTCGCGTACCACCCGGTCGGCGGTGCGGTTCCCCGAACCGGTCGGCAGGGGCCGGACCGTCCTCTGTGGACGTGGAGGAGCCGTGCCGGCCCCGGCGTCAGCGCGCCGGCAGCGGGTAGTCGGGCAGCTCGACCGAGTCGTGCAGCCGCGCGCCGGCCCGGTTGAGGCGGACCAGCGCCCGGCCCAACGGCCGGGGCAGGGAGCCCATGGCCCGGAAGCCCTGCCGCAGCAGCCACAGGTCGCGGGGCGTGCCGGGCACCAGGCGCCTCGCCGCGTCCACCGCGAACTCCCGGCTGCCCCGGACGTAGTCGGCGATCCGGGCCTCGTAGGCGGGGAACGCGCGCGCGTGGTCGCCGCCCGCCGCCGCGAGCTCACCGGCCAGCGCGTGCGCGCCGACGACCGCCAGGCTCGTGCTGCCGCCGACCGCCGGGCCGGGGCAGTAGCCCGCGTCGCCGACCAGGGCGACCCGGCCGCGCGACCACGAGTCCAGCCGCAGCTGGGTGACCGAGTCGAAGTAGAACGCGCCGTCGAGGTGGTCGAGCCACCGCTCCACCTCGTCGTTCATCCCGGTGAACGCGGCGCGCAGCAGCTCCCGCTGCCTCGGGACGTCGCGGTGGTGGTAGTCCAGTGGGCCGGGCGTGCGGAACAGGAACACCGCCCGCGCGTCCGGCAGGTGGTGGGCGCTGTAGACGGCGGCGAGCCGGCCGACCTCGGCGTGGGCGACGGCCCGGTCCGCCGGCGCGAAGCGCTTCGGCAGCGACAGCACGGCCACGTGCGCGCCGATGAAGTGCTCGGGCACCTCGCCGAACACCAGCCGCCGGACGGCGGAGTGCAGCCCGTCCGCGCCGACGACCACGTCGAACCGGCGCGGCGCGCCGCGCTCGAACGCCACCTCGCCGTCCTCGGAGATCGAGGTGACCGAATCGCCGAACACGTACTCGACGTCGGCCCGCGTGGCGTCGTGGAAGATCTCGGCCAGGTCGTCGCGCATGACCTCCACGTGCCGGTCGGCCATCGCGTCGAACAAGCGGCCCAGGTCGACCTCGACCGGGCGCTTGCCCCGGCTGCGCAGGGACATCCGCGCGGTCCCGGTCGCCTTGCCCAGGACCTGCGGCAGCACGCCCATGCGCTCCACGACCTCCATCGCGGGCCGGAACAGGTCCACCGCGTGACCACCGGTCCTGCGCAGCGCGGGCGCGCGTTCCACCACGGTCACCTCGAACCCGTGCCTGGTCAGCCACCACGCCAGCACCGGTCCCGCCACGCTCGCGCCGGAGATGAGCACCCCCATGCCGCTTCCCCCTTACTTAACGGTCGGTAAGTGCCACGGTACCAGCGCCCCGGGAGCGGGCGACCGGTTATTAAGCTGCGGTGGTGGCCAGAGCGAAGTCCGACACCAGAGCACGCGCCCAGGCCGTGGCGAAGGAGTTGTTCCTCCAGCAGGGCGTGCGGCGGACGAGCCTCCAGGACATCGCGGACCGGCTGGGCATCACCAAACCCGCGCTCTACTACCACTTCTCGTCGCGCGACGAGTTGGTGCGCAGCATCGTGCAGCCGCTGATCGAGGACGGCGACGCGTTCGTCGCGGCGGCCGAGGCCCGCCCGGACGCCGACCCGCGCGCGGTGCTGGAGGGCTACTTCGACTTCCAGTTCGCGCACCGCGAGGTGGTCTCGCTGCTGATCGGCGAGCTGGTCGCGCTGGCGGACCTCGGCCTGGTCGGCCGGGTGCTGGACTGGCGGACGCGGTTGAGCGCGCTGCTGGTGGGCGAGGACCCGCCGCTCTCCGCCGCCACGCGCGCCACCATCGCCCTGGGCGGTCTGGCCGACTGCGTGCTCGTGTTCGCCGACGAGCCGGTCGAGGAGGTGCGCGCCGCCGCCGTCGACGCCGCCCTGGACACCCTCGGCCGTTGACGCGCCTCACAGGCGCGCCGCGCCCACCTTCCGGCAACCGCTGGACATCACCGGGCGCCGGTCCTCGGCGGGCATCGCGCGCAGGGAGGCGCGGACGTTGACGCGGTCCTCGCCGGGCATGGTCGGCGGCCGACCCTCCGGCGGCGCCGGCAGCCCGAAGCGCTCGTCGGGACCGGTGGGCCGGAACCCGGCGAACCCGTCGGCGTGGAAGGTCGCCCGGCGCAGGCCCGGGGAGAGGTCGGCCACCGCCGTCACGGTCATGGCGAACTGGTCGAACACCTCGCGCTGGTCGCCGGGCGCCATCACCGGGCCGGCGGCCTTGGTGAGCACCTTGAGCTGCAACTGGTCCAACACCGGGTACCGGGGCATGGGCGCGATCGTACTTGCTGAGGTAAGCCTAACCTAACACTACTTTTCATGGCACCTCGCGAAGGTCCGCGAACGCGCCCCCCGCCGGCCCGTGCCCGAAACCGGGCACGGGTTTTGGCCCGGTGGTTGGCTGGTCGCCATGCTGGAGCCCGTGGGAGACGAGGTGCCGGAGGAGCTCCTCCGGCACGTGGTCCGGACGACCGGGCTGCCGCCCGCGCTCGCGCGGCGCGTCGTCTCCGACGTCATGGGCTACTTCGTCGAGACGGCGGAGGAGTACGTCCTGCGCAGGCACGCCGAGCTGCGCCGGGACGGCCTGCCCAACGCGCGGATCTGGGCGATGCTGCGCGCGGAGCTGGACGTGCGGCCCGTCGCGGCGGCGCCGCTGTCCGAGCGCCAGCTGCGCCGGATCGTCTACGGCTGAACAGGAGTGCGCATGTGCGGGATCGTGGGGTACGTCGGGGCCAAGGACGCGGTGCCCGTGCTGCTGGAGGGCCTGCACCGGCTGGAGTACCGGGGGTACGACTCGGCGGGCATCGCGGTCGCCGGCGACGGGCTTGAGGTGGTCAAGACCGCCGGGCGGGTCGGCGACCTGCGGCGGGCAGTGCCCGCGGGCCTGTCCGGGACCACCGGCATCGCCCACACCCGGTGGGCCACGCACGGCGAGCCCAGCGACCGCAACGCCCACCCGCACGTGGACGCGGCGCGCCGGGTGGCGATCGTCCACAACGGCGTGTTCGAGAACTCCGACCGGCTGCGCGCGCAGCTGCGGGCCGACGGCGTGGACCTGGTCTCGGACACCGACTCGGAGGTCCTGGCCCACCTGGTCGCCCGCAGCGCCGCCGCCACCCTGGAGGACGCGGTGCGCGAGGCGTTGGCGCAGGTCGAAGGCGCCTACGGGGTGATCGTGATGGACATCGAGCGGCCCGGTGAGCTGGTCGCCGCCCGGCGCGGCAGCCCGGTCGTGCTCGGCGTGGGCGAGCAGGAGATGCTGGTCGCCTCCGACGTGACCGCCCTGGTCCGCTACACGCAGCAGGTCGTCTACCTGGAGGACGACGAGATCGCCTCGGTCACCGCCGACGGCTACCGCACCTCCACCATGGACGCCCGCGCCACCACCCGCACGCCCACGTCCGTGGACGTCACCGGGCTCGACTACGAGCAGGGCGACCACCCCGACTTCATGCACAAGGAGATGCGCGAGCAGCCCGACGCCGTCGACCGGTGCCTGCGCGGGCGGCTCGACCACCGGTTCTCGTCGGCCCGGCTGGACGGCGTCGGCCTGACGCCGCAGGACTACCAGCGCATCCGGCGCGTGAAGCTGCTCGGCTGCGGTTCGGCGTACTACGCGGGGCAGGTGGGCGCGCAGCTGATCGAGGAGCTGGCGCGCATCCCGGCCGACGCCGAGCCCGCGTCGGAGTTCCGCTACCGCAACCCGGTGGTGGACCCGGACACGCTGTACGTGGCGATCAGCCAGTCCGGGGAGACGCTCGACACGCTGGCCGCCGTGCAGGAGCTGAAGCGCAAGGGCGGGCACGTGATCGGCGTGGTCAACGCGGTGGGCAGCACGATCGCCCGCGAGTGCGGGCACGGCGTGTTCCTGCACGCGGGGCCGGAGGTGTCGGTGGCGGCGACCAAGTCGTTCACCACCATGGCGGTCGCGCTGGCGATGCTGGCGCTGGACCTGGGGCGGGTGCGGGACCTGTCGATCACCGAGGGGCGGCGGCTGGTCGCCGGGCTGGCGGAACTGCCGCGCACGATCGCGAGCGTCCTGGCCGACGAGGAGGCGGTGGCGGAGGTGGCGCGGAAGTACGCCGGGGCCGAGCACATGTTCTTCGTCGGCAGGGTGCGCGGCTGGCCGGTCGCGCGTGAAGGGGCGCAGAAGCTCAAGGAGATCTCCTACGTGCACGCCGAGGCGTACCAGGCGTCGGAGCTGAAGCACGGCCCCCTGGCCCTGATCAACCCGGCCATGCCCACCGTGGTCCTGCTCCCCGACGACGAACTGCTCCCCAAGAACATCGCCACGGTCGAGGAGATCAAGGCCCGGGGCGGCCCGGTCATCGCCGTCACCGACGCCACCCTGCCCGCCGACCTCGCCACCGACGTCATCCGGGTGCCCCGCGCCCACGACTCCCTGACCCCCATCACCCTCTCCGTGCCCCTCCAGCTGTTCGCCTACCACCTGGCCCGCACCCTGGGCCGAGACGTGGACCGCCCCCGCAACCTGGCCAAGAGCGTGACCGTCGAATAACCCCGCGTGTCCTCCACCCAGACATCGCGTGTCCTCCACCCAGACATCGCGAGTCCTCCACTCAGACATCGCGAGTCGAACGCTCAGGCCCACCGCGTCGAACGTTCCGGTCCCCTGAGTTCTACGTTCGCGTACCCCTCGGCGGGGCTTGGCCGGGGCGCCGGGTGTGCGCGAATGTAGAACTCGGGGGTCCTGAACGGACGACACGAGATGCCTGAGTGGACGACACGCGCGGTTTGGGGGGTTTGGGTGGATTTGTTGGTGGGGGTTGTGGAGGCCCATCGGCGGTTGGCCGAGGTGTTGGACATGTTGGGGGACGAGCAGGTGGGTGAGCCGTCGCTGTTGCCGGGGTGGACCCGGGGGCACGTGCTGGCCCACCTCAGCGACGCCGCTCGGGCTCGGGCTCGGGTGGTCGAGCACGCGTTGCGCGGTGAGGTCGTGGAGCTGTGGGAGCCGGGGGAGCGGGACGCGGTCATCGAGGCCACGGCGGGTCGCACCGCCGAGGAGCACCGCGCGGCCCACGCCGAGCACTCCCGCCGGTTGGAGGAGGTGTGGGCGGGGGTGGAGGACTGGGACGCGCCCGTGCCGGGCGGTGACGTGGACCTCGTGCCCGCCGTGCTCACCCGTTGGCGCGAGGTGTGGATCCACCTCGTCGACCTCGACCTGGGTGTGACGCCCGCCGAGTGGGGGGTGGAGTTCTCCTGCCACGTCCTCGACGTCCTGTCGCCCCGGCTGCCCGACGGGTGCCGGTTGCGCGCCACGGACGTGGAGCGCGAGTGGGGCGCCGGAGCGACAAGAGCGGGAGGGGAGCGAGTGGTCGGTGCGGTGCGCGACCTCGCGGCGTGGCTCGCCGGTCGGGAGCCCCGGGTCGCGCTCGACGGACCGTTGCCGCAGCTAGGTCCCTGGCCCGCCTACCCGCGGCGCCGGTGAAGCGGGGAACCCCCGTCGCCGCCCGCCCGTCGTCAGTAGAGTCGACGGGAGTGATCTCCAGTGGAGGAAAGCGATGAAGAGGAACATCACCTGCCCGTGCGGTGAGCGCATCATCGGCCAGGACGAGGACGACCTCGTGGCGAAGACCCAGCAGCACCTCAAGGAGAACCACCCGGGTCACGACTACTCGCGCGACGAAATCCTGTTCATGGCCTACTGAACCGGAGCGCCTCACCTGGCCGGGTGAGTGCGAACGGGCGGCGGGTGGACCAGCGCCCTATGGTCCACCCGGGAGGTCCGCCGTGGTCCATCAGGCCGAACGAACCGGGGTGAACCGGGGCGCGCGCAACGCGGTCGTCGCGGTGATCATGCTCGGGATGCTCCTCGCCGCGCTGGACCAGACCATCGTGGCGACCGCGCTGCCGACCATCGTCGGCGACCTGGGCGGCGGCGGGCACCTGTCGTGGGTGGTCACCTCGTACCTGCTCGCCGAGACGATCATGACCGCGCTGATCGGCAAGTTCGGCGACCTGTTCGGGCGCAAGCCCGCGTTCCTGATCAGCGTCGTGCTGTTCCTGGTCGGCTCGTTCCTGTGCGGCTGGGCCGACTCGATGACGCGGCTGATCCTGGCGCGCGCGGTGCAGGGCCTGGGCGCCGGCGGGCTGATGGTGACGTCCGCGGCGGTCATCGCGGACGTGGTGCCGCTCGCCCAGCGCGGCAAGTACCAGGGGTTCATCGGCGCGGTGTTCGGCGTGGCCACGGTCGTCGGACCGCTGCTGGGCGGCCTGTTCGTGGACCACCTGAGCTGGCGCTGGGCGTTCTACGTCAACCTGCCGCTCGGCGTGGTGGTGCTCGCGGTCGCCGCGGTCGCGCTGCCACCGGGCAAGGGCGGCGCCCGACCGCGCATCGACTACCTCGGCATCCTGCTGATCGCCCTGGCCGCCACCGGCCTCACGCTGGTCACGTCGTGGGGCGGCGTCGAGTACCCGTGGGCCTCGCCGACGATCCTGTGGATGGCCGCGGGCTCGGTGGCCGCGCTGGTGGCGTTCGTGCTGGTCGAGTTGCGCGCCGAGGAGCCGATGCTGCCCATGCGGCTGTTCCGCGGCCGCGTGTTCACCGTGTGCGCGGTCCTCAGCTTCGTCGTCGGCTTCGCCATGCTGGGCGGCGTCACGTTCCTGCCCACCTACCTCCAGTACGTGCACGGCGCGTCGGCCACGCAGTCGGGCCTGGAGATGCTGCCGCTGGTCGTCGGGCTGATGGCGGCGTCGATCACCACCGGCAACATCATCGGCAAGACCGGCCGCTACCGGGTGTTCCCGCTGGTGGGCAGCCCGCTCATGGTCCTCGGGATGCTCCTGCTGTCCCGGCTCGGCGTCGGCACGTCGTTCTGGGAGGCGTCGGCGTACATGCTGGTGCTCGGCCTGGGCGTCGGCATGTGCATGCCGGTGACGATGGTGGTCGTGCAGAGCACCACCAGCTACGAGGACCTCGGCGTGGCCACGTCCGGCGTGAGCTTCCTGCGCACCCTCGGCAGCTCGTTCGGCGTGGCGGTCTTCGGCACGATCTACGCGGGCAACCTGCCCGACCACCTGGCCGGCGCGATCCCGCCCGGCGTCGACCCGCGCGTCGCCACCGACGTCCAGGCCCTGCACGCCCTGCCGGCCGAGCAGAAGGCCCCGATCATCGCCGCCTACGCCGACACGCTGCACACGGTGTTCCTGGCCGCCGCGCCGGTGGCCGCGGTCGCCTTCCTGGTGGCCCTGTTCCTGCGGGAGGTGCCGCTGCGGGACACCGCGCGCGCCGCCGCGAACGAGGTGGGCGACAACTTCGCCGAACCCAGGGCCTGGAACTCGGAGCGGGAGCTGGAGAAGCTCGTCGCCCTGATCGTCGCCAGGGAGCGCCGCGACCCCACGCCCGAGGTCCTCGCCGCCTCGGGCGTGCCCCTCACCCACGCCCAGGCGTGGCTGGTGGTCAGGGTGTTCCGGCAGAGCGTCGCCCGCGGCGCGGCCGACCTCGACCGGCTCACCGACGAGACCGGCGTGCCGGCGGGCGTGTTCGAGCCGGTGGCCCGCCAGCTCCAGACCCGCGGCTACCTCGCCGAGGACGGCGGCCGCTACCGCTTCACCCCGCAGGGCACGGAGGTCTTCGCCCGCCTGGTCGACGCCTGGCGGCGCTGGCTGCTGGTCAGGCTGGACGACTGGGACTGCGACGAGCCCGAGTTCGTCGGCGCGGTGGACCGCGTGGCGACCGAGCTGACCACCACGGGCCGCGCCCTGTCCACCCGGCACCCGGCCGCCGTGTGACCGCATTTTGCGGAAAAGGCCCCTTGTCCCTGTGGAACAGTTGCTCTCGTGATGAGCGGGGGGTGACGACCTCCCCTTCGTCGACGCTCGTCGCGATCCGGCGCCGGCGGTGGGACAGGGGGTCGGCGGTGGGACAGGGGGATGGTCGCATGGTCACGGACCTCGGTGCGGGCACCGCCCAGCTGCGCTTGCAGGGCGAGCTGGTCTCCGCGCTGGCGCGCTGCGAGTGCCTGCGCACCGAGCACGGTCGGGCGATGCTCGTGGACCTGCTCTCCGACGTCCTCGGCGAACCGGTGCACCTGGAGGGGCAGGAGGCCCACCTCCAGCTGCTCGGCCTCGTCCGCTGGTGCGGCCGCCGCGGTGGTGGCCTGAACGCCCTCGTCGACTGCCTGTCGGTGCTGGAGCCCCACGCGCCGGAACTCGACCTGCTCCGCGACCTCGCCGACGAGTGGACGGCCTGCCGGGCGCTGCCCACCCGGGACTGGGACCGGCTCGGGCGGGTGCTGCGGTCCGTGCGGCTGGCCGAGGACCCCGCGGAGGAGCGGCGCCTGCTGCGCCTGCTGACCCGGGTCGCCTGCGCCGGCCGCTGCGACGACATGCCGGCGCGGTGCCGGACGGTGTGGTCGGTGTTCCTCCACCTGGCGGACCACAACGCCGGTCCGGGCGCGCTGCCGCCCGCCATGGTGTTCGTCGACTGCCTCGCCGGCCGCGTCGGTGACGGCGCGCTGGCCGACGAGCTGCGGCGGTACAACTGGCGGTGGGCCGAGCGGTTCGAGGTGACGGACCTGGTGGAGCGGGCGGACTGGCGCACCGGGCTCAACGACCGGGAAGTCGACGCGGTGCACCTGGTGTTCGAGGTCGACCCCGATCCCGAGGACCCGGACAAGGTCGTGTTCTCGCACTGGAGGTACTGGGCGGGGTCCGGCGGGAACACCGGCCGCCGCGGTGACGCCCAGGTCCTCCGGGCGGACCTGGAGACCGAGGTCGACAACGTGATCGCGGAGCTGGAGGTCGAGCTGGGCACCACGACCGGCGGCCCGCGGGTGAGCGCGATCGTCGTCGAGTTCACCCTCCCCTGGGAGATGATCAACACCCCGGTCGAGTTCTGGCGGAAGGCGTCGCTGTCCGACGTGGCCGTGCCGCTGGCGATGGACCACCCGGTGGTGCTGCGCAGCCTGGAGCGGATGCGCGCGCAGCGCTACTGGTTGGCGTGGAAGCAGCGCTGGAGCGCGATGTCGGGCGAAGGCGCTTCGCCGCGGCTGTACTGGAGCCGGGACAACGGCGGCTGGGACCTCACCGACATGGCCGTCGAGCTGAAGGACAACTCGATCGTGTCACTCGTGCTCAGCGAACCGCCGGGCGACCGCCGCGGCCGGGCGTGGCACGAGGCGGCGCTGGCGTTCCGCGCGGGCATTCCGATCATCATCTGGGATCGGGAGGACTGCTCGAACCTGCGTTTTCACGAGGTCGTGACGAAGTTGTTCGAAGGCGGTGAGGTTCGCGGGTTACCCCACCGGGTGGCGGAGTTGCGGGCCGAGTCGTTGCGGTCGCGCGACCCGATCGAGCCCCACCTGGGGCGCACTCTTGCCGTATTGTGGGATGACGCAGAGCGTCTACCGGAACCTCCGGCCCACGGGTGGGGTTCGCAGGGAGGGATCTGAGTCATGCCCCACCGACGCGCGGCGGATATCGGGTGCTTATCGGTCGACCGTTCGCCGGCGCGGCCCGCGCGGACGACCCGAGGGCGCGGTGGCGTGACGATCCATTCGGCGCGGATTCACGGGGATCGCTCTTCGCCGCACGTCGATTCGGTTGAATATTCGCGTCAATGGTGCCATCGGTCCGGGCACGAGCCCACCTGTCGCCCCGGGAGGCGGTGACCGTGCGCGCGCTCGACGAGGGCGCCGACGACAGAGCGGCGGCCGGCCCGGGCGCACCCGGGTGGGCCGCGGACCGGTTGCGGGACGCGCTCGCGCCGCTCGCCGGCCGCGCGCACGAACTGGTGGTGGCGGTCGACGACGGCCCCGCCATGGCGATCTGGGCCTCCGCCGTCGACGACTTCGTCGAGGGCCTGCGCGGGTCCGGCGTGTTCGAGGCGGTCACCGCGTGCGCCTTCGGCCCCGGCGACACCGGCCGGCCCGCGCTGCGGGACCCCGACGCGGGCCACGTCCTGGAGCCGGCCGGCCGTCGCCTGGTCCTCGTGCTCACCGACCTGGTCGACCGGGGTTGGCGGTCCGGTCGGGCGTGGGCCACCCTGGGCGAACTGGGCGCCGGGCACTCGGTGGCCGTGGCCGGCCCGCTGTCCTGGTCGATGGCCCGCCGGACCGGCCTCGACCTCCACCGCGTGCGGCTGAAGGCACCCGAACCGGGCGCGCCGAACACCGCCCAGGAGTGGGAACCGCAGGTCGACGTGCCGGGCCTGTACGACGACCTCGGCCACGTGGTGCCGATCTTCCTCACCGGGTTCGGCCTGCCGGGGCTGCGGCGCTGGGCCGGGCTCACCGCCGCGACCGGCTGGACGACGTCGGGCGCGGCCCTCGTGGCCGTTGGGCGCGACCTCGCGGCCGTCGAGCCGGACCTCGCCGCGGCCGAACCGGCCACCGGCGGCGGACCGCCCACCGCCGCGCAGCTGGTCGCGGCCTACCGGGCGTCCGCGTCGAGGTCCGTGGCCGCGCTGGCCGTGCACTTCGCCGCGGCCCCGCTCGAAGTGGCGCTGCTGGCGCGCATCCAGGAGCGCCTGCGCCCCGACGCCGGGCCCGCCGCCGTCGCCGAGTTCCTGGGCGGTCCCCTCGTGGCCCAGCCCCCGCGCGATTCCTACACCGACCGAAGGCGAGCGACATTCGATTTCGTGGTTGCGGGTGTCCGCGAGGAACTGCTGGCGCACGGCCGTCGCAGCGAGACCGAACGGGTGGCGCGACTCGTGCGCGAATACCTGCACGAGCACGAGTCGGAAATGACCGGGACGGCCCTGCCGGCGGTCGGGGAATTGCCGCGGACCGAGGGGCCCACCATCCCCGCACCGCGTCACGTCGTCGGCGTGGACCAAGCCGTGCGCCGGGCCTTGTCGGGTATTCACCTGCCCTATTCCAGCCGGCTCGACCCGGTGTCCGCGGTGAATGTCGATCAAGGTAAAAAAGACGGCGCTAGAGTCTCACGACCGGATGGGCACGACCACGCGCGCGTGCGAGCGGGGGCTGACGGTGACCGGCGAAACGCAGGAGGAGAGAACGTGACCTCGACCGTCGACCGCGAGGAAAGGAGTGAGACCCTCGTAGCGCCCGTCTTCGGGGGGCTGCCGCCGAGGAACCCGAATTTCACCGGGCGGGCCGACCTGCTCCAGGAGCTCGAACGACGGCTGGTCCGGGGCTCGACGGCGGCGGTGCTGCCCGAAGCGCTGCACGGCATGGGCGGCGTCGGCAAGTCGCAACTGGCCATCGAGTACGCCTACCGCAACCGCACCAAGTTCGACGTCATCTGGTGGATCCCCGCGGAGCGGGCGGTGAAGATCGTCGACTCGCTCGTCGAGCTGGGGCAGCGCCTGGACCTCAACGTCGGCACCGAGGCCAACGTCGCCGTGCAGCAGGTGCTCGACGCCCTCCGCAGCGGCGGCCACCCCAAGGTCCCGGCGAACTGGCTGCTCATCTTCGACAACGCCGACAGCCCGGACGCCGTCCAGCAGTACCTGCCGACCGGCGGCACCGGCCGCATCCTCGTCACCTCGCGCAACTCCCAGTGGCTCAGCGTCGCCCGCCCCCTGGAGGTCGACGTCTTCCGGCGGGCGGAGAGCGTGCAGCTGCTGCGCCGCCGCGACCCGGACCTCACCGAGGAGGACGCGGGCCGCCTGGCGGAGGCGCTGGGCGACCTGCCGCTGGCCGTCGCGCAGGCGGCCGCGTGGCGCGTGGAGACGGGTATGCCCGCCGCTGAATATTTGGAACTCCTGGCGGAGAAGCAGCTGGAGCTGCTCGACGTCACCACGACCCTCGACTACCCCAAGTCGGTCGCGGCGATGTGGGACCTCTCCCTCAGCGAGCTGAAGCGCAAGAACCCCTCCGCGCTGCGGCTGCTCCAGATGTGCGCGTTCCTGGCCCCCGAGCCGATCAACCGCACCATGTTCACCTACAACAGCCGCAACATCGTGGGCGTCCCGCCCGAGCTGTCCCGGGTCCTGCGCGACCGCCTGCGGCTCAGCGAGGCGATCCGCGACATCCACCGCTTCGCGCTCGTGCGCGTCGACCACCGCGCGAACTCGATCGAGCTGCACCGCCTGGTCCAAGCCGTGCTCATCAGCCAGATGACCGACGACGAGCGCGCCACCATGCGCCACGCCGCCCACCAGATGCTGGCCGCGAACGACCCGGAGTCGCCGGGCGAGTCGGACAACTGGCGGAAGTACGCCGACCTGAACGCGCACCTGGCCGCGTCCAACGCCTACGAGTGCGAGGCGGAACCGGTGCGGTCCCTGATCAACAACCAGGTGCAGTTCCTCTACCGCTGGGGTGAGCACGACCGGAGCCTGGAGCTGTCCGAGCGGATCTACCGGATCTGGCTGGAGCGGTTGGGCGAGGTGCACCACGACACCCTGAGGATGGGGCGCTGGTACGGCTTCATGCTGTGGGTGCAGAGCCGCTACGCCGAGGCGGCGCCCCTCAACAGCGCTCTCCTGGAGCGGCACCGGGGCGCCTTCGGCGAGGAGCACGAGGAGACCATCGCGGCGATCAGCGCCGTGGCCGCGGACAGGCGCGCCGAGGGCGACTTCCCCGGCGCGCTGGAGCTGTCCAGGCGCAACTACGAGCTCTGCGTCCGCTACCTGGGCGACGACGAGCCGATGACCCTGAACGAGGCGCACAACCTCGGGGTGAGCCTCCGGCTCGCCGGCGACTACCGGTCGGCCCACGAGCTGGACACCGACACCTGGGACCGCAAGGTCCAGATGTACGGGCAAGAGCACGAGATGGCGCTCATGACGCAGGTCAGCCTCGTGCTCGACCGGCGCGAGCTGGGCGACTACCAGGACGCGCGGGTCGAGCACGAGGAGATCGTGCGCGTCTACGAGCGGCAGGGCGAGCTGCGGCCGCTCGACCCGAGGATGCTGCGCGCGGTGCGCCACCTGGCGGCGACGCGGCGCAAGGCCGGCGACCACGAGGGCGCGATGGAGGCGGCGGACACCGCCTTCGAGGGCCTGCGCATGCGGTACGGCCTCGACCACGCCGACACGCTCGCCGCCGCGCTGGCCAGGTCCATCACCATGAGGTACCTCGGTCGCCACGGCAAGGCCGCGCAGCTCGCCCAGGACATCCTGATCCGGTACGCGAAGACGTTGGGCCCCGAGCACCCGCACACGCTGTCGGCCGCGGTCAACGTGGCGGTCCTGCGGCGGTTGGCCGGCGACGCGCGGGGCGCGCGGGAGCTGGACGAGTCGACCCTCGCGGGTTTCCGCGCCCGCCTGGGGCCGGACCACCCGTCCAGCGTGCTCACCGCCCTCAACCTGGCGAGCGACCTGCACAGGGCGGGCGACGCGCGGGGGGCGTTCGAGCTGGACACCGAGGTGCTGGACCGGGCGACGGCCGTGTTCGGCGCCGACCACCCGACGACGCTGGCCTGCCGGTCGAACCTCGCCCAGGACCTGCGCGCGCTGGGGCGGGACGCCGAGGCGGACGTCCTGCACGAAGGGACCGCGCAGGCCCTGCGCGACCGGCTCGGCGAACGCCACCCCCTGGTGATCCGGCTCGGCGACCCGGTGGCGCGGGCCGACTTCGACATCGACCCGATGCCCCTGTGACCTGCTAGTCCACCGCTAGTCCACCGTCCCGAGCCACGCGGCGAGGCGTTCGACGTCGGGCGCTTCGCCGCGGCGCGCCAACTCCGCGCGCACCGCCCGGACCAGGTGCGGTCGCTCCAGCAGCGCCCGTGACGCCGGGCCGGGTGAGAGGCCGCGCAGCGCCAGCCCGTAGCCGGACCACGCGCCCGGCCGGTCGGAGCCGGCGGCGATCTCCTCCGCGTACGCCGCGCGGGCCCGTTCGTGGTCACCGGCGACGAGGGCGAAGTCGGCCCCGGTGACGTCGGCGTCGACCTCCCGCGCGCCGTCGCCGGGCGCCGACCGCATCGCGTCGAACCCGGCCCGGTCGGAGAGCCGGATCCTGATGAGGACCGCCTTGGTGTCCAGCTTGGGCGGCGTGGCGGCCGCGGCGACGGGGAAGAGCGGCGTCGACGCGGGCGCGGGCGCGCCGGAGGACCACCGTTCCGCGCACCCCAGCACGTGCGCCCGTTCGGGGCGCAGGTGGGTGGCGCGCCACGCGGCCCGGTGGTCGAGGACGGCCACCTCGGCGGCGGCCAGCGGCCCGGCCGGCACGTCGGCGTCCCGCAGCACCGCCAGCCGCTCCGCGAGGCGGGCCGCGAACCTCCTCCCCACGTCGGTCAGCGAAGGGCTGCGGCGCAGCGCGCCCAGCGCCTCGTCGACCTGCGCCCGGACGAGGGCGAACTCGAAGTGCGCCGGTTCGGCGTCCGGCCCGCCCGCCCGCGCGCGGTGCCGCTCCCAGAACTCCGCGACCGCGAGGAAGGCGTGGACGCCCTGGTACAGGCCGGGCACGGGCCGGGGGTCGTCGCGCCACGGCGCGTAGCAGGTGGCCGCCGGGTCGAGGCCGCTCAGGGGCGCCAGGTGGCCGATCGCGGTGAGCTTGCTGTGCTGGTACTCGTGCACCATCGTCACGGCCAGCTGCACGGCGTCGTGCGGCTCGGAGATGACGGCGGCGCCGTAGCCGTCGCCCATCGACCCGCTGTGCGGCCGGAACCGGTGCTTCGCCGGGCGCGGCGTGATCACGGACAGCCCGCCGGCCAGCTCCCGCGCCCGGTGCGGGTGGTCGCGCTCCAGCAGCGCCCAGGCGTCGGCGAAGACCTCGGCCCACCGCGCGGCGGCCGGTCCGGTGAGCGGTTCCGGCCGCTCCGGTATCGCCAACCCCCGGTACGGCCCGGTGTCGTCCAGGTGCACGCGCGGCGCGTGCGCGTCCCCTTTGCCCACCAGAATTCGGATGGGACGCCAGTCGGCGGGCCCGGTCCCGCCGGCACCGGTTTCCACCGTGAACCCGGACGCGTCCGAAATCACCACGCCACAGCCCCACCCGGTCGAATCCGGCACCCGCGCGGTGCCCAGGCCGGGGAGCGCGCCACTGCCGTCCCACAGCGGAATGGTCGTGGTGAAGCGCAATCCTGCGGTTATCCCGGCCGCGGCCGCCAGCGCGTGGAGTTGCCCGATGTGGAACCACAGGGGCGCGGTGTCGGTCGCTTTGTGCCGCAGGGCGCGCAGCAAATGCGCCGACCACACGCCGACCTGCGGGCGCGACAGGAGGTCCGCGACGGCTTCCGGGCGGGCGCGCTCGGCCTCGACCAGGAGGTCCCACGCGTCGTCCACCGGGAGCAGGGGGCCGCCGGCCGGCCGGAGGTCCCTGAGGTGGCGCAGCACCAGGCGCAGGGCGAGCAGCCGTCTCGTGCGCTCGACGTCGCGCAGCAGCCCGGCCACGTCGGCGTCGAACCGGCCGGACGCCAGCACGTCCAGCTGCCCCGGTGTCGTGGTGTGGTTGACCGGCGAGGTCACGCGCCCGGGTCCCGTTCCGCCGCTGGGTGGTCGTCCCTCGTCATGGACGTGGCTCCCGCTGGTCAGGAGCCGTTGTAGTCGCCGCCCACGCTGCTGCTGGCGTGGTCGACCTGTCTGAGGAAACGCTCCGCCGACGCCGCCAGCGCCTCGTCGTCGAATGCCTCCAAGGCGTCGAGGGGAACGTTCGTCAGGTCCACCAGACCGGAGTCGATCCGAATTGTGGATTCATCCACCAGCGAGCCTCCCGACTTGGCCACCAGGTTGGGCGTCCCCGCGCTGTGGGGGATTCACCCTCGACGGCATGACTCAGTGTAATGTCGTGGAAACAGCGGGGAAGAGGTGCGTATGGCGGTATTCGGTGCTGCCTGCGGCAACTAGACGTCGTCGTCCTGTTCACCCATCAGGGCGTCCAGTTCGGCCATTTCGGTGGTGCCGGCGGCGTAGAAGCGGATCACCTCGACCAGCGCCGTGAGCCCGCCCGGGTAGTGCGCGCACGTCCGGACGATGCTCACCGCGTCGGGCCGGTCCGCGCCGTGGCGCGGGACGGACGCGGCGAACGGCAGCTCGCGCAGCACCAGGTCGCGTCCCTCGCGGGTGTCGAAGCCCGGCGTCCTCAGCAGCACGGCCACCAGCGGGCCCAGCTCGGCCAGGGTCAGCGGGCGCGCGGGGGCGGCCCGTCGGCCGGCCGCGCCGGCGGTCGGCCGGGTGGTCGGGTGGCCGTCCACGAGGCGCACCCACGCCTTGCCCCGGACCTCCTTGACCTCCACCGGCACGGGCCGGTAGTCGCCCGGGTGGGTGGCCGGGTCCTGGCTGACCACCGCGTCGTAGAACCAGTCGGAGACGATCAGGACCAGGGTCGCGGTGGAGTCGCGCAGCGCCTGCTTCGCGGCCGCCGCGTCCAGGATCCGGTGCACCAGGATCAGGCCCGGACCGTTCTGGCCGCGCGCGTCGTAGGCCAGCTCGCCCGCGTGCAGCGCCATTCGCACCCGCATCCGCGCGCCCGCGGCGTGGGCGGCGTTGTGGCGGCGCAGCCCGGCCGCCAGCCTGGACGGCAGGTGGTCGGCCAGGACGGCCTTCGGCACCTCCGGCGGCACGATCGCCAGCAGGCTGTCGCCCGCGTCGTCGACGTCGTCCTCCGACCACGGCAGGTCGCACTCGGCGAAGGCCTCGCGCAGCACCCGGTACATGCCGTCGCGCAGCACGAGGCGGTCGTGGGTGGTGCGGGTCGGGTCGCCGTAGCTCTCGACGTCCACGACCACGAAGGACCGGTGGACCGCGGCTGACCCCATGTGACCTCCCGGTGCCTGTTGTAACCCACACGGGGCGCGTCGCGGCAGCCGTGCCACTCGAAATGACCAACGCGCGGGTGGCGTCGCGCACCCGGTGGTCTGGGTTCGCCGCGTTTGGGTAAAGGGTGGGGGTGGACGGGTACGGATTCACGCTCGCGCTGGTCGCGGTGCTGGTGCTGCTCAACGCGGTGTTCGCCGGTTCGGAGATGGCCCTGATCTCGCTGCGCGAGGGGCAGTTGCGGGCGCTGGACCGCGACGGCAAACCCGGCGCGAAGACCCTCGTCCGGTTGGCGCGCGACCCCAACCGGTTCCTCGCCACCATCCAGATCGGCATCACCCTGGCCGGGTTCCTGGCCTCGGCGACGGCGGCGGTGTCGCTGGCCCGGCCGATCGTGCCGCTGCTGTCGTTCCTGGGCAACGCGGCGAACGCGGTGGCCATCGCCCTGGTCACGGTCGTGCTGACGTTCCTGACCCTGGTGTTCGGCGAGCTGGCCCCCAAGCGGCTGGCCATGCAGAACGCGCTGCGGTGGGCGCTGCTGGTGGCCCGCCCGCTGCACCTGCTCTCCACGATCTCCCGCCCGGCCGTGTGGCTGCTGAGCACGTCCACGAACCTGGTGGTGCGCGTGTTCGGCGGCAAGCCCGACGCCGAGTCCGAGCAGATGTCGTCCGAGGAGCTGCGCGAGCTGGTGCACGCCCAGCGCGGCCTCAACGCCGAGCAGCGGATGATCATGACCGGCGCGCTGGAGATCAACGAGCGCAGGTTGCGCGAGGTCCTGGTGCCGCGCCGGGCGGTGGTCACCCTGGACTCCGCCCTGGACGTGCCCGCCGCCCGCGCCGAGCTGGCCTCGTCCGGGCACTCCCGCGCGCCGGTGGCCCGCGGCGGCCACCTCGACGACGTGGTGGGCGTGGTGCACCTGCGCGACCTGCTCGACGACGACGCGGAGCTGGTCGACCTGGCCAGGCCGCCGTTGGTGTTCCCCGACTCGGTGAAGGTGTCCGACGCGCTGCGCCGGTTCAAGGCCGAGCGCGCCCAGCTGGGCCTCGTGGTCGACGAGCACGGCGCGGTGGACGGCATCATCACGCTGGAGGACCTGCTGGAGGAGATCGTCGGCGAGATCCTCGACGAGACCGACCGGGACGTGATGGCCGTGCGCAGCGGCGCGGACGGGTCGATGGTGCTGCCCGGCACGTTCCCCGTGCACGACCTCGACGACCTCGGCGTGGAGCTGCCCGACGCGCCGGACGGCGACTACGCCACCATCGCGGGCCTGGTGCTGGTGCTGCTCGGGCGCATCCCCGAGGAGCCGGGCGACCAGGTCGCGGTGTCCGGCTGGACCGTCGAGGTGCTGGCCGTGGAGCACCACGCCATCACGTCGGTGCGGCTGCTGCGCAAGGGCCGCGGGCGGGGACCCGCCCCGGAGGACGGGGCCCACGCGTAGCTCGGCGGCCGATCGCGCCCGGCTCAGCGGCCCGCGGCGGCCACCCACGCCTCCAGCCCGGCGGCGTCGGACGGCAGGGCCGC
This sequence comes from Saccharothrix xinjiangensis, assembly GCF_039527585.1. NCBI lineage: Bacteria > Bacillati > Actinomycetota > Actinomycetes > Pseudonocardiales > Pseudonocardiaceae > Saccharothrix > Saccharothrix xinjiangensis. Next base: position 170,356 of record NZ_BAAAKE010000003.1, on the reverse strand, counting down.
GGACAGCACCCGGTTGCCCTCCCCGGTCACCACCACGTTCTCCTCCAGCCGCACGCCGATGCCGCGCAGCTCCGGCGGCACGGTCTCGTCGTTCGGGTGGAAGTACAGGCCCGGCTCGACGGCGAGCGCCATGCCGACCTCCAGCGCCCCGTCGTGGTACGCCTCGGCCCGCGAGTTGGCGCAGTCGTGCACGTCCAGGCCCAGGAAGTGCCCCACGCCGCAGGCGATGTAGCGGCGGTGGTGCTGGCCGTCGGCGTCCAGCGCCTCGTCCACCGACACCGGCAGCAGGTCCCAGTCGCGCAGGCCCTCGGCGAGCACGCGCATGGCCGCGCGGTGGAAGTCCCGGTAGTCCGCGCCCGGTCGCACGGCCGCCAGCGCGGCCGTCGACGCGCGCTCGACCAACTCGTGCACCTGCCGCTGGGCGGGGGTGTAGGCGCCGGACACGGGCAGCGTCCGGGTGATGTCGGCGGTGTAGAGCGTGTCCAGCTCCACGCCCGCGTCCAGCAGCAGCACCGCGTCCTCCGGCACCGGACCGTCGTTGCGGACCCAGTGCAGCACCGGCGCGTGCGGCCCGGCGGCCACGATCGAGGCGTAGCCGGGGCCGTTGCCCGCGGTCCGCGCCCGCCGGTCGAACGTGCCCTGCAACCAGCGCTCGCCGCCGCCCTCGACCGCGGCGCCCAGCTCGGCCGCGACGTCGGCGAAGCCCAGGACCGTGGCGTCCACGGCGGCCTGGAGCTGGCCGACCTCCCAGTCGTCCTTGACCCGCCGCAGCTCGGCCAGCGCGGTCCGCAGCCCGGCCGCGTGGTCCGCGCCCGCCAGCGCGTCCAGCAGCGGGTCCGCGCCCGCCGTCGCGTGCACGGCGGGCAGCCTGCCGCGCAGCGCCGAGGGCAGCTCGTGCAGCGGGCGGCACCGCACGCCCAGCGCCTCGGACCACTCGGCCAGGCCCGGCACGGGGCCGATCCACAGCTCGCCGTCGCGGGCGTTGGCGAAGAAGTCCGGCTCGTCCGGGCCCGCGGGCGGGCGCAGGAACAGCTCGGCCTCGTGCCCGCCGCCCACCGGGTGCATGACCAGCACGGCGCCCTCGGCGGAGCAGCCGGTCAGCCACGAGAAGTCGCTGTCGGGCCGGAACCCGTAGTCGGTGTCGTTGGACCGCACGGGCGACCAGCCGGCCGCCACGGCGATGCGCGCGCCGGGCAGCGCGGCGCTGAGCCGGGCGCGGTGCGCGGCGGCGGGGTCGGCGGCGCCGGGCACGACGCGCGCGGCCCGGTCGGCCGGGCCCCAGCCGTGCCGGACGAACTCGCGGAACCCCGAGGCGTCGACGAGGTTGCTCGGGTCGCGGCGGGCGGGTTTGGTCACGGGCGGCAGCCTTTCGGGTCGGGGCTCGGTAGCCCGTCCGGTCCCGATCGGCGAACGGACGAGCACGGGCATGCTCTCATCGTCACCTGTTCACCCGGCCGGGTGCCTCCAGGCGGAAACGGCCGCGCCGGATCGGGCGATCCGGTAGGCAACAGCCGGGAGGTGTCCGCATGAAGCCCGAGGACGTGGTCGAACTGCGGGTCCACGGCGTGTCCGGCACCCCGCCGGAGCACGTGCTGGGCGACCCGTTCCCCACCCCCGTGGCGGGGGACGACGTGGCCAGGTTCCTGCGGGCCGCCCGACCCGCCGCGACCCTGCCCGGCGAGCGGCCGGCGCGGGAGCGGGTGGTCGAGGCGTTCCACTGGGGCCGGTTCACCTCGGGCGGCGCGAACCGGGCGCTGTGGCTGCTGATGGCCCCGTTCGCCGTGCTCAACCTCGCCCGGTACGCCCTGCTGGGTCCCGGCCGGTTCGCCGAGGCGGTGCTCCGGCTGCTCGGCCTGGTGCTGACCTGCATGTTCGTCACGACCGTCGGCTACGTGTCGCTGGAGCTGCTGGTGCGGCAGTGCGCGGCCGACGCGGCGTGCCGGGCCGAGCAGACCTGGCTCGGGTCCTTCGCCGACTGGCCGTTCGGCGCGGTGCTGCTGCTCGGGACGGCGCCGCCGGTGCTGGTGGTCGCGGTGCTCTGGTGGTTCGGCAGGCAGACCTTCCTGTACGAGCCGCGCGGCACGCACCACCGGTGGGAGACGCACGCCGGCAGCCTCGGCGACTACGCGTTCTGGCACACCTCGCCGCGCACGCCCGTGCTGCGCGACGCGCACGTGGCGGCGTCCTGCGTGGTGCTGGGCGTGCTGCACGCCGGCGCGGTGCGGACCGCCCTGCCCGACGGCGCGCTGTCGTGGTCGGTGATCGGCGTCGGTTTGGCGCTGCTGGCGTGGGCGGTCGGCTGCGTGGTCGCCTCCCCGGACCGGCGCGCCGTCAACACGAGGCCGCTCAAGTGGGCGGCGGCGCTGTACCTGCTGCTCGCGACCGGGTTGTCGGCCGCGTTCCTGTGGCGCCTGCCCACCGGTCCCGCGCCGCGCCTGGCGGGCTTCGAGGCGGTGACCAACCTGCTGGCCGCGCTGGCGATGCTGCTGCTGGTGGCGCTGTTCGCGGCGTGCGCGGGGATGCGGCGCTCCCGGCGCGGCGCCGAGCTGATGGCGGTCGACGCGCGGTTCCGGCCGCTGTGGCACGGGTACGGGGCGGTGGTGATCGCGGCGCTCGCGACCACGCTGGCGGTCGGGTTCAGCGGCGGGTTGGCCTACCGGGTGGTCGAGTGGCTGGGCGCCCCGGCACCCACCGGGCGGTCGGGGCTGGAGCTGAGCACCAGCTACCTGTTCGGCGCGGGTCTGTGGGGCGTGCTGGCGATCGGGTTCGCGCTGCTGCTGGGCCCGGTCGTGGCGGCGATGGTGCGGCAGGCGTCCAGCGCGCTCGTGCTCGCGGCCGGGTCCGCGCTGGCCTGCGCGGCGGTCGCGCTGAGGTGGACGTCCACGCCGGACTGGGCGTTCTGGGCCGTCCTGGCCGGCGCGGCGGCTCTGTGGGCGGTGGGCGCGTGGTCGGCCGTGCGCCACGCGGTGGGCGAGGAGGTCCGCGCCGGCGTGTGCGAGGACTACCCGGGCCCGCCCACGAGGCCGGGCATCGCCAAGGTCGTCCTGAGCAGGCGGCTCGCCTCGGCCAAGTACCGCTACCACTGGGTGCTCGGCGCGCTGGCCGCGCTGGGCGGGGTGCTGGTGGTGGCGAGCGGCGCGATCGCGCTGGCGCGGCTGGTGGTGCCGGGTTGGCGGGCCACCCCGCCGCCGGGCCTGGCCGACTGGCTGTCGTCGCGCCCGGCGCAGGAGCTGGGCGGGCTGGGCAGCCTCGTGGTGTCCGGGTTCGTGCTGGTGCTGCTGGTGCTGGGGCTCAGGTCGTGGCAGAGCGGCAAGATGCGCACGGCCGTCGGCGTGGTGTGGGACCTGGTGGCGTTCTGGCCGCGCGCGGCGCACCCCATCTGCCCGCCCCCGTACGGCGGGCGGGCCACGATCGAGCTGACCTCGCGGGCGGTGCGGCTGGCCGGTCACCACGGTGTCGAGGCGGTGGTGCTGTCCGGGCACAGCCAGGGCAGCGTGGTGTGCTTCGCCGCGCTGGCGCTGCTGAGGCGCGAGGCCGAACGGCCCGATCCCGCCGACGGGCGGCGCTACATCGCCCAGGCGGAGGCGCGGGAGGCGTTGCGCCGGGTCGGCCTGGTGACCTACGGGTCGCAGTTGCAGTGGGCCTACTCGCGGCTGTTCCCGCACTACCTGGGGCACGCCGAGCTGTGCTCGCTGCACGCGGAGCTGGAGGGCCGGTGGTGGAACGTGCACCGGTTGACCGACCCGCTGGGCGGGCCGGTGGAGGCCTGGGGGTCCACCGAGGACGAGCGGGTGTGCGCGGGGGACAAGCTGTGGGGCGTGCGGTGCGGGTACGACGTGCGGTTGCGCGACCCGGAGTTCCTCGACCCCGACCCGGACATGGTGGCCTCGCCGTTGCGCGGGCACGGCGACTACTACCGGGACCCGGTGTTCGACGAGGTGGTGGCGCGGGTGGCGGAAGCCGTCGTGGCGCGGCGCGAGGCCGAGGTGCTCAAGGCGCTCAGCCCCTGAACGGCTTGGACCGGGGGTGCGCGGCGGTCCGGGGTCGCCCTCGGGGCGTGATCGCGGCGCGGGGTAGGTTGCGCGGGTAGTCCACCACCCGGGGAAGACCAGATGATCGAAGTCCTCGCGACCGCGCTGGTGGTCGTGGCGCTCGTCGCGGCCGCGTGGTCGCTCGTCCTGGCCGTCGCCAACCGGCCGATCACCCTCGCCACCAAGCCGACCCTCGGCCTGGCCGGCGTCGTCGTGCTGCTGGAGGTCGGCCTGCTGGCGCAGCTCGTCGCGGGCGTCGTCGCCGCGGTCGGCACCGACCGGGAGCTCGACACGCCCACCTTCATCGGCTACCTGGTCGGTGTGGCCGTGGTGCTGCCGCTGGGCGCGTTCTGGTCCCTGGCCGAGCGGTCCCGGTGGGGCGCCGGCGTGCTGGCCGTCGCCTGCCTGAGCGTGCCGGTGATGGTCCTGCGGCTCAACCAGCTGTGGGCCGGCCATGGGTGACTCGCTGGAGGAGACCACGCGGTCGGGTCCGGGCCGGATGCTGATCGCCGTCTACGGGATCTTCGCGCTGGCCGCCACCGCCCGGTCGGCGGTGCAGCTGGCCTCGCGTTTCGACCAGGCGCCGCTGGCCTACGTGCTGTCGGCGTTCGCGGCCGTCGTCTACGTGGTGGCGACCGCCGCGCTGGCGGGCGCGGTGCCCAGGCGGCTCGCCTACCTCGCCTGCGGGGTCGAGCTGGCCGGGGTGCTGCTGGTCGGCGTGGCGAGCCTGGTGTTCCCGGGCGCGTTCCCGGACGCCACGGTGTGGTCGGGTTTCGGCAGCGGCTACCTGTTCATCCCGCTCGTGCTGCCCGTGCTGGGCCTGCTGTGGCTTCGGCACACCGACGGGACTCGCGGGACTCGCTGAACCGATCCCGGGCCGCGTGCGTAATGCTTGCGGCGGACGGGGGCCGGACCTCGTCCGCAGGTCCGCGGCGGCGCCGAATCGACCTCGGGTGTCTGGCAGGGCACACCGTCGCGGACGAGGAGGCCGGGAACGTGACCACGTTCCCGGCCTCCGTGACAAAGATCACCCATCCGCGTGAATGATCGGGTCACGGTGATCACCGCAGGTCACGAGGATGGGGACGTCCCCGACCCTGAGCCCGTTCTCAGCAGGGGTGTGCGAGCGTTCGCGCACCGACCCGCGGACCACGCGCGATGAGGCGTCGGCCGGTCCGCCCACCAAGGAGATGCCCAAGATGTCCGTGCTGGCTCGGCTCAGCCTGGCCAACCGAGGTCTCGTCGGGCTGCTCAGCCTCGTCGTCATCGGTTTCGGCGTGCTGACGCTGCCCTCGATCAAGCAGCAGCTGTTCCCCTCCATCGAACTGCCCGCCGCGGTGGTCATCGCGCCGTACCCGGGCGCGTCGCCGGACCTGGTCGACAGCCAGGTCGCGGAGCCGATCCAGGCGGCCGTGCGCGGCGTCGACGGTGTCGAGGAGGTGGTCACCCGTTCGCAGGAGAGCTCTGCGACCGTCCAGGTGATGTTCACCTACGGCACGGACATCGACGCCGCCGTCACGCAGATGCAGCAGGCGGTCAACCGGCTCGGCCCGCGCCTGCCCGAGGGCGTCGAGCCCACCGTCGCGCAGGGCGGCACCGACGACATCCCGGTCGTCGCGCTCGCCGCTACCTCCGGCGACGACGACATCGCCACCGCCGCCCGGCTGCGCGCCGAGGTCGTGCCCGAGCTGGAGGCCATCCCCGGCGTCCGCGAGGCCGCCGTCAGCGGCGAGCGCGACCGCCAGGTCACGGTCACCGTCGACTACGCCCGCCTGGGCGCGGCGCGCGTCGACCCGCAGGCCCTGACCGCCGCCCTCACCACCGCCGGCGCGGCGGTGCCCGCGGGCACCGTGCCCGACGCGAACAAGGCGCTGACCGTCCAGGTCGGCGGCCCGGTCACCTCGGTGGACGACCTGCGCGCCCTGCCCCTCGCCTCGCCCGCCGGCCCGGTCCGGCTCGGCGACGTGGCGCAGGTGGAGTCCGTCCCCGCCGCCGCGACCGTGCTGACCCGCACCGACGGCGAACCCACCCTCGGCGTCACCGTCACCATGAACGCCGACGGCAACGCGGTCGAGATCTCCCGCGCCGTGCGCGACCGGCTCGACGAGCTGGGCGAGGCCGCCGACTCCCGGCTCACCATCGCCTTCGACCAGGGCCCCGAGGTGGAGAAGGCGATCAGCGGCCTGACCACCGAGGGCCTGCTCGGCCTGCTGTTCGCGGTCGTGGTGATCCTGCTGTTCCTGCTGTCGGTGCGGTCCACCCTGGTCACGGCGGTGTCCATCCCGCTGTCCGTGGTGGTCGCGCTGATCGCCCTCTACACCGGCGACCTGTCGCTGAACCTGCTCACCCTCGGCGCGCTGACCATCGCGGTCGGCCGCGTGGTCGACGACTCGATCGTGGTGCTGGAGAACATCAAGCGCCACCTCGGCTACGGCGAGGACAAGGAGCGCGCCGTGCTCGACGGCACGCGCGAGGTGGCGGGCGCGGTGACCGCGTCCACGCTCACCACGGTCGCGGTGTTCCTGCCGATCGCGTTCGTCGGCGGCATCGCGGGCGAGCTGTTCGGGCCGTTCTCCATCACGGTCACCGTGGCGCTGCTGGCCTCGCTGCTGGTGTCGCTGACGATCGTGCCGGTGCTCGCGTACTGGTTCCTCAAGCGCCCGGACGTGCCGGGGGACCCGGAGGCCGCCGAGCGCGCCCGGCAGGCGGTGCTGGACAAGGAGCGGCGCAGCCCGCTCCAGCGCACCTACGTGCCGGTGCTGAAGTTCGCCACCACCCGCCGCTGGCTGACGCTGGTGATCGCGGTGTTCATCTTCGGCGGCACCCTCGGCCTGGCCGGGTCGTTGCAGACCAACTTCATCGACGACTCCGGCGGCACCGCGCTCCAGGGCAGCCAGGAGCTGCCGCCCGGCACCAGCCTGGCCGCCCGCGACGAGGCCGCCCGCGAGCTGGAGGGCGTGCTCGCCGAGACCGAGGAGATCGAGACCTACCAGGTCACGATCGGCACGGACAACAGCCTGGCCGCGTTCGGGTTCGGCGGCAGCGGCGACACCTCGGTGAACGCCACCGTGCGCGAGGGCACCGACCTGGAGGCGTTGCAGGACCGGCTCACCGAGCGGCTGGCCGGTATGCCCGGCACCGGCGAGGTCACCTTCGGCGCCGCCGCCGCCGGGTTCGGCTCGGACAGCATCGACGTGCTCGTCACCGCGCCCGACGCGGACACCCTGCGCGCCGCGGCCGACCGGGTGCAGGAGGCCGTCGCGGGCACCGCCGGCGTGGGCGAGGTGACCAACGACCTGGGCGTCAGCGCGCCGCGCGTGCAGGTGACCGTCAACCAGGACGCGGCCGCCGCGCGCGGCCTGACCAGCCAGAGCATCGGCCAGTTCGCGGCGCAGGCGCTGCGCGGCGTGCCGGTGGCCGAGCTGCCGCTCGACGGGCGGTCGCAGCAGGTCGTGCTGCGCACCGGCGCCGCGCCGGGCGACGTGGACGCGCTGCGCGCCCTGCCGCTGCCCGGCGGCGTCACGCTCGGCCAGGTCGCCGACGTGGCCGTGGTGGAGGGCCCGGTGCAGGTGCGGCGCACCGACGGCGCGCGCAGCACCACCGTGTCGGCCAAGGCCACCGGCTCGGACCTGGGCGCGGTGACCGCCGACCTGACCTCGCGGTTGGAGGGCCTCGACCTGCCCGGCGGCGCGTCCTACGAGATCGGCGGCGTGAGCGCCGACCAGGCCGAGACGTTCGCCGACCTGGGCCTGGCCATGCTCGCGGCCATCGCGATCGTGTTCCTGATCATGGTGGCCACGTTCCGCAGCCTGGTGCAGCCGCTGATCCTGCTGGTGTCGATCCCGTTCGCGGCGACCGGCGCGATCGGCCTGCTGCTGCTCACCGGCACCCCGCTCGGCCTGCCGGCGTTGATCGGCATGCTGATGCTCGTCGGCATCGTGGTGACCAACGCGATCGTGCTGATCGACCTGGTCAACCAGTACCGGCGGGACGGGATGCCGGTGCGCGAGGCGGTGGTCGAGGGCGGTCGGCGGCGGTTGCGGCCGATCCTGATGACCGCCGCGGCGACGATCTTCGCGCTGCTGCCGATGGCGCTGGGCATCACCGGCGAGGGCGCGTTCATCGGCAAGCCGCTGGCGATCGTGGTGATCGGCGGCCTGATCAGCTCGACGCTGCTGACGCTCGTGCTGGTGCCGACGCTGTACTCGATGGTCGAGGGCCGCAAGGAGCGCAAGGCGGCCAAGCGGGCGGAGACCCGGGCCGAGGAGCGCGAGCCGGTCTCGGTCTGAGGTGGTCCGACGACGGGGCCCCGTCCGGTTCTCCGGGCGGGGCCCCTCGCCGTGGACGGCGATTCACGTGGAAAACGATTCACCAGGACCGTGGAAAACGATTTACCCGGGCGGTCGGGCGGGAATGTGCGCCGCTCGGCCCGTGCGGGTCGAGCAGTGCTGCTCCGCTCTAGGCCTCGGGTTCGTAGGCCAGGTTCGGGCGCAGCCAGCGCTCCACCTCGGCCGGCGGGGCGCCTCGGCGGCGGGCGTAGTCCTCGACCTGGTCGCGTCCGATCCGGCCCACCGTGAAGTACCGCGAGTCCGGGTGCGCGAAGATCAACCCGCTCACGCTCGCCGCCGGCGTCATGGCGAACGAGTCGGTCAGCGCGGTCCCCAGCTCCTCGGCGCCCAGCAGCGCGAACAGCTCCCGCTTCTCGCTGTGGTCCGGGCTGGCCGGGTAGCCGAACGCGGGCCGGATGCCGCGGAACCGCTCCGCGTGCAGGTCCTCCAGCGCCGGGTCGGCGTCCGGCTCGAACCACTCGCGCCGGGCCTTCAGGTGCACGTGCTCGGCGAACGCCTCGGCCAGCCGGTCGGCCAGCGCCTTGACCATGATCGACCGGTAGTCGTCGTACTCGGCCTCGTACTCCGCCGCCAGCTCCTCCGCGCCGTGGATCGACACGGCGAACCCGCCGAGGAAATCGTTTTCCGGGGCCACGTAGTCGGCCAGGCAGCGGTTGGGGCGGCTCTGCGGCTTCCGCGTCTGCTGGCGCAGCATCGGCAACCGGACGCCGTCCACCACGACGTCGTCGCCCTCGGAGTGCGCGGGCCAGAAGCCGTACACGCCCCGCGCGCGCAGCGAACCGTCCGCGACGATCTTGTCCAGCATCGCGGTGGCGTCGTCGAACAGCTCCCGCGCGGCCGGGTTCTCCAGGACCTTCGGGTACTTGCCCTTCAGCTCCCAGGCCAGGAAGAAGAACGTCCAGTCGATCATCCCGCGCAGCTCGGCCAGGCTCGGCTCGACCACGCGCACCCCGGTGAACGCCGGCGTCGGCAGCTCGCCGAACGGCACGTCCTCGGCGTTGGCGCGGGCCTGCTCGACGGTCAGCAGGGGCGTGCTGTGCCGGTTCTCGTGCTCCTCGCGCAGCCGCTGCTGCTCGACCCGGTTGGCCTCGGCCAGCTCCTCGGCCCGGTCGCGGTCCAGCAGGGCCGACACCACGCCGGTCACGCGCGACGCGTCGAGCACGTGCACCGTGGGCTCGTCGTACACGGGGGCGATGCGGACCGCGGTGTGCTGCCGGGACGTGGTCGCGCCGCCGATCAGCAGCGGCAGCTTCAGCCCGCGCCGCTGCATCTCCGCCGCCACCGACACCATCTCGTCCAGCGACGGCGTGATCAGGCCGGACAGGCCGACCACGTCCGCGCCCTCGATCACCGCGGTGTCGAGGATCTTCGCCGCGGGCACCATCACGCCCAGGTCGACGACCTCGTAGTTGTTGCAGCCCAGCACCACGCCGACGATGTTCTTGCCGATGTCGTGCACGTCGCCCTTGACCGTGGCCAGCACGACCTTGCCGTTGCCGCGCGGCGCGCCCGTGGGGTTGCCCTCGGCGTCCCTCTCCGCGTCCATGAACGGCTCCAGGTGCGCGACCGCCCGCTTCATCACGCGCGCGCTCTTCACCACCTGAGGCAGGAACATCCGGCCCGAGCCGAACAGGTCGCCGACGACCTTCATGCCGTCCATCAGCGGGCCCTCGATGACGTCCAGCGGGCGCTTCGCCTGGAGGCGGGCCTCCTCGGTGTCGGCCTCGATGTGGTCGACGATGCCGTGCACCAGGGCGTGCTCCAGGCGCTGCGCCACCGTGCCCTCGCGCCACGACAGGTCCACGACGCGCCTGGTGCCCTTGCCCGCCACGGTCTCGGCGAACGACACCAGCCGGTCGGTGGCGTCCGGGCGGCGGTCGAACAGCACGTCCTCGACCAGCTCCAGCAGGTCGGGCGGGATGTCCTGGTAGACCGCGAGCTGGCCGGCGTTGACGATGCCCATGTCCAGGCCCGCGCGCACGCCGTGGAACAGGAACGCCGAGTGCATCGCCTCGCGCACGGTGTCGTTGCCGCGGAAGGAGAACGACAGGTTCGAGATGCCGCCGCTGATCCGCGCGCCCGGACAGCGCCGCTTGATCAGCGGGATCGCGTCCAGGAACGCCTTGGCGTAGCCGTTGTGCTCGGCGATGCCGGTGGCGACCGCCAGCACGTTCGGGTCGAAGATGATGTCCTCGGCGGGGAAGCCGGCCTCCCGCGTGAGCAGGTCGTAGGCGCGGCCGCAGATGTCCACCTTGCGCTCGGTGGTGTCGGCCTGGCCCTTCTCGTCGAACGCCATCACCACCACGCCCGCGCCGAAGTCGCGGATGCGGCGCGCCTGGGCCAGGAACGGCTCCTCGCCCTCCTTGAGGCTGATCGAGTTGACCACGCCCTTGCCCTGCACGCACTTCAGGCCGGCTTCCAGCACGCTCCACCGGGAGCTGTCGACCATCACCGGCACGCGGGCGATCTCGGGCTCGGTGGCGATCAGGTTGAGGAACGTGGTCATCGCCCGCTCGCTGTCGAGCAGGTCGGCGTCCATGTTGACGTCCAGCAGGTTCGCGCCGCCGCGCACCTGCTCCAGCGCCACGGTCACCGCGCCCTGGTGGTCGTCGGCCTCGATCAGCCTGCGGAACTTCGCCGAGCCCGTCACGTTGGTGCGCTCGCCGATCATCACGAAACCGGTGTCCGGGCCGATCTCGAACGGCTCCAGGCCGCTGAACCGGGTCCGGTCCCCGATGCGGGGCACCGCGCGCGGCGTCGTGCCCCGGACGGCCCGCGCGATCCGCTCGACGTGCTCCGGGGTGGTGCCGCAGCACCCGCCGACGATGTTGACCACGCCCTCGTCGACGAAGCCGCGCAGCAGCTCGGCGGTCTCCTCCGGGGTCTGGTCGTAGCCGCCGAACGCGTTGGGCAGGCCCGCGTTCGGGTGGCTGGCGGTGTAGGTGCCCGCGAGGCGCGCCAGGTCGACGACGTGCGGGCGCATCTCGGTCGCGCCCAGCGAGCAGTTCACGCCGACGACCAGCGGGTTCGCGTGGGCGATGGAGTTCCAGAACGCCTCGACGGTCTGCCCGGACAGCGTGCGGCCGCTCAGGTCGACGATGGTGACCGAGATCCACAGCGGCAGGTGCGGCGCGACCTCGCGGGCGGCGGCCACGGCGGCCTTGGCGTTGAGCGTGTCGAAGACCGTCTCGATGAGCAGCAGGTCGACGCCGCCCTCGGCGAGCGCGCCGATCTGCTCGGCGTAGGTGGCCTGGACCCGGTCGAAGTCGACGGTGCGGAAGGCCGGGTCGTCGACGCGCGGCGACAGCGAGAGGGTGACGTTGAGCGGGCCGACGGAGCCGGCGACGAACCGGCCGCCCACCTCGTCGGCGGCCTGGCGGGCGAGCTGGGCGCCGCGCAGGTTCATGTCGCGGACGTGCCGCTCCAGGCCGTAGTCGGCCTGGGCGATGCCCGTCGCGGTGAAGGTGTTGGTGGTGGTGATGTCCGCGCCCGCGGCCAGGTACCGGCGGTGCCCGTCGAGGATGAGGTCCGGGCGCGTGAGGTTGAGCAGGTCGGGGTCGCCGGTGACGTCGTGCGGGTGGTCGCCGAGCAGGTCGCCGCGGAAGTCGGCGGGGGAGAGGCCCGCGGATTGGAGCATCGTGCCCCATGCGCCGTCGAGCACGGCGACGCGCTGGTCCAGCAGCTCCCGCAGGGCGTTTTCCGACACGCAAGCCTCCCGTGGTCTGGGAGGCGCCCTTTCGTCGTCGCTCGCGACCGAGCGTGGCGGGTTCTTCACCCGTTGCAGCGCCTCTCGACCGCACGTGCGATGGTAGTCGCCTCCGCGATTCCGGACACCTCCTCCCACCACCTGGGACGTCCCAGCCCAACCGCGCGAGTCGTGCGTCCAGACCCACCGTGTCGTACGTCCAGGACCCTTGAGTTCCACGTTCGCGCACGCCTGAACGTGGAACTCGGGGGTCCTGAGCGTTCGACACGGTCGACCCGGGTGTACGACTCGCGCGGTTCTAAAGGGTGATGACCACTTCCAGGGTGCGGGGGCCGTGGACGCCTTCGACGCGTTCCAGCTCGATGTCACTGGTCGCGGACGGGCCGCTGATCCACGTCTGGGTGTCGACGCCGACCAGGGCGGCCACCGCGTCGGGCACGCCGGCGACGACCTGGGCGGCGCGGACCACCACCAGGTGGTAGTCGGGCACGAGGGTCAGGGCGCGGGGACCCTGGTCGGCGGCGGCGTGGTCCAGGACGATCGTGCCGGTCTCGGCGATGGCGACGTGGCACGCGGTGAGCACGGCGTCGGCGCGTTCCAGGGCGTCCACGTCCACCGGGGTGCGGGTGGCCCCGGGCGCCCAGTCCGCGGGCACGCCGGGCGCGGCCACGACCCGGCTCGCGCCGCGTTCGCGCAGGGCGGCCGCGATGGTGTCGACCAGGTCTTCCGCGGACGTGACGCGCACGCGGGCCCGGTAGTCCCGCAGCCGCTCGGCGAACAGGTCGACGTCGCCGGGTCCCCGCGAGCCCGCCGCGCGGTAGGCGCGGGGCGCCGGGCCCGCCGCGCCGCCCTTGGCCCGCCGGACCCTGGCCAGCACCTCGTCACGCGCGCTCATCGGTCCTCCCACCAGTCGCGGAAAGTCTGCCTGGGAGGCTGCGGCAGGTCCCGGGCCGTCGACCACCCCGGCAGCGGCACGTGCCTGCTCGCCGTCCGGCCGAACCGCCCCAGCCGCGCGAACCGCCGCCACCGCCGCGCGTCCGACATCACCCACGCCAGGGCCCGCATCGCGGTCGACTCGGGCGTGCCGCCCTTGGCCTCGACCACCCTCTTCCGCAGGTGCACCAGCATCGAAGGTATATCGATTGCCACCGGGCACACGTCGTAGCACACGCCGCACAGCGACGACGCGAACGGCAGCGTCGGGTTCCGCTCCACACCGGTCAGCTGCGGCGACAGCACCGCGCCGATCGGACCGGGGTAGGTGGAGCCGTACGCGTGGCCGCCGGTGCGCTCGTACACCGGGCACGAGTTCAGGCACGCCGAGCAGCGGATGCACCGCAGCGCGGCCCGGCCGTCGGGGTCGGCGAGCGTGGCCGTGCGACCGTTGTCCACCAGCACCACGTGGCTCGTCTGGCCCTCGGTCGGCCCGGTCCACACCGACGTGTAAGGGTTCATCCGCTCGCCCGTGGACGACCGGGGCAGCAGTTGGAGGAACACCTCCAGGTCCCGCCACGAGGGCAGCAGCTTCTCTATGCCGACCACGCTGATCAGCGTGCGCGGCAGCGTCAGGCACATCCGGCCGTTGCCCTCGGACTCGACCACCACCAGCGACCCGGTCTCCGCGATGCCGAAGTTCGCGCCGGAGATCGCCACGTCCACGGTCAGGAACTTCCGCCGCAGGTGCGCGCGGGCGGCCTCGGCGAGCGCGCGCGGGTCGGCGGTCAGGTCCGGGTCCACACCGGGCATCTCGCGCCGGAAGATCTCCCGGATCTCCGCCCGGCCGCGGTGGATCGCGGGCACGAGGATGTGGCTCGGCCGGTCGCGGCCCAGTTGGACGATCAACTCCGCCAGGTCGGTCTCGACGGCGTGCACGCCCACGTCCGCCAGCGCCTCGTTGAGGCCGATCTCGGCGGTCGCCATGGACTTGACCTTGATCACCTCGCGGGTGCCGGTCGCCGTGACGAGGCCGGTGACGATCCGGTTGGCCTCGTCGGCGTCGCGCGCCCAGTGCACGTGCGTGCCGCGCGCGGTCAGCGCCTCCTCGAACCGCACCAGGTGCTCGTCGAGGTCGGCCAGCACCTCGTCCTTGATCGCCGCGCCCGCCGCGCGCAGCTCGGCCCAGTCCGGCAGCTCGCCCACGACGTTCGCGCGCTTGCCGCGGATCGTGGCGGTGGCCTTGGCGAGGTTGCGGCGCAGCTGCGCGTTGCCGAGGGCTTCGCGGGCGGCCTCGGGGAACGGCGCGCCGGTCAGGTTGCCGCGACCGGCGGGCATGCCCAGGAACGTGCTCATCGGGTGTGCTCCAGGACTTGGGCGAGGTGCAGCGGGCGGACGCCGCTGCGCAGCCTGCTCAGGCCGCCGCCGATGTGCATCAGGCACGACGAGTCGCCGGCGGTGAGGACGCCGGCGCGGGTGCCGATGACGTTGCTCATCTTGTCGGCCAGCATGGCGGTGGAGGTGTCGGCGTTCTTCAGGGCGAACGTGCCGCCGAAGCCGCAGCACGTCTCGGCGTCGGGCAGCTCGACCAGGTCGATGCCCTCCACTGCCTCCAGCAGCCGCAACGGCCGGTCCCGGACCTTCAGCACGCGCAGCGAGTGGCACGTGGGGTGGTAGGTGACGCGGTGCGGGAAGTACGCGCCGACGTCCGTGACGCCCAGCACGTCCACCAGGAACTCGGACAGCTCGTAGGTGCGCCTCGCGGTGTCCTCGGCGGCCTCGGCGAGCCCCGCGTCGCCGTGCTCGCGGGCGACCGCGGCGTGCTGGTGGCGCACCGAGCCCGCGCACGACCCGGACGGCGCGACGACCACGTCGGCCCGCTCGAAGGCCTTGACGTGGTTGCGCACGATCGGCAGGGCCTGGGCCGCGTAGCCGGTGTTGATGTGCATCTGGCCGCAGCACGACTGGGCCGGCGGCACGACCACCTCGTGGCCGAGCCGTTCCAGCAGCCGGACGGTGGCCTTGCCGACGTCCGGGAACAGGCCGTCGACCAGGCACGTGATGAACAGCGCGACTCTCACGCCACGGGAGTCTAGGCTCTGTGGTCAGACCACACCAGGCTGTGGTCTGACCACAGGGAGGTGTGCGGTGTCCGGGTACGACGCGGTGCTGCGGCACGTGGAGTCGGAGCTGACCGCGGGCAGGCTCGGCGTCGGGCAGCAGCTGCCCGCGGAACGGCGGCTGGCCGAGGAGCTGGGTGTCAGCCGCGCGACCGTGCGCGAGGCGATCCGGGTGCTCCAGGCGATGGGCGTGGTCCGGAGCGGCGTGGGGTCCGGGCCCGACGCGGGGACGACGGTGATCGCGGACCCGGCGGGCGGGATCGGGGCGGCGCTGCGGCTGCACCTGGCCACGCGCCGGTTGCCGATGGCGGACCTGGTGGACACGCGGGTGATGATCGAGAGCCACGCGGTGCGCGCGGCGGCGGCCACGCCCGACCACCCCGAGCTGGCGCGCGCGGCCGGCCTGCTGGTGCGCATGGACGCGCCGGACCTGGGCGCGGACGCGTTCCACCAGCTCGACGCGGACTTCCACGTGGCGCTCACGGCGGCGGCGGGCAACGCCGTGAACACCGCCGTGATGGCGGCCCTGCGTGACGCGATCCACCGGACGGTGCTGGACGCGGTGCGGGCCCTGCCCGACTGGTCGCGCACGGCCGTGCGGCTGCGCCGCGAGCACCGGGGCATCCTGCGCGCGGTGCGGGCGGGGGACGCCGAGCTGGCGGCGGCGCGGGTGACCCGCCACGTGCGGGGGTTCCACCGGGAGTGGGCCCGGCACGCCGGGGCCTCGGGCTGACCTGGACGTAGAACTCAGGGGTCCTGAACGTACGACACGGTGGTCCTGAACGTACGACTCGCGTGGTCTGGGCGTACGACACGGTGGTCCTGAACGTACGACTCGCGTGGTCTGGGCGTACGACACGGTTGGGCTGGGGGTACGACTCGCGCGGGGCGGGTGGTGGGGCCCGGTCCCCGGGAGGACCGGGGACCGGGCCCCACCGGCGTGGTCGGCCCGGCCGGTGAGCCGGTAGCGGGTACCGGCGGCGCGGTCGGGCGCCACGTCCTCCAGCACTGACTCGCCGTTCGCGGTGGCGCGGCGCGGGGTGCGCACCGCGCTCCGCGAGGGCCGGCGTCCCGGCGGGACCCGGAACGCCCTCGCCGGGAGTGGACCGCCACGACGACCAGCGTCAGCCGTGGCGGCCGCCCAGGCGGCAACACCGGCCCGGCAAGACCCCGGACCACCTCGGGGAGGCCGAGGTTCCTGGCCTGCCCCGGTGCGGTCGGCCCCTACGGGGTCCGCCGCCGGCGAGTCACCGGTGATCTCGGGCGTGCCGGGCGGAGGACCGCCGGGCGCGCCGCTCGTGCACGTCCCCCGTGGTGGGCGGGAACGGGAGCCGGTTGTCGGCGGTGGTTGGTACGACCGGGAAACGAGGAATGTCGCGTTGTGCCATGGAACCCCCAGGTTCGACGCATCCCGGCGAACCGGGCGCGGGGTGGACGCGTCCCCTTCGGTCACCCCCGCCATTACACAAGTACCAGCATTCCCGGCGGAGATACACGGGTTATTTCCGCCGGTAGGAGCGCGGTAATCCAGGTGACCCGGTAATTGCCAGGTCAACGGCGCGAGTGGTTCTCGCCAATCGAGACGGGATGGGTGATCTCGTGTTCGGCCTGTCCGGTGAGGAATGCATCAGGCCGGGTGCATATTCATGACAAGGAGGTTCGATGATCGGTTGTGCCGATCACCGCGGTTCGCCGATCCCGGTCCGCCGGCCCGGTCAGGAACCGGTCGAGGTCGTGCTGCGCCGGGCGCGGTGGCGCGAGGTCGAGCCGATGCGCGCGGCCACGGTCATGTGCGAGGCGGGGAACAGGCGCGCCAGGACGTCCGGGACGACGGCGGTCCACGCGATCAGCACGCGTCCCCTGCGCTTCCGCACGCCGGTCAGGATCTGCTCCGCGGCCTTGTCGGCGGGGTAGGTGAGGAGCTTGGCGAAGCGGGCCCTGCCCGCCGCCACCTCGGCCGCGTCCGCGGCGCCCGCCACGCGCGCGGTCTCGGCGATCCGGGTCCGGATGCCCCCGGGGTGGACGCTGGTCACGCCGACGCCCCGGTCCGCCAGCTCGTGCCGCAGCGCCTCGGTGAAGCCGCGCAGCGCGAACTTGCTGGCCGAGTACGCGGTCTGGCCGGGCGGGGCGATCAGCCCGAACAGGCTCGACACGTTCACCACGTGGCTGCCGGGCGAGTCCAGCAGGCGCGGCAGGAACAGCCGGGTGAGCGCCACCGGGGCGCGGAAGTTGACGTCCATCACCCAGTCGAACTCCTCGGCGCTCACCTGGTCGAAGGTGCCGCCGAGGGCGACGCCGGCGTTGTTGACCAGCAGCGTGGGGCGCGGGTTCCTGGTCAGGACGTCGGCGACGAGGTCGTCCAACCCGGACACGTCGGACAGGTCGGCCACGACCGCGTCGACCTCGACGCCCCGGATGCGCCCCGCGACCTCGGCCAGCCGGTCGGCGTCCCGGTCGATCAGGACGAGGCGGCTGCCGCGCCTGGCCAGGCCGTACGCCATCTGTTCGCCCATGCCGCTCGCCGCGCCCGTGAGGACGGCGGTGCCGCCGGCGAACCGGTAGGGGGGTAGCTGCCGGGCCATGCGGCCTCCTTCGGTCGTGGTGCGCACCGCACCAGTGTGGCGCGGGTGATCGGCCCGTGCCGGCGGGTTCAGGTCCGGTGGCGGAGGCCGTCGAGGACGAGGTCGAGCATGCGGCCAGGGTCGCCGAGCTGGGCCGCCGCGCCGGCGATGCCGGCGATGGTGACCAGCACGTCGGTCGGCTCCAGGTCGGTGCGTCCCATCGCGGCCAGGAGCCGCGTCATGGCGCCGACCAGGAGTTCGCGGCTCTCCGAGTACGGGTCCGAGCCGGAGGCGACGACCGCGCGCAGGGCGTCCGCCATGCCGTGCTTGGTGGCGGTGTAGTCGAGGAACCGGTCCATCCACGCCCTGGTCGCGAGGTCCGGCGGCAGGGTGCCGAGCAGCTCCGGCACGGCGTCGCACAGCTTGCCCAGCTCGTTGCGGTAGACCGCCTCCACCAGCGCCTCGCGGGTGGGGAAGTGGCGGTACAGGGTGCCGATGCCCACGCCCGCGCGCTTGGCGACCAGCTCCAGCGGCACGTCCGCGCCCTCGGTCGAGAACGCCTCCAGCGCGGTGGCCAGCAGGCGGTCGCGGTTGCGCCGGGCGTCGGCGCGCAACGGACGCGACACGGTGCCTCCTCGTGCTCGTGGTGACGGGGGTCACGATGAAAACG
Source organism: Saccharothrix xinjiangensis (assembly GCF_039527585.1). Classification (NCBI taxonomy): domain Bacteria; kingdom Bacillati; phylum Actinomycetota; class Actinomycetes; order Pseudonocardiales; family Pseudonocardiaceae; genus Saccharothrix; species Saccharothrix xinjiangensis. The sequence continues at coordinate 151,986 of NZ_BAAAKE010000003.1, read as the reverse complement.
GAGGCTCCTCCGGTTAGCGTGGAATTACCGGAGGGTCCTCCGCTTCAGTGTAGGGGCCACGGACGACGGATGGAGCAGATCATGGGCGAGCGCATCACCACGCCGTTCGGCGCGGACTCGACCGCGGCGGAGGTCGTGAGGGGCATCGACCTGACCGGCAGGAGGGCCGTCGTCACCGGCGGCTCGTCCGGCATCGGCGTCGAGACCGCGCGGGCGCTGGCCGGCGCGGGCGCGGAGGTCACGCTGGCGGTGCGCGACACGGCCGCCGGGCGGCGGGTGGCCGAGGAACTCGGCGGCGACGTGCGCGTGGCCCGGTTGGACCTGGCCGACCAGGCGTCCGTCGCCGGGTTCGTCGCCGGCTGGGACGGTCCGCTGCACCTCCTGGTCAACAACGCGGGGGTGATGGCGACGCCGGAGACCCGCACGCCGGAGGGCTGGGAACTCCAGTTCGCCACCAACCACCTGGGGCACTTCGCGCTGACCACCGGGCTGCACCGGCACCTGGCCGCCGAGGGCGCCCGGGTCGTGCAGGTCAGCTCCAGCGCCCACCACCGGTCCGGCGTGGTGTTCGAGGACATCCACTTCGAGCGCCGCCCCTATGAGCCGTGGTCCGCATACGGTCAGAGCAAGACCGCGAACGTCCTGTTCGCCATCGAGGCGACCAAGCGGTGGGCCGCCGACGGGATCACCGCGAACGCCCTGATGCCCGGCGGCATCAGGACCAACCTCCAGCGGCACATCACCCAGGAGGAGCTCGACCTGCTGCGCGCGCGGACCGGCGCCACCGACTTCCGGTGGAAGACGCCGGAGCAGGGCGCGGCCACCTCGGTGCTGCTGGCCACCTCGCCGCTGCTGGAGGGCGTCGGCGGGCGGTACTTCGAGGACTGCAACGAGGCCGTCCGGGGTGTCGCCGACGCCCGGCACGGTGTCGCGCCCCACGCGCTGGACGAGGACGCCGCGACCCGGCTGTGGGCGGTGACCGAGGAGACCCTCGCCCGCTGAACCCGTCCCCGCGCACCCGGCGGTCCGCGCGACCGCCGGGCGGGGTTGACCTTCGGGTTACCTGAAACCCGATGATGGCCGGGTGCCGAAGTCCGAACTCCTCACGATCGGCGTGTTCGCCCGCTCCAGCGGGCTGACCGCCAGCGCGCTGCGCTTCTACGCGGACTCGGGCCTGGTGGAGCCGGCGAGCGTCGACCGGTCGTCCGGCTACCGCTACTACGCGCCGGACCAGGTCGAACGCGCGGTCATGGTCCGCCGGCTGCGCGAGATCGACATGCCCCTGGAGCTGATCGCCGAGGTCCTCGACCCGGGTGGCCGCGACGCCGCGCGGATCATCGACGACCACGTGGCCGGGCTCGCGCACCGGGCGGACCTCGCGCGTGAGACGGCCGCGGCGGTCAAGGCCCGGCTGGTCCCGGCGCCGCAGTCGCCGCCGGTGCGGCTGAGCGGGCCGGTGTTCACCGCCGCGGTCGAGCAGGTCCTCACCGCGACGACCCACGAGCCGGGCCTGCCCGTGCTCAACGGCGTGCGCGTCGAGGTCTCCGCCGAAGGAGTCGTGCTCGCCGCGACCGACCGGTACCGGCTCGCGATCCGCACGCTGGTGCCGGTGCGGCCGAGCGGGTCGGACTGGTCGGCCACGCTCGACGCCGACGACCTGCGGCCGCTGCTGTCGTGGGCGCGCCGCCGTCCCGAGCTGCGGTTGAGCGCCCGACCCGGCAGCGTCCTGTTCGAGGGCGACGACGCGGCCCGCGAGTGCCGGACCCTGGCGGGGCCCTTCCCCGACCACCGGTTGGTGGTGGCGTCCCTGCCCGAGGTGCGCACGCGTGCCGTGGTCTCCCGGAACGCCCTCGTGCGCTGCCTGGAGCGGCAGGGCGGTCACCGGGTGCGGCTGGAGGTGTCCGACGGCGCGGTGACCGTCCCGCCGGGGGAGGCGGTCCCCGCCGCGGTCACCGGTCCCGCGATCGGCCTCGACTTCGCCCTCGCCACCCTGCACCCGGCGATCGGCACGGCCGTCGGCCCCGACGTGATGCTCGACATCGCGGGCGCGGACCAGCCGGTCGTGGTCCGCTCCGCCGACGACGGCGACCTCACCACCCTGGTGATGCCCGTCCGACCCGAACCACCCGCACAGGAAGGCCCGTCATGACCACCGCACCAGCGGATCCCACGATGACCGACATCGGAGCCGCCCTCGCGCTCGCGGCCGGGGGCGACGCCGACGGGGCGCGCACCCGCTTGCACGACCTCTGGGACCGGATCGGCCCGGTGGGCGACCCCCTGCACCGCTGCACCCTGGCGCACCACATGGCCGACCTCCACGACGACCCGGCGCGGGCCCTCGTGTGGGACGTGCGGGCGCTCGACGCGGCGGCGGCCCTCACCGACGAGCGGGTCCGCCGCCACCACGACGGCCTGGGCGTCGCCGGGTTCCACCCCTCGCTGCACCTCAACCTGGCGGACGACTTCCGCAGGCTCGGGTCGTTCGAGGCCGCGAGCGACCACATCGCCGCCGCGCGGCGGCACGAGCACGCCCTCGCCGACGACGGGTACGGCACGCTCATCCGGCGGGTGATCGACGAGGTCGCCGAGGCGATCGACCGGCGGTCCACCGAGAAGCGCGCGAGCGCGCCCGGCTGACGCGCGGGGCCGGCCGAGCCGGTCCAGCCGATCCGCTCGGGGCGACTCGCTCGGGGCGACCCGCTCCGGCCGACCCGGTCAGGGCAGCGCGACCCCGGTCAGCTCGGCGCACACGGCCAGCAGGCGGTCCTGCGCCGCCACGTCGTAGGCGGCGGGGTTGGCCCGGAGGTCCTCGCGCCACTTGAAGTAGCGGCCGGTGACCCGCGCCGCCGGCTCGTCGGACGTGGCCAGCCAGACCTGCGTGTCCGCGCCCCTGGGCAGCTCGTCGGTGGCGTTCGGGCCGCCCAGCTTGGTCTTGATCCAGCCGGGGTCCACCGCGTTGCTCAGGGTGTCCGGCCACCGGCGGGCCACGGCGAACGCCAGCACGACGTCCAGGAGCTTCGAGTCGGAGTACGCCTGCATCCCGTCCCACGGCCCGCGCTCGTGCTGGAGGTCGTCGAGGTCCAGGACGCCCTGCGCCTCCAGCCCGGAGGTCAGGTAGACCAGGCGGGACGGGCGCGGCATCAGGGCGGTGAGCAGGTAGGGCGCCAGGACGTTGACCTGGAACAGCAGTTCCAGGCCGTCCTCGGTGACCACCCGCTCGGGCAGCCCGCCGCCGAGCCCCGCGTTGTGCACGACCACGTCGAAGGCCCCGGCGGCGGCGGCCAGCTCCCGGGTCCGGTCCAGGGACGACAGGTCGCCGACCACGACGCCGGCCGCGCCGGGCACGGCGGCCAGCGCCTGCTCGGCCCGCCCGGCGTCGCGCGCGTGCAGCACCACGCGGTGGCCCTGGTCCACCAGCGTCGCGGCGGTCTCCCGGCCGATGCCGTCGGACGATCCCGTGATCAGAACGCTCACCATGGCCGGCAGCGTACCTGGGAGCGCTCCCATCGGCTCAGCCGTAGACCTCCAGGCGCGCCAGCTGGGCCGCCGGCCACCCCGTGTTCCCGGTGAAGCGCAAGCGCACGTGACGGGCCCGCGCCCCGGCGGGCAGGGCGATGGTCGCGGTGTTGCCCGACCCCGGGTCGAAGGTGTGGCCGGTGGCGTTGACGAGCGTGGTGAACGCGGAGCCGTCCGCGCTCGCCTCGACCGCGACGGTCTGGGTGCGGCGACCCCACGCGGGGTTCGGCGGCAGGCCGAGCACCAGGCGGCCCAGCGCGGACGTCGTGCCCAGGTCGACCTGGAGCCACTGGGGGAAAACGTTGTTCGCGCTCTCCCAGTAGGTGTTCGGGTCGGCGTCCACGGCGAAGTGGCCGCCGTAGTGCTGGGTCTGGCTGCTCTGCGCGGTGGGCCGGCCGGCGGCCAGGTCCCGTTCGACGGGCGGGTTGCCGTCGGGCATGGGCTTGGTCGGGCGCACGGGGGTCAGCGCGATCCGGCCCTTGAGCATCAGGCCGCCGTCGCCGGTGAGCCGCAGGTAGTAGTCCGACGAGCAGCGGGTGCCGTCCTCGTCCAGGGCCAGGAAGCCGGAACCGACCGGGATGCCCGCCTGCGTCTCCGGGGTCTTGGCGATCTGGTTGGCCTCGTTGTACTCGTCGAACATCGAGATGTAGATGCCCTGCGCGCCCAGGCGCACCGCGTTGTAGAACTGCCGCCACATGAAGTCGCCGTGCGCGCGGTGCCGCCGGGACAGGTCGCCGGGCAGCACGCACGGCTGGTAGTCGATGCCCAGGCGGTTGCACTCGGCCTGGTCGGGACCGTTGACGTTGGTGTGGAAGTGGTCCGCGTCGGCGACGTTCCCGATCCGGCCGACCATCCACGGCGAGAGCATGTGGAAGCTGCGGTAGACGCCCGCGAAGCCCGGCCGGGAGTCCTCGACCTCGCGCCGCCAGTGCGTGGGCACGCCGCCGATCAGGTAGACGCCCTGCCCCTTGAACCAGTCGACCACGTCCTGGCACTGCTGCGGGGTGAACGGGCGACCCGGGTCGTTGAAGCCGAAGCCCCAGACGCACACCACGGGCTTGCCGTTCTGCCGCGCGTACATCGGCGACGAGGTGTGGGCGCGCATCTTGTCCACCCAGTCGGCCTTGATCTCCGACTGCATGTTCGCCCAGTTGGTGACGTCGTACATGATGTAGAACTTCACGCCGTGCTTCTCGGCCGCCCGGCGCACGTGCGCGGTGACCGCGTCGCGGATCGGCCCCTCGCCGCCGGTCGGGTTGAACCGCTGGAGGGCGGCGGTGTCGCAGCCGTACTGCTTCATCCAGCCGAAGTGGACGTCGACGGTCTGGAAGTCGTGGTTGGAGAACACCGTGGCCGGCTGGCCGTTGCCGAGCGTGCCGAACGCGGTGGTGTACCGATTTGCGTAGTCCGTCATGTCCGGCCACGCCATCAGCGCGTGGTTACCCGGCGACGGCGGCTGCCCCCAGTTGTCGCTCCAGTGCCACCAGCCGTTGAGGGGCGAGTTGTCGCCGGCGGCGGCGAACCAGCCCTGGTAGCCGACGGTGATCTTGCCGACCACGTCGCCGGGAGGGCTCGCCGCGCGGGCCGGGGCGGCGCTACCGAGGGCGGGGACGGCGAGCGCCGACCCGATGAACGTCCTGCGCGACAGGGACACCGCAACTCCTTCGTTGGAGGGACGGCATCAGCATGTAAGAAGTGAGCAGCATCACGCAAGAACTTGACAGGTTCAGTTCAGATCGGTGAACAGGTCCGCCGCCGCCCCGGGGTGGATCAGGAAACCCACGTGGGTGCTGTCCAGGGTGCGCACGTCGAACGGGTTGTCCGGGGTCAGCGCGTCGGCCTCGCGGACGAACCGGTCCTGGAGCGCGAGCGGGAGCGAGCGGTCCCGGGCCAGGCGGACGTAGGTGTGCGGGAGCCCGCCCCAGGTGGCGGGGTCGACGCGGTCGTCGCCCGCGTCCAGGCCCTCGTCGGGTTCGAGGGTGTTGAGCATCGCCAGGAACTCCGACTCGGGGCCGTCCTCGTGCACCGCGACCCTGAGCGCGGCCAGCAGGGCCGGGTCCGCGGTGCGCCAGTTCATCCGCAGGGCGCCCAGTTCGGCCGGGTTGGCGGCGAGGACTCCCATGGTGTCGTTGAGCGCGCTCGTCGCGTACTCCGGACCCTGCGCATAACCCTGTACATCGTTTTCCACGCAGCACCACGCCGACACGTACACCACGCGGTGCAGCAGTTCCGGCACGGCGTTCGCCACGCTGGTCACGGTCACCCCGCCCCGGCTGTGCCCGACCAGCGTCACGGGACCCAGACCAGCGGCTTTGCGCACCACGTCGATCACGTGCGCCACGTTGTCGGCGTGCGTCACGCCGGCCAGCCCCGCCGTCGCGGCGCTCAGCGCGGCCGGGTCCTGCGGGGCCTGGTAGGCGGGGTGGAACGTTGCACCGTAGCCGTGCCCGGGGAGGTCCACGGCCAGCGCGTGCCTGCCGCGCAACGTCAGCTCCCGCAGCAGCGGGGCGAAGGAGAACGAATTGCTGTTGGAGCCGGGGACGAAGACGATCACAGGGGTCATCAATCGATCTTCACACGCGGGTGGGCGGCGGTGGTCGGTGCGTCGGGGGTGACCGTGCCGGCGGGGTGGCTCGCCCGGGGTTTGATCGGCTCCAGCCGGGCAACACACGGTCATGGCGAACGTCCGGAAGGCGGCACCGGTGGCACCGGCGGCGCTGGTGCTGGGTCTGGGGGTCGGCGGGTTCGTCGACGGCATCGTGGTCCACCAGCTCCTGGGCTGGCACCACATGCTGTCCGGCTGGTACCCGGACGACCTCCACGCGAACATGGTCGGCGACGGCCTGTTCCACCTGCTGTGCCTGCTGCTGGTGCTGACCGGGGTCGTGCTGCTCAACCGGACCGCGCCGCTGCCCGCGCCCGTGCTGTGGGGCGGCGTGCTGGCCGGGTGGGGCGTGTTCAACCTGGTCGAGGGCGTCCTCAACCACCTGGTGCTCGGCGTGCACCACGTCCGGACCGGACCGCACGAACTGGCTTACGACCTGGGTTTCCTGGTCTTCGGCGCACTGCTGGTGGTGGTGGGCGTGCTGCTGTCGCGGCACCGCGAGCCGCGCGGCGACCGCGTCACGACGAGCCGCCCGTGAGCGCCGTCCGCGAGTACCCGACCTCCCACCGGGAGCGGTTCACCGGGCAGCTGGTCGAGTGGTGCCGGATCCCCTCGGTGGCCGCCCTGCCCGAGCACGAGATCGACGTGGTGCGGTCGGCGAACTGGCTGGCCGCCGCGTTCCGCGACCTCGGTTTCCCCGAGGTCGAGGTGTGGTCCGCCGCCGACGCGCCCGCCGTGTTCGCCCGGTGGCGCGCCGCGCCCGGCGCGCCGACGGTCCTGGTGTGCAGCCACCACCACGTGCGGCCGGCCGGGAGCGGGCGGTGGGAGGAGACCGCGCCGTTCGAGCCCGCCGTTCGGGGCGGGTTCGTCCACGGGCGCGGCGCGTCGGACGCGAAGGGGCAGGTGCCGGCCCACCTGTGGGGGCTGCGCGCGCACCTGCTCGACCGGGACGCGCCCGCGGTGAACCTGGTGTTCCCCGTGGAGGTCGACGAGGAGGACTGGGTCACGCGCACCGAGACGCGGGCGGTGGTCGGCGAGGCCGGGTGCACCGTGCCGGAACGGCTGTGGGCGCGGCCCGCGATCGAGGTGCTGACGATGCTCGCGGGCGACCCGGTCGGGCCGCCGCTCGGGGCGGTGCCCTCGGTGGCGGCAGCGGACCTGAGCGTCCGCACCGTGTCCGACCAGCGCGTCGCCGAGGTCGGCGAGCAGCTGCGGCGGTGGCTCGCGAAGACCGTCGACCACCGGTACGACCACGAGGTGTCGCTCAGCGAGGGCACCGCGCAGGAGGCCTGCCGGACACCCGACGACCTGCCCGAGTCGGAGCTGTTGGCGGAGGCGGTGGAAGAGGGGTTCGGCAGGTCGGTGGGCCGGATGGGCAACGCGGGCGGCGGACCCGCCGCCCGGCTGGCGGAGGGCGTGGGCGTGCCCGTGCTGTTCTTCGGCACCGGGTTGCCGGAGGACCGCCGGCACGACAGCGACGAACGGGTATCGGTGGACGTGCTGCTCGCGGGCGCGGCCACCCTGGCGCACTTCTGGGAGCGGATGGGTCGTGGGTGACCGGGAGCGCTTGCGCGCGGCGGCGGCCGACGTGTTCGGGTGGCCGGAGCTGCGCGCCGAGCAGTTGGACGCGATGGAGCAGGTCGTCGCGGGCCGGGACGTGTTCGTCGTGCTGCCGACCGGTGCGGGCAAGTCGGCGGTGTACCAGGTGCCCGGAGTGCTGCTGGACGGCCTGGTCGTGGTGGTGTCGCCGCTGATCGCGCTCCAGCGGGACCAGGTGGCGGCGCTGCGCGAGGCGGGCGCGCCGACCGCGGTCCTGGTCAACTCCGGGCAGTCCGAAGAGGACAACGAGAAGGCCTGGGAGGCGGTGCGGCGCGGTGAGGCGCGGTACCTGTTCGTGTCACCCGAGCAACTGGCCAACCCCGAGGTGCTGGCGCGGGTGGGGCGGCCGGCGCTGTTCGTGGTCGACGAGGCGCACTGCGTCTCCGCCTGGGGCCACGACTTCCGGCCCGACTACCTGCGGCTGGCAACGGCGGTGGAACGGGTCGGCAGGCCGCCGGTGCTGGCGCTGACCGCCACCGCGGGCGCCACCGTGCGGGAGGACGTGATCACCCACCTGGGGATGCGGGACCCGCTCGTGGTCGCGATCGGCTTCGACCGGCCCAACCTGTCGCTGGAGGTGCGGATGTTCACCTCCGACGACGACAAGCGCCGCGCCCTGCTCGACTGGGTGCGCGACGCGCCCCGGCCTGGGCTGGTGTACGTGGCGACCCGCAAGGACGCCGCCCGGTACGCGGAGGAGCTGGGCGTCGACCCGTTCCACGCGGGCATGAGGGCGGCCGAGCGGGAACGCGTGCAGGACGCGTTCATGCGCGGGTCGACGGACCTGGTGGTGGCCACCTCGGCGTTCGGCATGGGCATCGACAAGCCGGACGTGCGGTTCGTCGCGCACGCGTCCGCGCCCGGTTCGCTGGACGCCTACTACCAGGAGATCGGGCGGGCCGGGCGCGACGGCGAACCGGGGGAAGCCGTGCTGTTCTACCGGCCGCAGGACCTGGGGCTCCAGCGGTTCCTCCAGTCGCGGCGCGTGGACCGGGACGACCTGCTGGCGCTGGCCGCGTTCGTCGGCGAGCACCCCGGCCTGCGGGTCACCGAGCTGGTCCGGGAGTCCGGGCGGTCGCGCCGCAACGTCACCACCGGGGTCAACCTGCTGGAGCGGGTCGGCGCGGTGGTCGTGGACGGGGCGCGGTTCCGGCTGGTGGCCGAGCCGGCGCGGGCCGCGGACCTCGCCGCGGAGGAGGCGGAGCGGCTCCAGCGGCTGGACAAGTCGCGCATCGAGGTGCTGCGGGCCTACGCCGAGACCAGGGCGTGCCGCCGGCAGCACCTGATCGGCTACTTCGGCGAGGTGCTGGAGCGGGCGTGCGGCAACTGCGACACGTGCTGGAGCGGCGACGCGGGCACCGGCGTCTCGGCGAACCCCGAGTACCCGGCGCAGTCCCGGGTGCACCACACCGAGTTCGGCCCCGGGACCGTGGTGCAGAGCGAGACCGACCGGCTGACCGTGCTGTTCGAGGCGGTCGGCTACAAGACGCTGTCGCTGGAGGCGGTGCACGCGGCCGACGTGCTGGGCAGGCACCCCTGAGGCGCCCGGTCGACCCGGGTGGATCCCGGACCCGCCGCCGTCGCCGGACGCCGCCCGCCTGCTGTTCGGCTGGGTGGTGTCCGGCGCGCCGTTGATCAGGGCGCCTGGACCTGGCGGCGCTGAGGCGTCCCGCAGGACTCGCGGACGGTCAGGCTCGGCCACAGCGCGACGCGGTGCACCGGGCGGTCCAGCGGATCGGCCACCCGGGCCAGCGCCAGTCGCGCCGCCAGCGCGCCGAGCCGGTGCTTGCGCGGTCGCACGGCGGTCAGCGGCGGGTCGGCGGCCGCGGCCACCTCGTCGTCGTAGGACACCACCGCCAGCTCGCCCGGCACCGCCAGCCCGCGGTCCCGGGCGCGTTCCACCAGGCCGATGGCCTCGCGGTCGGCGTGCACCAGCAGGGCTCGCACGCCGGCGCGCGAACACCCGTCCAGCACCTCGTCGCTCGCCGCGGACCAGTCCGCCGACCCGAACGGCGGCACCTCCACCACCGGCGCGGGCCGCAGGTCGAGCGACGCCACCGCCTCCCGCCACCCGGCCCGGATCGCCGCGTGGTGCGGGCTCGGCCGCGACACCACCAGGCCGACGCCCCGGTGGCCCAGGGTCGCCAGGTGCCGCACCGCGAGGCCCGCGCCCAGCGCGTGGTCGGTGACCGCGGCGTCCAGGCCGATGGTGGGCAGCTCCGGCGGCGGCACGCGCTCGATCAGCACCACCGGCACGGGCAGCGAGCCCAGCCAGCGCATCAGGTCCAGCCCCGCCGGGCCGTCCGTGCTCGGCGCGACCAGCAGCGCGTGCACGCCGCGGTCGAGCAGCTTGACCACCTGCCGCCGGTCCTCCACCGCGTGGTAGCACGAGGTGCGCAGCGCCAACCGGCCCCCGGCAGCCCCGACCGCGGCCTGCGCGCCCTGGATCACGGCGGGCCAGTAGTAGTCCTCCGACGGCGCGACCATGCCGACCAGGGCGTGACCCGGGCGGGCGGCGGCCTGCGGTTCGCCGTGGCGGGGCATGGTGACGCCGCCGTGCACGCGGACCACCAGGCCGCGGTCGGCCAACGCGGTGACGTCCCGGCGCACGGTCACCGCCGTGACGCCCAGCTGGTCCACCAGGTCGGCGAGCCGGACCACGCCGTTCGCGCGGACCGCCGCGAGGATCAGTTCACGCCGCTGCGCCGCCAGCTTCATCGTCGGTCCCGATCGACTTTGATCGTTCCTGTTCGGTTCGTTGACCTTGAGTGTGCCACGGGCTGGAGTGGGCGACACCACTCCAGCAGGGGGATCGGCGATGACGCTGCCTTCTCGACGCACCGTGCCGCGCGCGTCCGGCACTACGCCACTCGTGGCAGGAGGGCTGCCACGTCGACGCCGCGACCCGGCACGGCGTGCCGGCGGACCTGCGCACCGAGCTGAACCGGCAGGGCCTGTCCGGGGCGCGGGTCTCCGCCTCCGACGAGACCGGCTGCGACCTGGCCCGCACCACGACCACGTCCGGGCGGCGGGCGAGGTGCCGTGGAACTCCGAGCACGGCGACGACGACAGCTCCGACCTGCACACCATTCACACCGACGGGGTGATGGCATGACGAGGAAATCGTTCTACCCGGGCGCGGTGGTGGCGCTGGTGCTGGCCGCGTCGGTCACCGTTCCCGGCACGGCCGGCGCCGCGCCCGCCGTGACCCCGCTGTCGGACGCGCTGCTGGACCAGTCCGCGCTGTACTTCGTCTCCTATGACGGCCTGGTCAACAACAACGCGTTCCAGGACGGCCTGATCACCCACAACGGTCACCAGTACGCGGCCTGGTACACGGCGAGCCGCAACGCCGTGGTCGCTCGCCGCGCGCTGGGCGGGACCTGGGAGACCGCCGTGCTGCCGCACCGGCTGAGCGCCGACGACTCGCACAACGTGATCTCCCTGGGCGTCTCGCCCCGGGACGGCGTCCTGCACGTGGCCATGGACACCCACAACACCCGCCTGCACTACGCGAAATCGATTCCCGGCCTGGCGTCGGACCCCGGCGCGCACCGCTGGTCGGCGACGCTGTTCGGCTCGGTGCAGCGGACCCTGGGCGGGGTCGAGCTGGGCACCATGACCTACCCGCAGTTCGTCGTCACGCCCGAGGGCTCGCTCCAGTTCAGCTACCGGACCGGCGGGTCGGGCAACGGCGTGAACGAGTTGGCCGAGTACACCGACGGCACGTGGCGCAGGCTGGGCGCGTGGTCGTCGGCGACCGGCGACTACACCGGCCCGAACGGCGTCGTCTCCACGACCCGCAACATGTACTTGCACGGCCTGACCTACGACCGGCGCGGTCGGCTGCACGTCTCGTTCACGTGGCGCGAGGGCAACACCAGGGTGCTGTGCAACCCCGGTGGCCTGACCAACCACGACACCGGTTACGCCTACAGCGACGATCGCGGTCGGACGTGGCGCAACGCGGCGGGCGCGGTGGTCGGCACGACCGGCGGCGCCCGCGTCTCCATCACCTCGCCGGGCCTGGTCGTCGACCCGCTCGACCCCGACCACGGCCTGATGAACCAGGAGGGGCAGGCGGTCGACTCGACCGGCGCGCCGCACGTGGTGATCAGCTACGTGCCGGGCCGGTTCACCCAGTGCGTGTCGAACTACGCCCAGCAGCGCACCCGGCACGGCCGCACGTTCCACGTCTTCCGCAACGCGAACGGGACGTGGACCAAGCGGGAGGTGCCCGTGCCGCCGGGCAGCACGCAGCGCACCAAGCTGGTCTTCGACCGGGACGACAACGCCTACCTGGTGATGCCGCGCGGCCGGGTGGTCTCGGCGAGCCGGGCGTCGGGGTGGACCGACTGGGCGCTGGTGTTCGACCGGCCGTCGATGAACGCCTTCGGCGAGGTGAACGTGGACCTGTCGCGGGTCGCGGTGGACGGCGTGCTGTCGTTCCAGTACCAGCAGCGCTCCAGCGGCACGACCCCGTCGCCGATCCGCGTGGCGGACCTCAGGCTGGGCTGAAGGCCGGGTCGAGGTCGAACTGAACCGACGGGGGCGGCGCGGTGTCGGGTCGTGCCGCCCCCGCCGGGGCTCTCAGTACCCCTGGTAACCGGTGCCGGCGGCCATGGAGACCAGGCCCGGGTGGTTGTGGAAGCCGCCGTAGCGCGCGTAGGTGTAGCGGACGCCGGCGATGATGTTGTCCACCGGGTTGTAGATGTCGTTGTGGCCCGACAGCTTGTACGCCTGGAAGGTGGGGTCGATGCACTGCATCAGGCCCTTGGACGGCGTGCCGCGCATGGCGTTGGAGTCCCAGGTGTTGACGGCGTTCGGGTTGCCGTTGGACTCCTTGATGATGATCGTGTAGATCTCGTCGAGGCTGCCCTCGTCGATGGCCGTGCCGTTGGCGGCGAGGATGCCGATGGCCTCGCGGATCCACCCCTCGACCTGCCGCTGCTTGGGCGGCTTGGCGGCCTCGACGGCCTCCTTGGCGGCCTTCTCCTCGGCCGCCTTGCGGGCCGCGTACCCGTCCTGGGCGAAGGTGCTGGCCTGGTTGAACGCGTGGAGCGCGGTCAGCTGCTCCTGGCGGATGATGCGGGCGGTCTCCGACCCGAGGTTGATCGCGTGGACGGTGTCCACCTTGCCGGCCCGGACGCTGGTGTCCGGCACCGCGACGAACTCCGCGCCACCCGCGACGGGGGTGAACTGCCCGGTCATCGTGGCCGCGGCGGCGCCGGCGCCACCACCGACCACGCCGACCGCGACGGCGACGCCGGCCAGGCGCTTGGGGAGCACCCGCTCCGGCTCCGCCCGGTGCGCGCCCCGGTAACCGGGAGGGGGCGGCGGGGCCTGGAACCGGAAGGTGTCCTCACTGCTGTTCTCATGTCGGGTGTGCCGTGCGTGCCGAGCCAACGGTGCAGCCTCCTGCGTCGGGGAGTTCCGACACCGGACCTGGCGGGGGATCCAGGTGGACGGGCCCGACTTCGGGGGAGTGGGCCGTGTCCGTTCGGTGACAGAACCGTGATCTGCGCGCGGAAACGTAACCGTTCGTGATTTACGGGGGCAAGGATGGATGCGTAATGGGTGACGCGCGTCACTTGACCTAGGGGGTATCTGTCACTCTCCGTTGATGTGGACATCACGCATATCTCAGAATGGCAACGAGCAGGGGTGCGGCCCCGCGTCGAGGCGCGTGAACGCCGGGGCCACGACCACGGCGCTGCCGGCCGACTCGCCTGCCCGCTGTCCTTATTCACCCGCTCCCGCCGAGTCCTGCCCTCTCCTTCCTTCCCCCGCCACGGCCGCCGACCCCGGGGCCGGCTCTTCCGCGCACCGGCGTTCCGCGCGCCCTCGCTCGGAGCTTGCCCGCGAGCCCCCGGGCTCTAGATTGGTTCCATGAGCGCGACGGGCAGTGGCAGGCAGCCGCACGTGGTCTCCGGGCGGCAGTCGGAGCTGTTGGCCGTGCTGCGCGACGAGGGCGCGATGTCCCGGGTGGCGCTGGGCGAGCGGCTGGAACTGCCCAGGGCGAAGCTGACCGCCGAGCTGGCCAGGCTCGTGGACGTCGGCCTGGTCCAGGTGGGCGGTCCGGCGGCGAGTCGGGGCGGGCGGCGCTCCACGCTGGTGCACCTGGCCGACGACCTGCGCGTGCTGGGCGTGGACGTGGGCGCGACGTCGGTGACGGTCGCGGTCACCGACGGCCGCTGCGAGGTGCTGGAGAGCCACAGCGAGGAGTGCGACGTGCGGGGCGGCCCGGCGCACGTGCTCAGCCGCGTGGCCGAGTTGGCGGACGTCGTCTACGCCAAGGCGCCCGGCCGGTTGATCGGCGCGGGCATCGGGTTGCCCGGTCCGGTGAGCTTCCGCGACGGCATGCCCGTGGCGCCGCCGATCATGCCCGGCTGGGACCGCTACCCGGTGCGCGACGAGCTGGCCGGCCGGTGGGGCTGCCCGGTGACGGTCGACAACGACGTCAACGCCATGGCGCTGGGGGAGCGGCACGCGGGCGTGGCGCGGTCGCTGGAGGACCTGATCTTCGTCAAGGTGGGCACCGGCATCGGGTGCGGCATCGTGCTCGGCGGACGCGTCTACCGGGGTGTGGCGGGCACGGCCGGCGACATCGGGCACATCCGGCTGGACGACTTCGGGCCGGCGTGCGCCTGCGGTGAGGTCGGGTGCCTGGAGGCGTACTTCGGCGGCGCGGCCCTCGCGCGGGACGCGGCCACGCTGGCCCGCAGCGGCCGTTCGCCGGCGCTGGCCGGCGCGCTGCGCGACCGGGGTTCGCTGACCGCGGCGGACGTCGGCGCGGCGGCCGCGGCGGGCGACTTCGCGGCGGCCAACCTGGTCCGCGAGGGCGGCAGGCGACTGGGGCACGTGGTGGCGTCGCTGGTCAGCTTCCTGAACCCGGGGATGGTGGTGATCGGCGGCGGCGTGTCCGGACTGGGGCACTCGCTGCTGGCCGAGGTGCGCAGCGCGGTGTACCGGCGGTCGCTGCCCCTGGCGACGGGCAACCTGCCCATCGTGCTGTCCGAGCTGGGTGACCTGGCCGGCGTGATCGGCGCCGCGTGGTCCGCCACGGACCGCGCCTTCTCCGCGGCGGGCTGAATTTCCCAGAGCTCCGATGTCTGACCTGTGGGCCGTGTTCGGCTCACAGGTCAACAGCGTGTTCGGTTCCGCTGGCCCACAGTTACCGACGTGCCCTCACTTCTGTCTTGATCGAGCCAACTTTTGCAACGAAAAGACAAAAGTCTGCCCGACTTCTTGTCAAGATGCCCGATCTGGTGTCAGGATCTGCCGCAACTCACGCCCGAAGGTGAGCTGGACCACCCCCTTTGATCGGCTCCCTCGACGAAGTCGGAGACGTGATGCAAGCGCAGACCGAGACCAGGCGCGAGGCCAACCTCGCCCTCCTCGTGCGCACGCTCCGCGCCCACGGCCCGGTCTCCCGCGCCCAGCTCGCCGCGAGGTCGGGTCTTTCCAAGGCGACGCTGTCCCCGCTGCTGGCCGACCTCGACCACCGCGGCCTCACCGAGACGGCGGGCACCACGACCACCCAGGGCCGTCCCGGCGGCCTGGTCCAGCTCCGCCCCGGCGCGGTCTGCGGCATCGGCCTCGACATCCGGCCGGGCAGCGTGGGCGCGACCATCACCGACCTGACCGGCGAGGTCCACCTGCGCCGTGGGCGGACCTGCGACACCACCGCCCCCGAGCACGCCCTCGACCAGCTGGCCGACCTGGTCCGCCAGGCCCTGGACGACGTCGCGGACGCCGGCTGGACCGGGGTCGCCGTCGCCGTGCCCGGCCGCGCCGACCACCGCGCCGGCACCGTCACCGCCACCGCGCTGCGCTGGCGCGAGGTGGCCGTGGTCGACGGGCTCGCCGCCCGCACCGGCCTGCCGATCGCCCGCCTCGAAGTGGACAACGAGGCGCACCTCGCCGCCCGCGCCGAACACGACGCCGACCCCGTCGACGACCTCGTCTACCTCCACGGCGACCACGAGGTGGAAGCGGGCGTGATCGCCAACGGCGCCCTGGTGCGGGGCGCGGACAACCGCGCGGGCGGCATCGGTCACATGGTCCTCGACCACTTCGGCCCCCACTGCGGCTGCGGCAAGCGCGGCTGCTGGAACACCCAGGTGGGCCTGGACGCGTTCCTGCACGCCTGCGCGCCGCGGCACGACCAGGTGCACGACCCGCACCTGTCCCGGGGCGAGCGCATGCGCATCGTGCGCACCCGCGCCGAAGGCGGCGACGCGCGCACGATCGACGCCCTGCACCGCACGGCCGCGCACCTGACCACCGGCCTGTCCGCGCTGGCCACCCTGCTCAACCCGCGGCGCATCGTGCTCGGCGGCTACTTCGCCGCCCTCCAGGACTGGCTGGTCGCGCCGCAGCGCCAGGAGGGCGCCACGATCACCGCGTCCGCGCTCGGCTTCACCGCGGGCGCGCGGGGCGCGGCCCTGGCGGCGCTGCGCCGCGTGCTCGACGACCCGACGGTCGTGCCGGTGAAGGAAAACGATGCACCTGACGGCGTCGACCACGAAGGCACCCGACAGGGAGGCACCCCAGCATGACGTTGCTCAGGATGACGGGCATCGGCAAGTCCTTCCCCGGCGTCCGCGCCCTCGACGGCGTGGACCTGGAGGTCGCCGAGGGCGAGGTGCACTGCCTGCTCGGCCAGAACGGCGCCGGCAAATCGACCCTGATCAAGGTGTTGGCGGGCGCGCACCAGCCGGACCAGGGCGAGATCACCTGGCTCGGCAGGCCCACGACCCTGCCGTCGCCGGTGGCCGCGCTGCGGCTCGGCGTGGCCACCATGTACCAGGAGCTGGACCTCGTGCCCGGCATCTCGGTCGCGGAAAACGTTCTGCTCGGGCACGAACCCAGCCGGTTCGGCTTCACCGGCGGCCGCGTGGCGCGGCAGCGGGCCCGCGCGCTCATGGCCCGCCTCGGCCACCCCGAGATCGACCCCGACCGCGAGGTCGGCACGCTGTCGGCCGCCGGGCAGCAGCTGGTGTCCATGGCCCGCGCGCTCGCCCACGACGCCCGGCTGATCGTGATGGACGAGCCCACCGCCGCCCTGGCCGCCGACGAGGTCGACAACCTCTTCCGCATCGTGGCCGAGCTGACCGCCGACGGCGTGGCCGTGCTCTACATCTCCCACCGGCTGGAGGAGATCCGCCGCATCGGCAGCCGGGTCACCGTCCTGAAGGACGGCCGCACGGTCGCCGCCGGCCTGCCCGCCGACACCCCGACCTCCGAACTGGTCGACGTGATGTCGGGCCGTGCGGTGGACACCGTTTTCCCGCACCGCGAGGTGTCCACCGTGGACAGCTCGCGGGAGGTGCTGACCGTCGAGGGGCTGACCCGCGAGGGCGAGTTCCGCGACGTCACCTTCCACGTCCACGCGGGCGAGGTGCTGGGCATCGCTGGCCTGGTCGGCGCGGGCCGCAGCGAGATCCTGGAAACCGTTTTCGGCGCCCGCAAACCCCAGGCGGGCGTGGTGAAGGTCGACGGCAGGCCGGTGAAGCCGGGCAGCGTGCCCGCCGCCGTGCGCGCCGGCATCGGCCTGGCCCCCGAGGAGCGCAAGGCCCAGGGCCTGCTGCTGGACCTCAGCGTGGCGCACAACGTGACCCTCTCCAGCCTCCCCGCCTACAGCACCGCCGGGTTCGTCGACCGCGACCGGGAGCTGCGCGACTCGCGCGCCACCCTGGAGCGCCTGGACCTGCGCCCCGCCGACCCCCGCAGGCTGGTGTCCGAGTTCTCCGGCGGCAACCAGCAGAAGGCGGTGGTGGCGCGCTGGCTGGTCCGGGGCTGCCGGGTGCTGCTGCTGGACGAGCCGACGCGCGGCGTCGACGTGGGCGCCCGCGCCGAGCTGTACCGCGTGATCCACGAGCTGGCCGCCGCCGGCGTCGCCGTGGTCCTCGTCTCCAGCGAGGTCGCCGAGGTGCTCGGCCTGGCCGACCGGGTGCTGGTGCTGCGCGACGGCGAGGTCGTCGCGGACCGGCCGGCCGGCGAGCTCACCGAATCGGCCGTGCTGGACATCGTGCTGGCGGGCAGTGCCCTCACCGAGAGCGCCGCGACTCAGGGCGCCGTGACCGAGGAGGTCAAGTGACCGAACTGAGGGTCCTCGACCCGAAATCCGCACCACCCCGGGAGGAGCCCCGGCGCCGACGAGCGCTGGACCTGCGGCTGGCCGGCCTGCTGGGGGTGCTGGTGGTGCTGTGCGCCGTCGGGTACGCCACCCGGCCGGACAGCTTCCTCACCGAGGCCAACATCTCCACCATGCTGCGCCTGGCCGCGGCCATCGGCGTGGTCAGCGTCGGCATGACGTTCGTGATCATCAGCGGCGGCATCGACCTGTCCGTCGGGTCGATCGTGGCGCTGTCGAGCGTGTGGATGACCACCGTCGCCACCCAGTCCTACGGGCCGGTCGTGATGGTCCTGTGCGCGCTGCTGGTCGGCCTGGCCTGCGGCCTGGTCAACGGCGTGCTCATCTCCTACGGGAAGATAGTGCCGTTCATCGCCACCCTGGCCATGTACGCCTCCGCCAAGGGCTTGGCCGAACGCCTGTCCGGCCGCCGCACCCAGGTGGTCACCGAGACCGGGTTCACCACGTTCTTCCGCGGCGACCTGCTGGGCGTGCCGGTGCTGATCTGGCTGCTGGCCGCGGTGTTCGCGGTCGGCTGGGTGGTGCTCAACCGCACCACGTTCGGGCGCCGCACGTTCGCCGTGGGCGGCAACGCCGAGGCCGCCCGCCTGGCCGGCATCGACGTCAAGCGGCACACCGCGCTCGTGTACGGCATCGCCGGCCTGTGCTGCGGCATCGCCGCGCTCATGGTCGTCGCCCGCACCACCTCCGGCGCGTCGACCAACGGCATGTTCTACGAGCTGGACGCCATCGCCGCGGTCGTCATCGGCGGCACCCTGCTCACCGGCGGGCGCGGCTCGCTGATCGGCACGCTCATCGGCGTCCTCATCTTCACCGTGGTGGGCAACATCTTCACCCAGAACAACCTCGACACCGACATCCAGAACATCGCCAAGGGCGTGATCATCGTCGCCGCGGTGCTCCTCCAGCGCACCACCTCCGCACGCCGCCGAGGCGCGCGCACGACCTGACGCGCACAACCGGACCGGCACCACCCGACGCGCGCACCGTCGCCCCACACCCGTCCCGCCACACCCGTCACCTCGCCCGGGAGTATCGCCATGCCCTCACTCGACCGTCGCCGCTTCCTCTGGGGAACGACCGCCGTCGGCACCGCCGCACTGCTGGTGGGCTGCACGTCCAACGAGACCGGCAACTCCGCGCCCGACGCCGTCGCCGCCGGGTCCGGCGAGAACAGCCGGCCCGGCAAGGCGGTGACCGTCGGCTTCTCCGCGCCCGCCGCCGACCACGGCTGGATGGCCGCGATGACCAAGAACGCGCGGGCGCAGGCCGAGCGGTTCTCCGACGTGACGTTCAAGGCCACCGAGGGCACCAACGACGTCAACCAGCAGATCAGCCAGGTCGAGACGCTGATCAACGACAAGGTCGACGTGCTGGTGGTGCTGCCGTTCGACGGCAAGGCGCTCACCGAGGTCGGCCGCCAGGCCATGGACGCGGGCATCCCCGTCATCAACGTCGACCGCGTCTTCGACACCCCGCTCGCCTACCGGACGTGGATCGGCGGCGACAACTACCGCATGGGCGTCAACGCGGGCGAGTTCATCGCCTCCCAGATGAAGGCCAAGAACATCGGCAGCCCGATCATCGGCGAGGTCGCCGGCATCGACTCCCTGCCGCTGACCCAGGAGCGCAGCCGGGGCTTCAAGGACGCCCTGGCGCGCAGCGGCTTCCAGGTCGGCCCGCGCGTGTCCGCGCAGTTCACCTCCGAGTCCGGCGAGCAGCAGACCGCCAACCTGCTCCAGGCCGCGACCAAGCTCGACGCCCTGTGGAACCACGACGACGACCAGGGCATCGGCGTCATGGCCGCCATCGACAGCGCCGGGCGCAACGAGTTCGTCATGGTCGGCGGCGCCGGCTCGCGCAACATGATGGACCTGATCAAGGCCGACAGCGGCGTCATGAAGGCGACCGTGCTCTACAGCCCGTCGATGGCGTCCTCGGCGATCGCGCTGGCCCGCCTGCTCGGCCAGACCAAGGGCATCGGCGACCTCGCCGAGCACGACATCCCCGCGTCGATCACCACCTACTCCGCCGTGGTGACCAAGGAGAACGTCGACCAGTACCTGGACGTCGGCTTCGACTCCTGACCCACCCACTCCTGCTGACGCGGAAAGGCTGCTTGATGACGGAAGAGATCGGCGTGGGCATGGTCGGCCACGCGTTCATGGGCGCGGTGCACTCGCAGGCCTGGCGCAACGTCCACCGGTTCTTCGACGTGCCCCTGACGCCTCGGCTGGCCGCGGTCGGCGGGCGGGACGCGGCGCGCACCAAGGAGGCCGCCGCCAAGTACGGCTGGGCCGCCGCCGAGACCGACTGGCGCGCGCTCGTCGACCGGGACGACGTCCACCTCGTCGACATCTGCACGCCCGGCGACACGCACGCCGAGATCGCGATCGCCGCGCTGGCCGCCGGCAAGCACGTGCTGTGCGAGAAGCCGCTGGCCAACACGGTCGAGGAGGCCGAGGCGATGACCGCCGCCGCCGAGGAGGCCGCGCGGCGCGGCGTCCGGTCGATGGTGGCGTTCAACTACCGGCGGGTGCCCGCCATCGCCCTGGCCAGGAAGCTCGTCGCGGACGGCCGCCTCGGCGACGTCCGCCACGTGCGCGCCGTCTACCTCCAGGACTGGCTGTCCGACCCCGAGTCGCCGATGACCTGGCGGCTGCGGCGCGAGAAGGCGGGCTCCGGCGCGCTCGGCGACCTGGGCGCCCACATCGTCGACGCCGCCCAGTTCGTCACCGGCTCCCTGGTCACCGGGGTCAGCGCGACCCTGGAGACGTTCGTGCCCGAGCGCCCGGACGGCGACGGCCGCGCGGCCGTGACCGTCGACGACGCGGCGGTGTTCCTGGCGCGCTTCTCGTCCGGCGCCCTCGGCACGTTCGAGGCCACCCGGTACGCCCTGGGCCGCAAGAACGCCATGCGGCTGGAGGTCAACGGCAGCCGCGGCAGCCTGGCGTTCGACTTCGAGTCCATGAACGAGCTGTCGGTGTTCGAGGCCGACGGCCCCGAGGCCGGGTTCCGCCGGGTCCTGGTCACCGAGCCGGACCACCCGTACGTGGGAGCGTGGTGGCCGCCCGGCCACCTCCTCGGCTACGAGCACACGTTCACGCACGAGGCCGCCGACTTCCTCACCGCCATCGGCGACGGGGCCGACCCCGCGCCGAGCTTCGCCGACGGCCTGCGCGTGCAGCGGGTGCTGGCCGCCGTGGAGGAGAGCGCCGAGCGGCAGTCCACCTGGACCACGATCGGAGGAACCCGATGAGCCGACCGGTCACGCTGTTCACCGGCCAGTGGGCCGACCTGCCGTTCGAGGAGGTGTGCCGGCTCGCCGCCGGCTGGGGGTACGACGGCCTGGAGATCGCCTGCTCCGGCGACCACTTCGAGGTGGACAGGGCGTTGGCGGACGACGGCTACGTGACCGCCAAGCGCGAGGTGCTGGAGAAGCACGGCCTCCAGGTGTGGACGATCTCCAACCACCTCGTCGGCCAGGCGGTGTGCGACGACCCGATCGACTTCCGGCACCAGGCGATCCTGCCCGCGCGGATCTGGGGCGACGGCGAGCCCGAGGGCGTGCGGCAGCGTGCGGCGGCGGAGATGGCCGACACCGCCCGCGCGGCCGCCCGCCTCGGCGTCGACACGGTCGTCGGCTTCACCGGGTCCAAGACGTGGAAGTACGTGGCGATGTTCCCGCCGGTGCCGCAGTCGGTGATCGACGAGGGGTACATCGATTTCGCGCAGCGCTGGAACCCCGTCCTCGACGTGTTCGACGAGGTGGGCGTGAGGTTCGCGCACGAGGTCCACCCGTCCGAGATCGCCTACGACTACTGGACGACCAGGCGGGCGCTGGAGGCGGTCGGCAACCGCGCCGCGTTCGGCCTGAACTGGGACCCGTCGCACTTCATCTGGCAGGACCTCGACCCGGTCGGCTTCATCCTCGACTTCGCCGACCGGATCTACCACGTGGACTGCAAGGACACGAAGAAGCGCTTCGACGGCCGCAACGGCAGGCTCGGCTCGCACCTGGCGTGGGCCGACCCGAGGCGGGGCTGGGACTTCGTGTCGACGGGGCACGGCGACGTGCCGTGGGAGGAGTGCTTCCGGGCGCTGAACGCGATCGGGTACCGGGGGCCGATCTCGGTCGAGTGGGAGGACGCGGGCATGGACCGGCTGCGGGGCGCGGAGGAGGCGGTCGGCTTCATCCGCCGCCACCTGTTCGACCCGCCGGCCGCGTCCTTCGACGCCGCGTTCAGCACGGAGAAGTAGCCGGGCGTGCGGCGTCCCGTCGTGCCGGGGGACGGGACGCCGCACCGGTCCCGAGGCCCGCGCCCCGATCCGCTGCCGACCGCGCCGGCAGGAGCTCTAAGCTGTCGGGGTGCGGTACCGACCGGCGTGCGGGATGGGGGTCTCGTGACCACGACGCCTTCCCCCGCGACCATGCGGATCGGCGAGCTGGCCCGGCTGACGGGGGTCAGCGCCCGATCGCTGCGGTATTACGAGCAGCAGGGCCTGCTGCTCAGCACGCGGTCCAGCGGTGGGCAGCGGCACTACACCGCGGCGGAGGTCGCGCGGGTCGAGATCATCCGGCGGCTGTTCGACGCGGGGCTGGGCAGCAAGGTGATCGCCCGGCTGCTGCCCTGCGTGCACAGCGACGACGCCGACGTCGCCGAAGAGGCCTTCGGCACGATGGTCGGCGAACGCGACCGCCTGACCGCCGACATCACCCGGCTCGCCGAGGCCCGGGACGCCCTCGACGCGCTGATCGAGGCGAACACCCGGTACCGGCTCGGCGCGGGCCGGGGTGGCGCCGGTCCTGCCGAGGGCGGTCTCCACCGCGCGTCGTGAGGTCAGAGGCGCATGTCGATGACGAGCTTGCCCGACGCGTGGCGTGACTCGACGAGCGCCAGCGCTTCCCCCGCCCGCGCGAGCGGGTAGGTCGCCGTGATGTTCGGATCGAGCCGCCCGGCGACCATCAGCGCGGCGACGCGCTCCAGGCCGTCCCGGTCGAGGCGGCGCTGGACGGGCGCGCCGCCGAGTTCGGTCACCGACGGGTCCCCGACCGAGACGAGCGCGTCCGGCTTCGCCGCCAGCGGGGCGACACCGCGCAACGAGTCGCCGCCGACCGCGTCGACCACGGCGTCGAAGCCGTCCGGGGCGTGCGCCCGGAGCCGGTCCACGACGTCGCCGGCGGTGTAGTCGACGAAGGCGGCCCCGGTGGCCGCCACGCGCTCCCGCTTCCCCGCGCCGCCGGTGCCGACCACGACCAGGCCGCGGTCGCGCGCGAGCTGCGCCACGGCCAGCCCGACGCCGCCGCCGATCCCGTTCACCAGCAGCGACGCCCCGGCGGGCAGCGCGAGCTGGTCGAGGACGTCGAGCGCGGTCGTGCCGGCGACGGGGATGGTCGCCGCCCAGGTCTCCGGCAGCGCGTCGGGGATGCGGGCCGTGGACCCGGCGAGCAGCAGGGTCGTCCCCGCGTACGTGCCCGCGCCGGTCAGGGCGAATCCGGTGACCCGGTCGCCGACGGCCAGGCCGGTCACCTCGTCACCCACCGCCAGGACCACCCCCGCCGCCTCCATCCCCAGGACCTGCGGGAAGGGCACGTGGCCGTTCAACGCGCGGACGTGCCCGGAACGGAGCAGGTGGTCGAGCGGGTTGACCCCCGCGGCCGCGACGCGGACGAGGACCTCGGCGGGACCGGGCGACGGGTCGGGCCGGTCGAAGAACTCCTGGACGTCGGCGGAGCCGAAGGTCCGGTACCCCAGGGCTGTGCTCATCACGGATTCCCCTCTCACCGTCCTCGACCGGCGTTCGGTCCGAGGACGGTGCGAAGCTATTCCGTGACACCGGTGTCAGGTTCCAGTGGATGTGACGCGGGGCACATCCGCCGCGCTGCGGGCTCGGTGGCGACCGCGTCCGGCACCGCGATGGGCGGACCGGCCGGCGAGCTGCTCGGGACGGGCTACCAGGTCACCGGCAGCGACCGCAGGCCGTAGATCGGGGCGTCGAACCTGAACCCGACCTCCTCGAACGGCACGGCCAGGCGCAGCCCCGGCAGCGTTGTCACCAGCGCCCGCAGCGCGACCCGCATCTCCAACCGCGCCACCAGGTGGCCGATGCACTGGTGCACCCCGCTGCCGAACGCCAGGTGCGACTTCGCCGACCGCCGCAGGTCGAGCCGGTCCGGGTCGGGGAACGCGGCGGGGTCCCGGTTCGCGGCGAACAGGGAGGCGATGACGCCCTCGCCCGCCCGCACCGGGCAGCCGCCCACCCGCGCGTCGCCCGCCACGGCCCGCACCACGCCGTGGTGCACGGGGCTCAGGTAGCGCAGCAGCTCCTCGACCGCGTCGTCCACCAGGTCGGGGTCGGCGACCAGCGCCTCCCACTGCGCCCGGTCCCGCAGGAGCGCCAGCGCGGACAGCGCGATCGAGTTCGCCGTGGTCTCGTGCCCGCCGACCAGCAGCAGCACGGTCATGCCGACCGCCTCCCCGACGGTCAGCGAGGGGTCCGCCACCAGCCGGCCGACCAGGTCGTCGACCGGCTCTGCGCGCCGGGACCGGATCAGGTCCTCCAGGTAGGCGTGCAGCTCGTCCAGCGCGGTCTTGACCTGCTCGGCGGTCAACGACCGGTTCAGGTGGGCCCGGCTGCGCGTGGAGAAGAACTCCTGGTCCGCGACCGGCACGCCGAGCAGCAGGCAGATCACGTCCGACGGCACCGGCAGCGCGAACCCGGCCACCAGGTCGGCGGGGCGCGGGCCGGCCACCAGCGCGTCGAGGCGCTCCCGGGTGAGCCGCTCGACGTGCGGGCGCAGCTCGTTCATCCGCCGCACGGTGAACTCGCCGGTCAGCATCTTCCGGTACCGGGTGTGCTCGGGCGGGTCGGTGACCAGGAAGCTGCCCGGCGCGGCCTTGCGGTCCACCACGGGCCGCAGCTGCGGGAAACCCGGCCGGCTCGGGTCCGAGCTGAACCGCTCGTGGTCGCGCAGGACCGCGCGCACGTCGTCGTACCGGGTGACGAGGAGGGCTTCCTGCCCGTGCCGCAACGACACCGGGCACACCGGCGCGGTGTCGCGGAGCGCGGCGAACTCGGCGGGCGGGTCGAACCCGGGGCGGCGCGGAATCGGGTAGTCCACGGTGCTCGACCTTAGACCTGGTCTCAAACTTAAGGGTGTGTCACTGCGTAACCTGCCGGTCCTGGTCGTCGATCGTGGGCAGTCATGGCGAAGACGACGCAGCAGCGGCGGGTCGAAGACCGGCTCTGGGAGCTGATCGAACCCCTGATCCCGTCCCGACCAGCGCCGCGCGGTCCGGGTGGGCGGCCCCGGATCGATGACCGTGCCGCGCTAGAGGGGATCTTGTTCGTGCTCGACACCGGCTGCCGCTGGCGAGACCTACCCGAGCAGCTCGGATGCGGTTCCGGGCACACCGCGTGGCGGCGGTTACGCGAGTGGCAGGACGCTGGTGTGTGGGACCGGCTGCACCAGCTCGTGCTCGACGAACTGTCCAACATCGACGAGCTCGACTGGACCAGAGGCTGCATCGACGCGGTGTCGGTGCGGTCGAAAGGGGGGCGAGCTGACCGGCCGCAGCCCCACTGACCGGGGTAAAGCCGGCTCCAAGTACCACGTTCTGTGCGACGCGAACGGGCTACCGCTGCACCTCATGTTGTCGGCGGCAAACACCCACGACAGCATGCTGTTCGAGCCGCTGCTGGACACGAACCCGACCGTGCGTGGCCACCACGGCCGGGCGGGCCGGCCACGATGCCGACCGGACAAGTTGCACGCCGACAAGGGCTACGACTACCGCCGCTGCCGCCGCTACCTGACCCGCCGCGGTATCGAGGTCCGTATCGCCCGGCGCGGGATTGAGGGCAAGTCCCGCCTCGGCCGGGTCCGCTGGGTCGTCGAACGCACCATCTCCTGGCTGCTGCGGTTCAAACGCCTCGGGCTGCGCTACGACCGGACCGAACGCACCACGCTGGCGCTACTCACGCTGGCCTGCACCGTGACCAACGTCCGCCGGCTCATGAAGATCGAGCTCTGCGACCAGGTCTAACGCATCCATTCACTCGTTGGGGATACATCGGTGGCTCTGTGTCGTCGGGTGGGGTGACTGGTGAGCTTCTGAGCGCGGAGCAGGTCCTCGGGTCGGCACGGGGCCCCCGTCACCACGAGGGAGATCGATCTCCTGGAGGAGGCTGCAGCCGCGTTGCTGACGGCACCATCGACGGGGATGAACGAGCACTCTCGTCGGGAAGTGATCAGCCATCGGTGGGGCCGCCTCTTCAGAGGCGTTCGATGCGGTCGGCCTGCGGGCCCCGGTCGCTCTGACGCACCGCGTACCGGACCCGGTCACCCTTCTGCAGCGGCTCCGACCCCATGATCACGGACACGTGGGCGAAGAGATCGTCGCCGCCTGCGTCCGGGGTGATGAAGCCGAAGCCGCGGTCGCCGTCGTAGCGCGCGACGACGCCCTCGCCGCCTCGTACGGGCACGTCCCGCGCGGCCGGCCCTGCGGCCGCGGCAGGTGCCGACCGCTGCGGCGCCGTCTGGGGCTCGGCGCTCCGGACCAGGTGCACGTCGCGGGCCTGCGGGCCCTTGTTTCCACTAGCCACCTCGTAGGCGACGCGGTCGCCCTCCGCGAGCCACGTCAGCCCCTCGGCCAGGGCCCGGGCGTGAACGAAGATGTCCCCGGCGCCGGAGTCGGGGTTGATGAAGCCGAAGCCCTTGTCCTCGTCGTACCAGGCCACCGTGCCGTCGGCACCGTCCGAGATACCAGCCGCAGCGGGTGAGCCGGCCCCTGCTCCCAGCGGGATCACGTGCCCGGCCTGCGGGCCGCGCTCGCCTTCGACGATCAGGAATGCCACCCGCTGCCCCTCGGTGACCACGCCGCCGGTCACGATGGCGGAGCTGTGCACGAAGATGTCGGCGCCGCCGCCGTCCGGCGACGCGAAGCCGTACCCCTTGCCCGGCTCGTACCAGTTGACGGTGCCGAGCAGGCCCACGGCGCTGCCGGTGGCCGCATCGGCGGTGACGCGAACGCGCAGCGCCTGGGGCCCGCGGTCGTTCTCGCCGACCTCGAACACCACGGCCTGACCCTCGCGGAGCACTTTCGCGCCGCCGTCCTCGACGATCTCGGAGGCGTGCACGAACACGTCCGGCGAGCCGTCCTCGGGCGCGAGGAAGCCGAAACCACGTTCGGCGTCGAACCAACGGACGGTCCCTTGCGGCATCAAAGGCTCCAGGTCGAGAGGGCGGGCACTGGCCCCCAGTCTCTCTGACGGACTTCCGGTCCGTCGGGCCGGGTCCACGGGCGGGCGGTGCGGAGCCAGGGGCGGGCCGTTGGTTCACCTAGCGACACGCCGAGTTTTGAGACCAGGTCTTAGCCGCGGTTGGTGATCGCGAGGAGGTCTCGGGTGAGGGGGACACGCGTGGTTCGGCGGGGCGGGGTCGAGGGCTGAGGGGCTGGGCGGCGCTGAGGGCTGAGGGGCTGGGGGCTCGGGCGGTCGGGCGCGAGGGGCGGCAGGCGGAGGTGTGGTGGCGCGGAGGGCGGTTCGGCCACCTCGGTCGCCTCCGAGGTGGCCGGCGTGTGGCTCGACCACCCGACCGCGCGGTGTCTCGCGCGCGGGGCCTTGCGGGCTCTCGTCCGGCTCAGCGGCGTTCGGCGGTGACCACCAGCCTCAGGTGGGCCCGGCGCCAGGTGTCCGGCGTCGGGTCGTCGGCGAACGCGGCCACCAGGTCGCCCGCGGCCACCAGGCCGAGGCGGCGCAGGTCGTGCGCCGCGCGGCGGGCGCGGTCGAGCAGGGGCGGCGCCAGGTGGCGCAGCCCCCGGTGGGCCGCTTCGGCGCACAGCGACAGCGCACCGTCCACAACGGACGTCAGCGGGTCCGGGGTCGGTGCGTCGCCCGGTTCCAGCGCGGCCGTGCCCGTGGCCAGGTCCGGCACCACCACGCCGTCGGGGGTGAGGACCGCGATCGGGTCGACGACCAGGCCGCCACGGGACCTCCGGACCTCGCCGCTCACGTGCGTCGCCACCGGCAGGGCGCGGGCCAGGGCGTCGAGTGCCGCGGGGCAGTGGGCGCGGTGGGTCGCGCGGACCGACGCGGTGGCGCCCGACCCGTCGACGAGCACGGCGTCGAGCCGTTGCGCGCCCGGGTGGTAGGTGATGCGCCCCACCTCCGCCACCTCGACCACCCGGACCAGCTCGGCGGCCACGCGGGGCCGCACCACGCGCGGCGGCAGGTCGTCCCACTCCCGTTCCGCGGTCGCGAAGTCGCGGATCACGAGGTCGTCGGGCAGCGCCTCCCACGCGGCGCCCAGCGGCGTGACCGACGTGCTGGACGCGCGGCCCGACACCCGCACCAGGCGGCCCGCGCTGCGGGTCGCCGACTCGGACACCACGTTCGACGCCGCCAGGGCGGCCAGGGACGTGCCGCGCACCCGCCGTCCGGCCAGGTCGTGGCCCGTCGGGTGCTCGCCCTCGGCGACCGGCCACCGGTGCCGCAGCACCAGCGCCGCGCCGCCGTCGGCGAAGAACAGCTCGGCCGTGCGGTCCTCGGACGTCGCGCGCACGCGGCACCCCAGGGACGTCAGCCGGATCCGGCGCAGCGGGGTCTCGGCGGGCTCCTCCACGCCGAGCACCTGCGACCGCGGGCCCGTGGCCCGGCTCCGGGCGTGCAGCTCGGTGATCAGGTCGGCCACCCGCGCCGGGTCGTGGTGCGCGCTGCGCTCCCGGTACGCCCGCAGCTGGTCGACCAGCTCGGCCACGGCCAGGGCGGGCCAGTGCAGGCGGGCCGCGACCAGGTCCGCGCGGGCCCGCTCCAGGGCCGCCTCGAACACGGGGCCCGAGGCGGCCGCGCCGTCCAGCAGCAGCGCGGAGGCCAGCTCCGGCACCGGCCCGAGACCGCCGTCCGGGGCCCGCCCGCCCAGGTCGAACCGCACGACGTCGTCGACGAGGCCCCGTTCGTCCGCCTCGCGGAACGCCCACACCGCGAGCACCGTCCACTGGTCGCGCGCGGACGCCGCGGCGTCGGTGTGCGCGTACCCGAGCTCGCCGGGCACCAGGAACCGCACCGTGCACGACGGCAGCTCGGCCGTCGCCACCGGGTCGGCCGCGGTGGGGCGGCGCAGCCGCACGGGCACGCCCGACGCGCGCAGCCGGCGGGCCGCGGTCAGCACCCGCTCGCCCAGCAGCTCGCGCAACCGGTCGTCGGTGACGTCGCCCGGCGACCACGGCGTGAAAACCGCCGTTGCCCCGTGCCGCCGCTGGTAGGCGAGCACGACCGCCACCCGGTGCCGGCACACGCCCGTCGCGCCGCACGTGCAGCCCGCCCGCTCCAGGCCCACGCCCGGCGGCAGCGTCGCCACCACGCCGTCGGCGAACCGGCCCGCGACGGCGCCGCCGTCGACCTCCAGCGCCGGTCCCGCGCCCGCGTCCAACTCCTTGGCCGCCCGCTTCACCAGCCCCCGGTTGGCGAGCGCCGCCAACGCGTCGGCGGTCAGCGACAGCAGGTCCGCGCGCGTCACGCCGGCCTCCCGCGGCGCATCAGCCCATCCTCTCCGCGACGAACTCCACCAGCTCGCCGGGCGTCATCGCGCCCACGTGCGCGCCCGCGTTCGCCAGCCGCTGCGCGAGGTCCCGGTCGTAGACCGGGTTGGCGTCCTCGTCCAACGCCGCCAGCCCCAGCACCTGCGTGCCCTGCTCGACGAGCCCGCGCACGGTCCGCACCAGCCGGTCCGCGTCGCCGCCCTCGAAGAAGTCGGTGATGACGACGACGATCGCCCGCCTCGGGTTCTCCACCAGGGCGGCGGCGCAGTCGACCGCGCGGGCGATGTCCGTGCCGCCGCCGAGCTGCACCTTCATCAGCAGCTCGACCGGGTCGGTGACGTCGGAGGTGAGGTCGACGACGTCGGTGTCGAACGCGATGAGGTGGGTCTTCAGGCCCGGCAGGCCCCACAGGCACGACGCGGTGACCGCCGAGTGGATCACCGAACCGGCCATCGAGCCCGACTGGTCCACCACGAGCACCAGCTGCCGGCGGTCGACGTGCCGCCGCGTGCGCGAGGTGAACCGGGGCCGCTCGATCAGCAGCCGCCGGTGCTCGGGCTGGTAGTGGGCGAGGTTCGCGCGGATCGTGCCGCGGAAGTCGAAGTTCCGGGCCAGCGCGAGGTTGCTCGGCCGTCGCGACCGGGCCCCGGCGAACGACCGCCGCACCTCCCCGGCCAGCTTGCGCACCAGCTCCCGCACCACGGCCTCCACGATGCGCCGGGCCTGGCCGAGCACCTCGGGGTTCATCAGGTGCTTGGTCCGCAGCACGGCGCGCAGCAGCGCCGGGTTCGGCTCGATCCGCTCCAGCACCGCCGGGTCGGTCACCACGTCGGTGATGTCGTAGCGCTCGACCGCGTCCCGCTCCAGCCGCTCCACGGTCTCCTTCGGGAACAGCCGGTGCACGTCGTCCAGCCAGTCCACCGTGGTCAGCACGGAGTCGCCGGAGCCGCCCTTGCGCACGCCGCGCTCGGCCAGGTCGGGGTCGCGCCCGTACAGCCACTCCAGGGCCGCGTCCCGCCGCGCCGCCTCCACGGACAGCGGCCCGCTCGCCCGCGACGCGGGTTCGCCGAGGATCAACCGCCACCGCTCCAGGTCGTGCACGCCGGAGCTGCTCATCCCGGAGCTGTTCATCCCGGGGCCGCTCATCCCAGGGCCGCTCATTCCGGGGCCGCTCATTCCGGGGTCGTTCATGACAGGCCCTCCCGCGCGAGCACCCGGTCCACCTTCTCCTCCAACGCCCGCACCTCGGCGACCAGCAGGGGGTCCACCGGCGTCCGCAGCAGCGCCCGCGCGGATCCCCGCGCGCCGCGCCGGGCGAGCAGCGCCGACGCGATCACCTCGCGTTCGGCGGGCGGGAAGTGCGCGAACGCTTGGCGCAGCGCGGGGAGCGCCACCAGGAAGTCCTCTTCGGACAGTTCGCCGACGACCTCGTCCAGCACGCCGACCACGGACCCGTCCGAGACGACCTCCTGCCGGGCGAGCGCGAACAGCCCCGTCAGCCAGTCACCGAGGACGGCCGGAGCCGCCATGCCGCGCACCGCACCGGCCGCACCGGCGCCGCCCGCGCCCACCGGCGCCCCACCGCCCAGCGACCAGGCGAACCCGAGCGCCGCGCCCCGCAGGTCCGGTGGCGCGGCGGGAGCCGCCGCCACCCGCCGCATCACCTCCACCGCCCGCTCGCGGTCCGCGGTCAGCACGTCCGCCGCGTGCACGAGGGCGTCGCGGGCGCCCACGAGCGCCCGCAACCGACCCGGCTCGGCCGGCGCGGGACCGCCGCGCAACCCCTCCGCCAGCCACAGCACCCGGTCCACCGCGGCGTCCAGCACCTCGGCGAGCACCGGGCTGCCCGCCGTGCCCAGCAGCCAGTCGTGCCGCCACAGGCCCAGCACGTCGGTCAGCACACCGCCCAGCGGGTCGAGGGAGCCCGCCGCGGCCACGCCCCGCGCCAGGGCGGCCGTGACCCGGCCCGACACCTCGTCGATCCCGCACAGCGCCGCGTCGAACAGCACCCCGGCCAGCCCGGTCACGTCCGCGCCCGGCGCCCGGTCGCGCAGCACCGCGCCGGCGGCCTCGGCGAGCGTCGCCCCGTGCGCCGCGGCCTCCAGCAGGGCGGACTGCCGGTTGCCGTCCGGGGCCGGCTCCCAGCGCTCCTCCGCGACGGTGGTCCCGCCGGACGCCCCGGAGCGGCGGCGGAAGCCCGGCACGCCGAGCACGCGCAGCCGGTGCAGGACCCGGCTGCGCTCCAGGTCGCGCGGGTCGGTGAGACTCAGCTCGACCGGGTCACGGCCGTCGAGGCCGAGGCGGGCCAGCTCCGCCTCGACGTCCGCGACCAGCGGTGGCGCCGGGGTCGCCGGGTGCAGCCGGCCCACCCGGTCGCCGCTCAGCGCCGCCACGACCTCGACCAGGGCGGGGTGCGTGCCGGGGGCCAGGGGACCGCGCACCGACCACGGCGGCGGCTGGGGCAGGTCCTCCGACACCAGGGCGCTGACCAGGCCGTCGAGCACGTCGACCCGGGCCGGGTGCTCGTGGCCGCGCAACCGGGCCAGGCCGGTGGCCTGGGCTCGGGCGGCGATCAGGTCGGCGGTCGACACCGGCTGCCGCCGCGCCCGCAGCCGCGTCACGACCGACTCGACCAGCGCGGCCGCCGCGCCCTCCGGGCCGTCGGTCCACAGCCGGTCGTAGTAGGCGGGCGACGGCATCCCCGACTCGTAGCCGGTGAAGGCGTCCAGCCGCCGGTGCGAGTACGGGACCAGGTGGCTTGAACCGGTCGAGCCCGGTGGGGGAGCGGGCACCTCGGGCCACCCGTGCCCGCCGCCGCCGGAGGCGAGGGCGCGCAGCGCGGGGGTGTGGAACCCGCCGGTCACCACGACCACCGGCCGGTCGCCCGCGTCGGCCACCGCCGCCCTCACCCACGCGGCCATGTGCTCCTCGCGCTCCGCGTCGGCGTCGCCCGCCGCGGTGTCGCCGCGCACCAGGTCGAAGTACGCGGTCAGCCGCTCGGCGAGCCCGGTGGGGTCGGCGACCTCCACCAGGTGGTCCCACAGCGCGTCCACGTTGTCCACGGCGAACTCGCGGCACAGCCGGTCCACGACCTCCGCGTACCGCAGCTCGGCGTCGGCGTACCGGTTGCCGCGCTCGGCGAACGCCGGGTGCCACGCGGGCAGGTCGATGAACGACACCCGCGCGCCGACCTCGCGGCCCCCGGTGAGCGCCACCCACTCCGGCGAGTGGTCGCAGAACGGCGTCCACGAGGCGTGCGAGCGCCGCCCGTCGCGGTGGTGGGTGAAGATCGCGATCGGCAGCTCGTGGCCGAGCAGCAGCTCGTCGAGCCGGTCGTTCACGTCCGCCGGGCCCTCCACCAGCACGTGCGCCGGTCGCAGCGCCGCGATGGTCTCGCGGACCAGCCGGGCGCACGCCGGGCTGTGGTGGCGCACGCCGACGAAGACCGCGCCCATCAGCCCGGCAGCAGGTGGCGCGCCCGGTGCAGCGCCCGCCACTGCTCCCCGGTGCGGCGCGGCACCTGCTGCTCCAGGTAGCGGCGCAGCCGGGCCAGGTCGTCGGCGTCGTCCTTCGCCGCCGTGCCGGCCAGGCACTCCACCACGTCCGCGGGCGTCCCCGGCTCGCCGCGCAGGTACCAGCCGCGCAGGCCGACCGCGTGCGCCACGGACACCGCCTCGGCCGTGCTCATCACGGTCGACAGCCGGTCCGCCGGCTGCCCCGCGCCGCGCAGGTCGCGGAACGTGCGGACCAGCACCTCCAGCACGTCCCGGCGCGGTGGCACGCCCACCCCGGACCGCTCCAGCAGGCGGGTCGCCTCCTGCTCGACCAGCTCCAGCTCGGTGCGGAAGTCCGCGATCGGGAACACCGTCTCGAAGTTGAACCGCCGCTTCAGCGCCGCGCTCATCTCGTTGACGCCCCGGTCGCGGGTGTTGGCGGTGGCGATGACGGCGAACCCGTCGCGGGCGAACACCATGCCGTCCGGGCCGGGCAGCTCGGGGATCGCGACGACCCGCTCGGACAGCAGCGACAGCAGGCTGTCCTGGACCTCCAGCGGGCAGCGGGTGATCTCCTCGAACCGCACCACCTTGCCCTCGGCCATGCCGCGCAGCACCGGCGCGGGCACCAGCGACCGCCGGGACGGGCCCTCCGACACCAGCAGCGCGTAGTTCCACGAGTACTTGATCTGGTCCTCGGTGGTGGCCGCGCCGCCCTGGACGGTCAGGGTCGACTCGCCGCTCACCGCCGCCGCGACCAGCTCGGACAGCAGCGATTTCGCGGTGCCCGGCTCGCCGACCAGCATCAGGCCCCGGCTGGTGGCGAGCGTGACCAGCGACCGGTCGACCAGCGACGGGTCGCCGACGAACTTCCGGCTGATCCCCGCCCGCTCGTCGCCGAGGACGAACCGCCGCGCGGCCGACATGCTCAGCGCCCAGCCGGGCGGTCGGGGAGCCGGGTCGTCCTCGCGGAGGCGGGCCAGCTCGTCGGCGAACCGCACCTCGGCGGGCGGGCGCTGGAGCCGCGGGTCGGTCATCTCGGGCACTCCTGGTCGTGGGGCGGGTCGGTCAACCCGTCAGGGCGGTGGACTCGTCAGGGCCGTCAACCCGTCAAGGCCGTCAACTCGTCAGGGCGGTGAACTCGGCCAGCACCTCGGAGGCCGTCACGGCGTCCAGCTCGCCGAACGCCCGGTCACCCCGGGCGTGCCAGTCGCCGCGGCCGGAGCCGTCGACCCAGATCTCGGTGAGCTTCTGCTCCGGGAACTCGTGCGGCACGCCGACGACGATGCCGGGCTCCAGGTTGACCACGATCGCCGCGCCACCCGCCAGCGGCCTGAGGATCCAGCACTCGACGCCCGCGTCCTGCGGCTGCCCCCGCTCCCATCCCCGCTTGGTCAGGCCCAGCAGCCTGCCCACCGGCACCACCGAGCCCTCGAAGCGCTCCAGCCTCCGCGCGCGCCGCTCCCGCTCGTCGAGCGCGTGCACCGCCCGGCCCAGCTGCGGGAACGGCTGGAGGATCTCGTAGTCCGCGAACACCTCCGACCACGCGGCCAGGTCGTCGCCGAGGCGCAGCGGGTGCGCCACGCCGACCCGCGCGTCGTCGGGCAGCTCGAAGGCGTCGTCGGACGCGTCGGCGAACGTGCGGTCCTCGGCGACGCGGAACGACGCGCCGCCGTCGGTCACCCACACCAGCCGCCGCACGACGTGCCACAGCAGCGGGTGGCCCGCGAGCAGGGTGCGGAACTCCGCCGCGCTCCACCGGCGGCCCAGCACCATCGCCAGCTCCAGCCGCTCGACCTGGTCGGCGGCCACGGTCCGCACGTCCTTCTTCAGCGCGGCGAACCGCTTGTGCTCGTCGACCGCCTTCTCGTCGTCCTTCGCGCCCGGCTTGGGCAGGTCCTTGCGCCGCTTGCCGTCCTCATCGAGCACGTACGGCTTGAGCTGCTCGTCGAACCCGACGGTGAACCGGCGCGGACCGTAGTCGACCACCAGCGTCGCCGCGTCGTCCAGGCCGAAGTCGGGCACCAGCCGGTCGGCCAGCTGCTCGGCGGTCAGCCCGAGCTGCTCGGCCACGGCCGCGACCTTCTCCTGGGCCCGCTGCTTGAGCGCCTTGAACTTCGCCTTCCGCGCGATGCCGTTCAGCGACACCAGCGCCAGGTCGGTGCCGATCGCGGCCAGCACGTCCAGGCCGGCGACGGCCCTGGCGTGCTGCGACTCGCCGGGCCACGCCCTGATCAGCGGCACCAGCAGCCGCACCGTGTCGTCGTCGCCGAGCACCCCCTGGGCGGTGAGCGCCCAGGAGTCCTTGGCGGGCGCGCCGACGGCCGTCCACAGCCGGAACAGCTCCCGCCCGAAGCGCGCCAGGGACGCGGGCTCGCAGACCTCCTCGACCACGGCGACGCCCGCGTACGGCGCGTCCGGCTTGGACAGCGCGAGCACGGTCAGCAGGTGGCGCACGGAGTCGCGCGGCAGCGCCAGGCCGGTCTTCCTCGCGATCACCTGCGGCAGCACGGCCGGGTCCGCCCAGGGACCGGGCACGGGGATCTTCGCCGGCAGCACGGTCAGCGGGTCGGCCGACAGCAGCTGCCCGACCGCGCGCTCCGCCTCCGGCCCCTGCTCGCGCGCCGCTTCCCGGGCCTCGTCGGGCACGAGCCGCAGCACCGACTCCGCCGCGTGCCGCGCCGGGCCGACGGGACCGACCGCGGCGGGCAGCAGCAGCCGGGCCGCCGCCGCGGGGTGGCGGCGCACCCACGCCACCGCCGCCGGGCGCGCGGACTTCAACCGCGCCAGCCAGTCCGCCACCACCTCGGCGACCTCCCGCGACACGAGCGGCTGGACCAGCTCGGCCGCGCTCGCCGAGTACCCGGCCGCCACGATCGGCGCCAGCTTGTCGAGCGCGTCGACCCCGAAACGCGCGGCGATCGCCCTGGCGACGCCCTCCGACTCCCACGGCGTGCCCGGCTCCCACCGCGCGAGCAGCGGGCGCACCACCGCCTCGGGCCCGTTGAACATCAGCGCCATCCGCCCGAACCAGGGCAGCCTGCCGCCGAGGAACTCCTCGGCGGTCCGCGCCCAGTCGCCCGACCGGAACCGGTGGTAGCGGGCCCGCCCCTCGGCCAGCCACGACTCCCGCTCGCCCTCGGCCCACTCGACCGCCCGCAGGTCGGGCGCGGTGAGCCCCTCGACCACGACCGGCCGCACGGTCGTGCGCCCGCCCGCCCACGGCGGGTTCAGCAGCAGCTCGGGCAGCCCCTCGGCCGACGCCTCCACCAACCGCCCGTCCTCCTCGCGCACCCGCTCGACCGCGGCCCGCTCCGCGTCGGACAGCCCGATCCGGTCGGGCAGGTCGGGGTGGCGCTGGAGGTGGCCCCGGAACAGCAGGCGGGCGGTGTCGCCGGGCGCGCCCGCCAGCAGGCGCAGCGCCCGCACCGGGTACCGCCGGGACATCTCCAGCACGGCGGCCTGGACGCCCTTGCCGTCCAGGCGGCTCACCAGCAGGCCGAACGCCTCGTCGGTCGGCAGTTCGGCGAAGACGTCCAGCAGCGCCTTGCGGAAGTCCGCGCCCAGGTCCTCGTCGAGCAGGGGCGCCAGCACCGGGGCCACGGCCGGCCCGATGCCGTCGAGCACCGTGTGCAGCACGTCGGGGCTCATCAGCCGCCACCTCACCGGGTCGCTCGCCAGGGCGCTCCTCAGCTGCCCGGCCGAGTTCAGGGCGCACACGAGCGAGATCCAGTCGTCGACCGCGCCGCTCGCCTCGACCTCGGCGCACACCCGCTCCACCAGGTCGTGCCGGTGGGGCGCCAGGTAGGCGGCGGTGAACCGGGCCACCGGGTCGTCCAGGTAACCGTCCACGACGGACTGGACCGCCGCGTCGCCCGCGTCGTCCGCGTCCGCGACGAGTTCCCGCACCCGCGCGGCGACGACGCCGTGGGAGTGGTCCCAGCGCCGCCCCTGCCGGGGCTGGGCGAACCGGAGCGCGCGCGGCGTCTCCTGGAGACCGGAGCTGCGCCAGTGCACCTGCACCCGGCTCGCCTCCAGCGCCGCCCGCGCGGCGAACGCCAGGCCGTGCTCGACCGCCCACGCGTCGGCGAGCTCGGCCAGCACCTGCGACTGGGGGATGCCCTCGGCGGCGATGAGCTGCGCCACCGCGCCCGCGCCCAGCGGCGTGGCCTCACCGGCCAGGTAGGACCGCGCGGCCTCGGCGAGCCCGGCGTCGCCGGCGGGGTTGTCCAACGCCCGCGCAGACTTCGGCGGGAACGACCCGAGCGCCGCGCGCACCGACTCCACCGCGCCGCGGTCGGGCTCCGCCTCCCGCCGCACGTGCCCGTCACGCCTCGGGTGCACGTGCCGCCACCACTTGCGCGGCAGCGCGAACACCGACTCGTCGGGCAGCTCGCCGACCCCGGGCCCGGTGGTGGCCCCGGGGGAGAGGGACACGCCGGACGTGGTGGTCGGGCTGGACGTGGTGGTCAGGCTGGACGTGGCCGGGCTGGACGTGGCCGGGCCGGACGTGGCCGGGCCGGACGTGGCCGGGCCGGGCGCGGTGGTCGAGCCCGTCGCGGAGCCGGCCACCGCGCGGTAGCCCTTCTTCTCCTTCTGCGCCACCAGCTTCGCCACGTGCGCGGTCGCGGCGTCCTCGGAGGACAGCTCGGTGGCCTTCTGCTGACCCGACGAACCCAACCGCCCGAACCGGACGGTCACCACCGACCCGTCCCGGGACACCTCCCAGAACTTCGCGGAACCGCCCTCGACGAGTTCCCACCTGCGCACGTCACACCCCCTGCTCGACCAACTGCGGCGGACCCTACGCCGCAGGTCCGACAATCCCGACGCGCCGCCGGGCACACTGGTTCCGTGGACGCGGTCACCAGGCAGGTGTGGACGGCGCTCGGCGGCGCCGCCGGGGAGGTGTCCTACCGGGGCGCGGGCGACGTGCTGCCCGCCCGGCTGCCGGTGCGGGACGCGGCGCGCGCGACGGTCGGCGCGTGCTCGCTCGCGGCGGCCGAGCTGCTGGCGCTGCGCAACGGCGGGCCCACGCCGGACGTGGTGGTGGACGAGGGCGCGGTCGCCGTCGCGTTCACCAGCGAGCGGCACCTGCGGGTCGACGGTCGGGCCGGTGCGGCGTTCGCGCCGCTGTCCGGGTTCTGGCGCACCGCCGACGGGTGGGCGCGCACGCACGCCAACTACCCGCACCACCGCGAACGGCTGCTGAGCGCGCTGGGCGTGCCCGAGGACCGCGAAGCCTTGCGGCGGGAGCTGGCGACGCGGCGGGCCCTGGAGGTGCAGGAGACCGCGTACGCGGCCGGGGCGCTGGCCGTGGCGGCGGCGACCGGGCCCGACCCCGCCCGGCGTCCCCTGGTGGAGGTCCGGCGCACCCCCGGCGCCCGGCGCGCGCTGCCGCCGGCGGACCGCCCGGCGGACGGCGTCCGCGTCCTGGACCTGACCAGGGTGATCGCCGGCCCGGTCGCCACCCGCGCGCTCGCGTTCCTGGGCGCGGACGTGCTGCGGGTGGACAGCCCCCGGCTGCCCGAGGACCCCGACGCGCACGCCGACACCGGCATCGGCAAGCGCTCGACGCTGCTGGACCTGGACGACCCGGCCGACCGACGAGCGCTCGACGCCCTGCTCGACGACGCCGACGTGGTGGTCACCGGCTACCGGCCCGGCGCGCTCGACCGCCACGGCCTGGCCCCCGCGGCGCTGCTGGAGAGGCGGCCGGACCTGGTCGTGGCCCAGCTGTCCGCCTGGGGGCACGAGGGCCCGTGGGCGGCTCGGCGCGGGTTCGACAGCCTCGTGCAGGCCGCCACCGGCATCGCCGCGGTGGAGGGCGTCGACGGCGAACCGGGCGTGCTCCCGGCGCAGGCGCTCGACCACGGCACCGGCTACCTGCTCGCGGCGGCCGTGCTGCGCGGGCTGGCCGAACCGGGCGGGCGGCACGTGCGGCTGTCGCTGGCGGGCACCGCGTCCTGGCTCCTGCACGACGTCCGCCCGTCCACCCCCGAGGGCGAGCACGACCCGGGGCGGTGGCTCACCACGACCCCGTCCCCGTACGGGCCGCTGCGCCACGCCCTGCCGCCTGTGACCTGGGCGGGCGCGCCGACCACGTGGGACCGCGGCCCCTCCCGCCAGGGCTCCGACGAGCCCCGCTGGCGGTAGCGGGGGTCACCCGTCGGCGCGCAGCCAGCGGGACCGGTGCTCCTCGTTGAGCCGCGCGGCCTCCTCCTCGGCCCGGTGCGACACCCGCTCGGCCGACCAGGCGTCGAGCACCTCGGCCATGCCCGCGACGAACTCGTCGCCCACGTCGGTCAGCGCGCCGGAGCCGTCGAGCGCCCGCACCGCGCCGTGCGCCGCCGCCCGCCACCGGGCGAACTCCACCTCGGCCCGCGCGCCCCCGCGCCGACGCCAGAACGCGGCCACGCCCAGGTGCGCGTAAGCGCCCTGGAGCAGGGCCCCCGGCGGTCTCGGGTCGGATCGCCACGGCGCGTAGAGCCGGACCGGCGAGTCGCGGCGCACCAGCGTGAACAGGTCGGCCAGCGCGGCCAGCTTGGCGTGCTGCACCTCGTGCGCGAGGGTCAGGGCGGCGGTCACGGCGTCGGCGGGCAGGGACATCGCCACGCACCCGAACATGTCCGCGAAGGTCGC
Source organism: Saccharothrix xinjiangensis (assembly GCF_039527585.1). Lineage (NCBI taxonomy): Bacteria > Bacillati > Actinomycetota > Actinomycetes > Pseudonocardiales > Pseudonocardiaceae > Saccharothrix > Saccharothrix xinjiangensis. The sequence continues at coordinate 112,428 of NZ_BAAAKE010000003.1, read as the reverse complement.
GCTGACCTGCTCGGGCGTCGGCCCGGACAGCGGGGTGAGCACCGAGGTCGCCGCGGCGACCTCCTCGGCGACGCGGCCGTGCCCGTCGACCAGCACGGCCCACCCGCCCGCCAGCCGCCCGCGCCACGCGGCCGCGTCGAGGTCGTCCGCGAAGCGCTCGTGCACCAGCACCTCGGCGGGCAGGCCGTGCCGGAGCGCACCGTCGACCCGCAGGTCGAGCACCCGCCCCCGGTGGGCCACCGCGACGCGGCCGACCGGCTGCCACCGGGGCAGCGCCCGGTCCGCCACCGGCGTCTCGACGCCGTCCTCGCACAGGGTGGTCCCGGTCGCCGACGTGGTCACGCGCACCGGGCAGGCCGACGCGGGCCGGTAGCTGCCCAGCGTGGGCAGCACGACGGTCGCCGCGGCCGGCAGTTCGACCGAGCCGGGCGCGCCCGCTCGCGCCCGCGCCGCCGCGAGCACGGCGACCAGGCGCCCCGGCGAGGCGTCCCCCGGCCCGCCCGAGGCCAGCGCGCCCGCCGTGCGCAGCACCCAGGCGGCGACCCGCGGGTAGGCCAGCACCTCGCGCACGGCCGGCCAGGGCAGGTCGGCGAGGTCGCGGAACGCGGTGCGCACCAGCGCCGCGTCGGGGTGGCCCGCCTCCGCCACCAGGTCCACCACCGCGCGCAGCGCGACCAGCACCCGGCTGCGGCGGGCGGCGGCCAGCGCGTGGACGGCGCGCGCCCCGCCCCCGCCCGCGGCGAGTTCCCGGAACATCGCGCGCGACATGCGGTGCACCGTGGTCATCGGGGTCGGGCCGCCTTCCGGGGAGGTCCGGGCGGAGGAGGTCGGGTGCCCGGTCGTGCCGTGCGGACCAGGCTAGGACCCGCGGTCGCGACGCCGGGGGCGACCCGAACGGCGTAACGGCGGGTCCTCCTCGGCGGTACTCCGCGTGCGTCCGATCCCGTGGTGGCCGGGCAGATTTCGCCAAGCGGTGGCTTGTGATCATCCGTCCGGGTTAACGGCCACACGTTTGCGGATTCGGAACGTCCCGATGGGTGCATGATGCTGACGCGGCCGGATCCGCCCCGCGCCGCGGGGTGACCGCCCCGCGAAGGGAGCACGGGTGGGTGACACCGCGGGTGTCGGGGGAGCCGAGCTGGAATCGGACCTGGTCGACCTGACCGGCGTGGACCTCCAGCGGCTGGAAGCCCTGCCGCGCACGGCGCTGTACGGCTCGTTGCGGCGCATCCTGCGGGAGAGCGGCGCGCCCGCGGACCAGTACGCCTCGTTCCAGAGCCGGATCTGAGGCGGGGACGCCGATGACCGACCTCCGGACCCGCGGCGGCGCGCCGGCCCGCTCACCGCTGATCGCGGCGTTCACGTCGGCCGCCAACGGCGTCGGGTGCGCCGGGGTGGTGGCCAACCTCGCGTGGCTGCTGGCCGCCGCCGGGAACCGCGTCGCGGTCGCCGACTGGGGCGCCGAGACCTCGCGCGTGCACGACTACCTCGGCCCGTTCCACATCGCGGGCCCGCCCGTGCGGGAGTTCCTGGCGGAGGTGGTCCGGCCGCGCCGGGCGGGCCTGCCCGCCGACCGCGCTTTCGACGACGAGCTGTTCCCGTCCCTGGTGGTGAGCCGCTGCCGGCTGCCCGGCGGCGCGGGCCGCCTCGACGTCGTGTCGCCGCGGGACCCGGCGTCGCCGGTGCGGGGTTTCTCCGGCGACCACGGCGGCCCCGGCGAGGTCGAACGGCTCCGCGACGGCATCCGCCGCAGCGACTACGACTTCGTGCTGGTCGACGCGCCGACCGACCTGTCGGCCGACGCCGCGGGCCGCCTGGCGCGGCTGTGCGACGTGGTCGCCGTGTGCTTCCCGCCGGTCACCGGCGCCGTCCGCCGGGCGGTCGGGATCGCCGGCGACGTGTGGGACTCGACGCTGGCGGGCGTGCGGCTGCTCGCGGTGTCGCTCGGGCTCGACCAGGACGACGCCGACGCGGCCCGGTCGCGGCAGGGCGCGGCGGAGGTCGACGCGGCGTTCCGGCGGGTGCTGGCGGAGAAGGGCGAGGGCCGCCGGATGTCGACGGCGGCGGTCCCGATGCCCCGCCACCCCTACGGCTCCCACCTCGACACGACCCTGGCCGTGATCGCGGACGACGACGAGGGCTCGCACCGGGAGGCCTACCGGAGGCTGGCGGCGGCCGTGGCCGACCGCCAGGTCGCGCCGGTGCCGCTCCCGCCGGAGTTCCTGGCCAGCTACCTGCACGCGGTGGGGCTCGCGGCCCCGACCGGCCCGGCCCGCGTCGTGCTCGCCCACGCGCCGGGTGACCGACCCTGGGCGGACTGGGCGGAGTCGCAGTTCTCGCTCGCCGGCGCGCTGGTCACGCGGTTCGAGGGCGCGTTGCCGCCCGGTGCGACCGCGGTCGTCGTGCACTCGCCCGCGTTCGCCGGGTCGGCGCGCGGCCTGGCCCTGGCGTCGGCGCTGCGCGACAGCCCGGGGACCCCGGTGGTCGTGGTGGCGCCGACCGCCGGCGCCGCGCCCGGCGAGTTCACCGGCGCGACCGTCGTCGAGCTCGACGACGTGACCGACCCGGCCGAGGCGCGCACCCGGCTGCTGGCGCCGTTCCCCGTGGTGCCCGTCGCCACCGGGACCGGCGTGCGGTTCCCCCGCCTCGCGCCGCGCCTCGACGACCTGCCACCGCCGCCGTCGCCGTTCGTGGGGCGCGAGGACGAGATCGAGGGCATCCGGGACCACCTGACGGCCGAGCCCGGTCCGCGCACCTGGTGGGTCACCGGCCCGGCCGGCGTCGGCAAGAGCGAGCTGGCGCGCGAGTACGCCCGGCGGTTCGCGTTCGACTACGAGCACGTGTGGTGGGTGCGCGCCCACGACCGGCAGTCCATCACCGCGTCCCTCGCGCGGCTGGCCGGCCGGCTGAAGCTGACCGAGGGCGGCGACGCGGTCGAACGGGTGCTCGCGCGGCTGTCCACCGCCGACGAGGGGTCGCGCTGGCTGCTGGTGTACGACAACGCCGACGACCCCGAGGCGCTGCACGACCTGGTGCCGGCCGCCGGCGCGGGCCACGTCCTGGTCACCTCCCGCGCGCTCGACCCCGCGCCCGTGCGGCTCGGGGCGTTCCGCCCGGCCGAGAGCGAGGCGCTGCTCCTCGCCCGCGTGCGGGACCTGCCCGGCGAGGCGGCCGAGGAGGTCGCGGAGGCGGTCGGGCACCTGCCGCTCGCCCTCCACCTCGTGGCCTGCCGGCTGGAGGACGCCGCCGCCGCGCACCGGGGCCGCGGCGAGCCGAGCGCCGACGCCGCCTCGCTGGCCGCCGCGGAGTTCCTGGAGGCGCTGGAGGACGGCGCCCGGCGCGGCGCGGCGGGCGCCCTGCGGGTCGTGCTGGACGAGCTGGCGGCCCGGCCGCTGGGCCGCAGGGTGCTGCGGGTGGCCCAGCTGTGCGCCTTCCTCGGCGAGGAGGGCGTGGCGTCGCGGCTGCTGCACTCGCCGCCGTTCCTCGCCGCGCCGGCCGGCGCCGGCGAGGAGCCCTGGGACGACCTGGAGCTGGACCGGGTGCTCTGGGCGGGCGTGCGCGCCGGCCTGTTCCGGCTCACCGCCGCCCAGCCCGCCTCCCTGGTCGTCCACCGCCTGGTGCTGGAGCTCCTGCGGGACCTCATGGACGAGGACGAGCTGGTCGAGCGGCGCACCGCGGTGCTGCGCGCCCTGGCCGCCGCGGCGCCCACCGAGGCGGAGATCGACAACTTCGACCGGGTCGCGGACCTGCGCGAGCTGCGCGGGCACATCGTGCCCTCGGGCGCGCCGGCGTGCGAGCTGCCCGAGGTGCGGCGCTGGCTGGTCGACCAGCTGCGCTTCTTCCTGCTCGACGGCGACCCGGAGGTGTGGCGCTTCGCCGCCGGGCTCGCCCGGTCCCTGCTCGACGGCTGGGACGAGGCCGAGCACGTCGAGCTGCGCATGAGGCTCCGGTTCCACCTGGCCAACCTCGAACGCGCGCTGGGGCAGGACAAGGAGGCGCTCCACCTGGACGAGGCGCTCCTGGACGACCAGCGCCGCGTGCTCGGCCTGCACCACCCCCGGACGTTGCGCACCGCGCGCAGCGTCGCCCAGGGGCTGCGCGTGATCGGGGACTTCTACAGCGCTCTCACCGAGGAGCACGCCACGATCAACGGGTTCCGCGCCGTGCTCGGCCGCGACCACCCCGACACCCTGCGCGCCGCCAACAACCTCGCGTTCTCCCTGTACCTCTCGGGTTTCACCGAGGAGGCGCTCGCCGTCCAGCGGGAGATCCGCGAGCAGCGGCTGCGCCTGCTCGGCCCGGACCACCCGGACGTGTGGTGGTCCGCGTGCTCCACCGGCACCTACCTTAGGGAGCTGGGCCGGTACGAGGAGGCGCTGACCGTGTTGCAGGAGGCGAGCGTCCGGATCATCTCGATCGGGTCGGGCAACTCGCGGTACGAGCTGCGCGTCCAGTGGAGCAAGGGCGCCGCGCTGCGGCGGATGAGCGTCGACCCGCGGCCCGAGCTGAGGGTGCGCGCCGACCCCCTGGCCGCCCTGGAGGTGCTGACCGACACGTCGCGGGAGTACCGGAAGCTGTACGGCCAGCACCACACCGACACCCGCGCGTGCCTGCTGAGCTTCGCCGCCGCGCACCACGCCGCGGGCGACGCGGCCACGGCGGTCGGCCTCTCCCGGCAGTGCCTGGACGGCTACCACCGGCACCACGGCGTGTTCCACCCCTTCACCCTGCTGTGCCGGCTCGACCACGCGGTGTTCCTGAACGCCGACGGCCGCACGGAGGCGGCGTTGCGCGCCGCGGACGAGGCGTACGAGGGCCTGCGGACCAGGCTCGGCCCGGTCCACCCGTGGAGCCTCGCCGCCGCGGCGAACCGCGCGCGGATCAGGGGGGCGGCGGACGACGTGCAGCTCGCGCGCGACCAGCTGGGGACCATCTACGAGCACTGCCTCGACCACCTGGAGGCGGAGCACCCGATCACCCTGACCGTGCGGGCGAACCTCGGTTCGGACGACCCCGCCCAGTGGAAGGACGTGGTTCTCGATGCCCCCGAGATGTGAACCCGGGCGCTGCCCGCGCCGTGGCCGCGGCAGGTCCTCGTGACGCGGCCGGTGGAGAACCTGTCCTCCCACGTGGACGCCCGCTGGGGCGACGTGGTGGGGATGCTGCGCACCACCGTGGGCGGCGGGCACTCCCTGTGCCACCTGGGCCACTACACCAACGGGGTCGCGGACCTCTCGGTCGACGTGGTCGACGACGTCGGCAACCACCACATCGACTGCACCCGGGACGACTACTCGCGGATCGCGCGCCAGCTCAACCTGTCGGTGAGCGACCTGGAGGCCGAACTGGCCGCGGCGGGCACGGGCAGCCTGCTGCGGGTCGTGCTCAACGGCCGCGACGCCGCGGTGCACTGCGCCGCCGTGGTGCCCAACCAGCACGTGATCGGGTTCGCCGAGGCGGCGCGCGGCGGCCGAGCGGGTCCCGGCGCCGAGGCGCTGGTGTCGGAACTGGTGCTGCGGCTGCGCGACAGGCTGGCCGGCCGGCCGTCCGGCGCGTGGCCGAGCGGGTCGGCCCTGACACCCCGGCCGCTGCCGACGGGCGAGCGGCGGGTCGCGCGCGCGACCGGGCGCGAGGACACCGACCCGGCGGCCGCCTGCCGCCGGGCCGTCGGGTTCGAGGCGCTGCACTACGCGGCCTGGTGCACACCCGACGGCGTGGTCTCGGTCGACTGCCTGGACGACGACCGGCTCGACCCGGCGACCCGCCGCGCCAGGACCGCCTTCGGCGAGCTGGGCGCCCGGTTCCCCAGGCTGGTCGGGCAGTTCAGCCGGGTCGGCCTGAACGCGCTGGGCGGTCGGCTGGAGCACGTCGGCGTCCACCTGGAACGCGGCGCGATCCACTGCCGACGGGTGCGGCCCGGCCACTCGGTCGTGGGGCTGACCCTCCACCCCGGAGCGGTCGACCGCGCCGAGGACCTCGTGGCGGACCTGGCCGGTTCCCTGGCGCGCACGGGCTGAGCACCGGGCCCGGTCACCGGGTTCGGCCACCGGGTTCGGCCACCGCGCCCGGTCACCGGGCGGGGCACGGGGTTCAGCGCGGGCCGGTGACCGACTGCCACACCGTGGACTGCACCTGCCTGCCCAGCTCGTTGAACGTCTCGCGCACGTGGTCGAGCGCCGCGGGCGCCGCGTCGGACCTGCCGCCGGTCGGTGACGACGCGAACTCCTCCAGTCCGTCCAACCGGAACACGGGGATGTACTCGTAGACCGCGTCGTAGGCGCGGCACAGGGACTTGAGCCGCTCGTGCTCGTCGGCGAAGGGCGGGCCGCTCAACGACGAGGCGTACGCCCGGTACCAGTCGACGATGCCCTCGCGGAAGCCGGCCAGCAGCCGGTGCAGCAGCGCGGCCACCCCGACGGAGTGGAACACCTGCTGCGACCGCAGTTTCGCGCGGATGCCGTTGCGCACCCCGCCCGCCCGCGCGGGATCGTCGGCGCTGTCGCCGAACACCGCGCGCAGCGCCGCGTCGACGTGGTCGACCCGGTCCAGCGAACGCTGGGCCTCGGCGAACAGCTCCGCCACGGGCAGCGGGAGCCCCGCCGGTTCCGGGCGCTCGGCCCGCCCGCCCACCCGCTCGGCCGCCCGGGAGACCGACCGCGACCCGTCCGCCAGACCGGTGATCTCCCTGCGCAGCTGGGTGAACTGCCGGTCCGACGTGGAGGTCAGCTGCTCCAGGGCGCCGACGAGCTGGTCGAGCATCCGCTGCGTGTTGGCCTGCTGGCGGCTGACCCGGTTGACGCGCTCGCCCACGATCGACACCGGGTCCGAGGCGGTGCTCTCCTGGAGGACCCGCAGGCGTTCGCCCAGCACGTTCGCCAGCAGTTCCTTGAACGTCCAGTGGTGGTACTCGATCGGCTCCGCGGTGAACGCGTCGGTCAGCGCGCCCGCCAGCTCGGGGTGGACGGGTCCGACCGCCACCAGCAGGACGTCGGCCCGCTCCACCGCCGCCTGGATCGCCGTCGCCCGCCCCACCAGCTCCTTCGACTCGGCGGGGTCGAGCACGGGACCGGACACCAGGACCGCGCACCCGACCTCGTCGCCCGCCACGGGGATCCAGTAGTCGGCGCGGGCGCCCGCGACGCCCAGCGCGCGGTCGCGCAGGTACTCGACGCCCGACGCGGACAGCACCTGGCGGATCTCGTTGCGCACGTTCGGGACGGTCTCGAAGAACGACCGGCCGCGGGCGACCTGGCGGACCATCGCCTCGGTCACCCGGGCGCCGTCCGGTTCGGGCGCCTCGTCCAGCGCCATCCGGTACAGCCGGCGGCACAGCAGCACGACGCGCCGGGCGTTGCCCTCGGTCAACTTGACGAGGTAGCGCACCACGTCGGCGTCGAACGGCTGGAGCCGCGGCGGCCTGCCGATGCGCCGCTGGCTGCGGCGGATCAGCTCGGAGACGGCCTCGGCGTCCAGCGGCGAGACCGTGATGGTGCGGCCGATGCGCTGCGAGAAGTTGTCGCCCAGCGCGTCGAGGTAGTCGGGCAGGCCGCACAGCACCAGCAGCGCGTGCGTGCCGGCGAAGACCCGGAGCATCTTGTCGAACGCCGCCACCGCCTCCCGGGTGGGCCTGCGCCGGGCCGACAGCAGCCGGTTGAGCTCGTCCACCACCACGATGAAGCGGCGGTTGCGGTGGCCGTGGAGCAGGGCGAACACGCCCATCGCCTCCAGCGCGGCCTCCTCGGAGTCGATGGCGCGGTCGATGCCGCGGTCCACCAGCACGCCGTCGGGCGCGTGACCGGTGAGCCACTCCCAGGCCGCGTGGGTGAAACCGGGGCGCAGCAGCAGGGTCAGCGCGGTGCCGAACATCGCGTTCTCGGTCACCTGCGCCAGCTTGCCGCGCAACGTGGCCAGGTTCCCGGTCTCGGCGAGGCCGAGGCGGGCGCTGGTCTCCACGGGGTCCAGCGCGCCCGAGCGCACGAGCGGGGCCATCTCCGCGGTGAACGGGGTCTTGCCCAGCTCGTCGGCCACCACGTCCGCGTAGTACTCGCGGACCCGGTCGCGCACGTCCTCCAGCTCCAGCTCCGCCACGAAGTCCCGGTACAGCTCGATGAAGCTGCGCGGTTCCGCCTCCAGGTAGACGGCGCGGGTCGTCCCCTGGTCCGCCCGCACCCGGACGTGGTGCAGGACCGTGCCGAGCAGGTGCGTCTTGCCGGTGCCGTACTCGCCGACGACGGCGATGGTGTTGCCGGTGGGGCGGCCGGGCTCGACGGGGGCGTTGAGGAAGTCGTTCACGAGGCCGACCGCCTCGCGCACCGCGGGCGTCACGACGGTGACGGTGTCCGAGTCGAAGCCGGTCGCGTCGGCCACCGCGACCGCGGCGAACGGGTTGGTGTCCTCGATCGACGGCGAGTCACCGTGTCCGTCATCCATGGCCCTCGAATCCTCTTCCGGTCCTGTTCATCGAGAAGAACAGGTCCTTGATGTCGTCGAAGGAGACCTCGGTCCGCGCTTCAGCCCGCTGCTCGACAAGCATCTCGTTGTAGATACCGTAGAGCAACGTCTGGAGTTGCCCGATCGACGGTTTCCACGTCTCGATCACCTTCTGCGCGGCACTTTCCGTGACCTTCGGACACGCTTGCCCGTCCGGGTGAAGCCGGTGCCTCGACTGGATGAACGCCCACCCGTCGCCCTCCTTGAGCAGGTTGACCTTCAGGCGCAGGGGTTCGGCGCGGCTGACGTCGGCCACTTCGGACCACTTGCGCTCGATCAGGTCGACCTCGGCGGTCTCGACCATGAAGAGCAACCGCCTCTGGGTGAACCGGGCGTACTCGACGACTTCGGCCAGCAGTTCGGTGGGCGGCAGGAGCACCACCACCAACGCCTCCGGCCGCAGGTTGAGGCTCAGGTAGCGGTAACCGCGGTCCAGCTTGTCCTCGCGTTCCCGCAACTCGCCGACCTGGTCCGCGGTGAGCTGGCCCCGGCGCTCCAGCTCGTCCACCACGCAGCTGTAGACGTACTGCTGGCGGTCCAGCACCGACTTGTTCCGCTCGCACGAGTCCACCAGGTTCAGCACGTGCACGTCTGTCCCGGCGCCCTCGTCCCCGTTCCCCTCGGCGGTGAGCGCGCCGCTCACCCACGCGGCGCACCGGTTGAGCAACGACGTCTTGCCGCAGTGCTCCCGGCCGACCACCACGACCAGCCGCCCGTCCCGCTTGAGCGCGGACGCGTCGCCGATCTTCGACTTGAACTGCTCGAACGCCTCGTCCGAGTGGTCGACCGCGACGTAGTAGTCCTCGTGCCCCCGGTGCTTGAGCGGGGACAGCGGCTTGCCGCTGCCGACGTCCAGGTGAGGAACCTCGTAGGGGTTCACCGCCTCTTCTCCTTCGGGAACTCGGCCCACAGCTCGGCGTGCCGCCTGCCGGGGGTCTCCAGGGCCCGCACCACCACGTCGACCCGCCGGTCGACCTCCTCCACCGCCCGGGTCACGTCGCCGGCCCTGCCCCGCCGCTCGCCCCGGTCGTCGCGGTAGGCCCAACCGGTGGAGATCGCGTCGCCGAGCACGCCCGAGGTCACCTGCCCCTCCAGGGCGCCGGGCGCGGTCCAGCCCCGGCGCAGCGCGGCGGTCCGGTTGAGCTGCGAGACCAGGTCGTCCCGCTTGTGGCGCACCTCCGAGGTCAGGGTCGCCACGGTGTCGGCCGCGCCGTTGACCTGCGCGTCGCAGTAGTCGCGCACGGCGGTCACGAACGCCCGGCTCGCCTTGCTCAAGGCGGCCGCCTGCGCCTTGCCGCGGTTGAGCGCGTCGCGCCAGCCGGCGGTGAACCACGCGATCGCCGCGCCGCCGGCGATCGGGACGAGGCCGATCAGCGCCGTGACGAGCGGGTCGGGCGAGGTCTGGGGCTGGGCCGCCCGGACCGACACCTCGCAGGCCCGTTCGAACAGGTCCCGCTCCGCGTCCCGCCACTCGTCGAAGGACAGCGCCCGGCCGCCGGTGGAGACGCGGTCCGGCGTCGAGCCCCGGTCGACCAGGCGCAGGGAGACGGCGGCCTCCACGGTCGCGGCGCGGCGGGACTTCGACGTGCACTGGACGAGGGTCGCGTCCGGTGGCGCCGAGGAGGCCGACCAGAAGGCCAGACCCAGGGCGGTGGCCAGACCGGCTCCGATCAGCGCGACGGCGGTCGGTGTTCGCACGCTCCCTTCTTCGCGTGAACGCGCTCGCGCGTAACGCCGTTCGGGACTATCGGTCCGCGTTCGGCGGTAACGATTCGGATCACCGGCGGGCCGGGGGGAAGGGGTTTCCGCATTTCTGCGGTGGTGGGGTCGGTCGCGGTGCCTCCGGACGCCGGTCCGCCGGGCCCGCGACGCGCCGCGTGGTGAGCGGCTCGGGGCCGCCGGAGGTGCTAGGACTGACACGCACGTTCGAATGATCACCTGATCGGGTAACCCTGGCGACGAACGTGCGCACGACGTTGGGAGCACCGGTGGAGGACCGCACGATCGCAGGCCGGTATCGGCTGACCGAGAGGATCGGCTCGGGCGGGATGGGCGTGGTGTGGCGCGCGGAGGACACGCGCCTGCGCCGCGTCGTGGCGGTGAAGGAGCTGCTGTCCCGCGCCGGGTTCGACCAGGAGTCGGTCGACCGCGCCGTGCGCGAGGGGCGGATCGCGGCCCGGTTGCAGCACCCCAACGTGATCGCGCTCTACGACGTCATCGAGCACGACGGCCACCCGTGGCTGATCATGGAGTACCTGCCGTCGCGGAGCCTGGCCGGGGTGCTGACCGAGCGCGGCACCCTGCCGCCCGACGAGGTGGTGCGCATCGGCGGCCAGCTGGCGGCCGGCTTGGCCGCCGCGCACGCGGCCGGGGTCGTGCACCGCGACGTGAAGCCCGGCAACGTGCTGGTCACCGAGTTCGGCACGGTCAAGGTCACCGACTTCGGCACTTCGCGCGCGGCCGACGAGGTGACCGTCACCGCGTCCGGGATGCTCGTCGGCACACCCGCCTACCTGGCGCCGGAGGTGGCCCGCGGCGAGAAGGGCGGTTTCCCGGCCGACGTGTTCGCGCTCGGCTCCACCCTGTACGCGGCGGTGGAGGGCGATCCGCCGTTCGGGGTGGACGGCAACACGATCGCCCTGCTGCACCGGGTCGCGGAGGGCAAGTTCGCGCCGCCGGACCACGCGGGCCCGCTCGCGCCGGTGCTGATGCGGCTGCTCGACCCGAACCCGGACACCCGGCCGACCATGGCCGACGCCGAGCGCATGATCCGTGACGTGCGGTTCGAGCGCACGCCCGACCCGACCGCGCTCTTGGCCGCCCCGCTGGCCACGCTGACCTCGGTGGAGCCGGCGTCGGAGCCGGAGCCGGAGTCGAAGTCGGCCGCCCGGCCGGCCGCGACGCCGACGCCCCCGCCCCCGCCCCCGCCGCAATCGCAACCACAGTCGCAGTCGCAGCCCCAATCGCAACCGCAGTCGCAATTGCAGCCCGGGTCACCGGCCCAATCGCAACCGCAGTCGCGATTGCAGCCGGCTTCGTCGCCCGCCGCCCAGTCGGAGCCTGCCCAGTCGAGGTCGGGTCAGCCGAATCCCGCCCAGTCGAAGTCCGCCCCCGTCGTCGCGCCGCCCCCGTCGTCACCCACCCCCGAGCGGGAGGAGCGCCGGGGCGACCGCAAGGCGCTGGCCGTGCTGGGCGTCGTGGCGCTGGTCGCCGTGGCCCTGGTGGTCTACCTGCTCAACCGGGACGGGAACCCGGTTACGACGGCGGGCCCGGACAACAGCACCACCACCACGCAGGCCACGACCACCGGGCAGCAGCAACCGCCCGCCGAGCAGACCACCGCCCCGCCGCCAGGCACGACCACGACCACCCCGCAGCCCGAGCAGACCACGACGCCCCCGCCCGAGCAGCCGCCCGCCGACGTGCCAGCCGACCGGGCCCTGGGCGACTACTACGCCCTGCTGCCGGGCAACCTGGAAGCGGGCTACGCGCGGCTGACCGACGGCTTCAAGGCCCGGTTCACCCCCACGTTCGCCGACTACCAGGCGTTCTGGGGCCAGATGAGCTCGGTCAGCGTCACCGACGTGCGACCGGTGGGCGGCAACGAGGTGGCGGCGACCGTCACGTACTCGTACAAGAACGGCGGCACCCAGCCGGAGCAGCACGTCTACACGCTGGTCAAGACCGACGGCGGGTGGTTGATCGACGGCCAGCGCTTCGCCTGACCACCGGCCGCCGGCCGCCGGGCGGCCATCCCCTGTCCAGCGGATGGCGGCCGCTCAGGTCGGGAACGCGCCGCGCCACACGTCGATCACCAGCACCGGCCGCATGCCCACCGACTCGTACAGGCCGAGCGCGGGGGTGGGGTTGTTCGAGTCGACGTGCAGCACCGTGCCGACCCGGCCCTCCGCGGCGTCCAGGTGGAACGCGTGCCGCAGCAGGTGCCCGGCCACGCCGCGGCCGCGCGCCGCGGGCAGCACGCCCAGGTGGCCGACGTAGCCGCGGTTCTCGTCGGCGAACTGGTCGGTGCGCTCCAGGAACCCGACCGGCTCGCCGTCCAGCTCCGCCAGCCACAGCCCGGACCAGTCGAAAATCGATTTCCGGTCCTGCACCTCGTGCCACTCGTCGTAGGTCTTCGGCGTGAACCCGAAGTGCCCGGTGAACGACTCGTTCCAGATCGCGTGCGCTGCTCGCCGGGCCCCGTCGTCGACGGCCGGGCGCAGCACCAGCCCGCCGACGGGCGCGGGAGGCGGCACGTCGCCCGCGTGGTCGGCCCGCATCCGGTGGAACGTCGTGCCAACGGTGAACCCGAGCGCCGCCACCTTGTCCCGCAGCGCCTCGTCCTGCCGGTAGACGCCCTGGTCCACGACCACCTCGGCGTGCCCGGCCGCGCGCGCGACCTCGCCGGCCCGCGCCAGCACCCGCTCGAACAGCCAGTCCACCACGGCCGGCCGCGAGGAGGTCACGTCCACGTCGACCCGCGCGCCGTCGCCGCGGTTCTCGACCACCCCGTACCCGACCGGCTCGTCGCCGTCGAAGACCAGCCAGGCGTCGCGCGCGGGGTCGAAGCCGGGCCTGACCAGCTCGTCGCGCACGTCGTCCAGGGTGTAGTCGCCGAACCCGACGACGGCGGTCGTGTAGGCGTGCACGAGCCGCAGGATCGCCGCGGCGTCGTCGAGCGAGGGCGGCCGGGCGGTGTGACCGGCGGGGGTGGTGAGCACGGCGGACATGGTGCGCCGCGCCCACCTCCCGTGTCGACCGATATCGCGGGCGGTCGGGTGGGTCGGGTCGCCGCCTAGTCCGGCCACTCCCAGGCCACGCAGAACATGCCCGGACCGAACCCCAGCGCCACCGCGTGGGTGTAGCCCTCCGGCGACACCACCATCCGCTGGTGCTCGACCGGGCGCGGCGCGTCCGGCTTGACCACGTACCGGCGCACCGACGTGGGCAGCGCCGCCGGGTCGAACTGCACCTCCACCGCGTAGTCGCGCACCGGCGTGCGGAACTGGCTGCAATAGGTGTCGTCGCCGCGCGGGTACGGCGGCCCGTCGACCACCGACGCGTACTCCACCACGATCGTCTCGCCGCGCGCCAGCACCCGGTCGAACACCAGCTCAGCGGCCACCACCCCGTCCTCCTCCTGGCGCACGACCCGGCCGAGCGCGCACGACCGGATCGGCACGATCCGCGGCGCCGGGCCGGCCTGGGTGAGGTCGTGCACCGTCACCCACCGGTCGGCGCCGTCGCGCTCGGCGCGCAGCACCTGCCTGGTCCGCACGGTCCGCACGCCCCGGTCCGCCGCGACCTCCACGGCGATGTGCAGGGTGATCCTGCTCAGCGCCTCGTCCCGGTCGACCAGGGACAGCACCGGCTCGATCCGCTCGCGGTCGGGCCACATCTCCTCCAGCGCGGGCGCGTCGGCCGTCCGCCTGGTCCGCCCGCGCGAGCGCGGCTCGCCCAGCAGCCCGGTCAGCGAACCGGTCGCCAGCTCCAGCACCTCCTCCAGGTGCCGCACGGCCTGGATGGAGCCGCGCCGCTCGGGTCTGCTCCGGCCGGACTGCCAGTAGCTCAGCGCGGCGACGCTGATCTCCGTGCCCCGGTCCAGCAGCCGTTGCCGGATGCGGTCCAGGCCCAGGCCCCGGGCGGCGATCGCGGCGCGCAGCGCGGTGGCGAAGGGGTCTTCGGTGGAGACGTGGTCGCGGGTGTCCATCGGGCCTCCTGTTCGCAGCGCGGGCTGACGTTACGGGTCGGCCGCGCCCACCGGTAGGACCCCCGTCGTCCGTTCGGCCCCGACGGGTGCGGCGCCGGGGCGGACGCGCTGCGGGTATCCGAAAGGCCCGGTGGAACGGTTCCGGTCCGCCGGCCGGCCGGCTAAGGTCGGCCGGTGCTCCAGCGGACGTGGTCGACGGCGGTGCTGCTCGTGGTGATCGCGGCGGTGGGCGCGCTGGCGGTGCTCGCGTTCCGGCCGCCCGCGCCGCGCGCCGACGCCCCGCCCGCCGAGTTCGCCGCGGGCCGGGCCGAGGAGCACCTGCGCGCGGTCGCGCAGCGGCCCCACCCGATCGGCTCGGCCGACAACGCGCGGGTGCGCGAGTACGTCGCCGGCGCCGCCCGCGGGTTCGGCGCCGAGGTGTCGGTGGAGTCCGACGACGTGGTCCGGTCGTGGCGCGGGGTGGAGCGGGTCGCGACCGCGCACAACGTCGTCGCCCGCGTGCGCGGCACCGACCCGTCCACGAGCGGCGGCCGGGCGTTGCTGCTGGTCGCGCACCACGACTCGGTGCCGACCGGTCCCGGCGCGGCGGACGACGGCGCGGCGGTCGCGGCGATGCTGGAGACCGTGCGGGCGCTGGGGCAGCGGCCCGTGCGCAACGACGTGGTGTTCCTGTTCACCGACGGCGAGGAGGCCGGGACGCTCGGGGCCGAGGCGTTCGTGCGGCGCCACGGCGTCGACGGGTACGGCGCGGTGCTGAACTGGGAGGCCCGCGGCAGCGGCGGGCCGGTGTGGATGTTCGAGACGGGTCCGGGCAACGGGCCGCTGGTGTCGGCGTTCGCGCGGGCCTCCGGCCGGCCCATCGCGAACTCGCTGGCCGCCGAGGTCTACCGGCTGATGCCGAACTACAGCGATTTCAGCGTGTTCCTCGACGCCGGCGCGCGGGGCCTCAACAGCGCGTTCATCGAGCACGTCCACGACTACCACTCGCCGTACGACGACCTGGAGCGGCTCGACCGCGGCAGCCTCCAGCACCACGGCGACACGATGGTGGGCCTGGTGCGGGAGCTGGGCGACCGGGACCTGCGCGCGGCCGACGGCGGTTCGGCGGTGTACTTCGACCTGTTCTCGCGCGTGCTGGTGCGCTACCCCGTGTGGTTGGCCGCGGTCCTGGCGGCGTTGACGGTCCTGGCGTTCCTGGCGGTCGTCGTCGTGCGGCGGTTGCGGGTGCTGTTCGTGGCCGGGGTGGCGGCCGGCGCGGTGGTCGTGGCGGGCGCGGTGACGTTCGCGCTGTGGTCGGCGGTGGCGGCGCTGCGGCCGGGCCTGGCGTTCCTGGCGCTGTCGGAGCCCTACGAGCGGGGCTGGTTCGTCGCCGGGTTCGCGGTGCTGGGGCTGGCGGCCCTGCTCGTGGCGGCGCGGCTGGTGCGGGACCGGTCCCCGGAGGAGGTGATCGGGGGCGTGCTGGTGCTGCCCGCCGTGCTGCTGGCGGTCACCGCGGTGCTCGTGCCGGGTGCGAGCTTCCTGTTCCAGTGGCCGCTGGCGGCCGGCCTGCTCGCGCTGTGGCGGCCCCGCCTGGCGTTCCTGCCGCCCCTGGTCGCCGCCGCCGTCTACCCGCCGCTGGTCGGCACGCTGCTGGTGGCGCTGGGCATGCCGCTGGCGGCGGTGGGCGTGGTGTTCGCGCTGCTGGCCGGTGTGCTGCTGGTGCCGTTGCTCGGTGAGCTGCCGCGCCGCGGCGCGCTCGTGGTCGGCGCGGTGGCGTTGGCGCTGCTGGCCGCGGGCACGCTGAGGTTCGGTTTCAGCCCGGCCGAACCGCGCCCGAACGCGCTGGTCTACCGCCTGGACACCGAGTCGGGCCGGGCGGACTGGCTGTCCGGCGACCCGGAGACCGACGAGTGGACCCGCCGCGTGCTGGGCGGGGAACCGGAACGGGTCGCCGCGCCGCCGCTGCCCGAGCCGGCGTTGCGCGCCGACGCCCCGGCGCTGGACCTGACCGCCCCCACCGCCGGGGTGACGTCCGACGCCGGTGCGCTGCGCCTGCTGATCACGCCGGGGGAGCGGGCGTGGCGCACGCACGTGACGCTGCCCGAGGGGAGCTGCCGGTTCGACGACCGCCCGCTGGGCAGCCGCCAACTGGAGCTGTACGGCACGACGCCGCGCGAGATCACCTGCGAGGTCGCGCCCGGCGCGCCGGTGGCCGTGGAGCTGGTCGACCACTGGATCGGCCTGCCGCCGGAGGCCGCCGCCCTGGTCGGCCCGCGCCCGCCCGACACCATGCCGGTGCAGTCCGGGAACCGCCCGTACGACGCCGCGCTGGTGCGGGCGGTGGTCCGCGGCTGAGCGCTTCGGGGGCGGCGCGCCCAGCCCGAATCGGCCGGCGCGGGGCAGCGGACGACACCCGCGAACCGGACCCGGCCCGGCATGGAGCCGGCCCGGCGCGGAGCCGGACGACCACCACGACCACCACGACCGGCCGCGGCCGGCCCCACAGCCGGCCACGGCCGGCCACCGCTGGTCGACCCGCGCCCGCGCCCTACCAGTCGTGCAGGGTCCCGTCCGCCAGGCGGTTCACCGGCAGGTACGCGGCGCGGTAGGGGAAGCGGGCCGCCGCGTCCAGGTCCAGCTCCACGCCCAGCCCCGCCGCGTCGGACGGGTGCAGCAGGCCGTCGGCGAACGTGAAGGAGGTGCGGAAGACCTCCAGCGCCTCCGCGGTGTGCGGCATGTACTCCTGGATGCCGAAGTTGTGCACGGCCAGGTCCAGGTGCAGCGCCGCGGCCATGCCCACCGGCGAGATGTCCGTCGGGCCGTGCAGCCCGGACTTGATCCCGTACACCGCGGCGAAGTCCAGCAGCTTCTTCATCGCGGTCACGCCGCCGGTGTGCGTGACCGCCGACCGCACGTAGTCGATCAGCCGCTCGCCCAGCAGCGTGGTGTAGTCGTGCACGGAGTTGAACACCTCGCCGATGGCCAGCGGGGTCGTGGTGTGCTGCCTGATCAGCCGCAGCGCCGCCTGGTCCTCGCCCGGGGTGGCGTCCTCCAGCCAGAACAGGTCGTAGGGCTCCAGCGACTTGCCCAGCCGGGCGGCCTCGATCGGCGTCATCCGGTGGTGACCGTCGTGCAGCAGCGGCAGCTCCGGCCCGAACTCGTGGCGCACCGCCTCGAACACGCCCGGCACGTGCCGCAGGTACGCGCGGGTGTCCCAGGTCTCCTCGACCGGCAGCGCGGTCGGCCGGGCCGGCTCGTAGTCGTACCGGTCGCCGCCGCCCGCCGCGGACGAGGCGACGCCGTAGACGGTCGCCAGGCCCGGGATGCCGGTCTGCACGCGGATGGCCCGGAAACCCCGCTCCAGGTGCAGCCGGATCGAGTCGAACAGCTCCGGCAGGTCGCGCCCCGACGCGTGCCCGTAGGCCAGCGCCCCGACCCGGCACGCGCCGCCGAGCAGCTGGTAGAGCGGCATCCCGGCGGCCTTGGCCTTGATGTCCCACAGCGCCGTGTCCACGGCGGCGATCGCGGCCATGGTCACCGGCCCGCGCCGCCAGTACGCGCCCCGGTACAGGTACTGCCAGGTGTCCTCGACCGCCCGCGCGTCCCGCCCGAGCAGCAGCGGGACCACGTGGTCGGCCAGGTAGGACGCCACCGCCAGCTCCCGGCCGTTGAGCGTCGCGTCGCCCAGCCCGACCAGGCCGTCCTCCGTGGTCACCCGCAGGGTCACGAAGTTCCGCCCCGGGCAGGTCACCACCACGTCCGCCGCCGCGATCCTCATTCGCCCCTCCGCACTTCCGCCACCACCACACCGAACGGACCCAGCTCCAGCGCGCGCACCGGCTCGCCGTCGAGCGACACCAGCGACCCGCCGTCCACCTCGGGCGTCACCGACACCGGCGCGTCGTGCCCGCTCACGAACCAGGCGAACTCGCGCCCGTCCTCGTGCTCCATCACCGCCGCCATCACCAGCGGGTCGGCCACCCGCACGCGCGGCCGCACGCCCGCCTCGGCCGCCAGCGCCGCGTAGAGCCGCCACGTCGGCTCGGGGTTGACCCGGGGCGTGCGGGCGGCCATGTGCTCCAACGGGTAGGTGCACAGCACCAGCCACCCGTCGCCGACCCGCCGGCGCAGCAGCGCGGGCCGCCCGTGCGCGTCGGTCGCCAGCACCTGCGCGCCGTCCGGCACGACCGGCAGGAACGCCCGCGAGTGCTCCGTGCCGGCGACCCGGAACACCAGCTCCTCGCCCGCCGCGATGTCACCGAGGTCGTGGACGAACACCATCCGCAGCTCGTCGTCCTCGATCGGGTCGACCAGCCCGTACCGCAGCTGCTTGACCACGCCGAACGTGCCGTCCAGGTCCGGCCACCACGGCCCGCGCTGCGTGCGGTGCTCGCCGACGAAGTACGACGCGTACACCACCGCGCCCCGCTCGGCCCGCGCCACCAGCGCCCGCCACGTCGGCGCGGTCAGCTGCTTGACCGACGGCGCCAGGTACAGCGCGCAGTCCTCCGGCACGCCGTCCAGCTCCCGCGCCACGCCCACCGGCAGGTCGGCCTCCCACGCCGCCACGTAGGCCTGGCGGCAGTGGTCGGCCACGCTGGTGGCGTCCTCGGGCTGGGTGAACGGGTACCGGGCCTCCAGGAACGACGACACCAGCAGCGCGACCCCGGTGTCCGGGCGGCGCAACCGGGCGAAGTCCGTGCGCCGCAGCACCTCGGTGAAACGTCGTACCTCGACCAGTTGCCGCTTGGGTCGGCCGCGCGCGTCGGTCAGGCCGAAGTGCATCTCGAACGGGTGGTGCCGGTAGGGCTCCTGGTCGAACAGGTCGTCGTAGTCGGTGTTGTTCCACGGGATCCAGCCGGTCGCGCCCGCCAGCAGCGTGGTGTGCAGGACCTGCCGGTAGTAGTGGGCGGCGTGCTCCTCGGAGGTGTAGTCCGAGGTCACCCCGAACTCCTCCAGCACGACGGGCTTCCCGCCGACGTCGAGCAGCTCGCAGACGAACGCCGCGCCCAGGTGCAGCCGCAGCGGGTCGTCCTCCATCCGGTACACGTGCGGCCCGTGGAAGTCGATCAGCGGCGCCAGGTCGCGGACCCGGAAACCGTTGTCCAGGCCGGTGACCTCCACGCCCCACGCGCCGTCGCCGACCGACACCGGCTGGGTCGCGCCCACCGCCCTGATCTCGCCGATCAGCGCCGCGGCCCACGCCGTGACGGCGTCCGCGTCGAGGGTGCCGATGCCGCGCGAGCGCCAGTCGGCGTAAATCGGCATCTCGTTGCTGAGCAGCCACCCGGCCACCGCCGGGTGGTCCTTCCAGCGGGCCGCCAGCTCCCGCACGTACCAGCGCTGGAGCGCCACGAACGACTCGTCGCCGAACACGTCGCGCCCGTCGCGCCAGGGCGGGTCCCAGTTCTGCCCGGACATGTGACCGACGACGAAGGTGGGGACGGTGGTCATGCCGAGCGCGTGGTGGCGGTCGAGGAAATCGTTGTACCTGCCCACCAGCTCCTCGTCGAGCCGGTCCTCTTCGGGCATGAAGTCGGGCCAGTAGAAGAAGCTGCGCGTCAGGCCGATGCCGTGGTCGCGCAGCGTGCGCAACTCCTCGTCCACCACGTCCGGGTCGTAGTGCCGCCACATCAGCGGACCGCCGGTGCGCGACCAGTAGTTGACGCCCACCCACGTCAGCGGGGTGCCGTCCGGGCCGATCAGCTTTGCCGAGTTGCGCTGCACGAGACAGGTATATCGTTTTACATGCGACCCGTCGAGGCCCTGGTAGAAGCCGGGTGTAACGTTTTCCAGATGGTAAGAAGTGGCAAGCCCACGATCGCCGACGTCGCCTCGCTCGCCGGCGTGTCCGTCTCGGCCGTGTCCAAGGTCGTCAACGGCAAGAGCGGCATCTCCTCGTCCACCCGCGAGCGGGTGCTGGCCGCGGCCGCCAAGCTCCGGTGGACGCCGTCCGCCACCGCGGTCGCCCTGCGGGCCGCCAAGACGCGGGCCGTGGGCATGGTCCTGCGACGCGAGACGAACCTGCTCAGCACGGACCCGCATTTCACCCTGTTGATCGACGGCATCGAGCGCGAGTTGGCGCCCAGGGGCTACGGCCTGCTGCTGCACATCGTGGGCGAGGAGCAGCTCGCCGAGGAGACCGCCTACCGCAGGCTCGCCGAGGAGGGCCGGGTCGACGGCGTGCTGCTCACCGAGAGCCGGGTCGGGGACACCCGGTTCGCGCTGCTGCGCGACCTCGGCCTGCCCGCCGTGCTCGTCGGCACCCCGTGGGAGGACGACCCGATCCCGGCCGTGCGCGCGCCCCATTCGGACTGCGGCATCCACCAGGCCGTCGAGCACCTGCTGCGGTACGGCCACCGGCGCATCGGCTACATCTCCGGCCCCGAGGACCGGGTGCACACCCACCACCGGATCCGGGCGGTCGAGGAGGTGCTGGAGGAGCACGGCCTCGGAACCGCGCCCTCGGTGACGTCCGGCGACTTCAGCCCGGATGGCGCGGTGGACGCCGTGCGGGAGATGCTGGCCCACCTCCGCCCCACCGCGATCCTGTTCGCCAACGACTCGATGGCCGTGGCCGGCCTGAGCACCGCGCGCAGGCTGGGCGTCGAGGTGCCCCGCGACCTGTCCATCATCGGCCACGACGACCTGCCGATGAGCGAGCTGGTGTACCCGAGGTTGACCACCGTGCGGCAGGACCTCGTCGGCCTGGGGCGGGCGGCGGCCCGGGTGCTGCTCGCCGCGCTCGGCGAGGTCGACGACGGCCACGTCCAGGTCAACCCGCCCGAACTCGTGATCCGCGAGTCGACCGGACCGGCCAGGTGAGCCGGGTTCACCGGTCAGGTCAGCCGGGTCCACCGCGTGCGCGGCGGACTCGGGCCGGCCGCACGACCCGGGCTGTCGCCGCGCGACCTGGGCCGGCTGTGCGGCCTGGGCTGTCGCCGCGCGACCAGGGTTGTCGGTCCGGCCACGTAACCTGGGTGCCATGCGCACAAGGCCGACGCTGAGCTGGACGGCCACCGGCGCGCCGCTGCCGCGCACCACGAGCCTGGACGAGGTCGTGCGGGCGCTCGCGGCAGGCCGGGTCCTGGTGCTCAGCGGCGCGGGCCTGTCCACCGAGTCCGGCATCCCCGACTACCGGGGCGCGGCGGGCAGCCTGCGCAAGCACACCCCGATGACCTACGACGAGTTCGTCGGCAGCCCGGCGGGCAGGCGGCGGTACTGGGCGCGCAGCCACCTGGGCTGGCGCACCATCGCCCGCGCCCGGCCCAACGCGGGCCACCTCGCCGTGACGCGCCTGCACGCCGCCGGTCGCGTGACCGGCGTGATCACCCAGAACGTCGACGGCCTGCACCAGGCCGCCGGCACGCCCGACGTGGTCGAGCTGCACGGCGGCCTCGACCGGGTGATCTGCCTGGGCTGCCGCCGGACCAGTCCCCGCGAGGACCTGGACCGCAGGCTCCGCGCGGTCAACCCCGGCTTCGCGGCCGAGGCGTCCCGGGTCAACCCCGACGGCGACGTCGACCTGGCCGAGGCCGAGGTGCGCTCGTTCCGGCTGGTCGACTGCGCCGACTGCGGGGGAGTGCTCAAGCCGGACGTGGTGTTCTTCGGCGAGAACGTGCCCAAGCCGCGCGTCGAGCGGTGCGGCGCGCTGGTGGACGCCGCCGACGCGCTGTTGGTGCTCGGGTCGTCGCTGACGGTGATGTCCGGCCTGCGGTTCGTCCGGCGCGCGGCGGACGCGGGCACGCCGGTCCTGATCGTCAACCGGGGTGAGACCAGGGGTGACGCGCACGCGTCCGTCCGCGTCGACCTCCCCCTGGGGCAGGCGCTGACCACCCTGGCCGACCTGCTGGCCTGAGCCGGGACCCCCGACCCCGGTTGGCCATCTCGTTCGCCCGCCCCACCAGCCGCCCCTGCCCAGCCGGCCCTGCCCTGCCCGCCCCGGCCCGCCGGCCTGCCCTGCCCAGCCGGCTCCGCCCGTCCAGCCTGTCCCGCCCACCCCGCTCGCCGACCCTGGCTGCGGGGACCATCGCGGTGTGGCCGAGCCTGAACCCTCGCGGTGCCGCCACCGCCTCAAACCCGGCCGGCACCCTCTCGTGTCGGCGGCGCAGCCTAGCGGCGGCGCAGCCGCAGCACGTGGTCCGCGCGCGTGCCCGGCTCGCCGGTGGGGCTGGTGATCTCCCGCGAGACCGACTCGTTCACCTCGACCGACCAGCCCTCGTCGAGGTCGAGCCCGGCCAGGACCTCGGCGTTGGTGGAGAAGTGGTACTCGCCCACGCGGCCGCGTTCCCAGCTCGGCCACCCGGCGTGGCCCACGATCAGCAGCACCCCGCCGGGGGCCACCGCGCCGGCCGCCCGCGCCAGGATGCGGTTCCGCTCGCCCTCGGCCTCGGTGGTCGAGTGCAGGAACTGCGCCGACACCAGGTCGAACTCGCCCTCCGGGAACGAGTGCGACAGGTTGTGCCGCTGCCGGTCGACCCGCTCGGCCAACCCGGCCTCGGCGGCCCGCGCCCCGACCCGGTCCAGCGCGACGGCCGACACGTCGACCGCGGTGACGCGCCAGCCCTGCGCGGCCAGCCACAGCGCGTCCCCGCCCTCTCCGCAACCCAGGTCGAGCGCGGTGCCGGGGGTGAGGTCCGACACCTCCTTGGCCAGCAATTCGTTGACTTTCCCGGTCCAGACCTGGTCGCGCTCGCGGTAGAACGTTTCCCAGTACTCCTCTGTGGTGGTCATGGCTCCGATCCTCCGGACGGGCCCGCGCGAGTGACAACAAAAGTTGCCGATCCGGCAACCGGTGGCCGGGTGCAACCAGGTGCGCCCGAAGCGCGTAGGAGTGGTGACCGACAGGAGGGGCCGGGAGTGCGACGCGATGACGAGTTCGCCGAGTTCTTCGCGAGCCGGTTCGACCAGGCTCGCCGCACGGCGCACGCGCTGTGCGGGAACTGGGGCGAGGCGGAGGAGATCGCGCAGCACGCTTTCGTGCGCGTGTACGCGAACTGGTCCCGGGTGCGCCGGGACAGCGCGGAGGCGTACTTGCGCACCGTGGTGACCAGGCTCTTCCTGGACGGCAGGCGGCGGTGGCGCAAGCGCGAGCAGGTGATGGCCGAGCCGCCGGAGACCGCCGTGCCGCCGGGCACCGACGCCGCCGAGGAGCGCCCGCCGCTGCTGGCCGCCCTGCAACAGGTGCCGCCGCGGCAGCGGGCCGTGCTGGTGCTGCGGTACGTCCACGACCTGTCGGTCGAGCAGGTGGCCGAGGCGTTGCGGTGCTCGACGGGCACGGTCAAGAGCCAGACCGCACGCGGTTTGAAGACGCTCCGCGAGGCCTATCGCGGCGTCGTGACCCCGGGGAGTGCGTGATGTGGAGCGACAGCGACGAGCTGCGCAGGGCGCTGAAGTCCGAGGTGGACGGTCCGGCGCCGCCCGCGCGGGCCGACCTGGCGGACGTGGTGCGGCGCGGCAGGCGGCGGCTGCTGGTCCGCCGGGCGGGCGCGGTGGCCGGTGCGCTGGTGGCGGTCGGCGTGGTCGGCGTCGGCACGGTGGCGCTGGGCGGCCTGGCGGGCGGCCCGACCGACCCGGCCGGGTGGTCGGGCACGCCGTCGCCGGGCCCCTCCGCCCGGCCGCTGCTGACGACGATGACCATCGAGGCCCGCACCCCCTACCGCACCTTCACCCCGGCGTGGACCGCGCCGCCGCCGTCCGGGCGCGCGATCCTGTCGATCCCCCAGTGCGACCTGGGCGTGCTCGACGACGCCACCACGAGGTGGACGCTGCCCCACCCGCCGCCGCACGTGCTGAACGCGTGGACGACCGCCGTCAGCCAGGTCGTGTCACCCGCTCAGGTGAGCGAACCGCACGCGCACACCTTCCCGGCCAACAAGCTCAAGGACCCGGAGTCGGTCGACGGGCACACCCGCTGGATCGACGTGACCGACGACGGGGGCACCGGCAGCGTCTGGTTGCGGGTCGGCCGCACGTCCCTCGAACCGCTCGCCGCGGCCGACGACGAGGTGTTCGGCGTGGGCAACTGCCACCCCCCGCGCCGCGCGGTGCTCGACAACGGCGCGGTGGTCCAGCTCTACGAGGTGCAGGCGAGCGAGCCGTTCCAGTCGCTGAGCCTGGAGCTGCGCGTCTACGCGCCGTCGGGCGACGTCTACGCGATCTCCGCGGCGAACCACGGCAGCCCGGACTTCACGCCGCAGGCGGACCAGCGGGCGTTCAACCGGACCGGCTCGGGCCGGGAGACGTTGCCCCTGAGCGAGGACCAGCTCACCCGGATCGGGATGGCGGTCGCCGAATCCGTCCACTGAGGACTTCTGTGCGTAACCAGGGGCTTCACTCGCTCGTGTAATTGCCCATCGCTCGAAAGAGAAGGCCGTCCCCGCACCCTACGCTGCCCCTCCGACATCGGATCGCCCCGTTGGGGAAGGGCTGCGTGACTGGTTACCTCGAACTCGCCGCGTCCGCGGTGATGTACGCGCTGGGCGTGGTCGCCCAGTCGGTCGCCTCCCGGCGCGCCGCCGACGACCTCGGCGGCGTCGGGCTGCTCGCCCGGCTGGCCCGCGACCGCCTGTACCTGCTGGGCTTCGCCGGGCAGCTGGCGGGCTTCGCGCTGGCCTTCTTCGCCCGCGCCCGCCTGCCGCTCTACCTGGTGCAGGCGGGTTCGACGTGCGCGGTCGGCCTCGCCACCGCGTTCGGCGTCCTCGTGCTCGGCTGGCGGGTGCGCCGGGTCGAGGTCGTCGTGCTCGTGGTGATGGCGCTGGGGCTCGTGCTGCTGGTGGCGGCCGCGACGCCGTCCACCGCGCACGACGTGCCGCCGCTCGCCGCGTTCGTCCTCTTCGGACTCCCGCTGGTGCTGCTCGCCGCGGTCCAGCGCGGGGTGCGCGCCGCGGTGCCGCTGGCCGCGCTCGCCGGCGTCGCGTTCGCCGTGGTCGCGATCACCAGCCGCACCATCGCCGACGAGCCGGTGCTCGCCCTGCCGCTGAACGCGCTCGCCTGGCTCATGGTCGCGGCCGCCCTGGTCGGCCAGTCCTACCTGGCCCTCGGCCTGCGCCGCGGCTCGGCCACCTCGACCGCCGCCACCATGGACGCCACCACCGTCGTGATCACCTCGGTGGTCGGCATCGCCGCCCTCGGCGACCGCGTCGTGCCCGGTCGCGAGTGGTGGGTCGTGCTGGGCGTCGGGCTGGTCGTGACCGGGGTCCTGCTGCTCGGCTCCGCCGACCGGCTCGCCCCGAGCACCGCGCGGGTGACCGGATGAGCACCGCCAGCGTCTCGCTGGACCTGGACAACCTCTGGGCCTACCTGAAGACCCACGGCGACCCCGCGTGGGAGCGCCGGCCCAGCTTCCTGCGCACCGCCGTGCCCCGGCTGCTGGAGGTCTTCGGCGCGCACGACCTCACCACCACCGTGTTCGTGGTGGGCGCGGACGCCGAGCGCGACGACGGCGCGGAGGCCGTGGCCGCCATCACCGCCGCCGGCCACGAGGTCGCCAACCACTCCTACGGGCACGAACCCTGGCTGCACCGCTACTCGCGGGCCGAGCTGGCGGACGAGCTGACCCGCGCCGAGGACGCGATCACCGCCGCGGGCGCGCCCCGGCCCAGGGGCTTCCGCGGACCCGGCTACAGCGTCACCCGCGACCTGCTGGAGCTGCTGGCCGAACGCGGCTACGACTACGACGCCAGCACCCTGCCCACGTGGATCGGCCCGCTGGCCCGCGCCTACCACAACCGCACCGCGCCGGGCGGCGGCGACCGCGACCTGTTCGGCGGCTTCGGCCGCGTCCGCGCGCCCAACGCCGCCTACCGCTGGCGCGTCGGCGCGGGCCTGGTCGAGCTGCCGGTGACCACGATGCCGCTGCTGCGCGTGCCCATCCACGGCTCCTACCTGCTCCAGCTGCACCAGGTCTCGCCCCGCCTGGCCCGCGGCTACTTCACCACCGCGGTGCGGCTGTGCCGGGCGCGCGGGGTGCAGCCGTCGCTGCTGCTGCACCCCACCGACGTGCTGGGCGCGACCGAGGCGCCGGGCATGGAGTTCTTCCCCGGCATGGCGGTGCCGGGCGCCCGCAAGGTCGAGTTCCTGGGCTGGGTGCTCGACGCGCTGCGCCGCGGCTTCGACGTGGTGGGCACCGGCGAGCACGTGCGCCGCCTGGCGGGCCTGCCCGACCGCGACGCCGGACTGCTGGCGCGGTCCGGATGACCGAGCCGCTCGCGACCGGGGCCGCGGCTGCGGGAGCCCCGACCCCGGCACCCCCGACCCCGGGGTCGCTCGCCGCCGAACCCCGGCCCGCCGAACCCCGGCCCGCCGAACCCCCTGCCGCCGGTCCGCCCGAGACCGGCCCGTTGGCCACCGGTCTGCTGCGCGCCCTGGTCTGCGCGACGGTCTTCGCCGCGCCGCTGGAGGGCTACCTGCTCCAGTGGCACGGCCAGCTGGCCAAGCTGCCGCCCGCCCTGCTGGTGCTCGCCTGGGCCGCCGTCCGCGTCCGCCGGCGGGCGCTCCCCGCGCCCCACCCCGTCCACGCCGTGCTCGCCCTGCTGACCGTCGTGCTGCTGGCGTCCTCCGCGCTGCACGCCGGTGGCGCCTACACGATCGAGTACACCCTCCGCTGGCTGCCGTTCCTGCTGGTCACCGTGGTGCTCGTGGACGTGGCCTCGCGAGAGGCGCCCTTGCGGTGGGTGCTGGGCGCGGCGGTCGCGGGCGCGGTCGTGGCGGCGACGGGCGCGTTGCACAGCCTGTTCGTGGAGGGGGAGACCCGCGCCAGCGGCCCGCTGGAGGACCCCAACGACCTGGCCTACTTCCTCGTCGCCGCCCTGCCGCTGCTGGTCGCGCTCCGACGACCCCGGCGCGACGCGACCGGCAGCGGCAGGGCGGCGACCGCCGGGCTCGCGCTCGCCGCCACCGTCCTCGTCGCGGGCGCGGCGGCCACGTTCTCCCGGGGCGGCGCGCGCGCGATGGCCGCCGACGCGTCGTGGCTGGCGGCCCGCCGCGCGATCCCGGTCCGCGCGCTGCTCGCCGGTGTCGCCGGGTCGGCCGTGCTCGTCGTCGGCGCGGCGCTGGTCGCCGGTCCCGCGCTCGACCGCGCCTTCCAGGAGAAGACCCACGTCGCGGGCGCCAACGCGGACACCCGCGAGCTGCGCTGGGAGGCCGCCGCCCGCATGCTCGCCGAGCACCCGGTGCTGGGCGTCGGACCCGGCGGCTTCCGCGCCGACTACCCCGCCGCCTCCCACAACGCCGAGGTCGACGAGCAGTCCCCGGTGGCGCACAACATGTACCTGGAGGTCGCCGCCGAGCTGGGCCTGCCCGGCTTCGCGCTGTTCGCCGCGCTGCTGGCGCTCACCGCGGTCACCGGCGAACGCGTCCTGCGCGCCACCGCCGACCCCGGGCCGGTGGTCGCCGTGCAGGCGAGCCTGGTCGCCGTCGCGGTCGCCTCGGCCTTCCTGTCCCAGCAGTACTACCTGCCCCTGTGGTCCCTGGTCGCGGTCGTGGCCGCGGCCGACCTGCGCCTGAGGAGGACGAGCTACGTTGCGTGTGCTCCACGTGATCAGTGAGATGGGGACCGGGGGCGCCGAAGCCCTGGTCGCCGGCATGGCCCGCACCGGCGGGCGGTTCGGGTGGCGCTCGGCCGTCGCCAGCGGCGGCGGGCACCGGGCCGAGGCGCTGCGCGCGCTGGGCGTGCCCACGTTCGCCGTGCCGGTGGCGCGCCGCCGGGCCACCGGGGTGCTGCGCGCCGCCGCGGCCACCAGGGTCGCGATCGGCAGCTTCCGGCCCGAGGTCGTGCTGGCCCACAACGTGTCCGCCAGCCTGGTCGCCAGGCTCGCCGCGGTGCCGCGCCGGCTGCCGCTGCTGACCGTCTTCCACGGTGTGCCCGACGCCGATTACCCGAGCGCCGCGCGCGTGCTCAGGCGCACCTCCGGCACGGTGGTCGCGGTCGCCGACGCCACCGCCGACCGGCTGCGCGCCGCGGGCGTGCCCGACCCGGTGGTGATCCCGAACGCGGTGTTCCCGCAGTCCGAGCGGGTGGACCGGGACGCGGTGCGCGCGGTGCACGGCGTCGGCCGGGACGTGCCGGTCGCGCTGTGCCCGGCCCGCCTGGAACCCCAGAAGCGGCACGACGTGCTGCTGGAGGCGTGGGCCAGGCTGGACCCCGACGCGGTGCTGTGGCTGGCAGGCGACGGCAGCCGCCGCAACGTGCTGGAGAAGCTGGCCGCCGACCTGGGCGTCACCGACCGGGTCCGGTTCCTCGGCAACCGCTGCGACGTGCCCGACCTGCTGGCCGCCGCCGACGTCACCGTGCTCACCAGCGACTGGGAGGGCATGCCGCTGGCCGTGCTGGAGTCGCTGGCCGCCGGCCGCCCGGTGGTGGCGACCGACGTGGACGGCGTGCGCCAGGCCCTGGCCGGCGGCGGCGGTGTCGTGGTGCCGCCCCGGGACCCCGAGGCCACGGCGGTGGCGCTGCGCTCGCTGCTGCACGACCCCCTGGCGCGGGCCGAGCTGGGCGCGGAGGGCCGCGCGTCGGTGCGGCGGGCGCACGACCCGGACGCGTTGATGCTCTCCTACGACGAGCTGCTGCGCGGCGCGCTGGGCGGCGAGCGGTGACCGGGTTGCTGCGGCGCCTGACCCCGTGGCGCCCCGCCCTGGCCTGCGTCGGGGTGGCGGTGGTCGTCGCGGCGGCGGTGGTGCTGTCCGCCGAGGTGCGCGGCGAGGAGCACCAGAGCCGGGTCGGCCTGCTCGCCGGACCGGTGGCGACCGACTCGCCCGCCCCGTTCGGCGAGGTCGTCTCGCTCTCCCTGCCGGCCCTGGTCGAGCTGGCCCGCAGCCCGTCGGTGCTGCGCGAACCCGCCGAGGCGCTCGGCATGGGGCCCGCCGACCTCGCGGCGCGCGTCTCGGTGGAGCTGGTGCCCGCCTCGGGCCTGGCCCGGCTGTCCGTGCGCCTGCCGACCGCGGACCAGGCGAGCGACGCGGCGGACCGGATCGCGCGGGCCGTCGTGGCCGCCGACCTGCTCGCGCCCTCCGCCCGCCTGCGCCTGCTCGACCGGCCGGAGACCACGCGGGTCGTGCCGGACCGACCCCTGGCGCTCGGCCTGGCCCTGGTCGCGGGGGTGGTCGCGGGCCTGGCCGCGCACGCGTTCGGGCACCTGCGCCGCACCCGGGCCGGCGACCGGGTGCGCGCGGCCCTGGCGGCGGGCGGTGCGCGGCGCCCGGTGGCGGTGCTGGACGACGACGACCCGGACCTGGTGCCGCGGCTGGCCGTGCTGTGCGGCGCGGCGGCGCGGCCGGCGCGCGTGGTGGCCGTGACGCCCGAGCTGATCGCGCGCGCGGAGGAGCTGGCCGCCGAGCTACCGGACAAGACGGGGGAGCCCGCCGACGGGGAGGCGCTGATCGCGCTGGCGCCCCGGGACCGGGGGCGGCAGGACGAGCTGGCCGCCGTGGTCGGCGCGCTGCCCGGCTCGACGACCGTGGTCGGGGTGGTGCTGGCGTGACCGCGCCGGACACCCGCGTCAGGGGACGCCTGGCGCTCGGCGCGCTGGCGTGCCTGGCGTGCCTGGTGGGCGCGGCGGGCGCGTGGCGCGCGTTGCGGCCGGCGTGGCAGGCGCCACCGCCGACCGCCGCGAACGCGGCCGAGGAGCGGATGCAGGACTTCCGGGACGCGCTGTACTTCCCGATCCGGGAGTTCCTCGACGGCGGCAACCCCTACCACCCGGCGGTGATGTTCGCGCACTGGCCGGTGCGGCAGAGCTTCAACCTGTACCAGCCGTACCACCTGGTGCTGCACCTGCCGTTCGCGCTGCCCGACTACCGGGTGGGCGCGGTGGCGTTCGCGTTGGCCTCGCTGGTGCTCCTGGTCCTGCTGGCGGTGCTGGCGGCGGGGCGGCTGCGCCCGCACGTGCCCCTGGCGGTCGGCACGGCGGTGGTCGCGGCGCTGCTGGTGCTCAGCCAGGTGGGCAAGGCCCAGCTCTACGTCGGGCAGGTCAACCCGCTGATCGCGGTGGGCGCGGCGGGCGCCCTGCTGTGGCGGGACCGGCACCCGAGGTGGGCGGCGCCGGCGTTGGCGCTGGCGTGGCTGAAGCCGCAGTTCGGCCTGCCGCTGGCGCTGCTGCTGTTCGCCCGGGGCTCGCGGCGGGTCGCGCTGACCGGCACGGCGGTGGCGGCGGCGGCGAGCCTGGCGGTCGTGGCGCCGCTGGTGTCGCGCGGCGGGTCGGGCGCGTTCCTCGACTCGATCGCGGCGAACCTCGCGCACGCCGGTCAGACCCCTTACGGCGCGGTGGACTCGATGACGGCCCAGCGGGTCGACATCGCGGCGGTGTTCTTCCGGCTCACCGGCTGGGCGCCGCCCGGCGCGGAGGTGGTGGCGCTGGTGGGCGCCCTCGCGGTGAGCGCGGTGCTGGTGCGGCGGCTGGACCGGGCGGGCGCGCCGGCGGCGGCCGACCTGCTGACGTGCCTGGCCGTGGTGGTCGCGGTGGTGCACCAGCCCGGTGACGTGCTGATCGCGGCGCCCGCGCTGGTCGCGGTGGCGGCGGTGTGGTGGCCGCGACGCCGGGTGCGGGCCTGGCGGCCGGTCGGGGTGGCGCTCCTGCTGGTGGCGGTGCCGTTCGCGCACCTGCACTTCGTGGGCCTGGCGGTCCGGGACGCGCTGGGCGCGCGGGCCGACGTGACGCTCGACGGCGTGGCCCTGGTGCTGGCGTGGGCGCTGCTGGCCGCGTTCGCCGCGGGCGTCGCGCGTGGGCGCACGCCGTGACCGGCGACGTGGCGGTGCGCGGCTCGCTGTGGTTATTCCTGGTGAACGTCGTCAGCAAGGGCAGCCAGGTGGCGGTCACGCTGGTGCTGGCGGCGTTCCTCACCCCCGGGGCGCTGGGGCTGGTGGCGCTGGCGGTGGCGCTGGTGAACATCGGCCAGGTCGTGCAGTCGATGGGCGTGTACGACGTGATCAGCCGCACCTCGGGCGACCCGCGCCGGGTGGCGGGCACGCTGCTGGTGCTCAGCGCGGGAGCGGGCGCGGTCCTGGCATTGGTGCTGGTGCTGGCCGCCGACGAGGTCGCGGGGGTGCTGGACGCGCCCGGCGCCGCGCCGCTGGTGCGGCTGGCCGCGGTGAGCCTGCCGTTCTCGGCCGTGGCCGGTGTGCAGCTGGGGTTGGTGCACCGGGACCTGGACTTCCGGCGCAGGCTGCTGCCCGACGCGGGCGGCGCGGTGCTCGGCGCGGTGGTGGCGGTCGCGCTCGCGGTGGCCGGCGCGGGGCCGCACGCGCCCGTGCTCGGGCTGCTGTGCACGGCGGTGTCCGCACCCCTGCTGGCGGTGCTCGCCGGGGTGCGGGTGCGGCCGTGCTGGGACGCGGCGGCGGCCGGCGAGTCGCTGCGCTGGATCGCGGTGGTCGGTCCGGGCGCGCTGGTCGCCGTGCTGCTGGTGAACGTGGACTACCTCGCGGTGGCGCGGGTGCTGGGCGCGGAGGCGGTCGGCGCGTACTCGCTGGCGTACCGGATCGCGTGGGTGCCTTACATCGTGGTCGCCGTGGTGCTGGGCGGCGTGGTGCTGCCGCTGTGCGCCGAACTGGCCCGCGAGGGGCGGGAGCTGTCCGGTGTGGTCGGCCGGTTCACGCTGGCGGTGCTGGCGCTGACCGGCGGCCTGTACGCGGTGGTGGCGGCGTCGGCGGACCGGGTCGTGGTGCTCGGCGAGCGGTGGGCTGCGGCGGCGCTGCCGCTGGCCCTGCTCTGCCTGTACGGCCTGGGGATCAGCCTGCTGCACGTGTGGTACCAGGTGCTCAAGGCCACCGGGCACGCGCGCCGCTACCTGGCGTTGGAGGTGACTCACCTGGTCGTGCTGGTGTCGGGCCTGTTCGCGTTCACCGCCCGGGGCGTGGTGGCGGTGTCCCTGGTGCACGCCGTGGCGGCGTGGTCGCTGGTCCCGGTGACGTGGCGGGCGTTGGCGCGCCGGGGGCTGACCCCGCCGGCGGGGTCCCTGGCGCGGGGGGCGGTCGGGGTGGTGGCGGCGGCCGGGTGCGCCGCCCTGGTGGTGCGGCTGGCCGGTGACGAGTTCGGGCCGCCCGGTTCGGTGGCGGGCGCGGTGACCCAGGGGGTGGTGCTGGTGGCGGTGTGCGGTGCGGTCGTGGTGGTCCTGAACCGGGACGTGCTGCGGGAGGTGCGGCGGTGAAGGTCGTGCACGTGAGCCAGCCCGTGACCGCGGGCGTGGCGGCGGTGGTGCTGGACCTGGCGCGCGCGCAGCGGGAACGGGGCTGGCACGTCACCGTGGTGTGCCCGCCGGGGCCGCTGGCCGTCCGGGCGCGGGCCGCGGGCGTGCGGGTGGAGGAGTGGCGGGCCGGCCGCCGACCGGGCCCGGCGGTGGTGGCCGAGGTGATCCGGTTGCGGCGCGTGCTGCGGCGGCTCGCGCCGGACGTGGTGCACCTGCACAGCTCCAAGGCCGGCCTGGCCGGACGGCTGGTGCTGCGGGGGCGGCGGCCGACGCTGTTCCAGCCGCACCTGTGGTCGTTCCAGACGGCCTCCGGTTTCGTGGGGCGCGCGTCGCGGTGGTGGGAGCGGTTCGGGGCGCGGTGGACGCACCAGCTCGTGTGCGTGAGCGACGACGAGCTGGCGGTCGGGCGCGTCGCCGGGATCGGCGGGCCCGCCGAGGTGGTGTGCAACGGGGTGGACACCGAGCGGTTCCGGCCGGGCGACCGGTTGGCCGCGCGGTGGCGGCTGGGGCTGCCGGACCGGCCCACCGCGGTGTGCGTCGGCCGGCTGACCCACCTCAAGGGGCAGGACCTGCTGCTGGCCGCGTGGCCCGCGGTGCTGGCCGCGGTGCCCGAGGCGCGGCTGCTGCTGGTCGGCGACGGGCCGCTGGGGCGTCGCTGGCGGGCCGAGTACCTGGACGAGTCCGTGCGGTGGTGGGGGCACGACGACGAGCCCTCGGACTTCTACGCGGCGGCGGACGTGGTGGTGCTGCCGTCGCGGGCGGAGGGGATGGCGCTGGTGCCGCTGGAGGCGATGGCGTGCGGCCGGTCGGTGGTGGCGTTCGACGTGGGCGGGGTGCGGCAGGCCCTCGGCTCGTCCGGCGCGGTGCTGCCGGTCGGCGAGGTCGCCGGGTTGGCGGCGGCGGTCGCGGCCCGGCTGGCCGCCCCCGCGTCGGCCGACGTGGAGGGCAGGCGCGGGCGGCGGCGGGTGGAGCTGCTGTTCGACCTGAGGCAGGCGACCGACCAGGTCACGACGTTGGTGGAGAAGCTGGTGGACCGTGGGTGAGCGGCTGAGGGTGGCGTACCTGCTGACGCAGGACGGCGGCGGGCCGGTGGACGTGGCGGTGCGGCTCGCGCGGGCCCTGCTCGACTCGGGCGAGGCGGACGTGCGGGTGTTCGGGCCGGTGCCCAGGCGCGGTGCCGAGCTGCTGGGCGAGCACCACGAACGGGTGGAGGTCGGGCGGAAGTCGGACGTGCGCGCCGGTCGGCGGGCGCGGTCGGCGGTGCTGGCCTGGCGGCCCGACGTGCTGCACGCGCAGGACCGGCGGGCCGGGCTGGTGGGCGCCGGGCTGAGGTCGCGGTGCGCGGTGGTGCAGACCTACCACGGCGTGCCGGACGACGTGGGCGAGGCGTGGTTCCGGGGCGTGGCGCGGGCGCCCGGCCCCTCGGCGTACACGCGGACCGTGCTGGCCGCCGACGCGGTGGTGGCGCGGGCGCTGCGCCGGACCGTGGTGCCGGCGCGGTCGATGGGGTTGTTCCTGAACTCCCGGCTGAGGGTGCCCGCGGGTCGGCTGGCGCACATCGACAACTGCGTGGAGCCGGTGCGGCCGCACCCGCCGGCCGGCCCGGTGCGGCGGCTGGTGTTCGTCGGGTCGCTGGTGGCGCGCAAGGGGGTGGCGACGCTGCTGGAGGCGCTGGCCGCGCCCAGGGTGATGCCGGCGGACGCGACGCTGGCGGTGGTCGGCGACGGCCCGGAGCGGGCGCGGGCGGAGGCGCTGGCGGCGCGGCTGGGCGGCCGGGTGCGGTTCCTCGGGTTCCGCGCCGACGTGCCGGAGCTGCTGCGCGCGCACGACGCGCTGGTGCTGCCGTCCACGATGGAGCAGCAGCCGCTGGTGGTGGCCGAGGCGATGGCGGCGGGCAAGCCGGTGGTCGCCACGGACACCGGCGGCGTGGCGGACATGCTCGGCGACGCGGGCCGGCTGGCCGCGCCCGGTGACGTGGCGCAGCTCGCGGCCCGGCTGCGGGCCCTGTTCGCGGACCCGGACCCGGCGCGGACCGGGCGCGAGCTGGCGGAGCGGGCGCGGGAGCGGTTCGCGCCGGGCGCGTGCGCCGGGCGGCACCTCGCGCTCTACCGGGAGCTGCTGGGGTAGTCGGGGCCAGGGGTTGGCGCCGACCGGGGCGCGCCCGAGGGGCGGTTCCCCGGCGGACGTCGACCCGCCGCCCGACCTCGCCCGCGCGACGTGGCACGGCCACCCGACCCGGAGCGCGGGCGACGAGCCCGGCCGGAGCCCGGTCTGCCTGGTCGAGGCGTACCGCGGCCACGTCACGTCAGAGGGCGGGCGCGCCGCTCAGCCCGGCGCGCCGCCGGGGGTGGTCGCGGGCGGGTCCTCGGTGGTCGTGGTCGGTTCGGTCGTGGTCGGCCCGGGGGTGGTCGGCGGGTCCTCGGTGGTCGTGGTCGGCGTGGTCGGCGTGGTCGGCGCGGAGGTCCCGGTGGTGGGGGGCGCCTCGGTGCTCGTCGTGGCGCCCGGCTGGGTGGTGGGGCTCTCCGGCCGGCTGGTCGTCGGCTCCTCCTGGTCCGGTGGCGCGACCAGGACCAGCGCGTCGGCGGCGGCCAGCTCGACGGTCCCGGGCACGGCCTCGCCGGTGTCGAGGTCCACCAGCCCCGCCGGCGGCGTCACCAGGACCGCCTGCCCGGTCGGGTTGACCGCCACGTACCCCCCGGTGAACCGGCGGTCCCACACCCCGGACGGCAGCTGGTTCGCCGTCTCGACCGCCTCGCCCAGCTCGGCCTCCTGGTAGTGCGACCAGTCCGGGTGGCGGTAGTCCCCCGTGGTCGCGCCGCTCCAGCAGGTGTGGGGGCTGGCGAGCAGGGCCGCGGTGGCGTAGCCGACCCGCTCCTCCCGCTCGGACTTGGTGTGCGTGATCAGCAGCAGCCACGTCTCGCCGAGCGCGGCCTGCGACCGCAGCTCCTTCCACTCGTTGCCCTTGAAGGTGAGCAGCTCGCCCGTGCCGGTGTCGCGGAGGCCGAAGTTCTCCTCCATCGCCCCGTGGTAGCGGGAGTGCGCCGACCAGCGCCCGGCCGTCAGGTGCGACTCGGACACGTTCGGCACCAGCATCTTCCCCGCCTTCTGGAGGGAGTCGCCCGCCGTGGTGAGGAAGGCGTCCAGGCCCTCGCGGAGGATCCGGTCGGACTCGGTGGCGTCCTCCGCGCCCTTGATGACCGCCGAGGAGTAGTAGCGCAGCGAGCTGAAGTCGTTGTCCGCCAGCACCCCGTCCCAGCCCTCGCGCACCACCTCGGTGGTCACCGCCTCGGTCCACGCCTTCTGGTAGCCCTGGTCCCACACCGCCATCTGCCAGTGCTTCGGGTAGGGCTTCCACTCGATGCGGTGACCGTCGTCGTCCACCGCGAACCACTCCGGGTTGTTCCGCTGGGCGGCGTAGTAGCCGATGCCGCTGGGCAGGAACGGCGCGTCCGAGTCGCCGATCACCGCGCCGGGGTAGTTGCGGACGCTGGAGAAGTCCTTGTAGACCAGGACCTTGACGTCCGGGTTCATCCTCTTCAGCCGGCGCAGGGCCTTGGTCTCGGTCGCGTTGAGCACCACCAGGTCGTAGTGCTGCGCGGCGAACTTCAGCTCCACCGCGGTCGGCGACTTGCCGATGCCGTACCACCAGGCGCACGGCGCGAGCGGCTCGGGCGGCGGCGCCAGCGGGTCGGGCGGGGACCCGTCGCCGCCCTGCCCCGTGGCGGGGATGATTGTGCAGGCCGGGCCCGCCAGGAGCAGGGCGGCGCACAGCAGGCCCAGGGCGCGTCGCGCCCGACGGCTCAGCGGTTCCTTCGGCACGCCAGTTCACCCACCGTCTGCAACAGGATTTTGACGTCCAGCCACAAGGACCAGTTGGCTATGTAGTAGTTGTCGTACCGGGACCTGTCGACTATCGAGGTGTCGCCCCGGAGGCCGTGCACCTGCGCCAGCCCGGTCAATCCCGTCGGGACCCGGTGCCGGGCCCAGTATAGCTCGTGGATGGCGGAGAACTCGCGCACGAAACCGGGCCTTTCCGGGCGCGGGCCGACGATGGACATGTCGCCCCGGATGATGTTCCACAGCTGGGGCAGTTCGTCCAGGGATGTGGTGCGCAGGAATCGCCCGACTGGTCCGACACGGTGGTCTCCGACCACTGACCAGGTGATTTGGGAATCGTCTTCACCGCGCATTCTCACACTGCGCAACTTGTAGAGCACGAAGGGCTGATCATCCATGCCTATCCGAACCTGCCGGAAGATCACCGGCCGGCCGCTCTCCAGCAGCACGGCCAGCGCGCACAGGGCGATCACCGGCGCCAGCACCACCAGCGCGGCGGCGGCCAGCAGCACGTCCGCGCCGCGCTTGACCCACCAGCTCGGCCTGCTGGTGGGCGCGGTGCCCAGCCGCATCAGCGGGTAGCTGCGCAGCCGCTCGACGTCGGGCCCGTCCTGGTGGAGCTCGTACATGCGGGGCACCACCAGGGTGGTGCAGCCCAGCCGGTGCGCGGTGATGGCCGAGTCGACCACGGACGACTCGCGGGCGCGGGAGAACGCCAGCACGACCGTGCCGACGCCCAACCGGGTGATCGCGTCGGCCAGGTCCTCGTCCAGCAGGTCGACCGGCAGGGCGGCCGGGTCGAGCGCCGGCTCCGGGTCGACGAACCCGACCGGGCGCAGGCCGAACTCGGGGTGCGCGAGCATCGCGCCGGCCAGGTCGACGCCGACCTTGCCCGCGCCGACCACGATCGTGCGGTCGCAGCGGTGGAACCGGCGGCGGCACCAGCGGCCGAACGCGAACACCGCCAGCCGCGCGGGTTCGCTGCCGGCGGCGAACGCCAGCACCGTCCACTGGGCGGCCCGCGCGGGTTCGCCCACCACCAGGCCGACCCCGGTGACCAGGGCGAACGCCAGCGCGGTCGCGCCAACCGAGCGGGGCAGGTCCTGGAGCCAGGACAGCCACAGCCGCCGCCGGTACAGCCGGCACGCGGCCCGCGCGCCCAGCAACGCCGCGGCCGCCACCGCGGCCCACCGCCAGCCCGGCTGGGCCCGCGCGACCGCCGCCGCCACCGCGGCCGCGTCGACCGCGACCAGCAGCACCGCCACCGCGTTCACCCGTCGGAGCAAGTCCGGCCACGAGGCCTCGCGCGGCCTCGGGCTCCGCCGCCGCGACGCCGGGGGGCGGGTGGCCGCCGAGCGCACCCCGTTCACCCCCACCCCGTTCACCGCGGACCGCCCAGGCCGGGGGCCGCGGGCGTGCCGCACACGCCACACCACATCAGGACGTCGTCCTCTCCGCCACGATCACGATATTGGTCACCCGTTCGAGACCAGTCGAACGGGAAGTTCTGGTTACTCGGTGTTGATTCGGTCAGCCCTCTCCGGGTTAATTCAGTCTTTCGGGAACCACGTTTCCCCTTATCGGATCTCATTGGTTGGTATTGTCTCAGCTCATTCGCCCTGCCGTGCGACCCGAAACGCGCGGGGTGGCCGGATCGGGTGGTGGCGCACAGGCGGATAATTCTGGACCGACATCCGCCCTCCAGTGAAATGGGGCCCTTTGACCGTCGATGAAGGCGCTGTGCGCACCGCGCCGGAACAGGGCGCACCGGTCCGTTCCCTCGCCCGCTCCCACGTCGTGCTGCCCGCCTACAACGAAGCCGAGTCCCTGCCGCCGCTGCTGAGCCGGCTCGCGGACGTCGCCCTCGCCGAGCAGCTCACCGCCTGGGTCGTGGACGACGGCTCGTCCGACGGCACCGCCCAGGTGGTGGCCGCCGGCGTGCCGGGCCTGGACCTCAGGCTCGTCAGCCACCCGGTGAACCTCGGCCTCGGCCAGGCCGTCCAGTCCGGGCTCCGCGCCGCGCTCGCGGAGGCCACCGAGCGCGACGTCGTCGTCGTGATGGACGCCGACGACACCCACGACCCGGGCCTGCTGCGCAGGTTGCGCGAGGAGATCGAGGCGGGCGCGGACGTGGTGATCTGCTCCCGCTTCGTCGACGGCGGCGACGACGCCACCGCGCCCGCGCTGCGCCGGTTGCTGTCGCGCGGCGCGGCGGTGCTGTTCCGGCGGCTCGTGCGGGTCGACGGCGTGCGCGACTTCACCAGCGGGTTCCGCGCCTACCGGGCCGACCTGCTCG
Source organism: Saccharothrix xinjiangensis (assembly GCF_039527585.1). Taxonomy (NCBI): domain Bacteria; kingdom Bacillati; phylum Actinomycetota; class Actinomycetes; order Pseudonocardiales; family Pseudonocardiaceae; genus Saccharothrix; species Saccharothrix xinjiangensis. Next base: position 73,936 of record NZ_BAAAKE010000003.1, on the reverse strand, counting down.
CGCGGGCCGCCCGCCACTGGGGCGAGCGGCTGATCGAGGAGCGCGGGTTCGCCTGCATGGTCGAGCTGCTGCTGAAGCTGCGGCACTGCCGCCCCGTGGTGGCCGAGGTGCCGCTGGTGCTGCGCTACGACCGCAAGCGGGGCGCGAGCAAGATCCGCATCGCCCGGACCGTCGGGCAGTACCTGAAGCTGCTGGCGCGCGACCGCCTCGCGCCCGCGCCGCACCGGGCCCTGTGATGGCGACCGCGACGCCGCGGGACGAGCACGTCGTGGTCGTCGGCGGCGGCATCTGCGGCCTGGCCGCCGCCCACCGGCTGGCCCGCTCGGGCGCCCGGGTGACCCTGCTGGAGGGCAGCGACCGGCTCGGCGGCCTCGGCACGTTCTTCCCCTGGCGCGACCGGTGGGTCGAGCGGTTCTACCACTGCGTGATGCCCACCGACGACCACCTGCTCGGCCTGCTCGACGAACTCGGCCTGCGCCACTCGATCAGGTGGGAGCGCACCCGGATGGGCATGGTCGTGTCCGGCCGCCACCACCCGTTCAACACGGCCCTGGACCTGCTGCGCTTCACCCCGTTGAGCCTCGTCGACCGGGTGCGCTTCGGCGTGGTCACGCTGCTGCTGCGCCGCCTGGGCCGCCGCCGCGACCTCGACACCACCCGCACCGAGGACTGGTTGCGCGGCCTGTACGGCGACCGCGTGTGGGAACTGCTGCTGGCGCCGCTGTTCGGCGCGAAGTTCGGCGAGCGCTTCGGCGACGTGCCGGCCCTGTACCTGTGGCAGCGCCTGGGCCGCGAGGGCGCGGTCTCGGTGCGCGGCTACCCCGAAGGCGGGTACCGGGCCGTCATCGACGCGCTCAGGGCGTCGATCGAGGACAACGGCGGCGTGGTGCGGCTCAACGCGCCCGTGCGGCGGATCGGCGTCGCCGGCGGCGCGCGGCTGGAGCTGCCCGACGAGGTGCTGACCGCCGACCGGGTCATCTCGACGCTGCCGCTGCCGCAGCTGCGGCAGGTCGCCGACGACGACCTCGCACCCCGCCTGCCCGACGTGGAGCTGCCCTACCAGGGCGTGGTCAACGCGCTGTTCTTCCTGCGCCGCCCGCTGTCGGGCCACTACTGGACGCCCGTGGTGCGCTCCGGCACGGACTTCGACGGCCTGGTGCAGATGACCCCGCTCGCGGGCGTGGGGCCCTACGACGGCCGGCACCTCGTGTACGCCATGCGCTACACCGACCGCGGCTCCGCGCTGTTCGCCGAGGGCGACGCCGCGGTGGCCGAGCGCTGGACCGCGCAGCTGCTCGCCCTGCACCCCGGCCTGCGCCGCGAGGACGTCGACGACGTGCGGGTGTTCCGGGCCCCGTTCGTGGAGCCCGTGCACCCGCTGGGCTACCTGGCGCTCAGGCCGCCCGTGGTGGTCGCCGGCACCCCGCTGCTGCTGGCGACCACCGCCCACGTGTACCCGGACGTCACGAGCTGGAATTCGAGCGTGGGACTCGCGAACCGCGTGGCCGCGACGCGGGCGGGGGCACCACGACCCGTTCCGGGCTGAGCACCCGCTCGTCGCCGACCAGCCGCCGCAGCGCCGCGGCGATCCGGGTCGACGGCGAGCCGGTGCCGTAAGGGGAGGGGATGCGCTCCAGGCGCTCCCGGTGGCCGGGCACGTCGTCCAGCCACCGCAGCACCTCGGCGCGCACCCCCGCGCCGGGCGCGACCAGCGTGCCGAACGTGCCCTCGATCTCCGGCCGCTCGGTGCTGCGGCGCACCACGACGACGGGCCGCTTGAGCACGCTCACCTCCTCCTGGATGCCGCCGGAGTCGGAGACGACCACCGCGGCGCACCGGGCCAGGGCGAGGAAGGCCGGGTACGCCTGCGGCTCCACGACCTTCAGCCCCGTCAGGAGGCCGCCCAGGCCGAAGCCCTCGACCCGCTTGGCGGTGCGCGGGTGCAGCGGCAGCACCACCGGCAGCGGCAGGTGGCGCAGCTCGCGCAGGATGGTCTCCAGGTTCGCCGGGTCGTCCACGTTCTCCGGGCGGTGCACGGTGGCCAGCACGTAGCCGTCCGGCCGCAGCTCGTGCGCGGCCAGCACGACGTCCTCCTCCTCGCGGCCGGGCAGGGCGGTCACGAGCGCCTCGACCACGGTGTTGCCGGTGATCGCGATGCGCTCGTCGGGCACGCCCTCGGCGAGGAGGTTGGTGCGGTTGAGCGGCGTCGGCGCGCAGCACAGGTCGGCGAGGTGGTCGATGGCCACCCGGTTGTGCTCCTCGGGCATCGCCCGGTCGTAGCTGCGCAGGCCCGCCTCGACGTGCACCAGGGGCACCTCGTTGGCGTTGGCGGCCAGCGCGCCCGCGAGCGCGGAGGTCGTGTCGCCCTGCACGATCACCGCCCGCGCCGGGTGCTGGGCCAGCACGTCGTCCACGGCGGCCACCGCCGAGCCGAGCTGCGCGCCCCGGCGCGCGCCGCCGACGGCCAGCTCGTGGAACCGGCCCGGACAACCGATGTCCCGGCGGATGCGGTGGTACATCGCGGCGTCGTAGTGCTGCCCGGTGTAGACGACGGTGGCCGCCTGCCCGAGCAGTTGGATCAACGGCGCCAGCTTGATCAGCTCCGGCCTCGTGCCGCACACCATCGTGACGGCGCCGGGCGCTCCCGTGTCGATCTGACCCACCTCCAGTCGCGGTCGCCCCGCCGGGGCGCGATCGCGGAGAAGGTTAGAGTCCCGGCGGTCGGATTCCCTTGTGTCTCAGTCGATCGAGTGAAAATCGGCGGTGTGCGGCCGATTTTGTCGGGGTACCTCATTAGGTTCTCGAGTGGACACATCCGTCCCCGCAACCGAGGAGGAGAAATGCGCAGACACGTGCCCCTGCTCGCCACGACGGTGCTCGTCGCGGCGCTCATGGGGCCATCGAACGCGCGGGCGGGCGACGCGCACCTGCTGCCGGACCTGAGGCAGGCGCCGATCGGGTGCGCGGGCGGGCACACCGGCGACCCGGCGCGCTGCACCGACTGGGACGTGTGCGTGGTCGCCGACGCGGCGTCGCCCAACGGGCCGTGCGGCGGCGAGGGCGCGGCGGTCCGGCTGCGCTTCACCACGGCGGCCGACAACGTCGGCGAGGGACCGCTGCTCATCTACGGCAGCCGCCCGGACGAGCGGACGCGGACCATGACCGCGCGACAGGCCTTCCAGTCCTCTGTGGACCGTTCGATCCCGGCCTCGTACCAGGCGGCGCAGAACCCGATCCCGGCGACCCTGTACTACGAGCCCGCCCCGGCGCACACCCACTGGCACCTGCTCGGCTTCGAGCACTTCCAGCTGCGCACGCCCGACGGCCGGGTCGTGGTGGCCGACCGCAAGACCGGCTTCTGCCTGGGCGACCGCTACCCGCTGCGGGACGGGCTGCCGCACAGCCCGGGCGACCTGGGCACGCCGGAGGGCAGGCTGGCGGACTACCTGCGCCAGAACCGCTGCGGCCACCACGCGCCCGAGGCGCTGGAGGTGGTCGAGGGCATCTCCGTGGGGTACGGCGACGACTACCGGTACACGGTCGACTTCCAGTGGCTCGACCTGACCCGGGTGAAGTCGGGCGTGTACGACGTGCTGAACGTCGTCAACGGCGACCGCTCGCTGGTGGAGAAGTCGTACGACAACAACGTGTCGTCGATGGCGATCTCGCTCCAGTGGCCGGGGGGAGCCGTCGAACCGCCGGAGCGCATCACCTCGCCGCCCGAGGTGAAGCTGCTGCGCAGCTGTCCCGGGGAGGCGTCGTGCTGGCGCGGGGAGAGCAGCGGGGCGGCGCAGGTCTCACCACCGCAGGTCTCGGCACCACCGGAGTCCGCCGTGCCGCGTTGACGAGCTGACGGGCCGGCGGGCTGTGACGGGCCGGCGGCTGGCGGACCAGCGGGCTGTGACGGGCCCATGAGCCGGCGAGCCCACGGGGCAGAGGCCAGGGGTTAGCGGGCCGGCGGGTCGGCGGGCCAACGCTCACCACCAACCGACCACCGGCCCGCCCGCGCTGGGACTGCCCGCGCTGGGACTGCCCGCGCTGGGACTGCCGACCCGGGACTGCTCACGCCGATCTGCCCACGCCGATCTGCCCGTACCGGACCTGTGCGCGCTCGGCTCATCGGCGCTTGGCTCGTCCGCACCCGGCCGGCTTGTCCTTGCCTCCCGCCCTGTCCTCATCTCCCCGCCCTGTCATGCGCGTTCCCCCTTCTCGGTGAGATCGGCGTCACGTTCCTCCGATGAGATCGGTGTCACGGCCGGCGGGTGTCTCGAATCGGCTTCCTCGGTTTGTCCAGGTCAACCGTCGGGAAACCGGTGGCGTCAGGACCAGTCGATCAGAGGGGCGAGGCCGTGTCGCTGCCCACCGACGACCGCGTGGCCGATCAGGTGGTCGATCACGTGGTCGACCGCGTGGCCGATCGCACGGCTGTCCACGTGGTTGGCAATGCGGGTGGCCAGGTGCTGGCGGGTCGCTACCGGTTGGTGGGGAAGCTGGGCACGGGCGGCATGGCCGAGGTCTACCGGGGCTGGGACGTGGTGCTGCGCCGGTACGTCGCGGTGAAGGTGTTCCGGGGCGAGGACCTGGTCGCGGGCAGCCGGTTCGACAACGAGGTGCGCACCCTGGCCGGTCTGTCGCACCCGGGTCTCGTCTCCGTGTACGACGCGGGGGAGTGGGACGGCACGTCGTTCGTGGTCCTGCGACTGGTTGACGGCCCCACGCTCCGCGAGCAACTGGCCGGCGGCCCCCTCACCTCCAGGCAGACGCGGGCGCTCGGCGCGCTCCTCGCCGACGCCCTCGCCCACGTGCACCAGCACCGAGTCGTGCACCGCGACGTGAAGCCGTCCAACATCCTGCTCGACGAGGACGGCATCCCCTACCTGGCCGACTTCGGCCTGGCCCGCTCGGCGGGCTCGACCAGGCTGACCAACGCCCGCCAGGTGGTCGGCACCGCCGCCTACCTGGCCCCCGAGCAGGTGCGCGGCGAGGACGTCGGCCCGGCCGCCGACGTCTACGCGCTCGGCCTCGTCCTGCTGGAGTGCCTGACCGGGCGGCGCGAGTACCAGGGCAGCCAGGTGGAGGCCGCGGTCGCGCGGCTGCACCGACCCCCGGACATCCCGCGCCACCTGCCCACCGACCTCGCCCGACTGCTCAGGCGCATGACGGCCCTGTCGCCGCGCCAGCGCCCCACCACCGCCGAGTGCGCGGCCCTCCTGCGCACGCCGACCCAGCTGACGACGGTGTTCGCCGTCGAGCCGGACACCGAGGTCACCAGGCCGGTGTCGACGTCGTGGGCCAAGCTGGTGGTCGCGGGTGCGGCGGTGATCGCGGCCGTGGGCACGGCCTGGGCCTTCTCCGGCCAGTTCGACACCGCGCCGCCCCGCCCGACAACCGGTTTCCACCAGCAGCTGCCCGGCTACCTGATGCCCTGACCCGAGTCCGGGTCCGAGTCCCAGCCCGGGTCCCAGCCCGGGGGGCCGGGCGTCACAGCACCTCCGCGAGGAACCGCCCCACCACCTCGTTGAACGCCTCCGGCCGCTCCAGGTTCGGCAGGTGGCCCGCTCCGTCGATGATGGCGAGCGTCGAGCCCGGGATCACCGCGTGCATGTCCCGCACCACCTCGACCGGCGTGTACTCGTCCTCCGCGCCGACCACCACCAGCACCGGCACGGAGACCTCCGCCAGCGACTCCGCGTAGTCCGGTCGCTCGGCCCGCCCGCGCAGCGCGGCGGCCGCGCCTCCGGGCGACGTGCCGCGCATCATCCGCAGCACGTGCGCCGCCACCTCGGGCAGGTCGCGCACGTTGCGCGGGGTGATCATCTTGTCCAGCACCTCGTCGGCGTACGGGGCGAGGCCCTCGCGCAGCAGGCGCTCGGCCACCGCCCGCCTGGTCCGCCGCCCGGCGGGGGTGTCGGCCTCGGGGGAGGTGTCCGCGAGGATCATTGCACTGATCCGGTCCGGGTGGGCTCGGTGCACTTCCATGGCGATCTGCCCGCCCATGGACAACCCGCCCAGCACCACGCGTTCCAACCCCAACCCGTCGAGCAGCGCGACCAGGTCGTCGGCGAACGCGCTCAACGGCGTCTTGTCCGGCACCGCGCCCGTCTCGTCGACCGGGAGCCGGGTCTCGCCGTAGCCGCGCAGGTCCGGCACGATAAAACGATATACCTCGCTGAACCGCTCGACCTGCGGCCGCCACATCGAGCGGTTGAACGGGTGGCCGTGCACCAGCAGCACCGGCGTGCCGCCGCCCTTGTCGTCGTAGGCGACATCGATGTCGTTCACCCGCATGAGGACCCCCGCTCCGGTTGACGTCCCCAGCCTAGGAACCGCATTATCTCGGTGCAATCAAAACAATGCTCTCGGTGCAATGTGAGGTGTTGTGGACTACCGGGACATCGCGGACCGGCTCGCGCGTGACATCGCGGGCGGCGCGCTCAAGCCGGGTGACCGCCTGCCGCCCCAGCGCCGGTTCGCCCGCACCCACCGCATCGCCGTGTCCACTGCGGCCCGCGCGTACGGCGAACTGGTCCGGCGCGGCCTGGCGGTCGGCGAGGTCGGGCGGGGGACGTTCGTCCGCGCCGGGACGCCTCCCGTCGAGACGGCGCTCGCCGAACCGGCCGACGCCCGCGTGGACCTGGAGTTCAACACCTGCGTCCTGCCCGAGCAGGCCGAACTGCTCGCACCGGCCCTCCACGACCTCGTCGACCGCGGTTTCGCCGAGGCGATGACGCCGATCGGCGTGCGCGGCACGACCCGGGCCCGCGAGGCGGTGGCCCGCGCGACGGCCCGCGAGGGCTGGGCGCCCGACCCGCGACGCGTGGTGCTCACCGGCAACGGCAGGCAGGCGATCGCCGCCGCGGTGGCGGCCCTGGTGCCGGTCGGCGGCCGGCTCGGCGTCGAGGCCGTCACCTATCCCGCGGTCAAGGCGATCGCGACCCGCCTGGGCGTCACGCTCGTGCCGCTGCCGGTGGACGAGGCCGGCGTCCTGCCGGAGGCCGTGCGGGCGAGCGGCGTCCGCGCGCTCTACCTCCAGCCGGTGCTGCACAACCCGCTCGGCACGACCGCGCCCGAGCACCGGCGCGCCGAGCTGGCCCGGGCGGTGCGGGACCTGGACGCGCAGGTGGTCGAGGACGCGGTCTACGCGTTCCTGGGCCCCGGCCCGCCACCCCTCGCGCCGGAGCGCACGACCGTGGTGGACAGCCTGTCCAAGCGCCTGGCCCCCGGTCTCACCCTGGGCTTCGTGGTGCCGCCCGCGCACCTGGTCGACCGCGTGGCCGCCGCCGCCCGCTCCGGCAGCTGGACGGCGGGGCGCTTCGCCGTGACCGCGGCCACCGCCTGGATCTCGGACGGCACCGTTCAGTCCATAGTGGACCGAAAAAGGATTTTCGCCGCGCAGCGCCAGCAGGTGGCCCGCCACCACCTCGCCGGTTTCGACGTCCGCTCGGACCCGGGCGCCTTCCACTGCTGGTGGCGCCTGCCGGAGCAGTGGCGGGCGGAGACGTTCGTGGCCGCCGCCGGCAGGAGGGGCATCGCCGTGACGCCCGCCGCCGCGTTCGCGGTCGTGCCGGGTCACGCGCCGAACGCCGTCCGCCTGGCCCTGGCCTCCACCCCGGCCGAGGTCCTGACCCAGGCGCTCGACACCCTGGCCGCCCTGGCGCTCGGCGACCCGGAGGACGAAGCGGTCGACTGAGCGCCCGACGGAGCAGCCGATGAAGCGCCCGCCGAAGCGGTCGATCAGGCGCTCGACGAGACAAGCGATGAAGCAGGCGACCGGGCGGTTGTCGGCTGGACCGGGCTCGACGCGGTGACACCACCGCGACGAGCCCGAGTCCGAGCTCGACGACCTAGCCGCGCCGCCACTTCTGGTTCGCCGTGCCCCCGCACTCCCACAGCTGGAGCACCGCGTCGTTGTTCGGGTTCCAGTCCGCGATGTCCACGCACTTGTTCGCCTGCGGGTTCACCAGGTCACCCGCCGCCGACAGGACGAACTGCTGGGCCGCGTTGCCGCTGCACCGCGCGACCTGGACGGCCGCCCCGTTCGCGGTCGAGCCCCACGCCACGTCCATGCACATGTTGTTCTGCGTGCGCACCGTCCCGCCGGTGAACTCCCACCGCTGGTTGGTCCCGCCCGTGCAGTTCCACACGATCAGGCGCTGCCCGTCGGTGAAGTTCCAGTTCGGCACGTCGACGCACTTGTCGTGCCAGTTGCTGACGATGCTGCCGCCGGTGGGCGGAGGGGTGGTGCCGCCGCCACCGGTGAACGGGGTCAGGACGATCCCGGCCGCCCGCGGGTCGCCGTCGTGCACCAGGGACTCCTGCGCCTGCACGTCGTCGAACGCGAACCCGTACGCCTTGCCGTCCACCATGTTCTGGTGCACCAGCCGCGAGTAGTGGTTGGTGATCGCGCCCTTGTAGAAGTCGGCCGCGCCGCCGCCGGGCTGGGTGTCGATCACGCCGAGCGTGGAGCGGTGCAGGGCGGCGCACAGGGTGCGCGCGATCGGGCCGACCACCTGGTCGTTGGGCGCGTGCAGCGCGCCGTCGCAACCCCAGACGTTCGCGGTGGACGGCTTGGCGAACGACGCCACCTGCTGCCCGGCGGAGTTGGTGAAGTTCATGGTGTTGCCGGAGGTCCGCCCGAAGTAGCGGACGTCGGGGCGGTCGCCGAACGGCACCACGGTCAGCGTCTTGGACGTGTACGCGTTCCACGCCTGCGTGATGTACGGGTCGAGGTAGTTGCGGTCGAACAGGCCCACGTCGGCCGCCTTGCCCGGCGCGAGCACGCGCAGCACCGTGCCGTCGGACCTGGTGACGACCGAGTTGCCCCAGCCGGCCTGGCCGCGGACGCCGTTGATCACGTTGTCGCGGCCGTTCGCGACCAGTTCGCCGGTCTTCTTCGTCACGCCGCTCGCGCCGGTCACGGTGACCGCGTGCGGCACGGCGAACATGTCCACCTGCGAGCTGTTGAGCCACAGGCCGGCGTCGTTGTAGGTGAACTCGCTCCAGTCGAACAGGATGCCGTGGTTGGGGTCGCCCGACGCCCACGGCGCGGGCTGCACCAGGCCGTCCGGGGTGAGGAAGAACTTCAGCTTCTCGCCGAACGACATGTAGACGCGGCCGGAGATGAAGCGCGGCACGCGCAGCGTCACGTTGCCGCCCTGCGCGGGACCGGCGATCGACACGTCCGGCGCGGGCACGGGCGGGTTGGAGCCGACGGGCCACGGCGTGAAGCCGCCGCCCTGGTTGACGTGGCCGAGCCGGCCGCTGCGGATGTCGGTGCCGAGGACGTAGAGGTGGACGGCCTCCGACCGGCCGCTGTTGTTGGTGACGGTGAGCGGCAGCAGGTCGGGGCCGACGGCTTGGGCCGGGGCCCCGGCCACGGTCCCGGCCGCCGCCAGGGCGACGAGCGCGCTAAACAGCTTTGTTCGGGTGCGCATCTTGACTCCTAGGGCAGGGTTCATCCGCCACCCGGGGTTTCAGGGACGGGCGGCGGAGCCTTCACGAAACTGGTCCAGACCGATTCGTGAGAGCGCTTCCATAGGGTCGGCCGAAGGTCCATTCGCTGTCAATAGGAGAGAGTGGACACCATGACCTACGACGTCGACGCCGTGCGCGACCGCTTCCCCTCGCTCGCCTCCGGGATCGCCCACTTCGACGGGCCCGGCGGCACCCAGGTGCCCGCCGCGGTCGCGGACGCGGTGCGGGACGCGCTGACCTCCTCCATCTCCAACCGAGGCGCCGTGACCGCGGCCGAGCGCACCGCCGACTCGATCGTGCTGGACGCCCGCCGCGCGCTGGCCGACCTGCTCGGCGTCGACCCGACCGATGTGGTGTTCGGCCGCAGCGCGACCCAGCTGACCTACGACTTCGCGCGCACCCTGGCCAAGACCTGGGAGCCCGGCGACGAGGTGGTGGTGACCCGCCTCGACCACGACGCCAACGTGCGGCCGTGGGTGCAGGCGGCCGAGGCGGTCGGCGCGGTGGTGCGCTGGGCCGCGTTCGACCCGGGCACCGGCGAGCTGGCGCCCGACGACGTGGCCGCCGTGCTGTCGGGCAGGACGCGGCTGGTCGCGGTGACCGCGGCGTCCAACCTGATCGGCACCCGCCCCGACCTGCCCGCGATCACCGAGCTGGTCCACGCGCGCGGCGCGCTGTGCTACGTGGACGGTGTGCACCACACCGCGCACCGGGCGGTCGACGTCGCGGCGCTCGGCGCGGACTTCTTCGCCTGCTCGCCCTACAAGTTCTTCGGACCGCACTGCGGTGTCGTCGCCGCGCGGCCCGAGCTGCTCGACCGGCTGCGGCCGGACAAGCTGCTGCCGTCGTCGGACGCGGTGCCGGAGCGGTTCGAGCTGGGCACGCTGCCCTACGAGCTGCTGGCCGGCTGCACGGCGGCGGTCGACTTCATCGCCGACCTCGTCCCCTCGGAGGGCGACCGGCGCACGCGCCTGGCGCGGTCGCTCGCGGAGGTCGGCGCGCACGAGGACCGGCTGCGCGAGAGGGTCGAGGCGGGCTTGGCCGCGCTGCCCGGCGTGGTGGTGCGGTCGCGGGCGGCGCGGCGGACGCCCACGCTGCTGGTGACGTTCGAGGACCGCTCGGCGGTCGACGCGTACCGCTTCCTGGCCGGGTCGGGCGTCAACGCGCCCGCCGGGTCCTTCTACGCGGTGGAGACGTCGCGGTGGTTGGGCTTGGGCGACGTGGGCGGGCTGCGGATCGGTCTGGCGGCGTACACGACGGACGCCGAGGTGGACCGGTTGCTCGACGGCCTCGCGCGGTTCACGGGGGAGAGCTGACCGGGCCGCTCCCGATCCCCTGGGCCAGGCCGGTCAGGAAGTGGTCCAGGCCCCGTTCGAACAGGGCGTCCCAGTCCTGGTCGGCCAGGTGGTCGTTGGCCACCAGGGTCGGGTAGTCGTCGGCGCGCGCCCGCAGGTGGGCGCGCGCCGTGCCCAGCGCCTCGGGGCTGTGCCAGGTGGACTGGGTGAGCGCGGAGCCGATGACGAAGTTCGCCAGCCCGTGCGTGGCGGCGGCCAGGTGCGCGCCGGTGAAGCCCGCCGACGCCAGCGCGCCCTGGAGGAACTCCGTGCGCTCCAGCACGTTCGGCCCGAGCGCCGGCCGGCCCAGCAGCGGCGGTGACCACGGGTGGCGCAGCATGGTCGCCCGCCAGGCCAGCACCAGCTCGCGCACCGCGTCCCGCCACGGTCCGCTCGGCACCGGCACCTCGGCGAAGATCGCGTCCACGGCCAGGTCGAGCACGTCGTCCTTGGTCTTGACGTGCCAGTAGAGCGTGGGCGGCGCGACGGCGAGGCGGTCGGCCAGCCGCCGCATGGTCAGGCCCGCCACGCCGTCGGCGTCGAGCAGGTCCACGGCCGTCGCCACGATGCGGTCCAGGGTCAGCGCGTCCCGGCGGGCCCTGGGCTCCCGCAGCCACACCTCGCCCGGCACGCCGCCCGACCGGCCCCCGCGCCCGCCCGCCCGATTCCCCTTCGCGTCCACGGCCCGCACAGTAGTACGTTGTTCGCACTCTCGACCAACGTTCGAGAGACTGACCAACGTTAGGGGTGCTGGTGGCGCACGTGGAGGTGTCCGACCTGACCTACGCGCTGCCCGACGGCCGCGTGCTGCTCGACCACGTCTCGTTCCGCGTCGGCGACGGCGTCACGGCCGGGCTGGTCGGCCCGAACGGCGCGGGCAAGACCACCCTGCTGCGGCTCGTCGCGGGCGAGCTGCGACCGGCCTCGGGCGAGGTCGCCACCAGCGGCGGAGTGGGTGTGATGCGGCAGTTCATCAGCGGCGACACCGTCGGCGGGCTGCTGCTGGCCGTCGCGCCCGAACGGATCAGGCGCAGCGCGGCGGCCCTCCGGGCGGCCGAACTCGCGCTGCGCGAGCGCGACGAGGAGGACGCCCAGCTCGCCCTGGCCGAGGCGATCACCGAGCACGTCGACGCCGGCGGCTACGACATCGAGGTCGTCTGGGACACCTGCGCCACCGCCGCGCTCGGCCTGCCGCTCGCCGAAGCCGCCGACCGGCCCGTGGCCACCCTGTCCGGCGGCGAGCAGAAGCGCCTGGTCCTGGAGGCCCTGTTGCGCGGCCCGGACGACGTGCTGCTGCTCGACGAGCCGGACAACTACCTCGACGTGCCCGGCAAGGAGTGGCTGGAGGAGCGGGTGCGGACGAGCCGCAAGACGATCCTGCTGGTCTCGCACGACCGGTGGCTGCTCGCCGGCGCGGCCGACCGGGTCGTGGCCGTCGAGGACCGGGACGTGTGGGTCCACGGCGGCGGGTTCGCCACGTTCGCCCAGGCCCGCCGCGACCGCGTCGAACGCCTGGACGAGCGGCGCAAGCGGTGGCGGGAGGAGCACCGCAGGCTGCGCGACACCGCGCACCTGCTGCGGCAGGGCGCCGCGCGCAACGACGCGATGTCCTCCGCCTACCGCGCCGCCCGCACCCGGCTGGCCAGGTTCGAGGAGGCCGGGCCGCCGCGACGCCCGCCGCGCGCCCAGGACGTCCGGGTGCGCCTGCGCGGCGGCCGCACCGGCAAACGCGCGCTGACGTGCTCGGACCTGGCGCTGACCGGCCTGACCGGGCCGTTCGACCTCCAGGTGTGGTTCGGCGAGCGGATCGCCGTGCTGGGGCCCAACGGCTCCGGCAAGACCCGGTTCCTGCGGCTGCTGGGCGGTGCGGACGACGTGCCGCACACCGGCGCGGTGGAGCTGGGCGCCCGCGTCACGCCCGGCAGCTTCACCCAGACCCACGCCCGCCCCGACCTGCACGGCCGGCAGGTCGACGACATCGTGATGCGGGACCACGCCCTGGCGCGCGACGACGCCATGGCCGCGCTGGCCCGCTACGAGCTGGCCCCGTCGTGGCGGCAGCGGTTCGAGCAGCTGTCGGGCGGCCAGCAGGCGCGGTTGCAGGTCCTGCTGCTGGAGCTGTCCGGCGCGACCCTGCTGCTGCTCGACGAACCCACCGACAACCTCGACCTGGCCGGCGCGGACGCCCTCCAGCACGGCCTGCGCGCGTTCACCGGCACCGTGCTGGCCATCACCCACGACCGCTGGTTCGCCGCCGACTTCGACCGCTACCTGCACTTCGCACCGGACGGCCGGGTGGTGGAGGTGGACGAGCCGGTCTGGCGCTAGCCGTTCTCCCGGGCCTCCACCAGGACCCGCTGGGAGTGCGCCACGAACGGGCCGTGGCGCTCGATGAAGCGGTGCAGCTCGACCAACCGGTCCCGGTGGTCGGCCGCGGTGAAGCCGGGCACGATCCAGATCACCTTGCGCAGGAAGTGGACCACGGCCGCGATGTCGAAGAACTCCATCCGCAGCGACTCCTGGCGCAGGTCGACGACCTCCAGCCCGGCCGCCTCGGCGTCGCCCGCGATCCGCATCGCGCTCCGGTCCGGGTCGACCGGCTGGGGGCCCATCATCAGGTCGGTCAGCTCGCGCACGGAGCCCGCGCCGACCTGCTGCGACAGGTAGGTCCCGCCGGGCCGCAGGACGCGGCGCACCTCGTCCCAGCGGGTCGTCACCGGGTGGCGGCTGACCACCAGGTCGAAGTGGTCGTCCGGGAACGGCAGGTCGGCCGTGTCCTCGACCTGGACGACGGTCGCGCCGAGCCCCGCCAGGTTGCGGCGGGCGATCGCCAGGTTCGGCGGCCACGACTCGGTGGCCGCCAGCACCGGCGGGGCGGTCGGGACCGAGGCCAGCACCTCGCCGCCGCCGGTCTGGACGTCGAGCGCCGCCCGGGCTCGCGCCATCCGCCCGGCGAGCAGCCCGGAGTAGCCCCAGGACGGGCGCTGCTCGGTGGCGCGGCCGTCGAACCAGGAGAAGTCCCAGCCCTCGGTCGGGACGGACTCGCCTTCGGCGACCAGCTCGTCGAACGTGGGCATGGTGACGAGGGTGGCAGGCGGTCACCGGCGCTCGCAGCCGATTTACACCGGTCGTGTCATCACCCCGGCGGTGCGGTTGCCCCGCCGGGGTGGTTCAGCTCGGCAGCGCGGTGGACACCAGCGGGCTGATCGGGGCGCCGGCCGGCGGCGCCGGGTCGGGCGCGCAGAACAGGTCCCGCGCGGGCAGGACGCCGGTCTCCAGGAACCGGTTCGCCTCGCGGACCGCGCACGACGGCGTGGACGGGTCGTACGCGCCGTGGTTGCCGGAGTCCACCGTCACCAGGCGGGCCCGTTGGCCGAGGGCGCGCTTCAGGCCGAGCGCGCCGAGGTAGGGGGTGGCCGGGTCGCGCAGGGTTTGCACCATGAGGACGTTGGCGGGACCCTCGTCGGTCACCTCGACCGGGCGCTCGACCGGGTCGTGCCAGAAGGCGCACGGCCAGACGTTCGTGCCCATGCCCCCGGTCACCGGGAACAGGGCCCGGTGCGCCGCGACCTCCCGGCGGTACCGGTCGAGGTCCCGTGGCGCCCGGGTGTCACCGCAGAGCACGGAGAGCTGGGACGCGCGCACGTTGTCGGCGGGCACGGGGGGCCAGCCGGGCGCGGGGGACGGGTCGGGTGCGGGGGCCGGGTTGAGCGCGGGGGACGGGTCGGGCGCGGCGGGGGAGCCGGGCGCCTCGGGCGCGGCCCCGCCCTGGTCCGCGTACACCCACACCTCGGCCAGGGTGGGGAACAGGGCGGTGTGGTAGCTGTACGCGAAGGCGATGGCGCGCAACACGTTCCCGGTGATGGGCCCGACCGCCGGGTGGTGCGCCGGGTTCGCGTCCAGTTCGGCGACGGTGTCGAAGTACCGCTGCCGGACCTGCGCCGGCGTGGTCCCGAGGTGGTACGTCGCGTCGCGCTCGGCCAGCCACGCCGCGATGTCGCGGAACCGCAGCTCCATGCCGTGGTCCCACAGCGCGAACTGCTCGTGCCACACCCGGTCGGGGTCCGCGTTGGAGTCCAGGACGAACCGGTCGGTGCGGTCGGGGAACAGCGTGGCGTAGACGGCGCCGAGGTAGCTGCCGTACGAGCCGCTGTTGTAGGAGATCTTCCGCTCTCCCAGGGCGATGCGGACCCGGTCCACGTCGCGGGCGGTGTTGGCGGTGGTGACGTGCGGCATCACCGGGCCGCCGTGCGCCAGGCAGTCGCGGGCCAGCTCCCGCGCGAACTCCGCGTTCCGGTCGATCGAGCCGTTCGGCGCGGGGAAGGGGAAGTAGAGGTCGACCGGGTACTGGTCGGCGGTGCGCCCGCACGTCACCGGCGCGCTGTACCCGACACCGCGCGGGTCGAAGCCGATGAGGTCGTAGCGGTCGAGCACCTCGGGCGGGTACAGCGTGGCGTACGCCGCGGGCAGGTGCAGGCTCGGCGCCCCCGGCCCGCCGCCGTTGTGCAGCAGCACGCCCCGGCGCAGGCCCGGCTCGGCGGTGGCGATCTTCGAGATCGCGATCTCGATCGTGCGGCCGTGCGGGGCTCGGTGGTCCAGCGGGACCTCCAGGGTCGCGCAGCGCATCCGGGGGTCGTCCGGCACGTTCGCCGGCGGCGGCGGGCAGTCCGACCAGACCAGGTCCGGGCTCGTCGTGGCTTCGACGTGCGGTGCGGACAGCGCCGGCAGGACGACGGCGACCAGCACGGGTAACAGCTTTCGCATGGTGCTCTCCCTCGCGGAGGGGCCACGTCGCGGGGAGCGTAGCGCGGTGGCGGACGCCGTCACCGCGCTTTCGGGGAGCCCACCGGTGACGCCTCGCCGTGGTCGCGCGGACCCGGCGCTCAGGCGGCGCGCGGCCCGAAGCGCAGCCGCAGACCGGTCAGCGCGACGCTGACCAGCGGCCTGGCCGGCAGCCACTTCAGCGGCCCCGCCGGGTTGACCCGCCAGGTCGCGCGCAGCGGCGCCACGCGGGCGGTGGCGCGCAGCGGTGTGCGGGCCAGGGCCGCGCCGAGGACCTGCCAGGTCGAGGCCGCCAGCGGCAGCCGCAGCCCGGAGCGCGCCGACGAGGTGGCCAGGTGGGCGATCGGACCCCGGTCGTCGTGGGCGGAGGTCGGCGAGTCGAACGTCGCCAACTCCTTGGGGATGCCCCACAGCTCGCGCCCGCCCGCCCGCGACACCGGGCTGTCGACCCAGATCTGGGTGACGGACACGCCGAGCCGCCACCCCCGTCGCACCAGCACCGCCACCGCCAGCTCGTGGTAGGCCAGGCCGGGCGGCCGGTAGTCCACGAACGCGGTGCCCACCACGGCGCGGCCCCGCACGGTGACCGGGCGGATCGGCGCGGGCGGCAACCTCGCCGCGTCGGCCAGCCACAGGGACGCGTACGCATTGCCGTGCAGCACCCAGGGTTCCGGCGGGTAGGTCACGGGGACCATTCTGCCCCGGCCGGCGTGGCTTGCCAGATCACGAAGCGCACCGGTTCCGCGCCGGGACGCCTCGCGGCCCGGCGCTTGCCCGACACCGTGGCGATCGGGAAGCCGCTGCTGCCGCCACGCGCGCCACCGCCACGCCCGCCGCCGCGACCAGGGCCGGCCGGTCAACCCCAGGTCAGCGCCGCGCGCCCAGCCCCCGGCGCGGGCGGCTCGGTGGCGGGGCCTCCTCGGGCGGGTTCACCGCCGTGTAGGCGTCCAGCCAGCCGGTCGCCCGGTAGTCGCCCCGCCGGGTGAACACCGCGACCCCGGTGGCCTGCGCCCCCGGGTCCGCGCCGTCGTCCGGCTCCGGGTAGGCGACGGTCGACGCGGACGTCGTCGGCTCGGTGCGCGCCCGGCCGCGCCAGGCGACGACCGACGCGCCCGTGCCCCCGGTCGCGGCGGCGCCCGACGCGTGCGCGGTCAGCACGTAGTTGGTGGTGCGCTCGCGCAACAGCGCGGTGTACCCGGCGTGGTCCAGCACGCAGCCCGCCGGCGACCTGCCCGGCGGCCAGTCCGGCGACCGCACGCCCCGCGCCACCGCCGAGCGCCACAGGTCCGGCACGTGCGTCCTCAGGTGCGGGCGGGTCGCCATCTCCTCGCACATCCACAGCAGCCGCCCCGCGCCGCGCGCCGGGACCAGCGAGCGCCAGCGCACGCGGTGGTCCAGGTCCGCCGCCACCACGGCGATCCACGGGTGCACCGAGCCCAGCGCGCCCTGCGCCGCCAGCCACGCCAGGAACCGCGGCGCCTGCTCGTACACGGGGTGCAGGGTGGTCAGCGGGATGCCGCCCGCGACCCGGCGGCCCGACCCGGAGGCGTCGAACAGGTGCGGCGAGCGGGCCGCCAGCAGCAGCGCCGCCCACGCCAGGTCGCCCGGCGCGGTGGTCGCCTGCGAGCCGAGGCCCTTGACCGACGTGGTGCTGGTGATCCGCGACGTCCGGCCGCCCGCCTTGATCACCGTGGCCACCGCGGGCCGCACCGGCTCGGGCACCGGGATGCCCGCCAGGTCCGGCACCGCCACCGACAGCACGAGGCTCAGCGCGGTCTCCGCCTCGTCCGGGTCGTGCGGCACGGGCAGCAGGTCGAGCGTGCGGCGCAGGCGGTGACCGGTGTGGGTGGACACCATCATCCGCGCGGTCAGCCTGCCCAGCTCGGTGATCGCCAGGCGGCCGTCCACCTCGGCCAGGTGGCCCTCGTCGACCAGGAACGACACCGCTTCCTGCACCGGTTCCAGGTCGTCGTCGCCCTGCGCGTGCGCCAGGGTCTCCACCCACCAGGCCTGCGCGTCGCCCGCGGTCTGGATCCGGCCCTGGAGCACCTCGGCCAGCACGTGGTCGGGCAGCGACTCGCGGATCCGCGAGTACACCGAGTAGCCCGCCACCAGCCGGGTCTGCCACTCGGCGCGCTGCGTCTCGTCCACCACCAGGTAGGACCAGCCCTCGGTCTCGCCCGCGCCGATCCGCCCGGCCCGGCCGAACATCTGGAGGACCGTGGAGGTGTCCATCGGCTCGCCGCCGATCGACACGTCCCGCACGACCACGGCCCGCGCGGGCAGGTTCACGCCCGCCGCCACGGTGGAGGTCGCCACCAGCACGTCCGCCTGGCGCCCGCGGAAGGCCCGCTCGGCGGCGTGCTTGTGCTCGTAGTCCGCGTAGTGCAGCCGCACGCCGACGTCCGCGCACACCCGCGTCAGGCCGTCCACGTCGTCGGCGGCGACGGTGTGCACGGGCGCGCCGCGGTCGGCCGCGATCGCCATGGCGGTGGACCGGACGTTGCGCTTGGAACCGCAGAACACCAGCACGCTGCCGCCCTCCGCGGTGTGCCGGTGGGTCAGGTCGATCACGACCTGCTCGCGCTGCCGGTTGTTCGCGGCGAACCCGGAGGCCGCCGGGATCGTCGGCAGCTGCCAGGTGACCCGCGAGGGCCGCCAGGTCGTGGTGACCAGCTCGGCCTCCAGCCACTCGGCGACCTCGGCGGCGTTGGTCACGGTCGCCGACAGGCCGATGATGCGCACCGGCGAGTCCGCGCCGCGCACCCGGGCCAGCAGGGCCTCCAGCAGCGCGCCGCGCCCCGGGCTGCCCAGCAGGTGGATCTCGTCCACGACCAGGCAGCCGACCTCGCCCAGCGCCGCCTGGAGCGAGGCGGCCCGGCAGATCGCCTCGAACTTCTCGGTGGTGGCCACCCACAGGTCGGCTGCCTTGACCGCCTCCACGTCGACCGCGTACTCGCCGGACAGCCGCTCCACGCGCAGGCCGTGCGCGCGCCACGCCTCCAGCTCCCGGTCCAGCTCGTCGGTCAGCGAGCGCTGCGGCACCAGCCAGGCGGCCTTGCGGCCCTCCTCCAGGATGGCCTTGAGCACCGCCAGCATGCCCATCGCGGTCTTGCCGGCGCCGGTCGGCGCGGTGATCAGCACGTGGGAGTCGCCGTCCACCAGGTGGGGCGCGGCCTGGGTCTGCGCCGGGTTGAGCACCGGGAACGGCAGGAACCGCGCCCAGTCGGCGGGCACGTGCCGCTCCACCGGCACGGGCGCGGGCACCTCGCCGGGCGGCTCGTGCAGGTCCCACAGCACCTCGAACGCCAGCCGGGCGGCCCGCGCGGCCTCACCGGACACCGGCTCGCACCGCTCCGGCACCACCCCGCCGACCTCGGACAACCAGGCCGCCGCCGCGTCGGCCGCCACGTCCTCCTGCTCCAGCCAGTGCCGGATCGAGCGGTGCGGCACCCCGGCCCGGTCCAGGCGGGCGCGCAGGTCGTCGAACTCGGGCCGGTCGGGCAGCACGACGCGGGCGTCCACGCCGGGCGGGAGCCCGGGGACGTCGAGGGCGGGGTCGACGGTCTTGCGCCACCAGACCGGTCGGGAGCCGGCCGCCGGCGGGAGGGTGGGGAGGTCGGTCTCGCGGGTGGCGGGCGCGGCCTCGGAGCCGTTGAGGATCGACCGGATGCGCGCCGCCATGGCGACGGTGGAGACGCGCCGCCCGGTGCGCACCGGCTCGGGAGTCGGCTCGGGCGGCGGTTCGGGAGTCGGCTCAGGGGTCGGCTCGGGGGTCGCCACAGGGGCGGCCCGGCCGTTTTCCGAGGGACCGCGGCCTGGAGGGCTGTGATCGAGAGGGCTGTGGGCGGGGGAGCTGTGGTCGGGCGCCGGGGCGAGCGCGTCGCGGGGCGCGGGAGGGTCGTCCGGGCCGGGGGCGGCGCCGGATCTCCTGGCGCGCGGTTTCGGGGCGGGACGGGAGCCGGGACCCGGCCCGGTCGCCTCGGTCGCGGGCGGCACGGCCGGCTGGGCCAGGGCCGCCAGCTGCGCGTCCTCGGTCATCCGCCGCGACACCGCTTCCGGGCGCAGCTCGCCCAGCACCGACCGCTGCGACAGCCTCAGCTCGCGCAGCGTGAACGTCGCCGGGCACCCCGGGCAGGCCACGGCGGCCTGGAGCTGGTGCTTGCCCCGGTGCGGGTGCGCCCGGTACAGGCCGTGCAGCTCGCCGTCACAGCGGGGGCACGGCCGGTTGACGGGCACGGGCGACAGCTGCCACCCGGGCTCGGCGTACCGCGCGATCGCGGGCTCCGGCCGGACACCCCACCGGGCGGCCACGACCCCGGCGACCGACGTGTCCACCACGGGCGACCCGCGCTCCACTCACCGCCTCCGTCCCGGCCCCGGCGGACCGACAAGCGATGCTATGCCGACCCCGCCCGAGCACGCCGCCTGCCCGCGTCCACCGACCTCGGCCACCCCGACCTCGGCCACACCGATCTCAGCTGCCCACCACCAACAACGGCACCTCCTGCTCAACAGCGGTCAACGACCCGTGGTGCCCGGTGAACCCCGTCTGGAACCGCTCGACCTCCGAGCGCACCAGCACCAGCGAGTCCCGGGCCGCCACGACCAGGTCGCCGATGCGCGGCAGCACGTGCTCCTCGACCCGCGGCCCGAACCAGCCCGCCGCGACCGCCTCCGCCCGCGACGCCAACCACACCTTCTCACCCAGCACCGACAACCAGCGTTCCCGCACTTCACCGGGGGTGGAGGTGTACACGTGCCGCACCCGCGCCTCACCGCCCAGCGCCCGCACGCCCTCCCGCAGCCCGCCAACCGCGTCGAGGTCGACCCGCTCACCGGCGGTGACCATGCCGTGGTCCGCGGTCACCACCAGCGCCCCGCCGTCCGGCAGCCCGGCCGCGATCGCCTCGGCCACCCGGTCCACGAACCGCAGCTGCCACCGCCACGGCTCGCTGCCCGGCCCGTACACGTGCCCGAGCGCGTCCAGGTCCCCGTGGTAGGCGTAGCACAGCACCCGGTCCGCCGACCGCAGCGCGTGACCCACCCGGCTGACCAGGTCGCCGAACCCCAGCACCGCCTCGAACCGCCCGCCGCGCAGCACCGCCCTGGTCAGCCCGCTGCCCTGGTGCTCGCGCGGCAGCACCAGCCGCACCGCCACCCCCGCCTCGGCCGCCACCTCGAACGCGGTGCGCCGCGGCTGCACCGCTTCGGGCGCCAGCGACTCCCGCAGGTCCACGTGCTCGGCCGCGTCGTACCGGCTCCACCCCAGCGCGTTCAGCAGCTCGCCGCCCTCGGCGAACGAGAAGCCGACCACCCCGTGCTCGCCGGTCGGCGCGCCGGTGCCGAGCGCCGCGAGGCTGCTGGCCGTGGTCGCCGGGAAACCGGCCGTGATCGCGCGCCCGGCCAGTGACGACAGGAACGGCGCGTCGTCGCCGTGCTCCCGCAGCAAGCGCCACCCCAGGCCGTCCACCAGGAGCACGCACACCCGCGGGGGACCGGAGACGCCCAGCACGTCGACCGCGCCCGGCACCCCCAACCCGGCCAGCAGCGACGGCACCACGTCCGACAGCGAACCTTCCCCGTACCGGGGCACCAGGAGATCCATCCCACCGACCTTAGGGCGCGGGAGGGGTGAACCGCCCCGCGCGCGACGGGCTGATCCGGAGAGTCGCCTGGTGGCGCCGCCGGCCCGCCCGTCTACTGTCTCGGTGACAGCTCTCACCAGGAGGCACGAGTGGTTGACGGAACGGGGCAGGCGCACCGCCTGACCGTGCTGCTGCGGGACAACGCCGACGAACTCGTCCGGCGTTGGGTCTCGTCCGTGGCGGGGACGATGCGCGGGCGGGCGACCGCCGCGGAGCTGGAGCGCGACTTCCGGGAGTTCTTCGCCGTCCTCGTGCCGGTGATCGACGGCGGTGACGTGCGCGGCGAGGAGCTCGCCGAGGTGCGGTCGCTGCTGGAGGAGATGTCGCGCAACCGGGCGCGCAACGGCTACAGCCCGTCGGAGACCGCGTCGAGCGTCTTCGCGCTCAAGCGCGTGGTGTTCGAGCTGGCCGAGGACGACGAGGACCGGGGCCTGTACCGGCAGCTCATGGACTTCTCCACGCTGCTCGACGCGCTGGGCCTGTTCACCTTCGAGAGCTACACCCGCGCGCGCGAGGAGGTCATCAAGGAGCAGTCGGAGCAGCTGCTGGAGCTGACCACGCCGGTGGTCAAGCTGTGGGAGGGCGTGCTGGCCGTGCCGCTGGTGGGCACCCTGGACTCGGCGCGCACCCAGGTGGTGATGGAGAAGCTGCTGGAGACGCTGGTCGAGACCGGCTCGGAGCACGCCATCATCGACATCACCGGCGTGTTCGCGGTCGACACGCAGGTCGCGCAGCACCTGCTCAAGACGGTCGTGGCGGCCCGCCTGATGGGCGCGGACTGCATCGTCTCGGGCATCCGGCCGCAGATCGCGCAGACGATCGTGGAGCTGGGCATCGAGTTCGGCGACATCACCACCAAGGCCTCCCTGGCCGACGCGCTGCGCCACGCCCTGCGCAAGGAGGGCGCGGACATCGTGAAGGTGAACCGCTGATGGAGCGGGTCCCGATCCTGGAGATCGAGGGCATCCTGCTGGTGTCGATCCAGATCGACCTGCACGACCAGAGCGTGCTGGCCCTCCAGGAGGACCTGGCCGAGCGGATCTGCGCCAGCGGCGCGCACGGCGTGGTGATCGACATCTCCGCCGTGGAGATCGTCGACTCGTTCATCGGCCGCATGTTCGCCACCATCGCGTCCCTGTCGCGGCTGTTCGACGCCGACACCGTCGTGGTCGGGATGCGGCCCGCGGTCGCGATCACGCTGGTCGAGCTGGGGCTGACCCTCGGCGGGGTGCGCACCGCGCTGAACCTCGAACGGGGCATGAGGATCCTGCGCGAACTCGGCGCGCGGCGGAGAGGACCGCGGTGAACAACCCCGGCGAGACGCCCGAGGAACTGCCGATCGCCGGTGACGACGACGTGGTGCGCGTGCGGCAGCTCGTGCGCGGGTACGCCCAGCGCGTGAAGCTGTCCCTCGTCGACCAGACGAAACTGGTCACCGCCACCAGCGAGCTGGCGCGCAACACCCTCATCCACGGCGGAGGCGGCTCCGCCACCGTCGCCGTGGTCACCCAGGGCTCGCGCCAGGGCGTGCGGGCCTCGTTCCGCGACAGCGGGCCCGGCATCCCGGACCTGACGCTCGCCCTGGCCGACGGCTGGAGCAGCGGCAGCGGCCTCGGACTCGGCCTGAGCGGCTCCCGGCGGCTGGTCGACGAGTTCGACCTGGACACCGAGGTGGGTCGCGGCACGACGGTGACGGTGGTGAAGTGGAAGAGGTGAGCACCTGCCTGCCGGTCACCGAGGACGTGGCGTGGCTGAACGTGGACGAGGCCGCCGAGGTCGGCCGGGTCCGCCGCACCGCCACGAACCTCGCCGAGCGGCTGGCGTTCCCCGCCACCAGGGTCGCCGAGATCGCGCTCGCGGTCACCGAGATCGGCACCAACCTGAACAAGCACGCGAGTGGCGGCCAGGTGGTGGTGCGCTCGGTGCGGGCCGCCGAGCACGCCGCGGTCGAGGTGCTGGCCGTGGACCGCGGCCCCGGCATCGCCGACATCGAGCTGGCCATGACCGACGGCCAGTCCACCACCGGCACCCTGGGCCTGGGCCTGGGCGCGGTGGCCAGGTCCGCCGACCGGTTCGCGCTGTCCTCCGACCGGGGCCGGGGCACCGTGCTGGTGGCCCGGTTCCACCCCCACGCCGCCGCCCGGCTCGACGACGACGGCGCCACGGCCGGTCTCACCAGGGCCATCGGGGGCGAGGAGCAGTGCGGCGACGCCTACGCGGTGCGCCGCTCGGGGAACCGGGTGACGCTGATGATGTGCGACGGCTCCGGGCACGGACCGCTGGCCGCGTCGGCGTCCCGCGAGGCGGTCCGGGTGTTCTGCGCCCTGCCGCCGGGGCCGCCGGAGGAAGCCGTGGCGCGGCTGCACGAGGCGCTGCGCGGCACCCGGGGCGGCGCGGTCGGCGTGGCCGACGTGGACCGGTCCGCGGGGACGGTCCGCTTCGCCGGGCTGGGCAACATCGCCGCCGCCGTGGTCACCACGGCGCGCAAGCACGGCATGGTGTCGGTGCCCGGCGTGGCCGGCTACCAGGCGCGCACCATCCGCGCGTTCGACTACGAGCTGCCGGCGGGCGCGGCGGTCGTGCTGCACTCCGACGGCCTGACCGAGCGCTGGTCGCCGCAGGACGACCTGGTCACCCGACCGCCGCTGGTCGTCGCCGCCACGCTGCTGCGCGACGCCGGTGTGCGGAGGGACGACGCGGGCGTCCTCGTGGCGGTGGCGCCGTGACCGGACAGGAGGACGAGGTGCTGCTGCGGGTGACGGTGCACCGCGAGGCCGACGTGTTCCCGCTGCGGCGGCACGGCCGCGACGCGGCGGCGGCGCTGGGGCTCGACGGCCAGAACCAGATCCGCGTCGCCACCTCGCTGAGCGACGTGGGCCGCGAGCTGGTGCGGCTGACCACGCCCACCACCCTGGTGTTCCTGCTGCGCCGACCGCCCGAGCCCGCGCTGCTGATCAGGGTCGAGACCGGGGAGACCGGCGGACCCGGCTGGGACACCGCGCGCCGGCTGATGGACCAGGTGCTGGCCGAGGGCTGGGCGACGACCCTGGTCAAGGTGCTGCCCGAGGGCCACGAGCCGCCGCGGCCCGCCGAGGTCGAGCGGCTGCGGCAGCTGCTGAGCGTGCGGGACGTCGCCGACTCCCTCGACGAGCTGCGCGCCCAGAACCAGGACCTCGTGCTGACCCTGGAGGACCTGGAGGCCAAGCAGCGCGAGCTGGTGCGCCTCAACGAGGAGCTGGAGGACACCAACCGCGGCATCATCGCCCTGCACAAGGAGCTGTCCGACGAGCTGGAGCAGACCAACCAGGGCGTCGTGGCGCTGTACGCGGAGCTGGAGGAGAAGACCACCCAGCTGCGCGAGGCGGCCGAGGCGCGCACCAGGTTCTGGTCCGGCATCAGCCACGAGCTGCGCTCGCCGGTCAACTCCGTGCTCGGCCTGGCCCGGCTGCTGGCCGACCCCGCGGGCGACCCGCTGACCGACGAGCAGCGCCGGCAGGTCGGGTTGATCGAGGACGCGGGTTCGACCCTGCTGGCCCTGATCAACGAGCTGCTGGACACCGCCAAGGCCGAGTCCGGCAGCCTGCGGCCCCGGCTCGCGCCGGTGGACCTGCCGCTGCTGCTGGCCCGCCTGCACGGCTCGGTGCAGCCGCTGGTCCGCTCGGCCGACGTCGAGCTGGTGGTGGACCACCCGCCGCCGATGTCCGAGCTGGTCACCGACGAGGTGATGCTCGGGCGCATCCTGCGCAACCTGCTGTCCAACGCGCTGAAGTTCACCGAGCGCGGCCGCGTGCGGCTGGCCGTGCACCCGGACGCCGACTCCGTGCGCTTCGCCGTCACCGACACCGGCATCGGCATCCCGGACGCGGAGCAGAGCCGGATCTTCGAGGACTTCTACCAGGTGCCGGGCCCGCTCCAGGTCGGCGCGAGCGGCACCGGCCTCGGCCTGCCCTACGCCCGGCGGCTCGCGGGCATCCTCGGCGGCGACCTGGAGCTGCGCAGCACGCCCGGCGAGGGCACCGAGGTCGTCGTGCGGCTGCCGCTGCGGCAGGCCGACGACTCCGAGGCGGCGCTCGCGCTGGTCGTGGTGCCCGACGACGCGGTGCGGGCCCGGCTGGTGGCCGCGCTGGCGGGGCTGGCCGAGCGGGTCCTGGAGGTCTCCGACGGACGCGAGGCGCTGGCCGTCGCCCGTCGCGAGCGGCCGGACCTGGTGGTGGTGGCCGCGGACGTGCCGCAGGTCAGCGGCACCGAGATCCTGTCGGTGCTGCGCGGCGCCGAGGAGTCGCGGTCGGTGCCGGTGCTGCTGGTGAGCCACGACGTGGACAGCGGGCTGGAGCGCACCGCCGCCGGTCACGCCGCGGCGGTGCTGCCGGTGGCGGCCCTCGCGCCCGGCCAGGTCCGGGACGCCGTGCGCGCCGCCCGTGCCGCCGCCCGCGCCACCGCTCCCCCGACCGAGGCGGACCGGTGACCCCGCCCGTCGTGCCGGCCCGCGTCCTCGTCGTCGACGACACCATGGCCAGCCGGTACGTGCGGGTCAGCTGGCTGCGCCGCGGTGGGCACGAGGTCGCCGAGGCGGCCACCGGCGGGCAGGCCCTGGACCTGCTCGCGGAGGAGGAGTTCGACCTGGTCGTCCTGGACGTGGACCTGCCGGACATGACCGGGTTCGAGGTGGCCGAGCGGATCAAGGGCGACCCGCGCACCGCCGCCGTGCCGGTGGTGCACGTCTCGGCGGCGTTCCGCCAGGCCGAGGACCGGATCACCGGCCTCAACCGGGGCGCCGACGCCTACCTGACCGAGCCGCTGGAGCCCGGTGAGCTGCTGGCCACCGTGGAGGCGGCGCTGCGCTACTACCGGGCCCGCGCGCTGGCCGAGCGCCTGGCCGACCGGTTGGCGAAGCTGACCGGCACGACCCTGCGCATCAACGCCGCGAGCACGTTCGACGACCTGGTCGCCGCCGCGGCCGAGGGCACCGCGACCGTCCTGGGCGCGCCGGCCACCGCGCTGGTCACCAACCCGGACGGCGAGCTGCTGATCGGCCGCGCCGAGCCCGGTGCGCCCGCCGCGCTGCGCCGCGAGTCCGCGCGCCTGCTCGACGGGCTGCCGCCCGACACCGGGACCAGGCCGGACCCGTCGTGGGAGCGCGGCGTGCCCGCGCTGGTCGTGGTGGCGCGCGGCAACCCCCGCCGCCCGCCGATCCGCGTCGCGGTCGCGCCCGAGGCGGTCGCCACCGACGAGGACCGCAACCTGCTGCGGCAGCTGGCCCAGGCGACCGCGCTGACCGCCGAGGGCCTGCGCGCCTTCACCGAGGAGCACAACCTCGCGCTGACGCTGCAACGCAGCCTGCTGCCGCGCCGGCTGCCGTCGCTGCCCGCGCTGCCGATGGCGGCCCGCTACGCGCCCGCGTCCGCGCACGCCGAGATCGGCGGCGACTTCTACGAGGTCACCGAGCTGGACGACCGGTTGCTGATCGCCATCGGCGACGTCACCGGGCACTCGCTGCACGCCGCCACGATCATGGGCGAGGTGCGGCACGCGATGCGGGCCTACGCGGTGGACGAGAGCGACCCGGCGGAGATCCTGCGGCGCATCGACGCGATGCTGCACAAGTTCCACTCGACCAAGGGCCTGACCACGATGTGCCTGATCCTGGTCGACCCGGCCGAGGAGACCGCCGTGGTGGCCAACGCCGGCCACATCCCGCCGCTGCTCGCCGACGCCTCCGGCGCCCGCTACCTGGACGTCCGGGGACCGCTGCTGGGCATCGGCCTGCCGCGCCCGCCCGCGTCCCGGGTGGTGCTGCCGGTCGGCGGCCTGGTGCTGCTGACCACGGACGGCCTGGTCGAGCACTCGGGGGCCGACCTGGACGAGGGGATGGAGCTGCTGCGCGCGGCGGTGTCGCACGACGACGACATGGACGAGCTGTGCGACCGCCTGCTCGACGAGTTCGGCCGGGACAAGAAGGACGACATCGCCCTGTTCGCGTTCCGCCGGGAACACCTGACCACCCCCTGACCCCGCGCGAGTCGTACGTCCAGCCCAACCGTGTCGTACGTTCCGGTACCCCGAGTTCTACGTTCAGGTACCCCTGAGGGCTGCGCGAACGTGGAACTCGGGGGTCCTGAGCGTTCGACACGATGGTCCTGAACGTACGACTCGCGGGGGCTGGGGGTACGACTCGCGCGGGGTCAGAGGGGTGGGTGGATGGTCAGGCCCGGGGTGTTGGACAGGCCCGACAGCTTGATGATGCGGGCCGGGGCCGAGCCGGGGTGGAGGGTCCACGTCATGTGGTGGCCGGCGCTCCGCGCGGTGGCGGCGGCCTCCAGCAGGAGGGCGATGCCCGAGCTGCTGAGGTAGTCCAGGGCGGTCAGGTCCAGGTCGACCGAGCCGCCGCGCACGCGGGACAGCAGGTCGGGGCGGGTGGCGGCCACGCCGGCCGCGTCCAGGTCGCCGGTCAGGCGCACCACCCGGTCGTCGGCGGGTGGCGCGGCGGGCGGCGGCTCGGGGTGCGGGTGCCGCGGTTCGGCGGGGACGAGGAAGTCCACCCTGGTGCCGTGCGGGCCGCGTTCGAACACGACGTCCTCGGCCAGTTCCCGGATGATCTCGATGCCGCGCCCGCGGTGGCCCTTGTCCGCGGGCTCCGGTCGCCACCGGCCCCGGTCGCGCACCACCACCCGCACGGCGCCGCCCGCGGCCCGGTCCAGCAGGTAGTCGAACTGGCCGGGGCCGTCCGGGTAGGCGTGGTCGACCGCGTTCGCGGCGGCCTCGCCCAGCGCCAGCTGCACGTCGCACAGCAGGTCGGTCGACACGCCCGCCAGCGCCGCCCACGACCGCACGTCGCGGCGCATGTCCGACAGCGCCTCGGGCACCGCGGGCACGCCGCGCCGGTCCAGCGGCTCCGGCACCCGGCGCAGCACCACCAGCGCCACGTCGTCGTCCTGCCCGTCCGCGAGCAGCCGGCCGACCAGCTCGTCGGCCAGCTCGTCGGGCCCCGACGCGTGCGCCTTGCCCGCCACCTCGGCCAGCCGGGACAGCCCGACGTCGAGCAGCGCGCCACGCCGCTCGACCAGCCCGTCGGTGTAGAGCACCACCGACGAGCCCACCGGCACGTCCACCCGGTTGTCCCGGTACGGCGCGCGGTCGGGCGTGCCCAGGACCGCGCCGCCGGCGTCGTCGGGCGCGGTGAGGAACCGCGTGCCCTCTGCCGACACCAGCAGCGCGGGCGGGTGCCCGGCCGCCGCCCAGCACACCCGGCCCGTGGTCCAGTCGAACGTCAGGCAGGCGCACGTGCTGCCCAGCGCGCCGGGCGTGCGGCGGGCGAACGCGTCCAGCCGCTCCAGCGCGGCGGAGGGGGAGTGGTGGTCGAGCAGGTACCCGGCCAGGGCGCTGCGCAGCTGCCCCATCACCGCCGCCGCGGTCGGCCCCTTGCCCACCACGTCGCCCACCGACAGCGCGACCGACGTGCCACCGACCGGCAGCACCTCGTACCAGTCGCCGCCGATCTGCCCGTGCGCCGACGCCGGCAGGTACCGGGCCGACACCGCGACCCGCGGCAGCGACGGCAGCTCGCGCGGCAGCAGGCTGCGCTGGAGCGTCTCGGCGATCTCGCGCTCGCGTTGGAGCAGCAGCTCGCGCTCGGCCTCGGCGCGCCGCCGCTCGGTGACGTCCCGCCCGATGGCCTGCAACCCGGTCGGCGTGCTCTGGACGCTCAGCTCCAGCGGCACCGCGTCGCCGTCCGCGCGCCGGAACTCCCACACGTCGGTGATCACCCGGCCGGTCGAGCCCACCAGGTCCGCCAGCCGGCCGGCGAGGTCCGGCGCGACCAGGTCGGTCAGCGGCCGGCCGAGCAGGTCCTCCCGCGCGTACCCGAGCAGCTCGCACGCGGCCGGGTTGACGTCCACGAACCGCAGGTCGCGATCCACGGTCCAGATGCCGTCCGTGGCACGTTCCACCAGCAACCGGTGCCTCTCCTCACTGGCGCGCAGCGCGCGGTCGGCGTGCGCGCGCTGCAAAGACTCCCAGCACCTGTTCACCACGACGGTGACCAGCTCGACTTCCGCCTCGGTCCAGTGCCGGACTGTAGCCTGGTGCACGGCCATGGCCGCGACGAACCTGCCCGCCCGCAGCAGCGGGAGGCAGATCACCGCGCGGATGCCCGTGACCCGGTAGGCGTGCAGGTCGTCGGGGCCCAGCCGGGGGTCGGCGAGGCTGTCGCGCACCACCCACGGCTCCCCGGCGCGCATCGCCCGCACCGCGCCCGCCCCGAAAGCGGACATGGCGAACCGGCCCGGCAGCGGCGGCAGGCCGTCGGAGTAGTCGCCGCTCATCAGGAAGTGGTCCTCGTCGGCCTCCGCCTCGGCGAAGGCGCACCGGTTCACGCCCAGGTGCTCGCCGAGCAGCCGCATCGCCGCGGACATCACCTCCTCGGCGTCCACCAGCCGTTGGAGCTCCCGGTCCAGCTCGCCCAGGAACCGCTCCCGCTCCTCGCGCAGCCTGCTCCCGGTCACGTCGACCAGCACGCCGCGCAGCCGCGCGACCGCGCCGTCCGCGTCCCGCACCACGCGGATCCCGTCCCGCACCCACCGCACGCCGCCGTCCGCGGCGACCACCCGGTAGGCCAGCTCGAACTCGTCGGGGCCGTCCGGGCGGGGCAGGCGGCCCCGCGCGACCGCCTCCCGGTCGTCGGGGTGCACCACCGAGTCCCACGACTCCAGCCACCGGCCCACCGGCAACCCGAGGAGCCGCTCGGCGTGCCGCGAGACGTACGTGAGCCGCCGGGTCCGCGCGTCGGCCTCCCAGACGACCACGGGCAGGTCGTCGACCAGGCTCGCCGGGTCCGTCGATCCCGGCTCGCTCGGTCTTGTCATGCGGTGGCTCCTCGTGAGTGCGGGGCACCCAGGTTAACCTCGTGGACCCCGCCGCACCGATCACCGTTGAGGGGGAGGTGCCCGCAGGACCGCGGCCGGGGTGTGATCTTCTGGTGTCAGGCGGTGTCGTTGAGCCCACAGCGCACCTGCGCGAGTGAACCCGCTGGAGAACGGATCCGCATGCCTTCCCTGGACTTCGAAACGTCGACCACCCGCGTCGGTGAGGGCCTCACCGTGGTCGCGGCACGCGGTGAGCTGGACATAGCCACCGTGGACAAGCTGCGTGAACCGCTGCTCGACGCCATCGGCGACGGACGTGGCGGCGTGGTCGTGGACCTGACGGACGTGCGGTTCTTCGCCTCGATCGGCATCGAGGTGCTGCTGGTGGCGCACGAGCGGACCCGCGCCGGCGGCGGTGCGCTGAAGGTCGTCACGCCGCGCCTGGTGCGGCGCACCCTGATCTCGGTCGGGCTGGGCGAGGTGCTGGAGTTGCACGACACGCTGGAGGGGGCGCTGGGTTGACCGCCCGGTGACCCGGAATCGTCAACTTTAGTCTGACGACAGGCCACGGGCCGTCCGTTAGATTCTCGTCAAGACCTTGGACGAGGGGGACGCCCATGGCCGACGATTCTTTTCGCCCGCCCGGCGCGGTGGACATGTTCCCGCCGCCGATCTTCGGCGCGGTGACCAAACCGATGGTGCTGGTCGTGCTGTCGGTGGTGATCATCAGCACGTTCTTCCTGCTCGCGAGCCGCAAACCGAAGCTGGTGCCGGGCAGGTGGCAGTTCGCCGCCGAGTCGGTCTACGACTTCGGCCGCAACACCATCACGCGGGAGCAGATCGGGGCGAAGGACTTCCGCCCGTTCGTCCCGTTCATCGTGTCGATCTTCTGCTTCGTGCTGGTGAACAACATCTTCGGCATCGTGCCGCTGGTGCAGTTCCCGACCATGGCGCACATCGGCTTCCCGGCCGCGGTGGCGCTGCTGCTGGTGTTCCCGCTCTACCACTACGTGGGGATCAGGCGGCACGGGCTCGTCGGCTACCTGCGCAACCAGTTCGTCGTGCCGGACGTGCCGAAACCGGTGCTGTGGCTGCTGCTGATCCCGACCGAGGTGATCCTCAAGTTCTTCTTCGACCCGGTGAACCTGGCGATCCGGGTGTTCGCGGCGATGTTCGCGGGGCACATGCTGGTCATGGTGTTCACGCTGAGCGGCGAGTTCCTGCTGCTGGAGGCCGGGCCGCTGCTCAAGCCGGTGTCGCTGGTCAGCTTCGCCCTGGCGATCGGGATCACGCTGCTGGAGGCGCTGATCCAGGTGTTGCAGGCCTACATCTTCGCGACCCTGTCCGCGCACTACATCGGCCGGGCGCTGGCGGCGCACCACTGAGCGCGGTCGTGCGGGGCGTGTCCGCCGGCGGCGACCACCGTCGCCGGCGACTACCTCGGCGCGATGCCGTCGAGCACGGTCGACACCAGCGCGTCCACGTACCCGGGCGGCACCTCGACGGTCGCGCCGGGGCCCCGGTAGAGGCGGGGCAGCACGAGTTCGTGGCACGCGCCGACCACCAGCGTGGCGACGGCGTCGACGTCGGCGCCCGCCGCGACCCGGCCGCGGTCGCGTTCGGCGCGCAGGTGGTCGGCCAGCGCGGCGCGCAGGCCGCGCCCGTCCGCCATCGGGTCGGGCAGCGCGTCGAACCTGGCGAACACCTCGGGCTGACCGACCAGGCCGGCGAACGCGGGCAGGATCGCCGCGTGCACCTCCAGGGCGTGCACGACGAACGCGCGCAGGTCCTCCGCGAGCGTGCCGCCGGTGACCGGCTGCCCGAGTCGGCGCCCGGTGGACCGGACGTGCTCGTGCAGGGCCAGCGCGAGCAGCTCCTCCTTGTCGGCGAAGTGGTTGTAGAGCACGCCGACCGCCACGTCCGCGGCGCGGGCGATGTCGCGGACGGTGAGACCGGCGGTGCCGCGCTCGGCCACCAGCCGGGTCGCCGTCGCGATGAGGTGGTCACGCAGGCTCACGTCGCCGTCGCGCAGTGCCGCTGCTCGTCTCGGTGCCATCGCGCTGCATCGTAAGGGCCGGTTCAGGCCCGTGCGGTCACGAGCCACGCCTCGCCGCGCAGCCGCACCGCGCCCGGTCCGGCGTGCGGCGCCAGGGCGTCGGCCACCGCCCGCCGGACGCGCTCCCCGGTGGCCTGGTCGGCGTCGCGCAGCGCGAACCGGACCGGCCCCCACGCCAGGACGAAGTCCGCGGCGTCCGCGACGTCGCGCCCCCACGTGCCGGCGGCCTCGACCGGCTCGGTCGCGACGTCCCGGAACCCGGCCGCGCCGAGCACGTCCCGCACGACGCCCGGGTCGGACAGCGACAGCGGGCCGGCCGGACCGGGTTGCGGTCCGCCGCCGCCGAGCGCGGCGAGCACGCCGGCGAGGTCCCCCAGGCCGCGCATCGACAGGAACGCCAGCCGCCCGTCCGGGCGGAGCGCGCCGCGGACGTTGCCGAAGGCCCGGACCGGGTCGGCGAAGAACATGACCCCGAACCGGCTCAGCGCGACGTCGAACGCGCCGGGCGGGAACGGGAAGACCTGGGCGTCGCCCTGCTCGAACGCGACGTCGGCGACGCCCTCCTCGGCGGCGAGGGCGCGTGCGCGGGCGAGCATCGGGCCCGAGAGGTCGACGCCGAGCGCCCCGCCGCCGCGTCGTGCCGCGAGCCGCGTGAGCTGGCCGTTGCCGCAGCCGATGTCGAGCACGCGCTCCGCCGGGCCGACGGCGGCGGCGGTGAGCAGCACCTCGTTGTAGCCGCTGTTCACCGCGTCGTAGCGCTCGTGGTGGTCGGCCCAGTGGGTGCCCTCGTAGCCGTTCCAGGCCTCGGCCTGGTGGGTGTTGACGATGTCGCGCACACTCGCCCCCTCCTTGTGAACATCTGTTCATGAACAAGCGTTCATAAGAAGGGGAGGGCTTGTCAAGGGACTTCACCCGGCAGGTCAACCGGCCCCGGCCGTGGTCGCGGCCGTGACGGCCGGCCGGCCCCGGCTATCGTCGCGATCATGACGGTCGTCCGCTCGCTGGTGTTGTTCGCGCTGGCCGCGCTCGCCGAGATCGGCGGCGCGTGGCTGATCTGGCAGGGCGTGCGCGAGCACCGGGGCCTGCTGTGGGTCGGCGCGGGCGTGGTGGCGCTCGGCCTGTACGGGTTCGTGGCGACGTTGCAGCCCGACGCGAACTTCGGCCGCATCCTGGCCGCCTACGGCGGGGTGTTCGTGGTCGGGTCGCTGGCGTGGGGCGTCCTCGTGGACGGCTTCCGCCCCGACCGCTGGGACTGCGCCGGCGCGGCGATCTGCCTCGTCGGCGTGGCCGTGATCATGTACGGGCCGCGCTGACGCCCTACGGGTTGCCGCGCGGCCGGAGCCTGCCCGTCGGCAGCGGTGGCGCGGGCAGCCGGTCGCCGGGGTAGCCCTCGACCCGGCCGAACCGCTCCGCCCCGGCCTGCCACTGCTCGCGGTGCCGCGCCACCTCGTCGTGGCTGCGGCCGACGAAGTTCCACCACATGACCAGCTGCTCGCCGAACGGCTCGCCGCCGAGCAGGACCACGCGGGCGGGCACGTCGCCGGGGTTGGCCAGGCGCAGCCGGGAGCCGCCCGCGCCCACGTAGCCGAGCGCGCCCCGGGTCAGGGCCACGCCCTCCAGCTCGACACCGCCCAGGTCGACCAGCGCGCCGTGCTCGAAGACCGGGTCCACCTCCAGGTCGAGCCGCGCGCCCGGGTCCAGCACGACCTCGGCGCCCAGCAACGGGGTGAAGGTGCGGACCGGGGACGTGCGGCCGGCCAGCGTGCCCAGGAACACGCGCGCGGTCGCGCCGCCCAGGTCGACCGGCTCGGGCGCGTGGTGCTGGAAGTCGCGGGGCGCGTCGCGGTCGGCGTCGGGCAGCGCGATCCACAGCTGCACGCCGTGCAGCACGGACGTGCCGGGCGTGGAGACCTCCGAGTGGCAGATGCCGTGCCCGGCGGTCATCAGGTTCAGCTCGCCCGGCCGCACCACCGCGTGCACGCCCAGGCTGTCGCGGTGCTCGATCTCGCCGCTGAACAGCCAGCTCGCCGTCTGGAGGCCGGTGTGCGGGTGCGGCGCGACGTCCATGCCGCCGCCGAGCGAGACGTCGTCGGGCCCGTAGTGGTCGGCGAAGCACCACGCGCCGATCAGCGACCGCGACCTCTGCGGCAGGGTGCGGCGCACGGTCATCGCCCGCGGCCCGCCCAACGGCACGTCGCGGGGCTCCAGGACCTCGACCGCGGCGGCGCCGGGCGCGCTGCCGCAGACCAGCGCGGCCGGTTCGGTCTCGACGTTGCTCACAGCGACCCATGGTAGGCGGCTCCCCGGGGGTGTGGCGCGGACCACGCGCGGCCACCGCCGGGCGGGCGTCCGGTTCCCGTCCGCGTTCCCGTTCCGCTCCCGCCCGCGTTCCCGTTCGCGACGAAAATCTTTCGCCGTCCCCTGTGGACTCCGAGTGGTGATTTCCGCCTTGGCGGCAACTAGGTTCGGTGGCGTGACGCCTCCTCACCCGGCCTGGCTGCCCGTCTCCGCGTTCCGGCCCGTCGGCTCCCGGCGCGTCCGGGTGACCGGGGCCGGGACCCTCGTCGACACCGTGCGCGGCGAGGTCGCCGCCGCGGTCGCCGCGCACGGCGGCGCGCTGGTCGACGACGGCCCGGCGGACCTGGAGCTGGTCTGCGGGGGCGACGACGGCTCCGAGGCGTTCACCGTGGCGCGGGCGGGCGCCACCTCGGTCCGGGCCGACGGCGGCGCGGGCCTGCTCTACGGGTTCCACCACGTGGTGCGGCTGGGCGAGGCCGCGTTCGCCGCCGACTTCGCGCCCGAGCGCCACGCGCCCCGGCGGTCGATCCGGATGCTCGACCACTGGGACAACATGGACGTCCACCCGGTCATGGGCCAGGTCGAGCGCGGCTACTCGGGCGACTCGATCTTCTACGCGGACGGCCGCGTGCGCGAGGACCTGGGCCGGGTCGAGGCGTACGCCCGCCTGCTCGGCTCCACCGGCGTGAACCGGGTCGGCCTGAACAACGTCAACGTGCACCGCACCGAGGCCCGGCTGCTCACCGACCTGCTGCCGGACGCGGTGCGGCTCGCCGACGCGTTCCGGCCGCACGGCATCCGCGTCCACCTGTCGGTCGGCTTCGCCTCGCCCATCACCCTCGGCGGCCTGTCGACGGCCGACCCGCTCGACCCCGCCGTGCGCGAGTGGTGGAACCGCGCCACCGCCGCCGTCTACGCCGCGATCCCCGACTTCGGCGGGTACGTGGTCAAGGCCGACTCCGAGGGCCGGCCCGGACCCTTCGCCTACGGCCGCGACCACGCCGACGGCGCCAACCTGCTGGCCCGCGCCCTCGCGCCGTTCGGCGGCACGGTCTTCTGGCGCGCCTTCGTCTACGACCACCACCAGGACTGGCGCGACCGCTCCACCGACCGCGCCCGCGCCGCGCACGACCACTTCGCCCCGCTCGACGGCGCGTTCGACCCCAACGTGGTGCTCCAGGTCAAGTACGGCCCGCTGGACTTCCAGGCCCGAGAGCCCGTCTCGCCGGTGATCGCCGCGATGCCGGGCACCCGGCTGGCCGTGGAGCTCCAGGTCACCCAGGAGTACACCGGGCAGCAGAAGCACGTCTGCCACCTCGTCCCGCAGTGGAGCGAGATCCTCCGCTTCCCGCTCGGCGGGGACGCCGTCGGCGACATCGCGGACGGCGTCGTCGCCGTGTCCAACGTCGGGCAGGACCGGTTCTGGACCGGCCACCCGCTGGCGCAGGCCAACCTGTTCGGCTTCGGCCGCCTGGCCTGGGACGACCGGCTCGCGCCCGAGGCGGTGCTGGACGAGTGGATCGGCCTGACGTTCGAGGACCCCGCCGCGCGCGAACCGCTGCGCGACCTGATGGGCGACTCGTGGCGCACCTACGAGCGCTACACGGCCCCGCTGGGCGTCGGCTTCATGGTCAACCCGGGCGACCACTACGGCCCCGGCGTGGACGGCTACGAGTACTCGCGGTGGGGCACCTACCACTTCGCCGACCGCGACGGCGTCGGCGTGGACCGCACGCGCGCCACCGGCACCGGCTTCACCGGCCAGTACCCGGCGCCGTGGCGGGACGTCTACGAGTCGGCGGAGACCTGCCCGGACGAGCTGCTGCTGTTCTTCCACCACGTGCCGTACGGGCACGTGCTGCGCTCGGGGCGGACCGTGGTCCAGCACATCTACGACACCCACTTCGCGGGGGTCGAGGAGGTCGGGCGCATGGTCGGGGTGTGGGCGGAGCTGAAGGGGCGCGTGCCGGACGCGGTGTTCGGCCGGGTGGAGGAGCTGCTGGCCGAGCAGCTGCGGTGCGCCACCGAGTGGCGGGACCAGGTGAACACCTACTTCTTCCGGAAGTCGGGCGTGCCGGACGCCCACGGGCGCACGATCCACTGAACGCCCGGGGCGCGGGTGCGGCGGGAGGGCGGCGCGTTCCGGACCCTCTTCTGGGAGCGGGGGCCCGCCCTCACACCCGGATCACCAGCACGTCGGTCGGCTCCAGCACCAGCTCGTCACCCGCCGCCAGCTCGCGACCGGACAGCACGTCCACCCCCGACACCGGGCAGGGCACGACCCGCCGCGGCCCGTGGTTGAGCACGTACGCCCACCTGGCGCCGTCCTCGGTGACCCGCTCCGCGACCTCCACGTCGGGCACGTCGGCCAGCGGTCCGGTCAGGTCGTGCTCGTCCAGCGCCGCCCGCACCACCGCGGCCACCCCCGCGTCGTCCAGCAGGGTGGCCGCGTACCAGGCGCTGCCACGCCCGCGCGCCGCCCGGGTCACGGCCGGCGCGCCGGCGTAGAAGTCGGCGCCGTAGGTGCCGAGCACCTCGGCGTCCTCGACCACGACCACCTCGAACACGTGCCGGGCCTCGTGGCCGGTCCCGAACAGCGCCACCGGGTTCACCACGTCCGGCTGCCGCGCATCGGTCTCCTCGACCCACAGGCCGAGCAGGGAGGCGAACGGGCCGTCGTCGAGGAAGGCGTTGTCGTCCTCGTCCACGCGCCCGGACAGGGCGGTGGTCACGAACGCGCCGCCGCGTTCCACGAACGCCGTGACGCGCTCGGCGAAATCCCCCTTCACCACGTGCAGCAAAGGCGCCACGACCACGTCGTAGCCGGACAGGTCCGCGGTCACCGGCACCACGTCCAGCGGCGCGTTCGCCTGCCACAGCGCCCGGTGGTACGCGGTCAGCACGTCGAGGTAGCGCACGTTCCGGTTGGGGCCGTCGGACATCTCGACCGCCCACCAGCTGTCCCAGTCGACCAGCAGCGCCACCCGCGCGGGCGTGCGCGCGCCGGTCAGCTCCGCGCCGACCCGGGCGAACTCCTCGCCCAGCGCCGCCACCTCGCGGAACAGCCGCGTGCCCGTGCGCCCGGCGTGGTCGAGGACCGCGCCGTGGTACTTCTCGCACGCGCCGCGCGACTGGCGCAGCTGGAAGTACAGCACCGCGTCGGCGCCGTGCGCGACGGACTGCCACGACCACAGCCGCAGCACGCCGGGCCGCTTGACCGGGTTCACGTCGCGCGAGGCCGTCACCGACGGGGTCTGCTCCATGACCCAGAACGGCTTGCCGCCGCACAGCCCGCGCACGAGCCCGTGCGCCAGCGCCATCCGCGCGGCGGTGCGCGACGCCGACGGGTCCTCCGGCGGGTAGTTGTCCCACGAGGCGAAGTCCAGGTGCGGCGCCCACCGGTGGTAGTCGACGGGCTGGTAGAGCCCCATGAAGTTCGTGGTCACGGGCGTGTCCGGGACGTGCTCGCGGATCGCCGCCTTCTCCGCGACGAACCCGCCGAGCAGCGCGTCGGACAGGAACCGCCGGTAGTCCAGCGTGATGCCCTGGAACGCGGTGTGGTTCGGCCCGCGCCAGTGCTCCGACAGCGCGGTGGGCGGCTGGACCTGCTCCCAGTCGGTGAAGGTGTGGGACCAGAACGTCGTGTTCCACGCCCGGTTGAGGCCGTCCAGGTCGCCGTGGCGCTCGCGCAGCCAGTCCCGGAACGCGGCGGCGCACAGCGGGCAGTGGCACGCGCCGCCGTACTCGTTGCCCACGTGCCAGGCCACGATCGCCGGGTCCCGCCCGTACCGCTCGGCGAGCCGCCCGGCCAGCGCCACCGACAGCCGGCGGAAGTCCGGTGACGACGGGCACGCGTTGTGCCGCTGCCCGTAGACGTGCCGGCGGCCCTCGAAGTCGACCCGGCAGGCGTCGGGGTAGGCGTGCGCGAGCCACGGCGGCATCGCGCCGCTGGGCGTGGCGAGCACGACCCGCTCGCCCTCGGCGGTCGCGCGCCCGACGATCGCGTCCAGGGTCGAGAAGTCGTAGGTGTCCTCGGCCGGCTGGAGGTGCGCCCACGCGAACACGCCGAGCGTCACGGTGTTGACCTTCGCGAGCCGGAACGCCTCGTAGTCGCGGTCCCACACCTCCCGGGGCCACTGCTCGGGGTTGTAGTCGCCGCCGTAGCCGATCACGCGGTGAACCTTTCCGTGGCGTCGCGCAACACCGGTTCGGCGTTGCGCAGCAGGAGCAGGGTGAAGGGCGACGCGAGCAGCACGAGCACCCAGTCCGAGGTGAGCGCGACCAGCCCGCCGGCGGCCACGACCAGCGACAGCGCGCCCAACGCGCTCGCCGGGCGGGCCGCGAGGTAGTAGGACGCCAGCCGCGCGGTGTCCCGCGCGCGCAGCGACAGCGCGGAGGACAGCACCAGGGCGTTGGAGGCCCACACCAGCACGCCGACCGCGACCAGCACGAGCAGCGCCCCGTACGCGGCGGGCACGCCCGCCGACCCCAGGTTGGCCAGGCTGAACCCGATCACGGTCAGCACCGCCACCGCGGGCGCCCACCAGCGCAGCACGTCGAGCCAGTTGAGCCGGTAGCCGCGCCGGAAGTGGCGCGCGGGCGAGAGGTCCCGGTCGGCCAGGAACACCCGCCACGCGAACACCGCCGCCGACAGCGCGGGGCCGACCGGGAGGAAGCACAGGCCGATCAGCGGGGCGTTGCCGCCGCCGCCCGCGAGGAACACCACGAGCACGAGCGCGGGCGCGGTGGTGAGCACCACCAGCACCTCGACCACCAGGAACCAGTACACCACCGAGGCGATGCGCGACAGGACACCGGCGCCGACCTCGTCCGCCGGGTCCCGCCGCGGCGCGGTCACGGCCACTCCGCCACGAGCCGGTCGTCGGAGCCGCCGAGCAGCCTGCGGTCGTCCAGGCCCGGGTGCTCCTCGGGCCGCACCGGCAGCACCTCGACGAAGGTCACCTCGTGCCTGCTCAGCGCCAGGTCCAGCGACACCCGCCCGTCCGCGACCGCGTGCGCCCGGTGCTCCACGGCCGGCCGCGCGCAGTCCCGCAGCACCTCCAGCTCCCGCTTGCCCGGCGACCGGGGCCTGCCCAGCTCGCGCCAGGCGGCGAACGCGTTGCCGTCGTGCTCGTTGACCCGCTCGCGGCGGGTGAAGACCCGCTCGCCGGGCGCCGGGACCGACAGCCGCACGGTGTGCCGCTCGGGGGCGGCGGCGCCCTCGGTGCCGCCCACCGGCTGCCAGGCCAGCACGGTCACCCGGCCGTCGTCGTCGCGGCACACCAGGTGGTCCTCGCCGCGCGCCAGCACGTGCGCGCCCATCCGGGCCATGAACGCGTACAGGTGGTAGGTCGGCTTGGCGACCTGCCTGTGGGTGAGCAGGCCGAACCCGCCGTGGAACAGCGAGGTGGGCACGTCCACCTCCTCGAAGACGTCGCAGAACGTCCAGTACGAGTAGGAGTCCACCAGGTCCGTGCCGCCCGCCACCACCGGCGCCAGGTAGGCGGCGTTGTAGGCGGTGTCGTGGATCGGGTTGTCCGGCCGGTAGGAGGTGTTGAACTCGGTGATGTGCACCGGCAGCCCGGCCAGCGCGGTGCCCGCGAGGCGCCTGCGCGGCGCGTCGAACTGCTCCAGCAGCGACTGCGGCGGCAGCAGCTCCTGGTAGGTCCCGAACGGGATGTGCTGGGCCGGGCCCGAGGTGTAGGCGTGCCGCGAGACGAAGTCGACCGGCACGTCCCGGGAGGCGACGAACTCCGCGAACGGCGCCCACCACTCGTCCGAGCCGGGCGAGATCGCGGGCCCGCCGACCTGGAGGCCCGCGTCCAGGTCCTTGATCGCCCGCGCGGTGGTCTCGTAGAGCCGGAAGTACGCCTGCTGGTCGGCGTCCTTCCAGAAGGCCGTCAGGTTCGGCTCGTTCCACACCTCGATGGGCCAGGCGCGCACCTCGTCGAGGCCGTACCGGTCGATCAGGTGCGCCACCACCGCCCGCACGAGCGCGGCCCACTCGGCCTGCTCGCGCGGCGGGGTGATGTTGCCCTTCCACCAGAACACGGTGTCCTCGCCGGAGGCGAGCGCGGTGGGCATGAACCCCAGTTCGAGGAAGGGGCGGACGCCCAGCTCCAGGAACCGGTCGAACACCTGGTCCAGGTAGGTGAACGAGTACCGGGTCTCGCCCTCCGACACCCGGAGCACGCCCATGTCGTCGGACAGCAGGCCGTGGCCCCTGATGTGCCGGAACCCGATCTCCCGCTGCACCAGCGCCAGCGACTCCTGGTAGTCCGACCGCAGCGCCAGGTTGAGCCTGCCGGTGCCGACGCAGTGGCGCCAGGAATCCGACAGGCGGCCGAGCGGCCGGGCGGGCACGACGACGTGGCTCAACTCCAACACCTCCGCACGCGGGCCGGGTCCGGCCGCCCGACCGCGGCCGGACCCGGGTCTGCACGGCTGCCCCGGCGGGGATCAGCCGTTCCTCTGTCAGCCGTTCTTCTGCTTGAACCGCTCGTGGGCGCTGTTGACCAGCTCCATGTACTGGGTCATGCCCTTGGCCTCCAGCTCCTTGACGTAGGCGTCCCACTCGGAGATGTCGCGGTCGCCCAGGATGAACTGGAGCGTGCCCTGGGTGGCGGCGTCCTTGAGCGGGGTCTCCCACAGGGTGGCCTGCTCGCGCTCGTCCGCGGTGAACGGGTGCGGCGGGGCCAGCGGGACGGGCTTCTTGGCCTTCATCGCCTCCTGGAAGGTGATCTCCTCGGGCGTGAACATCGACCGGAGCAGCTCGGTCTTGCCGCCGTAGGTGAACACGCCGCCCTGGAAGCCGAAGTTCTTCTGGAGGTGCTGCGGCGCGCCGGTGTTCAGGCCGCCGAACGCGACGTCGGGCTTCAGCGCGCGCTTGCCGGAGCCGTCCTTGTCGTAGGTGGTGCCCGGCACGCCCCACTTGGCGAACTCCTGGCCCTCGTCGGAGTACCAGAGCCAGTCGATGAACTGCATCATGGCCACGAACTTGTCGCTCTCCAGCGCCTTGGCCGAGATCATCAGGCCGTTCTCCAGGCGCGTGCCGGCGACCACGTCGCCCTTGGGGCCCGCGGGCAGGGTGATCTTGGCGATGGTCGCGCCGGGGATGTTCTTCAGCGCCGGGCGGTAGTCGTTGACCAGCGTCTGGGCGTTGGTGCTGATCGCGTAGGACTTGCCGTTGGCCAGCTTCTGGAAGGCGGGCTCGTCCTTCTGCGTGAAGCTCTCCGGGTCCATCAGGCCCTCGTCGACGAGCTTGCGGAAGTACTCGACCATCGCCTTCTGCTGGGCCGAGGCGCCGGTGAAGGCGAACTTGCCCTCGTCGGCGTTCCACTGGGTGTTGGTCCAGCCCCAGCCGCCGCTGGTGCCGAAGGTGCCCGCGGCGTAGTTGAGGATCGCCTTGCCCTCGAACCGGTCGGACAGCGGGTAGCTGTCGGGGTGCGCGGCCTTGATCGCCTTGAGGACGGTGTAGACCTCGTCCCAGCTCTTCGGGGTCTGGAGGTTCAGGCGCTGGAGCTCGTCGGTGCGGAAGGCCAGGGTGTAGTCCGGCCACACGTTCTCGTGCACGCCGGGCAGCAGGTAGAACTTGCCGTCCTCCTGGCGCAGCGTGTTCAGCTCAGGCTGGAGCTTCCACTTCTCGACCTTGTCCTTGAGGTTCGGCATCAGGTCGAGGTAGTCGCTCACCGGCAGGATCGCGCCCGAGGCCACGAACGCCTGCTCCTGACCCGGGTAGGTCTTGGAGATGATGAACGGCGCGTCACCCGCGCCCACCACCAGGCTGCGCTTCTGCTCGTAGTCGCTGTTGGGGACGACCGTCGGCTTGATCGAGACGTTCGTGCGCTGCTCCAGCTCCTGCCAGAACAGCCAGTCGTCCTTAATCGGGTAGTTCGGGTGGTCGTTGTACAGGAGGCTGAACTCGACCGCCTCGGAGGCCTTGAACTGCTGCCCGGCCTGGTAGTCGGCCATCGCGGCGACCCTCTTGCCGTCCAGGTTGGCGGCGGCCGCGGTGGGCTCCTCCTCGCTGCACGCCGCGGATCCCAGCACGAGACTGCCGGCTGTCAGCGTCAGAAGCGCGCGCTTCCACATCGTTCTCATCGTGCTGCTCTCCTCGGGGGTCACTGCTTCACCGCGCCGAGCATCACGCCCGACACGAAGTACTTCTGGATGAAGGGGTAGACGGTCACGATCGGCAGCACCGTGAGCACCATCGTGACGGCCTTGATGTTGGAGTTGATCTGGGTCATGTCCGCGCCGAGGCCGCCGCTGACGGACGTGGCCGTGGACGCGCCGGAGATCATGTTGCGCAGGTACACGGTGACCGGGAACAGGTCGGCCCGGTCGAAGTACAGGAACGCGGTGAACCACGAGTTCCAGTTGGCGACCGCGTAGAACAGCACCATGGTCGCGATCACCGCCTTCGACAGCGGCAGCACGATCTTGAGCAGGATGCCGTAGGTGTTGAGGCCGTCGATCGCGGCGGCCTCCTCCAGCTCCCTGGGCAGGCTCTCGAAGAACGCCTTCATCACCAGCAGGTTGAACACGCTGATCGCGTTGGGCAGCACGATCGCCCAGAGCGTGTTCTTCAGGCCCAGCTCGTTGATGAGCACGTAGTTCGGGATCAGGCCGCCGTTGAAGAACATGGTGAACACGGCGATGCCGATCAGCAGGGACCGGCCCTTGAGGTGGTGCTTGGACAGCACGTACGCGTACGTGGTGGTCAGCACCAGCGAGATCGCGGTCGCGACCACCGTGTACACCACGGTGTTGAGGTAGCTGTTCCAGAACGCGGGGTCGCCCATGACGACCTCGTAGGTGTCGAGGTTGAAGCCGCGCGGCCAGAAGTTGACCTGGCCCGCCAGGATGTGCCGCTCGTCGCTGAACGACTGCGCCACGATGTTCACGAACGGGTACAGCGTCACCACGACCACGATCGACAGCACCACGGCGTTGACGCGGCGGAAGACGCGGTAGCCGCGGGTGTCGTCGAGGGAGGTGCGGCGCGGCGCGGCCGGTTTCCCCATCCGCTCGGCGAGCCGCGTCGGGTCGGTGGTCACCACAGGCTCGTCCCCACTGCTCGGCGCGAGATCGCGTTGGCGGACAGGATCAGCGTCAGGCCGATGACCGCCTCGAACAGGCCGATCGCGGCGGCGTAGCTGAAGTTGTTGGACACCAGGCCGACCCGGTACAGGTACGTCGAGATGACGTCCGCGGTCGGGTAGGTCAGCGGGTTGTACAGCAGCAGGACCTTCTCGAAGCCCACCGCCATGAACGTGCCGATGTTGAGGATCATCAGGGTGATCATCGTGGGGCGGATGCCGGGCAGCGTGATGTGCCACGTCTGCTTCCAGCGGCCCGCGCCGTCGATGCGCGCCGCCTCGTAGAGCTGGTTGTCGACGGTGGTCAGCGCGGCCAGGTAGAGGATCGTGCCCCAGCCGACGGTCTGCCACACCTCGGAGGAGACGTAGATGGTGCGGAACCAGTCGGCGTCCTGCGCGAACGCCACCGGGTCGCCACCGAACGCCTTGACCACCTGGTTGACCGTGCCCTCGACGGAGACCAGCTGGAGCACCATGCCCGCGACGA
The DNA here is from genome assembly GCF_039527585.1 of Saccharothrix xinjiangensis. Classification (NCBI taxonomy): domain Bacteria; kingdom Bacillati; phylum Actinomycetota; class Actinomycetes; order Pseudonocardiales; family Pseudonocardiaceae; genus Saccharothrix; species Saccharothrix xinjiangensis. The sequence continues at coordinate 29,895 of NZ_BAAAKE010000003.1, read as the reverse complement.
TCACGATGGACAGGAAGTGCGGCAGGTACGACACCGTCTGCACGAACCGCTTGAAGTAGCGGGTGCGGACCTCGTTGAGCAGCAGCGCCAGCACGATCGGCAGCGGGAAGCAGAACAGCAGGGTCAGCGCCCCGATGACCATCGTGTTCCCGAAGACCTGCCAGAAGGTCGGGTCGTTGAGGAACATCTTGACGTAGCGCAGGCCGACCCACGTCTCGCCGTAGATGTCGCCGCCCGGCACGAACCGGCGGAACGCGATGACGTTGCCGAGCATCGGCAGGTACCGGAACACCAGGAAGAACAGCAGCGGCACGATGACGAGCGTGTAGAGCTGCCAGTCGCGGCGGATCGCCCGCCGCCAGGTCTCCCGCTTGCGCGGCCTGCGGCCCTTCGGGGGCTTCGCGACCGGGTCGCCCGCCGCGGACACCGGTTCGCGGACCTGGGTGGTCACGGACCCACCTCCTTCACGGTCGCGGTGGTCAGCCAGTCCCGGGTGTGGTCGACCTCCCGGAGCGGGCCCACGAGGTCGAGGGCGACCTCGTGGTGGACGTCGGCGCTCGACCGGGACACGCGCAGCCGGACCTCGCCGGGCTCGACCACGCGCCGGCCGTCGAGACCGGTGAACGAGGTGGCGTCGGCGGGCACGCGGAAGCGCACCCGGGCCGCCGCGCCGGGGTCGAGCGGCACCCGCGCGTAGCCGACGAGCCGCACCACCGGGCGCGTGACCTGGGCGACCGGGTCGTGCAGGTACAGCTGCACCACGTCCGCGCCCGCCCGGGAGCCGGGGTTGCGCACCTCCAGCTCCAGCTCCACCGCGCCGTCGGTGGGCCAGTCGGCGCGGTCGACGCGCGGCTCCGACCAGGTGAACTCGTCGTAGCCGAGGCCGTGGCCGAACGGGAACGCCGGCGTGGGGTCGACGTCGGACACGTCGGTGCGCAGGCCGAGCTTGGCGGACAGGTAGGTGCCCGGCTGGCCGGAGGGGTCGGCCGGGATGCCCACCGGCAGCCGGCCGGAGGGGGACACCGCGCCGGTCAGCACGTCGGCGATCGCCCGGCCGCCGAGCTGGCCGGGGAAGAAGCACTGCACCGCGGCGGCCGAGCCGGCGACCAGGTCGCCGACGGCGTAGGGGCGCCCGGTGATCAGCAGCAGCACCACGGGCGTGCCGGTGGCGAGCACCGCGCGCACCAGGTCGCCCTGCGGTCCGGGCAGGGTCAGGTCGGTGGCGTCGCAGCCCTCGCCGGAGGTGCCGCGCCCGAACAGGCCGGCCAGGTCGCCGACGACCACCACGCACACGTCCGCGCCCGCCGCCGCCTCGACGGCCGCCGGGTCGACGCCGCCGTCGCGCACCTCGCAGCCCCGCACGTGGGTGACCCGGCCGCGCGCCTCGCGCAGGGCGTCGAGCACGGTCGGGACCTCCAGGCCCAGCGGCACGTCCGGGTGGTGCACGCCGATGTGCGCGGGGAAGGAGTAGCAGCCGAGCATCGCCATCGGGTCGTCGGCCAGCGGCCCCACCACGGCGACCTCCGCGCCCGGCGCGAGGGGCAGCACGCCGTCGTTCTCCAGCAGCACCACGGACTCGCGCGCCAGCCGCAGCGCCACGTCCCGGGCCTCCGGGGTGTCCAGCCGCAGGTCGTCGACGTCCGGGGGCAGCGGCGACCAGTCGGGGTCGAGCAGGCCCAGCTCGACCTTCTGCGCCAGCACGCGGCGCAGCGCGCGGTCGACCAGCTCCTCGGGCACGTCGCCGCGCTCCACGGCGGCCAGCAGCGGGTCGCCGTAGCAGCGCGCGGTCGGCAGCTCCACGTCGACGCCCGCGGCGAGCGCCAGCGCCGCGGCCCGCGCCTCGTCGGCCGCCACGCCGTGCAGGGACTCCAGGAACTTGACCGCGAAGTAGTCGGCGACCAGCGTGCCGGTGAAGCCCCAGGTGTCGCGCAGCAGCCCGGTGAGCAGGCCCCGGTCGGCCGCGGACGGCACGCCGTCGACCTCGCTGTAGGAGTGCATGACCGAGCGGGGGCCGCCGTCGCGCACGGCCATCTCGAACGGCGGCAGCACCACGTCCGCGAACTCGCGCGGGCCGATGGCGACCGGCGCCAGGTTGCGCCCGGCGCGGGAGGCCGAGTAGCCCGCGAAGTGCTTGAGCGTGGCGACGACGCCCGACTCCTCCAGCCCGCGCACGTAGGCCGTGCCGACGGTGCCGACCAGGTAGGGGTCCTCGCCGATGGTCTCCTCGGTGCGGCCCCACCGGTAGTCGCGGGTGACGTCCAGGACCGGGGCCAGGCCCTGGTGCACGCCCGCGGCCCGCATCGACGCGCCGATCAGCCGGGACATCTCGGCGACCAGGGCGGGGTCGAAGCTCGCGCCCCAGGACAGCGGCGCGGGGTGGGCGGTGGCCCGCCAGGCGGCGAACCCGGTCAGGCACTCCTCGTGCACCAGCGCCGGGATGCCGAACCGGTTCGCGGCCACGACCTGCCGCTGGGACAGCGCGAGCGAGCGCGCGCCGGCCACGGGGTCGACCGGCCGGGTGCCGAACGGGCGGGTGAGCTGGCCGAGGCCGTGCGCGATGACGTCCGACCAGACCGGGGGGGCGCCGGTCAGGTCCGCCTGGTGGGGCGCGACCTCGCCGCCCCCCGGGTCGGCGCCCACCCAGAGGCCGACGAGCTGGGCCAGCTTCTCGCGGAGCGCCATGGCGGAGACGAGCGCCTCGACCCGCTCGGCCGCGGGCAGTCGCACGTCGCGCCAAGCGGGCGCTTCGGGCGGAGCGGTGTTCGTCGTCCTGTTCCCCATTGACCAGGTTCCTCCGCAGTTCACGTCTTCGTGAAGGCCGAAAGTATCGGCTCGAATGCCGACATTACGACCCGGTGGGGAGAACGTAGGGGCTAGTCGTTGGGGCGTCAACAAGTTCGTATTTGTGAACAGCCGCTGTTCAACCTTGGTAAGAACGTTTACGCTTCGAGATCGAAACTTTAGCCCCGGCGCCGCTGCTGCTCGGGTTACGTCGCGAACAGGGGCCTGCATGAGCGCGTCCATCGAACCCGGCGCGGCCGGGGCCACCGACGGCCGGACGCCGTCGATCTCCTCCATCGCCGCCGAGGCCGGCGTGTCCATCCCGACGGTGTCCAAGGTGCTCAACGGGCGGCCGGACGTCGCCGCCGACACCAGGGCGCGCGTCGAGGGCGTCATCGAACGCCACCGCTACCAGCGGCGACGAGCGCGCCAGTCGTCCCGGCCGGCGCTGATCGACCTGGTGTTCCACGAGATGCACTCGGCGTGGTCGACCGAGATCATCCGGGGCGTCGAGCTGGCGGCGCCCGCCGAGCGGGCGGCCGTCGTGCTGTCCGAGCTGGGCGGCGCGCACCGGCCGCGCCAGGAGTGGTTCGACGACCTGCTCACCCGCCGCCCGCTCGGCGTCATCCTGGTGCTGGCCGAGCTGGACGACGGGCAGCGCCACCAGCTGGCCACCCGCAACATCCCGTTCGTCGTGGTCGACACCGCGGGCGAGCAGCCGCCGGGCGTGCCCACCGTGGGCTCGGCGAACTGGGCGGGCGGCCTGGCCGCCACCCGCCACCTGCTCTCCCTCGGCCACCGGCGCATCGCGGTGATCTCCGGACCCACGACCATGCTGTGCAGCCGCGCCCGCATCGACGGTTTCCGCAGCGCGCTGGAGTCCGAAGGCGTTGCCGTGGAACCGGATTTCGTGCGCTACGGCGATTTCTACGTCAAGGGCGGCTACTCGCACGGCCTGTCCCTGCTCGACCGGCCGGACCGGCCCACGGCGATCTTCGCCGGGTCGGACTTCCAGGCGCTCGGCGTGATGCGCGCGGCCCGCGAGCTCGGCCTGTCCATCCCGGAGGACGTGTCGATCGTCGGCTACGACGACGTCCAGGTCACCGAGTGGATCGGCCCGCCGCTGACCACCGTCCGCCAGCCGCTGCGGGAGATGGCCACCACCGCCGCGCAGATGGTCTTCACCCTGGCGCGCGGCGAGCGGCCGCCGAACGAGCGGATCGACCTGGCCACCGAGCTGGTCGTGCGCCAGAGCACCGCGCCGCCGAAGAGCTGACCCGCCCCGGCTGCGGACCGGGCCCGGCCGGGTGATCCTGGCGGGGTGGAACGCACACCGGACGGCCGTCACGTGGTGATCAACGGCAGGCGCTGGCGCGCCACCGACCCCGACATCCCGGAGGACGTGGCGGCGCGGTTGCGGCAGGTCCTGATGGCGGCCCGCCGCGACGTCGGCGCGGCCCTGCGCGCGGGCGACGCGGAGGCCGAGGCGCGGGCGCGGGCGCGCGTGCACGCCGCCAAGGTGGCGCTGGGGGAGCGCGGCACGCCGTGGTGGGAGCAGGGCGCGGAGGAACGCCGACGGCGCTGGGAGGCCGGCCTGGAGCCGTGACCCGGCGACCACCCGGCCCGGGTCCGGTCCCGGCTGTCGCACGAGGGGCCCGGCGTCGTCCACGACCCGGACCCGGACCCCGGCCCGCCTGTCGACCTCCGCCCGCCTGTCGACCTCCGCCCGCCTGCCGACCCCGGCCCGCCTGCCGACCCCGATCCGCCTGCTGACCCCGGCCCACCTGCCGACCGACGCCCCGTCACGGCCTTCGCTGCCTGAAATTACTCGCCTGTTCGCCCCGCCGAAGATCCGCCATGGGCACCCTTCCGGCGCCTGTGCGCGCCGCTAGGTTCGGAGGCGCGGGAAGGCTCCGCGTTGTCCGGTCCGCCGCCGCGGTGTGCGACGCCTCCCGCTCAACCGGACCGGAGGTACCTGTGCCGAGCAAGGAGATCCTGCGCCGCGTCGGTGTTCCCGCCGCGGTGGTCCTGCTGGTCGCGAGCGGTGCTCCGCCGGCGTCCGCCGCGCCGGGACCGCCCGCCCCCGACCGGCCCGCCGTCGAGCGGGCCGCGCCGGTCGAGGTCACCCTGGTCACCGGCGACCGCGTGGTGCTCGACGGCGACGAGGTCGTGTCGCTGCACCCCGGCCCCGGCCGCGAGGGCGTGTTCTTCCACCGCTTCCGGGACCGCGGCCGCGAGCACGTCGTCCCCTCCGACGCGCTGCGGCCGGTGGACGAGGGTCGGCTGGACCGGCGCCTGTTCGACGTGGTCGGGCTGGTCGAGGCCGGGTACGGCGACGCGCGCCGCGACACCGTGCCGCTGCTGGTGACCGGCGTCCGGGCCGGGAACCCGCGGGCCGGGGAGCTGCGGGCCACCCGCGACCTGCCCGCGGTGGACGGCGTCGCCGGGCAGGTGGCCAAGGCCGACGCCGCCGCGGCCTTCCGCGCGCTGATGGCGGACCCCTCGGTGGAGAAGGTCTGGCTGGACGGGGTGCGGCAGCTCTCCCTGGACCGCAGCACCGCGCAGATCAACGCGCCCGCCGCCTGGGATGCCGGCTACACCGGCGAGGGCGTCGAGGTCGCCGTGCTGGACACCGGGGTCGACGGCGAACACCCCGACCTGGTCGGCCGCGAGGCGGCCGAGGCCAACTTCAGCGACGCCGCCGACAACACCGACGAGGTCGGCCACGGCACCCACGTCGCCGCGACCATCGCGAGCACCAACCCGGGGTACCGGGGCGTGGCGTCGGGCGCGCGGTTGCTGGACGGCAAGGTCTGCGCCACGCAGTACTGCGCCGAGTCGTCGATCCTCGCGGGCATGCAGTGGGCCGTCGACCAGGGCGCCGACATCGTCAACCTCAGCCTCGGCGGCGGCGACACCCCCGAGCTCGACCCCCTGGAGCAGGCGGTCAACGCGCTGTCGGCCGAGACCGGGGCGCTGTTCGTCGTCGCGGCGGGCAACTCCGGCCGGCCCGGGACGATCGGCTCGCCCGGCAGCGCCGACGCCGCGCTGACCGTGGGCGCGGTGGACCGCCAGGACGGCCTCGCCCCCTTCTCCAGCCGCGGACCCCGCCTCGGCGACGGCGGGATCAAGCCGGACGTCACCGCGCCCGGCGTGGGCATCGTGGCCGCCAAGGCCGCGAAGGGCACCATCGGCACCCCGGTCGGCGAGCACCACGTCTCCCTGTCGGGCACCTCCATGGCCACCCCGCACGTCGCCGGCGCCGCCGCGCTGCTGGCGCAGGAGCACCCGGACTGGACCGGCGCGCGGATCAAGGCCGCGCTGGCGTCCTCGGCGCGGCCCAACCCCGCGCTGACCCCGTACGAGCAGGGCTCGGGACGGATCGACGTGGCCGCGGCCAGGACCCGGGTCCTCACCGCCGAGCCCGCGAACCTCTCCTTCGGCACGCAGCGGTGGCCGCACCACGACGACACCCCGATCACCCGCGAGCTGGTCTACCGCAACTCCGGGACCGGGCCGGTGTCGCTGCGCGTCGCCGTGGAGGCGACCGGACCGGACGGCGGGCCCGCCCCGGCCGGCCTGCTCACCGCCTCTCCCGCCGAGGTCACCGTGCCGGCCGGCGGGCAGGCGGCGGTGACCGTCACCGCGGACACCCGCGTGGGTTCCCTCGACGGCCACTACGCCGGGGCGGTCGTCGCCACCGCGGGCGACGCGGCGCTGCGCACCCACGTGACCGTCCACCGCGAGGTCGAGAGCTACGACCTCACCGTCCACCACCTGGACGACCAGGGACGGCCCGTCGAGTACGGCACGCGCCTGACCGACGTCGCCACCGGCGAGGAGCGGCTCGTCCGCAGCGGCGTCACCCGGCTGCCGAAGGGGACGTACTTCGTGGCCGGGGTCGTCGACGTCGGCGCCGACGGCCTCGCCATGCTCTTCCACCCGGACCTGCGGTTCACCGCCGACGCGGAGCTGACCGTCGACGCCAGGGCGGCCAAGCCGATCAGGATCACCGCCCCGGACCCGACCGCCGTCGGGATGCTCGCCGACATCACGGCGCAGCGGACCCACGACGGGGTGGTCTCCGGCTGGGGCCTCGCGGTGCTCTTCGGCGGCTTCGACGAGCGGTTCTCGGTCGGGTACCTCGGGCCGGAGCAGCCCGTCCCGGGGTTCGCGGCCAGGATCGGCGCCGAGTTCGAGGGCAGCCCGGGATCGGACCCCCGGGTCCGCTACCGGTTCGCCTGGGGCCGGACCGGCGCCGGGTTCACCGGGCTGGAACGCGCGCCCGCGAAGTCCGAGCTGGCCGAGGTCCGCACGTCCACCGGCCCGCGCCTGGAGGGGCAGGTCGTCGCGCACGGCGGCGACTCCACCGTGGTGGGCATCGGGGGGCTCCGGTGGTCGCAGGGCTCCGGGCCGTCCGGTGACTTCGTCGACCACGTGCTGACCGAGGGCGTCGAGTGGACCTGGGCCGCCTGGTTCGGCAACTTCGAGGCGCAGCTCATCAGCCCGAGGCGCACCTACCGCCCGGGGCGGACCTACGGGGAGGAGTTCGGCCACCCGGTGTTCGGCCCGGTCCCGCCCGAGCGGGGTGCGCGCCACCTGCACCGCGAGGGTGACCGGATCACCTTCGACCTGCCGCTGTTCGGCGACGAGGCGGGCAACGCCGGCACGTCGAGCACCGCGTCGGCGCGCACGGCCCTGTACCGGGACGGCGAGCTGGTCGGCGAGAACACCCGCGCGGGGTTCGGCGGGTTCGACGTGCCGGCGGGCCGGGGTGACTACCGGCTGGAGACCGGGGCGGTGCGCGCGGACGGGGTGTCGGAGTTCGGCACGCGGGTGGAGGGGAGCTGGACGTTCCGCTCGGCTGCCGGCGACCGGGCCCTGCCGCTGACGGTGGTCCGGTTCGCGCCCCGGCTGGACGAGACCGGCTCGGCGCCCGCGGGCCGGCTGCTGCCCGTGCCGCTCGTGGTGGGGCAGCAGGTGAGGGCGACCGTGCGGGACCTCCGGGTCGAGGTGTCCTTCGACGACGGCAAGTCCTGGGCGCGGGTCCCCGTGGTGGGCGGCACCGCGCTGGTGCGCAACACCGGCGCGGTCGGGGCGTTCGCCTCGCTGCGGGTCGAGGGCTCCGACGCGCGGGGCAACACCTTCCGGCAGACCGCGGTCCACGCCTACCGGATCGGCTAGGGCGCGCCGCCGGCTGCCGGGATCACGGCAGCCGGCGGCGTCCCGCGAAACCCAGGTCGGCCCGGTGGTACCAGTCCAGGCCCTCGTCGCCCTCCAGCCAGCACAGCAGCACGGGCACGCCGTCCAGCTCGGCCGGGAAGTCCACCAGCAGCGGGGCGAACCCCTTCAGCTCGGCGCCGGTCGCCTGCACGGTGGACAGCAGGTCGTCCAGCCGGGCCTGCGCCGCCTTGAACTCGGGCAGGCCGCCCAGGTCCGTCGGCCGGCCGCCCTCCTGGAGCGACGCGGCCAGCTCCGCCGCGTCGGCGCGCAGCTCGACGACCTCCGCCAGCACCGGCCGGAGCCCCGCCAGCTCCTCCCGCGCCTCGGGCACGCTGAACAGGCTCACCCGGTCAGCCTACCGGCGGGCTACCCGCCGGCGTCGCCCCGCCCGGTCGCGCCCGGGTCGCGGTCGCCCACCCGTCGCTGGACCGCCGCGACGATCGGCAGGGCCACCGCCGGGGCCGATCCCGTGATCAGCGCGCTGATCCACAGGTCCGGGTGCCACTCCCACCCCTTCAGCGCCCAGCGGATCAGCAGGTTCAGCGGCACGGCGACCACGTACACCGCGACCACCAGCAGGGCCGTGCGCTTCCACCGGGCCTGCCGCCACCACCACGCCGCCACCTCGGCCACCTCCGCTCGACAGCCACCTGCCGGCCGGGTACCCGTGATCGACGCGCGCGACGCGAACCCGCCCGCCGGCGGGCGCTGTGCGCCGATCCACACCGGGCCGCCGCCCGCCCGCCCGCCGGTAGGCTGTCCCCGGCCGGTTCCCGGGTCTCCCGGCCCGGACGCGCCACCCCGCACGCCGCCGAGCAGCTCGGCGCGCCCCGAGCACGACAGGTCCTCCTCGGCCCCCTGCGCCACCACCCGCGCCCCGGCGCGGTCCCCGCCTGCTCCCGAAGACCGCGTTGTCCCCGAAGGCCCCGCTGTTCCCGAAGGTCCGGCTGTCGCCCGAGGTCCTGCGCACCGAGGTGCCGGCCGTCGTCCGTGGCCGCGTTGGACGCGGTCGAGGAGGGGTGCCTGCGGCGGGGCAAGACCGTGGGGATCACCGGCTTGGACGAGCGGAGCGCGACCCTCCACCGCACCCTCAGCGGCGAGCTGAGCGGGAGCCGCTGAGCGGCGCCCCGGGGGCGCCGTGGCACAGTGCCGGTGGAGTTCCCGTCCGATGGAGAAGGAGGTCCGGTGACCGGAGGTGGCCGGGTGGTCGGGCTGTACGTCCACCCGATCAAGGGGTTGAGCCCGCAGCCGTTGACGAGCGTGGCGCTGCGGGCGGGCGGGGGAGTGCCGCACGACCGGGAGTTCGCGCTGGCCCGCCCGGACGGCCGGTACGAGCCCGGCCGTCGCGTGGGCCTGCCCAAGGGCGAGTTCTACACGCTCGTCGACGAGCACCGCCTGGCCGGCCTGGAGACGCACCTCGACGTGGCCGCCGACGTGCTCACCGTCCGGGTGGCCGGGCACGAGGTGCTGTCGGCGCACCTGGAGCGGGACCGGGACGAGGTGCTGCGGTTCTTCGCCCGCGTGCTCGACCTGCCCGAAGGCGTCCTGCCGGTGCCCGCGCGGGACGGGGGCAGGCGCTTCACCGACGTCTCGCGCCGCGGCGACGAGCCGATGAACTGGATCTCGCTGCTCAACCTCGCCTCGGTGCGCGACCTGGCCGGGCGCGCCGGCGTGGACGCGATCGACCCGCGGCGGTTCCGCGCCAACGTGCTGCTCGACGGGCTGCCCGCGTGGTCGGAGCTGGACCTGGCAGATCGGGAGTTCACCCTCGGCGGCGTGCGGCTGCGCGGCACGAGCCGGACCGTGCGCTGCGCGGCCACCGAGGTCGACCCGGGCAGCGGGCGGCGCGACCTGCCCGTGCTGCGGTTGCTCAAGCAGCACCTCGGGCACGAGATGATGGGCGTCTACGCCCGGGTGCTCTCGGACGGGGTCCTGGAGGTCGGCGACGGGTTCTCCGGCGGTGGGGCTGTCGACGGTGAGGCCGTTGGCGATGAGGCCGTTGGCGGTGGCCTCGTCGGGAGCGGTTCCGGTGGCGGTGGGTCCGTTGGCTGACCTGCGCCTGGTCGTCGCCGACCGCACCGACCTCACGCCCGCGGTGCGCCGCTTCGCGCTGCGCCGCCCGGACGGCGGTCCCCTGCCCGGCTACGAGCCGGGCGCCCACGTCACCGTCACCACCCCGGCCGGCCACCAGCGCAGCTACAGCCTGGTCGAGCCGGGCGGCGAGGCCCCGGACGAGTACGTGGTCTGCGTGCTGCGGGAACCCGCCGGCCGCGGCGGCTCGGCGAGCATGCACGACGAGGCCCTCGTCGGCGCGGAGCTGACCGTCGGCGAACCGCGCAACCGCTTCCCCCTGCACCCCGCCAAGCGCTACCTGTTCGTCGCGGGCGGCATCGGCATCACCCCGATCCGGTCCATGGTGGCGCGGCTGCGCGCCGAGGGGCACGCGGACGCCCGGGTCGTGTACCTCACCCGCACGGCGGCCGAGACCCCGTTCCTCGACGAGTTCGGCGACGACACCGTCCACCACAGCGCCGAGCGCGGCCGGCTGGACCTGTGGCCCCACCTGGCCGTGCCCGACGACGAGACCCGCGTCTACTGCTGCGGCCCGCTGCCGCTGATCCGCGCCGTGCAGGCGATGACCGCGCACTGGCGGCCGAGCCGGGTCCACGTCGAGGAGTTCGCCGCGCCCGCCGACGGGTTCGCCGCGCCGTTCACCGCGGTCTGGGCGCCCACCGGCCGGCGGGTCGAGGTCCCCGCGGACCGCTCGCTGCTGACCGCCCTGCGCCGGTCGGGCGTCACCGTCGACTCGTCCTGCGAGGCGGGCACGTGCGGCACCTGCCGGTTGGCGCTGCTCGACGGCGAGGCCGAGCACCGGGACTTCGCGCTGACCGACGACGAGCGGCGCGCGTCGCTGATCTCGTGCGTCTCCCGCGCCGCGTCCGAGGAGATCACCGTGGGGCCGCCCGGCTGACCTCAGCCGTCACCCTCGTCCTTCTCCTCGTCCCGGTGGCGCTTCTTCCGGTCCTCCCGCTCGGACAGCAGGACCTCGTCGGACTCGATGAGCGGTGTGCCGTCGCGCACGACGACCCGGTGCCGGCGGGTCTCGGTGACCCGGTGGGAGCCCTTGGTGTAGCCGATGGCGAGGGTGACGGCGCCCGGCCCGCTGAGCACGGGCGTCGCGACGACGGTCAGGTCCTCCACGTCGCGCCACGCCTTCTCGAACCCGGGCCTGCCCTGCGCCCGCGCGCCCGGTCCCAGCATCTCCCACGCCTCGTCGACGTGCTCGGGCAGCAGCGCGTAGTAGTCGGCGACGGCCCGCTCCAGCTCGACCGCCGGAGCCGTCGTGGTGGTCGCGGGCGCGCTGCCCGCCGTGGCGCTGCCCGCCGTGGCGCTGCCCGTGGTGACGCCGCTGGTCGGGGCGGCCACCCGGTCGCCGTCGTCACCGCTGGTCGCCACCACCACCGCGACCACGGCGCCGACGACGGTCAGCGCGACCAGCGCGACGGGCAGCAGGCGGCCGCGCCGACCCGGTGGCGCGGGCGCGAGGTCCAGCCGGGTCTGCGGCAGCGGCACCTGCGGCGGCGGCGTGTGCGCCGGCGGCCCGCCCCGCAGCCGCTCGGCCACCTGCGCCATGGTCGGCCGGGAGTGCGGTTCGGTGCGCAGCATGTCCATCAGCAGGCCGGTGAGCGGCCCGGCGTGCGCGGGCGGCGCGAACCGCCCCGAGGCCACGGTGTGCAGCAGCGCGATGGCGTTGACCCCGTCCCCGAACGGCGGCCTGCCCTCGACCGCCGCGTACAGCGTCGCGCCCAGCGAGAACACGTCCGACGCGGGCCCCGGCTCCCCGCCGCGGGCGACCTCGGGCGCCAGGAACGCGGGCGTGCCCGCGAGCAGCCCGGTCCGGGTCACCGCGACGTCGCCGACGGCCCGCGCGATCCCGAAGTCGCTGATCTTGGCCGTCCCGTCGGCCGCGATGAGCACGTTCCCGGGCTTGACGTCGCGGTGCACGATCCCGGCCGCGTGCGCGGCGGCCAGCGCGGAGGCGACCTGGGCCACCACCCGGGCCGCCGCACCGGGCTCCAGCACGCCCACCTCGGCCAACGACCGCGACGGCAGGTACTCCATGACCAGGACGGGCCGGCCGGCCTCCTCGACGACGTCGTGGACGGTGATCGCGTTCGGGTGGTGCAGCCGGGCCGCGATGCGCCCCTCCCGGGCCGCGCGGGCGGCCGCCTCGACCGCGTCGACGCCCTCGGGCACCACCAGCTGCTTGAGCGCGACCTCGCGGCCCAGGCGCTCGTCGAACGCCCGCCACACCACGCCCATCGCACCGGCGCCGAGCCGCGCGCGGACCCGGTAGCGACCGGCGACCAGGCGCCCCTCGTCCGTCACCGGCTCCTCCGTCCCCTCGTCCCGTGCGGTGAGCACCCTACGGGGTCGCCGGGGCCCGAGGACGCCTTCCCGCGAGCCGGTCCGGCCCGACCGCGGTCGGCCGGTGTTCAATCGGTGCCATGAGCACCGATGCCGACTCGCTGACCGCCGAGGACCTGGAGTTCCTCCGACGCCCCCTGCACGGTTTCCTGTCCGTGGCCGCGGGACCGCTGCCGCCACAACCCCGCCCGGTGTGGTTCGAGGCCACGGACGAGGGCGCGATCCAGCTGTTCACCGCGCCGGACTCGCTCAAGGTGCGGCGCCTGCGCCGCGATCCCCGCGCCTCGATCGTCGTCGCCGCCCCGGTGGGCGAGCGGGAGCGCTGGCTCTCGGCGGCCGGCCGCACCACCGTGGAACCCGACGGGGCGCAGGACCTGTGCGCCCGCCTGGCCGCCCGCTACTGGGACCTCGACGACCCGGCCCGCGCCGAGGAGCTGGCCGGGATGCTGGCCGTGGACTGGGTCCGGCTCGTCCTCCACCCGGAGACCGTGCGCCGCTACGTGAACTGACCCGCGCGACGACCGGCTCGGCCGCCGCGCGTGGCGGGGCCGTCAGCGCGCGGCGGGCTTCGTGGCGCGCAACGTGTACATCAGCGGCAGGCGCGGGTGGCCCGGCGGGAACCGGTACTCGCCGTCGCCCGTCGCCTCCAGCGCGGGGTAGCGGCGGAACAGCGTGTTCTCCCGCTCCCGCAGGGAGTCGACGCGCAGCCCGGCCCCGGCCAGCGCGGTGACCACCTCGCCCAGCGGGTGCTGCCACTCCACCGAGAGCGTCTCGGTCAGCGCGGGACCGTCGGTGTAGGTGTGCGGGTAGTCGTGGGTCGTGCCCCCGGTGCGGAAGTAGTCGCCGCGGAGCGCGAGGCCGTCGTCGTCGAGGAGTTCGCCCAGCGGGTGGAACTCCGCCAGGTAGAGGAAGCCGCCGTCGGTGAGCAGGTCGGCCACGACCCGCGCCCACCTCGTCAGGTCGGGCAGCCACACCAGCGCGCCGATGCCGGTGTAGACGACGTCGAAGCGCTCGCCGCCCAGGGCTTCGGGCGCGGTGTGGACGTCGGAGACGACGAACCGGGCGCGGTCGGCCAGGCCGGTGTCCTCGGCCAGCGCCCGCGCGGTCCCGATGGCCTCGGCGGAGAAGTCGACGCCGGTGACGCGCGCCCCGCGCCGGGCCCACGACAGCGTGTCCTGGCCCATGTGGCACTGGAGGTGCACCAGGTCGAGGCCGTCGACGTCGCCGACCTCCTCGACCTCGAACGCGCGCAGCGTGCAGGCGCCGCCCCGGAAGCCCTCCAGGTCGTAGAACTCGCTGCCCGCGTGGACGCGCACCCGGTCGTCCCAGTTCGCGCGGTTGAGGTCGAGCCAGTCGGCGCTCACGGCGGCGACCTTAACCGGGGAGCCGGGTGCGGGGCCGGCGATTTCCACGCCGATCCCCGCCCGGCACGGAAAAACCCGGCCCGGTGCCAATACCGCTGGCACCGAGCCGGGCGCTCCCGGGTTCCGGTCGCCGGACCGGAGTCGCGGGGGTTTAGCCGAAGTTCACGTCACTGCACCACATGTACGCCTGGTCAGCGTGCGAAGCCTGCCAGATCGTGAACACGACGTGGTGACCGCGGTAGGAGCCGTTGGTCTGGACGTTGAACTTGATGTCCTTCGCCGGGGCGAACCTGCCGGTGGTCGTGACGAGGTCGAGGTTGCCCCAACCGAGGGACTGCGTGGTCGGGTCGAACCCCTGCTTGCTGACGTACACGCGGAAGTAGTCGGCACCGTGGCTGGCCTGGTCGTACAGGTGCATCTGGAAGTTGCTGCCGACGCTGGTGGTCCGCCACTTGCCGGGCGTGTTCAGGGCGTTGTTGCGCGAGAGCCCGTTGCTGCAGAGCTGCCCGTTGGGGGTAGCTCCCTGGAAGTTCGCGCGCAGGCCGTCCCGCAGCGCGCTCATCCAGTTCCACATGGTGTCCGTGTTGGCCTGCCAGGCCTGCCAACACATGGGGTCCTGCTGCTGCATGGCGGGGTTCATGTGCTGACTGCCCCAGCTGTTCCAGCACTGGTAGGCGCGGGTCGCGGGCCCGACGATGGTGCCGTGCGCCGAGGCCGTGGGCGTCCAGACGAACATGGTGGCGAGCAAGCCGACGACCACTGCGATGGCGCCCCGCCGTCTGGTCACGGACCCGGAGGTGCTGCGAGTGCGCATGGATGAGCCTCCACTCTCCGTTGAGCGGTGATGGGTGATGTGGGAACGCTCCCAGATCGATTGCCAGACTATCCGTCACTGAGCGAAACTTCAACGAAACTTTGTGTAGTGATCGAGACGGGCTCCGGATCCCGGGAATCGATCTTCGAGCCGTGGTGTTGACCTGCCGTTACGCGAAGGCGCCCGCGAGCGGCGGCGTGATCGCGACTTCCCCGGAAAAAATCTTGGCGGCCGTGTCGATCGAGTGCCCTGCCCGTTCGACCTGGGGGTGAGAGGGTCCACCGGAGCGGCCCGAACAGCCAGGGAGACGAACGACCATGAAGTACATGCTCATCATGCGCGCCACCGACGAGGCCTACGCCCGCATGGGGGAGATCGACTTCGACACGATGCTGGAGACCATGGGCAGGTTCAACGACGAGCTGATCCGGGCCGGTGTGCTCGTCGCCGCCGAGGGGCTCGCCGACGCCGCCGAGGGCGTGGTCGTCGACCACTCGTCCGAGCCGCCCGTGATCACCGACGGCCCCTACGGCGAGACCAAGGAGCTGTTCGGCGGCTTCTACATCCTCAACGTGGCCTCCCGGGAGGAGGCGGTCGAGTGGGCCAAGCGGCTGCCGGCGGCCGGTCCGGGCTTCAAGACCGAGGTCCGCCGGGTCCCCTCGATCGACGAGTTCCCGCAGGACAACGAGTGGATCAAGAGGGAGCGGGCGTGGCGGGAAACCACCGGCCAGCTCTGAGCGGGTCGGCGGGCATGTCGGACCCCACCGGTCGCAAGGCCGTCGCCGCCGTCTGGCGGATCGAGTCGGCGCGGATCGTCGGGGCGCTCGCGCGCCACACCGGCGATTTCGCGCTGGCCGAGGACCTCGCCCAGGAGGCGCTGGCCGAGGCGCTGGTGACGTGGCCGCGCGAGGGGGTGCCCCGCAACCCCGCGGGGTGGCTGCTCACCGTCGGCAGGCGGCGGGCGATCGACGCGTTCCGCAGGCGCGCCACCCGTGACGAGAAGTACGCCGTCCTCGCCCGCGACCTGGGCGAGGGCGGCGCCTCCTCGGGCGGCGCGCCACCCGAGGAGGTCGACGACGTGCCGTGGGACCCGGACCGGATCGACGACGACGTGCTCGCGCTGGTCTTCACCGCCTGCCACCCCGTGCTGTCGCGGGAGGCGAGGGTCGCCCTGACCCTGCGCGTGGTCGGCGGCCTGACCAGCGACGAGATCGCCAAGGCGTTCCTCGTCCCGACCGCGACCGTGCAGGCCAGGATCACCCGGGCCAAGAAGACCCTCGGCGCGGCCCGGGTCCCGTTCGCCGTGCCGGCCGCCGGCGAGCGCGCCCAGCGGCTCGGTTCGGTGCTCAGCGTCATCTACCTGATCTTCACCGAGGGCTCGTCGGCCAGCTCCGGCGACGACCTGATCAGGGTCGACCTCGCCGGCGAGGCGCGGCGACTGGCCCGCGTCCTGGCCCACCTGGTGCCGGACGAGCCCGAGGTCCACGGCCTGCTGGCGCTGCTGGAGCTGACCGCCGCCCGCTTCCCCGCCCGCACCGGCCCGGACGGCGAACCCGTGCTGCTGGAGCACCAGGACCGCCGCCGCTGGGACCGCGCCGCGATCCGCCGGGGACGGGCCGCGCTGGCCCACGCCGAGAAGGCCGGCCGGGGCCTGGGCGCCTACGGCCTCCAGGCGGCCATCGCCGAGTGCCACGCCGTGGCGCCGTCGGTCGGGGCGACGAACTGGGAGCGCGTCGTGCTGCTCTACGAGGCGCTGGGCAGGCTCGCGCCGTCCCCGGTGGTCGACCTCAACCGGGCGGTGGCGGTGTCCATGGCCCGCGGGCCGGCCGCGGCGCTGCCGATCGTGGACGGGCTGGTGGCCGCCGGGGCGCTGGGCGGCTCGCACCTGCTGCCGGGCGTCCGCGGTGAGCTGCTGGTCCGGTTGCGGCGCGCCGACGAGGCGCGGGTCGAATTGGAGCGCGCCCTGGAGCTGTGCGGGAACGAGCGGGAGCGGACGGTGCTGAGGGGCAAGATCGCCGACCTGGGGTGACCGGGGCCGCCCCGGTCGGCCCAGGCCGGCGGCGGATCCGCTGCGCACCGTTCGCGACGCCCCGCCGGCGGTGGGCCGGACGAGGTAGTCGCGCTGCGCTCTTCGGTGCACGCGCCTGCCGGCCGAACGGACCCCGGCTTACGGTCCGGCCATGACGAAGCCGCTCAACGCCCTCGGCGCGATCGCCCTGCTGCTGACCGCCGGGTGCGGCGCGACGGGCGCGACGGCGTCGGACGACCGGCCGGTGGTGCTGACCACGTTCACGGTGCTGGCCGACATCGCCGCCGTCGTCGCGGGCGGGCACCTCCGGGTCGAGTCGATCACCAAGCCCGGCGCGGAGGTGCACGGCTACGAGCCGACGCCCGACGACGTGAAGGCGGCCGCCGAGGCGGACCTGGTGGTCGACAACGGGCTGGGGCTGGAGGCCTGGTTCGCCCGCTTCGTCGCCGAGGTCGACGCGCCGCACGTGGTGGCCTCCGAGGGGGTGGAACCCCTCCCGATCAACGAGGACGCCTACGCCGGCAGGCCGAACCCGCACGCGTGGATGTCGCCGCTCAACGTCCGGACCTACGTGGACAACCTGGTCGTCGCGTTCTCCGGGCTGGCGCCGGAGCACGCCGCGGACTTCCGGGCCAACGGCGCGCGCTACCGGGACGAGCTGCGCCGCGTGCACGAGGAGCTGGTGGCGGCGCTGGCGGTCCTGCCCGCGGGCGAGCGGGCGCTGGTGACCTGCGAGGGCGCCTTCTCCTACCTGGCCCGCGACGCCGGCCTGACCGAGCGCTACCTGTGGGCGGTCAACGCGGAGCAGCAGGCGACGCCGCGGCAGGTCGCCGGGGTGATCGAGTTCGTGCGCGCCAACGCGGTGCCCGCGGTGTTCTGCGAGTCCACCGTGTCCGCCGCGCCGATGCGGCAGGTCGCCGCCGCCACCGGGGCCGCCTTCGGCGGTGTGCTCCACGTCGACTCGCTGTCCACACCGGACGGTCCGGTGCCGACCTACCTGGACCTGGTCCGCCACGACGCGCGGACCATCGCCGGCGCGCTGACCGGGACCGCCGGGTGAACGCGGTCGAGGTGGACGACGTGACCGTCCGCTACGGCGACGTGCTCGCCCTCGACCGCGTCAGCCTGTCGCTGGCGACCGGCCGGGTGTGCGGCCTGGTGGGCGTGAACGGGTCGGGCAAGTCCACGCTGTTCAAGGCGATCACCGGGCTGGTGCGGCCCGATCACGGCGTGGTGCGCGTCCGGGGCGGTCCGCCGCTGCTGGCGCGGCGCTCCGGCGCGCTGGCCTACGTGCCGCAGAGCGAGGCGGTGGACTGGGCGTTCCCGGTGTCGGTGCGGGACGTGGTCATGACCGGGCGGCACGGCGGGCTCGGCTTCACCCGCCGCCCGCGCCGCGCCGACCACGAGGCGGTGGACCGGGCGCTGCGCCGGGTCGGCCTCGCCGACCTCGCGGACCGGCAGGTCGGCACGCTGTCGGGCGGCCAGCGCAAGCGGGCGTTCGTCGCCCGCGGCATCGCGCAGGAGGCCCGCGTGCTGCTGCTGGACGAGCCGTTCGCGGGCGTGGACAAGCGGTCGGAGGCGACGATCACCCGCCTGCTGCGGGAACTGGCCGCGGACGGCGCGGCGGTGCTGGTGTCGACCCACGACCTGCGCGCGCTGCCCGACCTCGCCGACGAGGCGGTGCTGCTGATGCGCCGGGTCCTGGTGCACGGCCGGTCGCGGGAGGTGCTGCGGCCGGACAACCTCGTGCGCGCGTTCGGCCTCGACGTGACCGCCCGCGAGGAGCCGGTGTGACCGCCTACGAGCTGTTCGCGGAACCCCTGGCCTACGGGTTCATGGTCCGGGCGCTCGTGGCCACGGTGACCGCGGCCGCCGTGTGCGCGGTGCTGTCGTGCTGGCTGGTGCTCATCGGCTGGTCCCTGATGGGGGACGCGGTGTCGCACGCCGTGCTGCCGGGCGTGGTGCTGGCGTACGTCCTCGGCTTGCCGTTCGCGCTGGGCGCGGCGGTGTTCGGGTTCCTCGCGGTCGGGCTCATCGGCGTGGTCCGCGATTCCGGCCGGGTCAAGGAGGACGCGGCGATCGGCATCGTGTTCACCACGCTGTTCGCCCTCGGGCTGGTGCTGGTCTCGGTGACGCCCAGCCAGACCGACCTGGACCACGTCGTGTTCGGCAACCTGCTCGGCGTCGCCCGCGCCGACCTCGCCCAGATCACCGCGCTCGGCGCGGTCGTGCTCGTCGCGCTGCTGCTCAAGCGCCGCGACTTCACCCTCTACGCCTTCGACCCGGTGCACGCCCACGCCATCGGGCTCAACCCGCGCCTGCTCGGCGGGGCCCTGCTCGGCCTGCTGGCGCTGACCTGCGTGGTGGCGCTCCAGGTCGTCGGCGTGGTGCTGGTGGTGGCGATGCTGATCATCCCGGGCGCGACCGCCCGCCTGCTCACCGACCGGTTCGGGCGGATGCTCGTGCTCGCGCCGGCGTCGTCGGTCGGCGCGGCGGTGCTCGGGCTGTACCTGAGCTACCACCTGAACACCGCCTCGGGCGCCACGGTGGTGGTGGTGCAGGGCGCGGTGTTCGCGGCGGCGCACCTTTTCGCGCCGCGGCACGGCGTGCTCGGCCGGCGAATCGCGGCAAATCGGCGGGCGACTTCCTGACGGCCGGATTCGTTCACAACCGTGATTCGTTCACAACCGTGATCGGCACGTATCTCCCCGGCGAACAGGACATGCGCTCCCAACTGGGCGTTCGACGAATTCGAATCGAACGCCGAAGGGGGATCTCGAAATCCGTCGTTGACCACGCGTCGCAACCCCTCTTAACATCCGGCTGGAAACGCGCCGGAATTAACGGCCGCGCTGTCGCGAATCCTTCGGAAGTGGAGTTGGCATGAGCACGATGAAGTGGCCCGCCGGCACCCGGGCCCCACGGACGCGCGGCACACGCGCCGGGTTGACCGCCGCGGCCGCCGCGGCGGCACTGGCCACCACGCTCGTCGCCTGGCCGGCCGCGCCGCCCGCGAGCGCCGCCGTCGGCGCGGGGACCTACGCGGTGAAGAACGCGGGCAGCGGGCTGTGCCTGGACTCGCCGGGGTCGGGCGCGGGCGCGCAGCTCCGGCAGTCGGCGTGCACCGGCGCGGACAACCAGCGGTGGACGCTGACCGCCGTCAGCGGCGGCTTCCGGATCACCTCGGCCGCCAACGGCCTGTGCGTCGGCGTGCAGGGCGCGTCGACCAGCGCGGGGAAGGCGATCCAGCAGCAGGCGTGCACGGGCGGCGCGGGCCAGGTCTGGGCCGCGACCGCGAGCGGCGGCAACTACCGCCTGGTCGACGCCAACGGCGGCAAGTGCGCCAACGTCAAGGACAACTCCACGGCGTCCGGCGCGCTCGTGCAGACCAACTCCTGCGACAACGCCGCCACCAAGCAGTGGGCGCTGACCGCGTCCGGCGGTGGGCCGACCTCGACCACCACGTCCACCACCACGAGCACCACGACGACGACCACCACCACGACCACGACGACCACCACGACGTCGCAGCCGCCCGCGGGCACGCTGTACGTCGCGCCGAACGGCGGCGACGGCGCGTCCGGCACGCAGTCGGACCCGACGACGCTGACCTCCGCGATCGCCCGCGTCACGTCCGGCGGGACGATCCACCTGCGCGGCGGCACCTACCGCTTCTCGCAGACCGTCACCATCCCGCAGGGCAACAACGGCACCTCGTCCGACCGCACGGAGCTGTTCGCCCACCCGGGCGAGATCCCGGTGCTGAACTTCTCGGCCCAGGCCGAGGACCCGGCGAACCGCGGCCTCGCGGTGAACGGCGACTACTGGCATGTGCGCGGCGTCGTCGTCGAGCGCGCCGGTGACAACGGCATCTTCGTCGGCGGCAGCAACAACGTCTTGGAGCGCACGATCACGCGCTTCAACCGCGACACCGGCCTCCAGCTGTCGCGGATGCTGTCCAGCACGCCCAAGGACCAGTGGCCGGCCAACAACCTGATCCTCAGCGCGGAGTCGCACGACAACGCCGACTCCGACGGCGAGGACGCCGACGGCTTCGCCGCCAAGCTCACCTCGGGCCCCGGCAACGTCTTCCGCTACGCCGTCGCCCACAACAACATCGACGACGGCTGGGACCTCTACACCAAGACCGACACCGGCCCCATCGGCGCGGTCACCATCGAGGACTCCCTGGCCTACGAGAACGGCACCCTCGGCAACGGCGGCCAGGCCGGCAACGGCGACCGCAACGGCTACAAGCTCGGCGGCGAGGACATCGGCGTCAACCACGTCGTCCGCCGCAGCATCGCCTACGACAACGGCAAGCACGGCTTCACCTACAACCGCAACCTGGGCTCCATGGCCGTGTCGAACAACATCAGCATCGACAACACCGAGCGCAACTTCAGCTTCGACGGCGGCAGCTCGGTCTTCCGCGGCAACACCTCCTGCCGCAGCGGCAGCGGCAGCAACGACAAGACCGTCGGCGACGTCGACGGCACCAACCAGTTCTGGTCCGGGACCAACGGCTCCCGCTGCTCGTCCTACACCGGGTCCCTCGGCTGGTCCTACGCCTCCGACGGCCGCCTCGCCGTCACCTTCGGCGGCAAGCCGGTGACCTGGTAGCCGACCCCGCTCGCCCCCGGTCCCGCCGACGCGCCCGGCGGGGCCGGGGCGACCCCGGTCCCGCGCGGCCCTCAGTCGAGGACCGCGGTGGCCTCGACCTCCACCAGGTGCTCGGGCACGTCCAGCGCGGCCACGCCCAGCAGCGTGGCGGGCGGGGCCGGCGTCACGCCCAGCTTCGCCGCCGCCCGGCCGATCCCCTCCAGGAGCAGGGGCATCTTGTCGGGCGTCCAGTCGACGACGTGGACGTTCAGCTTCGCCACGTCGGCGAAGGAGGCCCCGACCCCGGCCAGGGCGGTGGCGACGTTGAGGTAGCACCGCTCGACCTGGGCGGCGAGGTCGCCCTCGCCGACCACGGCCCCGTCGGCGTCCCAGGCGACCTGGCCCGCGACGAACACCAGCCTCGACCCGGTCGAGACCGACACCTGCCGGTAGACGTCGATCTCCGGCAGCCCGTCGGGGTTCACCAGGGTGATGGCCATCATGTCTCCTCGTGCTCTCTTGTGGTTACTGGGTAACCGTAGGAGAGTGGCCGCTGACGTGGAAGAACGCACTTTTCGGAAACTGGGGAACCTCATGGTGACCAAGCAGTTCAGCGGCTCGGCCGAGGACGCGGACCTGGCGCGCGCGGACTCCCTGGCGCGGGAGATCTTCTCGGACGTGGCCAACAAGTGGGCGCTGCTGATCATCGAGGCCCTGGGCGACCGCACGCTGCGCTTCAGCGCGCTGCGCGGCGAGGTCGACGGCATCAGCCACAAGATGCTCACCCAGAACCTGCGGATGCTGGAGCGCAACGGCCTGGTCGAGCGGACCGTGCACCCCACCGTGCCGCCGCGCGTCGAGTACACCCTCACCGGGCCGGGTCGGGCGCTCCGGGCGACGGTCGACGCCATGTGCGCCTGGACCCACCGGCACCTCGGCCACATCGAGACCTCCCGCCGCCGGTTCGACGCCTGACGGCGCCGTCGAGGACCACCCGCTCGGGATCATCGACGACCATCCGCGCCCGCACCCTGGACGAAAGTGAACTCCGGCGTCATACCTTCGTCGGAAACTTTCCCCCTGGATTGACCGTGCCGTAGCGGCATGGTTTCCACTGGGTGGGCCGGCGCGACCGCGTCGGCGGCACCGAGGGGCCGGGGAGGGCGTCGTGGGGTGGAGCACCAGCCAGCTGGCCGACCTCGCCGGCACGACGCTGCGCACGATCCGGCACTACCACGAGGTCGGCCTGCTCGCCGAGCCCGAGCGCCGGGCCAACGGCTACAAGAGCTACGGCGTGCCCCACCTCGTGCGCGTGCTGCGCGTCAAGCGCCTCACCGGCCTCGGGCTGTCGCTGGCGCAGATCGCCGACCTGGGCGACGCGGACGAGCACCCCGGTGAGGCGCTGCGCCGGCTGGACGCCGAGCTGGCCGCCACGATCGAGCGCCTGCGGCGGGTGCGCGCCGAACTGGCCCTGATCCTGCGCCAGGAGGCGCCGACCGACCTGCCGTCCGACGTCGCCGCGACGATCGCCGGCGCGGACCTGTCGCCGCAGGACCGCTCGTTCACCGTCGTGCTGGCCCAGCTGCTCGCGCCGGAAGCGCTGGCCGCGTACGCCGGGGTGCTGTCGGGCTTCTCGCGGGACCCGGCGATGGACGAGTTCGACGACCTGCCCGCCGACGCGGACGACGGGACCCGTCGACGCCTGGCCGAACGCCTGCGCTCGCTCCCGTACGTGAAGGAGATGAGCGCGACGTTCCCGAGGGCCGAGGACATGCTCGTCGGCGCTCCGCGCGGCGAGGAGTTCACGATGCGGGCGATCGGCAAGGTCATCGTCGAGCTCTACAACGAGGCCCAGGTCGACGTCCTGGTGCGCATGAACGGCTGAGATGTCCACCGGGCGCGCGAGGGGCGCGCCCTCGGGGAGGTATTTGCAAATGCGAAAGTCATTGTCCTTGATCGCGGTGCTGGTCACCGCGGCGTCGCTGGTGGCGCCGGGGGTGTCGTCGGCGACGCCCGCGCCCACCGTGCGGTGGGTCGACTGCCCCGCGGACGTCGCCGTCCCGGGCCTGGAGTGCGGGACGCTCCAGGTGCCGCTGGACTACCGCGAGCCGGGGGGTCGCACGATCGAGCTGATGATCTCGCGCCTGGCGAGCGGCGACCCGGACGCGCGCCGCGGCATCCTGCTGACCAACCCGGGCGGGCCCGGCCCTGGCCTGACGTTCCCGGCGTTCCTGGAGTTCGCCGGCCTGCCGCGGGAGGTGCGGGACGCCTACGACGTGATCGGCGTCGACGGGCGCGGCATCGGCCACAGCACGCCGGTGACGTGCGACCTGACGCAGGAGCAGCAGTACGCGGGCAGCGTCCCGCCCTACGCCGTGACGCCCGCCGACGTGCGGAAGCGGGCCGAGGAGGTGCGGGACGTCGCCCGGCGGTGCACCACGTCGTCCACCGCGGACCTGCTGCCGCACATCACGACCGCGAACACCGCACGCGACCTGGACCGGGTCCGCGCCGCCCTGGGCGAGCGGAAGGCCTCGTTCCTCGGCTACTCGTACGGCACGTACCTGGGCGCGGTGTACGCCACGCTGTTCCCGCGGACCACCGACCGCGTCGTGCTCGACAGCAACCTCGGCGCGACCGGCTGGGACGTCGAGGGCGGGCGCGGGTACGGCCGCGGCGTGGAGGACACGTTCCCGGACTTCGCGGAGTGGCTGGCGGCGCACCCCGGGTTCGGCCTGGGCGGCACGCCCCACCAGGTGCGGGCGAAGTACTTCGACCTCGCCCGCCGCCTCGACGAGGCGCCCGTGCAGGGCGTCAGCGGCCCGCTGTTCCGGATGCTGACGTTCGCCGGCCTCTACGGCACCGGTGACGCCGCGTTCACCGCGCTGGCCGGGATCTGGAAGGCGCTGGACACCGACACGCCGCTGCCGCCGAACGACACGCCCGTCCCGGCGAACCTCGAAAACCTGATCGCCAGTCGCCACTACGTCGTGTGCGGCGACTCCCGCTGGCCCACCTCGGTGGCGACCTACGAGCGCAACGTCGCCGTCGACCGCGTCCGCCACCCGATGTTCGGCGCGGCGGCGGCCAACGTCTACCCGTGCGCCTTCTGGCCGGACCCCGTCGAGCAGCCGGTGCGGATCTCCGACCGGGGCCCGCGCAACGTGCTCCTGGTGCAGAACGAGCGGGACCCCGCCACGCCCCTGGCCGGCGCGCGGACGCTGCGCCGCGCCTTCGGCGACCGGGCCGCGATGCTGACCGTCGACCAGGGCGGGCACGGCGTCTACGTCCTGGGCGCGAACCGGTGCGCCAACACCGAGGTGACCGCGTACCTGCTCGGCGGGCGACGCCCGGCGCGCGACCTCGCGTGCGCCGCCGAGGAGCCGACCGCGGACCGGAGCCACATCCGGCTGCCGTCCGCCTGGTAGCTCCCACGCCCGTGCCCCCGGCCCGCCGGGGGCACGGGCGATGGCGCGATCCGTGGGGTGCGCGTCGTTGACGCCACGGCCCCGCGCCACCAGCCTTGAGCACATGCGCCGCGTCGTTTTCGTGATCTACGAGGACATCCAGCCGCTCGACCTGGTCGGGCCGCACGAGGTGTTCGAGCACGCGAGCGGCTTGACCGGCGGCGGCTACCTCTGCCAGGTCGCGGCGCCCGGAGCCGGTGCCGTGCGGACCTCCGGCGGGCTGTCGCTCCACGCCGGGCACGCGATCGCCGACCTGCCGCCGGAGGGCGTCGACACGCTCGTCGTCGCGGGCGGGCGGGGCGTCGACCGGGCCCGGCACGACACCGCGCTCGTCGACTGGGTCTCCGCCGCGGCCGCCGGCGCGCGCCGCGTCACCTCCGTGTGCAGCGGGGTGTTCCTGCTGGCCGCCGCGGGCCTGCTGCGGGGACGCCGGGTCACCACGCACTGGGCGCGCGAGGCCCAGTTGCGGCGCGAGCACCCCGAGGCGACCGTCGACTGCGACCCGATCTTCATCCGGGACGACCGGGTCTGGACGTCCGCGGGCGTCACCGCGGGCATGGACCTGGCCCTGGCCCTGGTGGAGGACGACCACGGCCGCGACGTGGCGCACTCGGTCGCCCGGGAACTGGTGATGTTCCTGCGCCGGCCGGGCAGCCAGTCGCAGTTCAGCGTGCCGCTGTGGGGCGCGCGGCCCGCCACCGACCCGATCCGGGAGGCGGTGGCCTCGGTCAACGCCGAGCCCGGCGCCCGGCACGGCATCGCCGACCTGGCCGCCCGCGCCGGGCTCAGCCCGCGGCACCTCCAGCGCCGGTTCACCGCCGAGCTGGGCGTGCCGCCCGCCGCCTACGTGGAGCGCGTGCGCGTCGAAGCCGCGCGCCGCGCGCTCGCCGAGGCCGGCGAACCGGTCGAGGCGATCGCCCGGCGCCTGGGTTTCGGCTCCGCCGAGACGCTGCGCCGCGCGTTCCACCGGCACGTCGGCGTCGCCCCGTCCGACTACCGCGAACGATTCCGAGCCCTGAGGGAGCACACGTGACCACGTACGGACTGCTGATCTTCGACCGCGTCGAGGAACTCGACTTCGTCGGGCCCTGGGAGATATTCACCGCGTCGTCGATGCTGCGCGACGGCGCGGACACCGCCGTGCTGATCGCCGAGAGCGCCGAACCCGTGCGCTGCAACAAGGGCATGCGCGTGCTGCCCGACCACACCCTCGACGACCACCCGCCGCTGGACGTCCTGCTGGTGCCCGGCGGCAACGGCGCCCGCGAGACCCAGGTCGACAACCCCGTCGTGACCGGCTGGATCGCCAGGACGGCCGCCGGGGCGTCCTGGGTGACCGGCGTCTGCACCGGCGCCGCGCTCCTCCACGCGTCGGGCGTCGCCCGGGGCCGCCGCGTGGCCACGCACTTCTCGTACGAGGACCGGCTCGAAGCCCTGGGCGACGTCACGGTCGTGCGCGACGCCCGCTACGTGGTGGACGGGAACCTGGTCACCAGCCAGGGCGTGTCCGCCGGGATCGACATGGCCCTGTGGCTGGTCGGCCGCCTGCACGGCCGCGACCACGCCCGCCGGGTCCGCCGCTACGTGCAGTACGAGCCCGCCCCGCCGTACCTCGCCGACGAGCCCCTCGACCAGGATCAGCTCCGGTCCGCGCGGTAGCCGGGGTGGCGCGGCGGCCCGGCGCCGGCCGGCCGGTGGGCGCGGGTCGGCGCCGGCCGCAACCCCTCGGCCCCACGTGCTCCGGCGACTGCACGACCCGATCTCCTCAAGGCCCTCACGCGAACGTGTAAGGCGTCAGGTACTCCGGCACCAGGACCCGGGTTCGCGGCGCGACGCGGCGGACCTCGGCGACGAACCGGTCGAGCCGGTCCCGGTCGCTCGGCGCGACCGGCGGCGGGTTCGTCAGGGCGGTCTCGAAGTCGTCCCAGTGCACCGGCACCACGGTGGCGGGCCGGTCCAGCGCGGACAGCAGGCGCGGCACGTACTCGTGGGTGGCGTCGCCGCTCGGCACCGCGACCATCGCGACGTCGGGCGCCAGGCCGACGAGGTCGCGCTCGACGAAGTCGCTGGCGCCCATGAAGAACACCGACGGGCCGCCGCGCGGTGTCACCTGGTAGGCGAGGGTGTCGCCCTCCGGCAGGTCGGCGATCGTCGCCGGCTTCGGCGGCACCTCGACCCGGACGCCGGGGAAGGCCAGCGAGTACGAGCCGTTGCGGCTGTGCAGCGCGGCCACCACCTCGACCACGCACTCGCCGAGGTCCAGCACCTCGCCGCCCTTGACGGGGCTGAGCTGGGAGGTGGGCAGGCCGTTGGCCAGCCCGAGGTGGTAGGCGGTGAGCGTGCCGAACACCCGCGCGCCGGACCGCTCCGCGATGTGCGGCACGTCGCTGTAGTGGTCCCAGTGGGTGTGGGTGACCAGGATCGCCCGCGGCTCCCCGGGGTGGTCGGCGATGCGCGCGGTGTCGACGGTCAGCGCCGTGGCCTGGTTGAACGGCGGCCTGAACAACCCGGTCTCGAAGCGGCTCAGGTACGGGTCCACCAGCACGGTCGTCGTGCCGACGTCGATGCGCCAGCCGGCGGCGCCCAGCCAGCGGAACGTGGCGGCGGGCCCGCCGGGGCCGCGGCGGCGCGGGGCGGTGGGGGTGGCTGCGACCGGCGCGGCGGACGCGGCGGGCGGCATCGCGGCAGTGGCCACGGCCGCGCCGGCCGCGGCGCCCAGGAACCGGCGGCGGCCGAGTCGGGGATCGGTCATGGCGCGCAGCGAAGCACCGCCCGGCGCGGCGCGTCCAAGACCACCGGGCCACCGCCGCGATATCCGGTCGCGTATCGGTCCTGGCCACGGCGGTCGGACCGGGCGCGCGGCCGAGGCGCGGCTCACACCGCGCGCAGCGACTCCACCGCGGCGCGGGCCGCCGCGCCCATCGCGAGGTCCACGTCGATCCGGCGGGTGGCGAGCCGCCGGGTGCGGGCGAACACCGCGATCGCGTACCGGCCGCCGTCCGGGTACTCGGCCACGCCCGCCTCGACGTGCAGCCCCGGCAGGGTGCCGGTCTTGGCCGACACCCGCACGTCGGGCGGGAACCCGGACGGCAGCCGGGTCCGGAACACCTGCCGCGACATCAGGTCCCGCACCATCGCGCACGCGGCGGGCGGACCGGCCTCGTCGCGCCAGATCAGCCCCAGCAGCCGGGTGACCTCCCGCGCGGTGCTGGAGGTGGTGTGGTCGGGGTCGAAGACCCGCAGCGCCCGCACCCGCTCCTCGGACAGGGTCGGGAACACCCGCGCGAACTCGGCCGCGTCCCGCGCCCCCACGTCGGCGAACATGCTCTCCAGCAGCTGCCGCGGCCCGCCGACCACCCTGGTGCGCCCCAACCCCAGCTCCGCGGCCAGCAGCGGCACCACGTCCGGCCCGACCCGGCGCATCAGCAGGTCGGCGGCCGTGTTGTCGCTGACCGACATGGCGAAGTGCGCCAGGTCCCGCAGCGACAGCTCCACGTCGTCGGCGCACCCGGCAGTGCCCCAGCCGCCCAACCGGTCACCGGCGCGCACCAGCACCCGCTCGGCGGGGTCGAGCTGACCGGCCACCGCCTGCCGCGCGAACTCCAGCACCAGCAGGACCTTGAACACGGACGCGATCACCACCTGCTCGTCCGCGCCCGACCCGACCTCGCGGCCGGTGTCCACGTCGACCACGTGCAGCCGCGCGTCCACGCCGACCTCGTCGAAGATTTCCGCCATGAGCACGTCGCCAAGGTAGCCGGCCCGGGTCGCGTACCGTCGCGGCGTGGACCTCCTCCGGCACCTGCGCTACTTCGCGGCGGTCGCGGAAGAGCTGCACTTCGGCCGCGCCGCCGAGGCGCTCGGCATCGCGCAGCCCCCGCTGAGCCAGTCGGTCCAGCGGTTGGAGCGGGAGCTGGGCGTCGAGCTGTTCGACCGCTCCCGGCGCCGGGTCGAGCTGACCCACGCCGGCCGGCTGCTGCTCGACGAGGCGCGCGGCCTCCTCGCCGGCGAGGCGCGGGCGCGGGCGCTCATGCGCATGGTCCGCGACGGCACGCTGGGCGCGCTGCGCGCCGGTGTGCCGCCGGAGACGCCGGCCGTCGTGCTCCAGGCCCTCCTGCGGCGCGTGGCCGACGAGCTGCCCGGCCTCGACGTCGACCTCCAGGAGCTGACCACGGGCGAGCAGCTGCGCCTGCTCGCCGACGCCCGGCTCGACGTCGGCCTGGTCCACCACCCGGTCGACGCGCCGGACCTGCGGTTCGGCCCGACCGCCCGGACCCGGCTCGGGGTGGTCCTGCCGCGCACGTCGCCGCTGGCCCGGAGCGGCGATCTGGCCTTGGCGGACCTGACCGGACACGACCTCGTGCTGGCGCCCCGGGCCACCGCGCCGGGCCGGCACGACCACGTCCTGGACGTCTGCCTGCGGCACGGCTTCGCGCCGGCGCGGACCCGCCACGCGCGCAACACCGAGTTCCTGCTCGGCCTGGTGCTGGCCGGGCACGGCGTCGCGTTCGAGCCGGAGAGCACGGCGCGGCGCGAGGCGCGCGTGGTCTGGCGGCCCCTCGCCGGCGACCCGCTGCACCTGACCACCTCCGCCGCCTGGCCGGCGCAGTCGCCGCACCCCGCGGTGGAGCGGTTCGCCGCCGTCGCCGCGGCGACGCTGGAGCCGACCCAGGAACCGGTGGTCGCGGAGCCGGCCCCGACGCGTCCGTGGAGCGTCGTGTACGACCCGTTCGTGCCCGGCAACGGGAGGTGAGGAAGCGGTGGCCGTGGCGTCCGAGGTCGCCGTAGGGTCACCTGTCGTGGACTGGCACGGCCGGCACGACGACTACGACCACCCGGGCTCGTCGTTGGCGCTGCGGTTGGAGGAGGAGCGCGGCTTCGAACGCCGTTGGCCCTCCCCGCCGGACGCGGGCTTCGGCGTCGGGGCACTAGTAGGACTTTGTTAGGTGGTGTTGACCTGCGGTTTTATGGGTGGTGTTGTGGCCTGGACCGGTTGTCGGCAGGTGTGGCAGGTGCCGGTCCAGGCGGCGAGTAATCGTTGGAGGTGGCGCAGGACGGCGTAGAGGGTCATGCCTGCGCAGGGACTTTTGGGGTGCGGCGCAGCTGGGTGCAGACGGCCTGGGCGAGGGAGGCGAGGGTGACGTGGCGGTGCCAGCCGAGCCAGGAGCGGCCCTCGAAGTGGTCCAG